>JARRRI010000104.1:0-3859 GCA_037380845.1 Candidatus Sulfobium sp. | reverse complement strand
CTTCAGACAGTGGGCCTACGGATGCCACTGGTGCAGCGGCTTCCATATTGGCCACACAAACAGGGAAACGGTGATGGTATGATTCCGGCCGAGCACATAGAACTGATGAGGAAAGCCAACGCGGGGGATTATCCCGAGAAGGATTATTTCTACCGCTTCAAGGACCGCATCCTGCGCAGACACGGTCGTCCCGACGGATGGGACCGGCAGATCATCACGAAGCTTTGTTATCGATGCGGCGGGAAGGGATACTGGACGCAGTGTTCCATTTGCGCTTATAACGGCCCTTGCGACCTGTGCTGGCACACTGCCCCGCGGGAAAAGAGGACCTGCGACCGGTGTGATGACGGCATCTATTCCCGGCATATTTACTACCTGGAGCGGTTCATCCTCGGGGACACGGTTTTTCATATCCTGGCGAGGATCCCCGAGAACGATCCGCCCGTCCCGCTCTTCGTCAGCACGATCGAAGGCAGGATAGCCCACGCCCACGTCGACGAGCACGAGGCCCGCATGGCAGCCTTTCGGCTTTTCAAGATTTACGACCAGGAGATCCTCCGGCAGATGGAGGAAAAGGAGAAGGTGTTTGTATGCGGGGTGTAATTGAAAGGAGAATCGGATGAGTCTGCCATACGAAAAAGCCACCAGTGGCGCGGGTGCATTGGATGACCTGCGCAAGATCTTGATGAACTTCGGCTGCGATCGTTTCGGGACGATGATCGACAACAAAGCCGGTGAATTGATCGTACAGTTCAGCTACCGAGGACGTGACGTAACGTATAAATCCAGCTATCAGGGATATGCCGCTGCCTGGCTGAAAGAGCATCCATATAATCCGAGCCGGATGCGGAAGACACGCCAGGAACATGAGCGCCAGGCTATGAATCAGGCTCAGATAAGCGTTTGTTCTGTCCTGAGGGACGGCATAAAGGGCATTATCACGATGATCGAAACCGGTTCACAGACCTTCGAGGGCGCCTTCCTCGGGCAGATCCTCATTCCGAACACCGGCAAAACGATCCTCGAGGCCGCAGTGCAAACTAAAATGCTGCCGGCGGTGGAGGATAGGAGGGACTGACAATGCCTGCTAAAACCGATTCCGCCATTTATAACGCCGAGTTTAATTACTTTGTCGCCTTGTGCCCATTCTGCAGGGTTCGAAACGTCATCATCATGCCTGGAAGCGAGTTTGAAGGTTGCACGTGTAAGCACTTCAGACGCCTGGATGAAGTCAAGGAAGAAGCCGTTTTCTAGCAGAGCGATGGAAAAGATTAAGTTAAAAGAAAAGACAGGGGACAAAAAGAAAGGGCTCCTGGGAGCCCAATTAGCAATCGTCGCCAGCAGTCTATCACGTGAGGAAGATTTTTTGCAAGGACTGGTATGAGGGAAGGAGAAGGATCTACGAAAGGAGGGGCTGTGTCGATTGTTTCTGAAAGGAAGACCATATTCTCTCCTTGCCGGCAATATCGTTACACGCTCTGGCGTGACCTGACGATGTTCCCTGAGCGACCGGGATATGTGCAGTTCATTGGTCTGAATCCATCCAAGGCCGATGAGGTCAGGAATGATAATACCGTTACACGCTGTATTAATTTTGCCAAGTCTTGGGGATACGGCTTACTTTGCATGACCAACGTTGTGGCGGCCTGGGGAAATGACGGACAACATTTAGGCCGGTCGTCACCAGTTATGGAGATGCTCAACCTAAACGGTATTATTCCCACCTGCCTTGACATAACGAAGCAGGGGGAGCCAATCCATCCTCTCTACGTGCCGGCGAATAGAAAACCAATTCTTTACAAAGGGATGTCTAATGGGATGGGGTAACTGTGGAACCGATAGCCGGGGTCGGCCGATAGGATACAACTTCTCGGGATTTCGTGATCATCCGGGCTGCGGCAAGAAAATTAATCGAGGACTTTCCTATGCCTGCGGCGATATGCACGGCGCGGGGGCTTATTACTGTGAAGGGTACTTTTGCGAGGAACACAGGACCCTGGTCGTAACTCCGGAAGGGGAGCCTATCTCTATATGCCTTGAATGTGCCAATCACCTTGTAATTGACGATGACCTGAACATTGTGGAGGAAAAGGAAACGGAAGGATAATGCCGGCTCTTGACTGACTTCGAACGCATAAAAGACACGCTAGACCTGTTGAGCGTGATCACGCAAGAGACAGGTCTTTCCATGAAAGGTCCTCACCTTGAAAGTTGTCCCTTCTGCGGACATCATGATTGTTTTTCAATTTACGATAACAAAAGGAAATACAAATGCTGGTCCTGCGAATCTACCGGCGACGTCTTCAATTTCATCGAGGAATACCGGCAAGTTGAACGGAGCGAGTCACTCAAGATCGCTGCGGACATGGCCCATATTGAGCTGAGCGACAAGAGGGAATCGGCCCGGCCAAGAGAAAAGGCGGAGAGTCTTCAGGAGCAGATATACCGGCTGGCCGCCGAATATTATCACGATGCGATGCTCGGGGACTCGGCAGCTCAGGAGTGGTTCATCGGAAAGCGGGGACACAAACTCGACACGCTGAAGAAGATGCGAGTCGGCTATTCTACAAATGGCTTGCTCGCCTTCCTCCAGGAGGTTGGAATCCCTGCGACCGACGTCGTCAAATACGGGCTCGCAAAGGATAAGGACAAAGAAGAAAGAAAGATTGAGCCGAAGGATTATTTCTGGAAGGGACTCGTTATCTTCCCGGTTAGTGATCATACTGGCAAGGTCCTCAGTTTCACATGCAAGGACCCTCAGAAGAAGTACCGGGGTCTTATGCTGGAAAACGTCAAAAAGAGTTGGTTCCTTAATCATGCCGTTCTTGGCAAGACACATGATGCATTTCTCGTGGAAGGACAGAACGACGAGGCGAGCCTCCGGGATATTGGGGTACAGAACGTCCTCGGGACCGCGGGCGCACCCAGCCAGGAGCAGATGACGTTATTGAAAAATTTCTATTCAGGGAAGACGCTATATCTCTGGTTCGATCTTGACGAGCAGGAGAACTATAAGAAGTACACGGGGGGAGCCCACCATATCAAATTCATCTGCACGGCGCTCAGAGAGAGCGACGTGACCTTACGGATAATTATTCATCCGGGGAATGCGAAAGATCCTGACGAATTCATCCAGGGCCTCCTCAGAGATAGAAAGACGGCAGTCGAGATCAGGACGATACTGAGATCTATGAAAGAGGACGCTCTCGATCCCCTGGCTTGGGAACTCCATCTCCTGAAGCAGATCCCCGAGGTGAAGGAGCGGCTGGAGGCCTTCAAACTAAGGAAGCTGCCGCAGGCATTGAACGCCATCGCGTCGACGGCCGACCAAGAAGTCTATCTCGACATGGCGGCAAAAGCCATTGGCATATCCGTCAAGGCTGTAGAAGAACTGGTGAACAATGCCGCGGACCTCTACAAGAACATTTCCGACATGTTCGGCGGCGAAGCCGGAATCAAGAAGGCGGATCCGCTCAGACTGGCGGAGCATATATTCAGGTGGTTTAACAATGGCGCCGGCGCGAAGTTCTTCAAGACGAAAGACGGAAAGGTCTGGCTGTTCTACAGCCGTAAGATCTATGAGATCGACAATAACCTGGACTTCAATACCCTGATGCTTCAGCTCACGCGCCTGGCGGCCGTCGAGAAGCCCGGGAGCACGGTCTGGTATTTCCTCCGCACCCTCTGCAATGCCCACGGTGAGCCGGTCGATATGATGTCCTGGATGCATACGGACCGGGAGAGGGATACGATCTATCTGAACCTGAACAGCTCTCATAATAAGATCATCAGGATTGCTCCGGCCGAAGATCCCCGGGTGATAGACAACGGGACCAACGAACAGTCCGTACTGCTGGCG
>JARRRI010000103.1:0-4331 GCA_037380845.1 Candidatus Sulfobium sp. | reverse complement strand
ATCAGAAAAAAGAACTTAAAGATAAAAGAATAGCTATATGGGGTATTTCTTTTAAACCGGAGACAGATGATATAAGAGAATCTCCTTCTGTTGTTATTGTAAAAAAACTCATGGTAGTGCTAAAATATGGCGCGGTGATCGACATTCGGGGTTACAAAGAGGGGACATCAGGGCCATGCTCGACACGTTAAGAACAGTTTTCGGTTTTCAGACGTTCCGGCCCAACCAGGAAGATATCGTCAGGAACGTCCTTGCAGGAAGAGACGTCTTTGCGGTAATGCCCACCGGAGGGGGAAAATCGCTTTGCTACCAGCTTCCGGCGAAGATGAGGGAGGGCACTGCCGTAGTGATCAGCCCTCTTATCTCCCTGATGAAAGACCAGGTCGATGCGGCCCGTGAAAACGGGATACCTTCTGTTTTTATGAACAGCTCCATGACCGCACAGGAAATGTCTGATGTATACCGCGCCTTGAAACAGAATACGATAAAACTTCTGTATATCGCGCCCGAGCGTTTCGCCATGCCCCATTTCCTTGAAACCCTGAAAGGCTTCCCCGTCTCGCTTTTCGCCATAGACGAGGCCCACTGCATATCCGAATGGGGCCACGATTTTCGGCCGGACTATCTAAGCCTCTCTCTCATCCCGAACGAATTCCCCGACGTACCTGTAGCGGCCTTCACCGCGACGGCTACGCACAAAGTCCAGGAAGACATCATAAACAGAATCGGCCTCAGGTGCCCTTATATTGTCCGGGCCTCATTTAACCGTGAGAACCTTTTTTATGAGGTCAAGCCCAAAGCGAAGCTACGATCCCAGTTGCTTCAATTCCTCAGGGAGCATCGGGGAGAGTCCGGCATTATCTATCGTACGACCCGTGACTCAGTGACGGAAACGGCGGGCTTCCTGGCTTCCGGAGGGATCAAGGCCCTCCCTTACCATGCCGGTTTATCTTCGGAAGAGCGAAACGGAAACCAGGGGGCCTTCAACAGGGATGAAGTGCAGGTCATCGTGGCGACCATTGCCTTCGGAATGGGGATAGACAAGTCGAACGTAAGGTTTGTCCTCCATGCGGACCTTCCCAAAAATCTGGAGAGCTACTACCAGGAGACCGGCCGTGCCGGGCGCGACGGCGAGCCGGCCCATTGCCTGCTACTTTTCAGCAGGGGGGACATCCCGAAGATCCGTTATTTCATCGACAGAATGGAGGACGGGAATGAAAGATCCGTCGCGATTGAAAAGCTGAACCAGGTTGTCGAGTATGCATCCCACAATGTCTGCAGGAGGAGACAGCTGCTCGGATTCTTCGGCGAGAACTATCCGGCGGATAACTGCGGCTGCTGCGATATATGCACGGGCTCCGTGGAACAGGTCGATATCACTGTGGAGGCACAGATACTGATGTCCGCAATTTCGAGGACTAACCAGAGGTTCGGAAGTGGCCACATTGTAGACATCGTCACCGGTGCAGATACCAAGCGGCTCCGTGAACTTGGACATGACCGGATAAAAACGTATGGTGCGGGCAAGGGCAGGGACAAGAAGCACTGGAGGTTCCTCGTCGATGAACTTCTTGCACAGGAGATGCTCCGGCGGGAAGGCCACCCCTACCCGGTGCTGAAGCTCACCGGCAAGGGAACGGACGTGCTTTACGGAAAGATGGAGGCGCGGGCGCTGAGGAGGCTGGAACCGGTGAAGACAAAAGAGGAGAAAACGGTTGGTTCCGGACCTTACAATCAAGACCTTTTCGGACGGCTTCGCAGGCTAAGGAAGGAGATGGCCGAAGAAAATCGAGTTCCTCCTTACGTCATCTTCTCCGACAAGACCCTCCGCGAGATGTCCAGACGCTATCCCTCGACATTGCCGGACATGAGGGGGATCAGCGGGGTGGGCGACGCGAAGCTTCAGCGGTATGGAGAGAGGTTTATCCTGGAGATTAAGAAGTATCTGCTTGAAAACCCTGACCCTGACTCTCCCCAGCTCTGAAGGTGCCTTATCCTGAAGGGCAGCCGATTTCCGGAGAAGACCTCCCCGGGCAGTGCCCGTCTGGAAAGACAGGCGTTCTGCGAGGTTCCGCTCTTTTGCTATAATTAGCGCTAACCATGGATCAGAGGGGTAAGATAGCCAGGGCAGCCGGCGCCATGTCTGCTGCAACGCTCATAAGCCGGATTCTGGGTTTCGCGAGGGACATGGTATTCGCCCTTCTTTTCGCCGAAGGGTCGATGTCGGCCGCGTTCATTCCGGTGCTGACCGAGTATCGTCAGAAACAGGGCGAAGAGGAGGCCCGGAAGCTGGTAAAGATAACCTTTTCATTCATTGTCATTGTCGTGGGGATCATCTGCCTGCTCGGAATTATTTTCGCCCCGGCACTTGTGACGGTCATTGCACCCGGTTTTCTCAAGTCACCCGAGAAATTTTCTCTTACCGTCCTTCTTACGAGGATAATGTTTCCGTTTCTCCTTTTCGTCAGCCTTGCGGCCCTCGCCATGGGCGCACTGAACACGAAGAAAATATTCTTCATCCCAGCCCTTGCCCCGGCGATGCTCAACATAAGCCTTATCGTAGTCATAGTGTTCTTCGCGTCCATAGCCAGGAGGCCCATCCTCGTCGCGGCCGTGGGAGTGCTGATAGGCGGCTTGATGCAGTTCCTCTTCCAGCTGCCCTCATTCTTCAGGAAGGGTTACAGACTGGGTGTCGCCCCCTTTTTCAGACATCCCGGCCTCAAAAAGATGGCGATACTGCTGGTTCCGGCCACGCTGGCACTGGCCGTAAACCAGATCAATATACTGGTTAGTAATATCCTCGCTTCCTTTCTACCCTCCGGAAGCATAACCTATCTCTATTATTCCATGCGGCTTATCCAGTTTCCGATAGGCATGTTCGGGGTCGCAATGGGGATGGCTGTCCTGCCCACTTTGTCCGAGCATGCCGTGCGGGGCGATATCGAAAGCCTCAGGGAGGATTTTTCTTTCGCCCTCAGAATGCTTTTCTTTATCTCCGTCCCCTCCATGGCTGCCCTGATCGCCCTCCGGGAGCCCATAGTCAACCTCCTGTTCCAGCGGGGAAGCTTCGACTATGCCGCGACAAAGGGGACGTCGGAGGCCCTCCTGTTTTATTCCCTTGGCATATGGTCGATTGTGGGCGTCAGGGTTATCACCTCCTCTTTGTACGCAATGCAGGACACGAGGACGCCTGTCAAGATTGCGACTGTGGGCATGATCTCGAACATCCTCTTCAGTCTGGTGCTTATGGGCCCCATGAAGCATGCCGGACTTGCCCTCGCGAATGCGCTTGCGTCATGGGTCAATTTTTCTCTGCTTTCCTATTTTCTCAGAAAGAAAATAAAGAGAGTGGATGCAAGACGGATTGGAAAATCGTTCGTCAGAATAACCGCGGCCTCTGTGGTCATGGCCGTCACTGCCCGCATTCTCCTCCACGGAGGCTTATGGGAAAAGAGCGGTGAAATCCTTGAAAAGGTTCCGTATTTCGCAGGTACCGTACTTGTTTGTGTAATAATCTATGCCGGCGTGAGTGTTATGCTGAAGAGTGAAGAAATGGAATATTTTTTTGAAATGATAAAGAAGAAGATCGGGAGGAAACGGTAATGGATATAGATTGCCTTGCGGTGGGACCGCTCCAGACAAACTGCTATGTGATATCCGACGAAAAGACTCTCGACGCGATGGTCGTCGACCCGGGGGACGAAGCAGACAAGATATTGCGGCTGATCGGGCGAAAGGGATTGAAGGTGGGCATGATAGTATGCACCCATGGGCACTTCGATCACGTGGGTGCTGTTTCGCGTGTCAAGGGGGAGACGAGGGCCAGGGTTGCCCTCAACAGGGATGACATCGACATATACAACAGGGCGCAGGACCAGGCGGCCTTCTGGGAGTTTACGATCGAGCCGCCTCCCGAACCGGACCTTTTTCTGGCTGATCAGGACAGAGTTACAGTAGGAAGGCTGAATTTCGAGGTACTTTCCACTCCCGGTCACAGCCCCGGCGGGATTTGCCTGTATGGCGAGGGCGTAATCGTCAGTGGCGACACTATTTTTGCCGGTTCGGTGGGGAGAACGGACTTCTATGGCGGGAACATGGACGAACTTAAAAAATCATTTCTCGAAATACTGTCTTTGCCCCCCGAAACCAGGATTCTTCCCGGCCATGGGGAGCCGTCCACGGTAGGGACGGAGAAGGAGACGAATTTTTTTCTGGACGAATTATGAAGGACCGGGCCTGCAAAAAAGCGGCCTATGGGTGAAACAGGAATTTAAGGGAAGAATTTCTCCGATAAGCCGCTTTATTTTCCTTTAACCCGGCATACCGGGTTT
>JARRRI010000102.1:0-2693 GCA_037380845.1 Candidatus Sulfobium sp. | reverse complement strand
ATTGCCCTGGATGGCGGAATAGTGGACAAACACGTCATAATTCTCTTCAGTCGTAATAAAACCGAAGCCCTTTGACTCGTTGAACCACTTCACTGTTCCATTAGCCACGTCTGATACCTCCTTACATGTAGACTAAAGTCTCAGGATACCGCCGTCAGCAAAAAAAGCCGCAAAGCTGAAAGTCTTTGCGGCTTCGTCAAGTAACAAAAACTCCAGAAACTTCAAATGAATCATACCTCTTTTCCCGGGAAAAAGTCAAAGAATTTCTTCGCCTCACCTGTTAGTTTTTTCCGCCTCTTGCCATGCATATTCTTTCTATGGATGATATACATAATAAATAAGGTTCTCAACGAAATAATTATACAGGGCTGCGGGACTTTTGACAGGTCTGTCCTGAGCAGCCCTTCTGATACGGAGAGCGGAAAGAACCATGATTGTAATGGTAGGCGTCGGCAACATTGGGAGAGAACTCCTTTCGAAGTTATCAAGGGATTTCGACATAACCTGTATCGATTCCAGCCCTGATGCCGAATCCATCGTTGCCTCACTGCGCGGGAAGGAGCGCACGAAGGTCATTATCGGCGACGCCACGAGCAGGCTGGTCCTGGAGCAGGCGGGAATAGACGAAAGCGAAGTGGTTCTCATCACTACGACAACGGAAGAGATAAACCTCGAGGTCGCCAGGGTCCTCCATGAGCATTTCGAACCCAGGAGGGTGATATCCGTGGCGGTAACGGACGAAGGCGAAATGGCACTCGCCGATCTCAACGTGGAGGTCAAGAATATCTTTACAGCGAGTGCAAATGACGTAAGAAACCTTATCGAACACCAGGCCAAGACGGCCCACGGAATAGGGATCGGCAAAAAGGAGATACTGGAGGTGGAGGTCCACCCCAATTCAAGGCTGCGGAACAGGCCCCTCGGCTACATAGCCCCTATCAGGTGGAACATAGGCATCATTTACAGGGAAGGCAACATCGTGGTGCCAAGGCCCGAAACGGTGCTGAAGGAGAAAGACAAGGTCGTTATACTTGGAGATCCGGCCGTCCTGAAGACCGTCGCCGAAATGCTTACCTCGGAATTCGAGCGGTTCCCGCTGGAATTCGGCACCTCACTGGCGCTCTATCTTACGGGGGACGAGAAAGATGATCTCTTTGAAGAGGCCGAGTATATCCGCTCCGTATTTCAACTCGATAAGGTGCATATCGTATATTCGGCCCGGGCGGAAAAGCTTGCCAGACGACATGATGAAATCATCACCAAATACGGCTTCGGAGAAACAAACAAAGTGGTGTCTTCACTCCCTCCCGCCGAGGCGATGAAATCACTGGCTGTCGCGGGCGCCAGAATAGGGGTTGTCGTCGTGTCGAAAGACAGCTTCCTGACACCGAGGTTCCCTTTTTATCTCGCAGCGCAAAAAACCGCTCTCTCTTCCCTGGTGAAGGCTGCGAAATGTCCGGCAATACTCGCCAACGGCACCCAGCCTTACTCAAAACTGCTCGTGCCGGCCCTCATTGACTTCGATTTCCGTCACCTCGTCTACAAGTCAATAGAAATCTCCCGTACTATCACCACCGACGTGAGTGTCTTCACTGCCAGACCATCCGAATACATCGCCACCCAGGAGGAGTCCGAGAAGTTCGATGAGGCAAAGAAGATGATTTCCAATGTGGGTTTTCTCCACAGAAAGAGGATAGACCTCCAGGTATTGACCGGTAACCCGGTTCACGAAATATCCGCCAGACTGCCCGACTACAACCTCCTCGTACTCGCCGCGGACAGCTGGTCGGGAAAAGATTTTTTCCGCTCCATCCTTTCGCCCGATGTCGCCTGGCATATCCTGAAAAATTCAGGGATTACCACCCTCATTCTGCCGGGGATTGAAGAGTCGCTATGAGGCCCGATGGCTGAGAAACTTGTCATAATCTGTCTGCTCGTTGCCGGCGCATCTTTTCTGCCTTTTGTTGCGAGAAGGTTTAATATCCCCTCAGCGGTCCTCGAGATTCTCTTTGGAATGCTTCTCTTTCACTCCGCCCTCCATGAAAAACCTGAATGGTTCGAGTTCCTCAAGGACCTGGGCTTCATCTATCTGATGTTCGTAGCCGGCATGGAGCTTGATCTCAGGGCACTCCTGAGAAACACAAAGGTCTGCTGGTATGTGATGATCCCGGCACTCTCCCTCCTGTTGACCCCAGCCTTGTTTTACCTGTCCGGCAATTCCTTTTACGTGGGCGTGTCACTTTCGATGATATCCGCCGGCATCACGTTCCCGGTCCTGAAGGAGGCCGGCCTCCTGAAACACGACCTGGGACGCCACATAGTCGGTGTGACTCTCGCCGGAGAGATGCTGTCCATAATAGCCCTTACGGCCCTCGACATAACCCACCGTTACGGCTTCTCTTTCCTCCTGCTCGTCCAGGTACTCAAACTCGTCGGCCTGTTCGCCCTGGCCACTCTCACCCTCAGACTGGTCTATGTCATCGCATGGTGGAACCCCGGCCAGGTTAAAAGAGTAATGGAGAGCGAGGATCCCGTCGAAGAGGGAATACGTATCGCAATGGCCATCGTTTTCGTAGGGGCGCTGATTGCATATGGCGCCGGAATGGAGCCGATCATGGGTTCATTCATGGCAGGGGTCATGTTCACATTCGTCTTCAGAAACAAGTCCCGCTTCGAAGAAAAAATCAACGCCC
>JARRRI010000101.1:0-2742 GCA_037380845.1 Candidatus Sulfobium sp. | reverse complement strand
TACATGGGGCCGGGTACCTTTTCCTATAAGCCGGGAGCGCTGCAGCACGCCGAACCTGTGCTGTTCGTCTATGACGCACAGTCCCATCTTTTTGAATTCGACACCTTCCTGTATAAGGGCGTGGGTCCCCACCACAATCTGTGCTTCACCCCGGGCCGCCCGCGCCCGCCCGGCTTCATCGGCCCCCCCTGAGAGAAGCGATACCTTCAGGCCGAGCTTCCCGATGACTCCGCGAATAGTCGAATAGTGCTGTCCCGCAAGGATTTCCGTCGGCGCCATCAGCGCCGCCTGGTAACCGCACTCGACCGCGTCCAACATCGCAATCAGTGCCACCACGGTCTTACCGCTGCCCACATCTCCCTGCAGAAGCCGGTGCATGGGCCGCACGCTCTTCATATCCGCACCGAGTTCCCCGATCACTCTCTTCTGAGCGGCGGTCAGACGGAAAGGAAGATGTTCGAGCAGCCTTTCACGCAGGCGCCCCGGGCAGTCAAAGACCGGGCCGCGCATCGACCCCGCGTTCTTCTTCCTCAGGGCCATACCCAGCTCGAATATAAAAAATTCCTGGAAAGAGAGCCTCCTGTGATAGGGGCTCTCCCCGTTTACAAAAGACCCGGAGTCGATATCAGGACCGGGGAAATGGACCTGCCTGAGGCTGTCCTGAAGCGAAGGAAGATCATTCCGCCCGGCAATATCTGACGGCAAAGGATCCTCAATCTCGCCGGCATGGCCGTTTACGATGCCGAACATGATCTTTCTGAACTGTTTCTGGCTGATCCCCTCTGTCAGACGGTAAAAGGGGACGATCCTTTTGGTGTGAATCAACGAATCTTCGTCGTCTCTTACTATTTCGTATTCCGCGTTGAGGATCTCTATGCCGCCGCGGAACCTGTCCCTCTCTATCGTGCCGCTCAGTATTACTTCCTGGCCGGCCTTAAGGTTGCGTTTCAAAAAAGGCTGGTTAAACCATTTTGCCGTCAGGGTCCCGTTGCCGTCACTGACGATAATCTCGTAGATCCTCATCCTGCGGCCGGGCAATGTCCTCTCCGCAGACGAAATGATCTTTCCCCCGACCGTCTCCACCGAGCCGGGTTGAAGGTCGCGGATATCTCTTATGCGGCTTCTGTCATGATATCTGGAGGGCAGGTAATAGAGGGCGTCTCCGACTGTTCTGATGCCCAGGCGTGAAAGGATTCCGGACTTGCCGGGCCCGATTCCCCTTATGCTCCCGATGGGCCGGTCTGCAAGGCCGCTATCCATCGACGGGTGGCTGGTCCTGCTGCTCCCGCTGCTCCTGGTCCTGGGCCTCCTTCTTCATGCTGTCTTCCAGGGCCCTGTCCGTCTCTTCCATCCTTATCTTTGAGTATTCCGTGTCGCTGATAATATCGATGTCCCAGCCCGTAAGCTTCATGGCAAGCCTGACGTTCTGCCCTTTCTTTCCGATGGCGAGCGACAGTTGCTGGTCGTTTACGACGACCATCGCGGTCTTTCCCTCCTCATTTATACCCACTTTGTCGATGACCGCAGGGCTCAGGGCCCTGGCTATCAGCATCCTCACGTCATCCGTCCAGGGAATAATATCGATCCGCTCACCCCTGAGTTCGCGCACAATGGTCTGCACCCTCGTCCCCTTCATCCCCACGCAGGAGCCCACGGGATCGACCGCGTTGTCCAGCGACTGAACGGCGAGTTTTGTCCGCTCCCCCGGTTCTCTCACGATATGTTTGACCTGGACAAGCCCCTCGTTTATTTCGGGCACTTCCATCTTGAACAGGCCCGCCACAAATTGCGGACTTGTTCTCGATACTATGATAGCGGGGCCTTTCGTGGTAATTCTCACGTCTTCGATGATCGCCTTGACGATGTCCCCCCGCTTCAGGTTCTCGTTCGGAAGGGTCTCCTTGACCGGCAGAACCGCCTCGGTCTTTCCGAGGTTAAGGTAATAAATGCCTTTTTCTCTCCTCATGATCGTGCCGCTTACAATCTGGCCCACCCTGTCTTTAAACTCGTTGTAGATTACGTCTCTCTCGGCTTCCCTCACCCTCTGGAATATGACCTGTTTTGCCGTCTGGGCGGCTATCCTGCCAAGGTCCTGAAGGTCAAGCGGGATATCGACGGTTTCCCCTTCCTTTTTATCGGGCGCTATCTTCGCAGCATCCGCCAGGGAGATCTCTTCGTCGACGTCAACCACTTCGGCGACGATCCTTCTGGTTTCGTAGACCTTAAGGGTACACTTCTGCCGGTCCATCTCCAGGTTTATGTTGGTCCGGCCGCCGTATTTCTTGCGCATGGCGGAAAGGAGGGCGGATTCCAGTGCCTCGATAAGGGTCTCCCGGGATATGCCTTTTTCCCTGCTTATCTGGTCTATTACCAAACACAGATCTTTTGACATCAAAATTCTATCTCCAGTCGCGCCTTAGTCACCTGTTCAAAAGGCAGCTCTATCTCCTTGCCCCCTTCCAGCGCCAGCCTGACGTCTCCGTTCTTCACCGCCGTTATCCTTCCCACGAAAAAAGTCCGGCCGTCTATGCTCTCCCCGGTAACAACCCTTGCCAGTTTGCCCACGTTCTCCTCGAAATCTTCCAGTCTCCTGAGCGGCCTGTCCAGCCCGGGCGAGGAGACCTCCAGCACATAAGGCGAATGTATAGGGTCCTCGACATCGAGGACGGCAGACAGCGCCCTGCTCACCCTCTCGCAGTCGTCGAGCGTTACGCCTTCCTCTTTGTCTATATATACTCTCAC
>JARRRI010000100.1:0-3319 GCA_037380845.1 Candidatus Sulfobium sp. | reverse complement strand
TGCTGTTGATTATCCTTTTTGGGATCGCTGAATTCTCAAGGGCATGGTACATGCGGAACTCGCTTAAGAATGCCGTGAGAAGCGGAGCAAGGCTGGCGGTGGTGACATGCGGTGTCACCGGTACGTCCGGATCGTGTGCGGGGGTCTCCTGCCCGGGTCCTGCGACTGTCCCTGCAGACTGCAACGCAGGCGGCACCGATAATAATGATGCCGTTATTGCCGCGGTCTGCTGTTCTCCCGGTGTGCCTGGCAACACAAACGTCGTTATTGACATCACCGCCCAGGATCCCGCCGGTCTCACGGCCGATGACATAAAGGTATCGGCCTCGGCGACTTTTACCTTTGTGATCGGGGGCGGGGCCTGGCCTTGGCCCCCATCCACGACTATCGGGGCCGACGCTACCATGAGACATGAATGATGAACTTGACAACAAAGGCTTTTTTAATAGAGGGATGACAACTTTTGCAGGGGCTTCGAAATCCAGAACCGGCGAATGTCTCGGGATCTCGGACGATGCACCTCCGTATATGTGTTTTTTTATAAGGATATTTGGAATTTGGCAAGCAATTCTAGAAAAACAGGGAGGCTATTATGGCAGCAAAACCCAAGGCAGTTTTTATCATCGGTATACTGGCGGTAGCTATTGCGGCGGTTGCGAGTATTTCGCTATATAATTATCTGAAGCGCCAGACGGCAAAAGTTCAGGAGGCGGTGGCAACCGGAAGCGTTGTGGTGGCCAGAACGGATATCCCTGTGGGCAGCACCATCAACAACACTCAGGTGAAAACGGCGAATTGGCCGAAGAACGAGATGCCTCCGGGCCAGATATTTTCTTCCCCCGACCAGGTTGTCGGCAGAGTGGCTCTCGAGAAAATCTTTACCGGCGACCCGATCGTAGGGGCCAAACTCGTGCCTCAGGGAGGCCAGGCCGGCATCCTGAGTTACAAGATCCCCGAGGGGCACAGGGCGATGACGGTTGCCGTAGACCAGGTTGCCGGAGTTGCCGGGTTCATCTCGCCCGGCAACAGGGTCGATGTCGTGCTTACCACCTCCACCGGCAAACAGTCGGTCAGCAAAATAGTCCTGCAGGACGTTCCCGTACTGGCGACCGGCCAGGTCGTCTCGCAGCAGGAAGGAGGCAAACCAAAGGTAGTGCCTACAGTAACGATGGACGTTTCCCCCGAAAATGCCGAGAAGCTGGCGATCGCCAGCACTCAGGGCAGACTGCAGCTCGTCCTGAGAAGGGCGGGTGATGCGGATATAGCCAAAACTACGGGCGCTACCGTGGCTAAGGTCATGGGCGGAGTTCCCGCTACGCGGGTGAGAACGAGGACCATAATAAGACGGGTTGTGAAGAAAAATGATAAGCCTCAAAAAGCGGCTGAGGTTATAAATGTCGAGATACTTAAGGGGAGCAAGAAAGAAACGGCCACGTTCAAGGTTGAGCAATGATGCAAGCGGCAATGTCATTCATCTTCATTACACGTATAAGGAGGAGCTATGAATAAGATAAAGGTCTTACATATTCTGCCGGCATTTATCATTCTATTGTTGGCTTCCGTTGCCTTTGCCGCAATACCTGTAACGGTGACCGTGGGGAAAGGGACGGTCATCACCCTCAAGGAGCCGAGCAAGAGGGTCTCTCTGGCAGACCCGAGCATAGCCGACATGAATCTTATCTCTCCCACCGAAATGGTTATCAACGGAAAGAAGGTGGGCTCCACCAACCTTATCGTTTGGGACAGGAAGGGGAAGCCCACTTTTTTTGACATAAATGTGGTTGCCAGGATGGGCTGCGGGGACACGAAGGCCCTTGAAGAGCATATCAAGGAACTTGCACCGGATTCGGATATCACGGCGGAATGTGAAGGGGACGTGCTGGTTCTGAGGGGCACGACAAAAAATAGATACACATGCAAGAGGGACAAGGAACCCCTTGTAACGCGCCGGGACGAGAAATCGATGGTAGACGTAATTGAAACGCAGGAGAGGGACACCTGTGTCGAAACTTTCACCAAGATAGAACAGCTGGCGCGTTTTTATGCCCCGAAAGTCCTGAACCTCGTTACAATTCCCGAGGCGGAGCAGATCGTTCTTGAGGTAAGAGTTGCTCAGATAAACAAAACAAAGCTCAAGGAACTGGGGCTCAGTACTCTTATCAAGGGTACATCTGCTGAAGGATTCTCCAACCTTGCCGGTGCACCCAGCGAACAGAGCACGTCGACCGTCGGCGCCGCCGGCACCGTAACCACTACAAGCGGAGTGCAGGGGATAGCCGGAAACGCTTCCGCACTCGGTTCCTTCACACCCCTGGATACTTTTCAACTCGGCGTCTCGTATTTCCCGAGCGGCGTTGGAGCGGTGCTCAGGGCGCTGGCTTCCAAGGGCCTCGCAAAGGTTCTGGCCGAGCCCAACCTGGTGGTGAGGAGCGGAGAAAAGGGGGATTTCCTCGCGGGCTCTGAGGTCCCTATCCAGACGGTTTCCGGCGTGGGAGGTCAATTGACGCCGTCCATAACCTATAAGAAAGTCGGCGTCGAGATCAACTTTGCCCCCCAGGTGCTTGAGACAGGCGCGATAAGGCTCAGGATCGATCCGGCACAGGTCAGCAATATACAGCAGTTTATCAGCCTTTCGGGGATACTGGCTCCCATTATCGATACGCGACAGGTCACCACTAGCGTGGACTTGAAGAGCGGAGAAAGTCTCATACTGGCCGGTCTCCTGTCGGACGAGATGAAAAAGAACATACAGAAGATCCCGATATTGGGCGACATCCCCATCCTGGGTGCGCTCTTCAGGAGTACGAGTGACGAGCTGACGAAAACGGATCTGGCTTTCTTTATTACTCCAAAACTCGTAAAACCTTTGGCACCCGGAGTCAAGCCGGAGCTACCGGGTGAAAAACCGCTTACCCCCGAGGAGGAAGGCGAATATGAATGGATTCCTTTCCCTCGCGGAGACAGTGGGGCGGAATAACGGAGGCAGTGAGGCAGAATAATGAAGCGCGGACTAAAAATAAGTTTGAGCAACAGGGGCGTGGTTATCATCCTCCTGGCGCTTGGCGTATTTCTGTTAATGTTGATTTTTGCGGGTCTCGCCATCGATATCGCTTATATGTACAATGCGAAGAACGAGCTGCAGGTTGCGGCGGACGCTTCCGCACTGGCAGGCGCAAAGCGTCTCATAGTTGTCAACGACGGTGCTCCCTCGGCCTTTGTCCAGCAGTATGCGCGGGAAGAGGCATGGAAGTATGCATGCAGGAACTCGGCGGCAGGGTCTAACGTTTACGTCCAGAGCAAGACGCAAAACGGCAACTGT
>JARRRI010000099.1:0-3947 GCA_037380845.1 Candidatus Sulfobium sp. | reverse complement strand
TTTCGAAGGCGATCTCAAGTATCTGCGTAAATGTGGCTATGTCCATGGTCTTTTTCCTCCCGGATAGTATACCCTAACCCGGCATGGCTTAAGCAGTAATATTCCCGGCGTTTCTTTCTGTTCACTTGCGAATCGCTTGGGCGAGCTCCTTCCGGTAAAGCGCGCTTTCCAAAACCAGACCGGCCTCGTGGGCCAGAATTTCCATTTCGTCGCACTGCATGGATGAAGCTTCTTTCCCGCCGAAATCTCCATAGATGAGAGCCACCGTTTCCCCCCGCCTTTTTACAGGGAGAAGCATTATCGCAGAGCTGGCGGGTTCTCCGATGGCCTGGAACAAAATATTCTGTAATGCCTCATCCTCACCGGGCCCGTAAAAGAGTTGTCCCTTTTCAACTACCTGCCTGAGAAGCGGAAGCTCCTGACAGAGGGATCTTCAATCTCGTTACCGAGGTCGGCCCCGCATCCTTTTCGTCATACACTCCTACGGCCTTTTCTCCTGCAAGTTCTGCAGGCCGGACGATAAAGGTGATCGCGCGCTCGAACGTTTCGGAGACATACTTGAGAAGCGCCAGGAATATAGCCGATGGCTCGGTCAGCTGCCGGAGAGCAACAACCCGATCTTTCAGTCTGCCCAGGGTGCTGTTCGCTGTTGCCAAATCCTTCTGCCTGAGAAAAAAGTCTGTCACATAGACACTGAAGGACGCAAGGAACTCTATCGTATCCCTGATGAAGGTTGAATCCCGAATGCCTTTTGGCGGTTTCGGGAATACCGCCGTCATGCCGTCACGAAGCGACTGCAGGGTGAATGTGTAATCTGAAGGAGAAGCCAGCTGTATGGCGGAAAACATGGGATATCTCTCCTTCAGTATTACCTTTATGCGGTCGAGTTCTCCTTTCGAAAGCAAAACCCCGCCGGGTTGCGGGCTGTCAAAAACCAGGACGGGTGTGACCCGCATTTTTATGCACTCGTCCAGTATGTCAAAGAGTTCCTTCTCTCCTTCTGAAGAAAATACGAGGACGCCTTCGTCCTTGCAGATGGTCATGATCGAATGTTTGATAAGCTCGTCCTCACTGACGAGGACCAGAGCCTTCACCAGGCCCCGCCAGCGTCCTGATCTCCCATGGGCATTTATGCTTGCGGTCGATTGTTCCAGAAAGGAAACAAAGGCTTCCCTTTCATCCGCCGGAAAATCTGACAGCGTCTCTTCTATTTTCTGGCGATGGATTGTGACAGGATCAAAGACTTCGCGAACGGGGAATGGATCGGGTATTTTCCGCTCCAGGCGGTCGAGATCGCCCAGGCCCAGGTCATCGGCAGTGATGACCGGTCCAAACGCATCCCCGGGAGGAATCACATCGGCGAAGTATTCTTCGTCAGGTACAATGGTTTTCCCGTTCCGACGATCGCGTTCCCTTTCGTCAAAAACGCGAAGGGTGTCCATCAACACCATTTGAGCATCAAGACTTATTTCCTGTTCCATTTTGCTCAGGGGATATCTGACCTCCGGACTGACGTCGACAACGTCAGTATCAAGGGTGAAGGTGCCTTTCGTCCAACTTATCAGCTCAACAACGGTGATATCGATAAGCTTTTTCAACGCCCGAAATGCTTCATCCCGCCCCAATTTGCCGAGTCCCATTAAAGTTTCAATCAGGGGCTTCCGGTCTTTTCCAGCCTTCTTCTGAACGTCCAGCGCCAGCCTGAGGTCTTCGACGGTTATGGCTTTCATATTTACCAGGACGGTACCAATCCTCACTTTGTTGTCCAGATGGTTTGCCCCGACAATGCAGCCGTTACTGAAAATGATCCGGCTCTCGCCCCTGCTGCTCTTGACGGAAAAAACTCCGGACTTCCGCGTCGTATTAAGCAGTTGGATGATGTCTGCTATGTTGAGTTGTTCCAAGTCTCCGGTAAAGGGCATCCGCGTATAACTTTTCGGTAAGAGGATTTTTTATAAAAAAGGATACCATAAGAAACTCAGACTGGTAAATATACGGGAGAATACTTTTCGACGTCGCATGTGAGCGTTCGCGGTTTCGGCCCTGGTATCAGGAAAAGATCCGTTCCCATGTTTCCCTGAAGCTCATGAAGGCGCCTTCTTCTATGGAGGCCCTCATCTTTCTGAAGAAGTCGAGATAGAAATACAAATTATGGATGGTATTGAGCCTCATCGAGAGTATCTCCCTGGAGAGGAAGAGGTGTCTCATGTATCCGCGTGAGTAGTTTTGACAGGCGTAGCAGCCGCAGTTGGGATCGAGCGGCCCTGAATCATACTTGAACTCTTCTCTCTTTATACTTATGCGGCCCACGCTCGTAAACAGGGTCCCGTTCCGTGCATTTCTGGTGGGCATAACACAATCGAACATGTCAAACCCCGCATCAACTGCCTTAAGCATGTCACCCAGGTCGCCTATTCCCATTAGATAACGCGGACTGACTTTTGGCAGAAGGGGTGCGCTGGAGTAAATGATGTCGTGCATCTCCTCTTTCGGCTCGCCCACGCTTACTCCCCCGATGGCATAGCCGTCGAAACCTATTGAGATCAGGTCTTCTGAGCTTCTCTTCCTGAGGTCTTTGTACATGCCGCCCTGCACTATGCCGAAGAGCGCCTGTCCCGGATTCCGGCATTCCCTGCACCTGCGTGCCCATGAGGTCGTAAGTTCTACTGATTTTGCGGCGTAGTCATGATCGGCCGGGTAGGGGATGCATTCGTCAAACGTCATGGCGATATCCGAGCCGAGAATGCCCTGTATCTTCATCGCCTCCTCGGGACCTATAAAATGAGGGGAACCGTCGATATGCGACCTGAAGTGAACGCCGTTTTTCTCTATCTTTCTAAGGGCGGCGAGACTGAAGACCTGGAAGCCGCCGCTGTCGGTGAGGATGGGCCGGTCCCAGTTCATGAACTTGTGAAGGCCCCCGAGGGTCTCGATGACGTCGGTGCCGGGTCTCAGGTAGAGGTGGTAGGTATTGCCCAATATGATCTCGGTGCCGATTTCCTTGAGTTCGTCAGGCGACATCGCTTTGACCGTGCCGATAGTGCCTACCGGCATGAAGGCTGGGGTATTGATCACTCCCCTTGCGGTTTCCAGGATGCCCCTTCTTGCCCTGCCGTCTGTCGAGATTAGTTTGAAATTCATTGATTGACTACCCATTCACTTTTGGTGTTTCCCTTTGTCAGAGGATTACCGGTCCGGCGTTTCCGGCAGCGCAATCTGCAAAGGAGAATACCATACGGAAAACCGGACAGATATTCTGACGTTGACCAATGATTTTTTTGCACATCGCTGGAGTTCCCTTGACAAGAGTAAAATCGTTCAGGTAAACTACTTACTCGTTCTTTGAAAACTGGAAAAGGTGCGTAGCATACCTGACAATTCCTAGAAGTTTAATTGAGTTAACCAGTATCAAATGAGAGTTTGATCCTGGCTCAGAACGAACGCTGGCGGCGTGCCTAACACATGCAAGTCGAACGGAGTTAATCGACAGCACTAAGCTGACAAGCTCACAAGCCGACAAGCTGGCAAGCAAAGATGATTAAAGGATTTAATTTTGGTCTTTAAGCTTGATAGCCTGACAGGTGGATAGCTTGCAAGCCTGGTGCTGTTGGTTAACTTAGTGGCGGACGGGTGAGTAACACGTAGGTAACCAACCCTAAAGAGGGGGACAACCCAGGGAAACTTGGGCTAATACCGCATAAGACCACGATCTGAAAGGGTAGTGGTAAAAGTAGCGATACGCTTTAGGATGGGCCTGCGACCTATCAGGTAGTTGGCGGGGTAAAGGCCCACCAAGCCAAAGACGGGTAGCCGGACTGAGAGGTTGAACGGCCACACTGGAACTGAGACACGGTCCAGACTCCTACGGGAGGCAGCAGTGGGGAATTTTGCGCAATGGGCGAAAGCCTGACGCAGCGACGCCGCGTGGAGGAAGAAGGTCTTCGGAT
>JARRRI010000098.1:0-2981 GCA_037380845.1 Candidatus Sulfobium sp. | reverse complement strand
AGCAGGTAAAAAGCCCGGCGAAAAGAGAACCTTTGTCATAAAGGACCTCGTTATCGAGAGGGGACGAGTAGATGCCGGAGTGGCAGCGCTGCCGGATAAGTCTTTCACGGCTGAACTTCCGAGAATTCAACTCACGAACGTAGGGGGCCAGGGGGGGTCGACACCTTCCGAACTCGCCGCTCAGATTCTCATGCCAATAGGAAACAGAGCGATCGCGGCCGCGTCGGAGACTGGTGTAAGGCAATATCTCGGCAAGAGCGCTGAAGAAGTCCGTAAATCAATGGAAGAAGGCTTGAAGGAAAAAGCGGGCAGCGCCGGAGAAGAAGCAGCCGGAAAAGCAACAAATGCATTAAAGAATTTGCTGGGAAAATAAAACCCGTTACTGCACTGGGGAAAGCGAAGGGGTTACCTCTTGATATGGGGCAGCTGAGCAGCAGTAGGCGGCTGAAAACCGGCATCGTTTGTCACTTGTAACATACATTCTGAAAAGGCTTGTCTAGGCGTTTGTTACTGTGAGGATATCTGGTGTTGTCTGCTGTTTACTTCTTGTCGCGGATGAGATGCTGTATGTTTAGCGCCTATGACATTATACTGCGTCTTTCAAAGTCTGACCGGCTTTAAATTTAGGGTTTCGGCTAACTTGATCTTGATTGCCTGTCCGGTCCTCAAATTTCCTCTTTCCCTAGCCAGATCGATGGGGAAATTAGATATATTGGGGGAAATCCGGTAAGGGCGAGGATTGTACAGTCAGCCAGGGAACGGCGCTGGTCATCCCATAATGAAGTTATAGGATTGGACGAGCGTGGGCTGCTGGAGAATACAACTATTGAGTTACCGAAAGAATGATAAAAACTTATCGGAACGTTTCCGGATGTCCTATTTTCGAAGGGCTATTGTCAGCCCGGTAGAGCGACGCATCAGCCGGTTTGGACCACCTCAACATCCGCTTCCAGCTAAAAGATATCATTTTCCAGGAGTCTCAGAACCAGCCTTTCGGCCCCTTTTCTGAGAAGCTGCTCTTTTATGGCCTGTTCTTCCTCCTTGCTCTTCTTTGTAATAGCACTCGCTCTTTCATCTATTCTGACCTCGGTTTTCAATTTTTTCTTTTTTGTGGAGTAAACTTCTGCTGTAATGCTGACGATATAGTCCGTGGCCGCGTCGCCCTTACGCGGCGGGGTTTTTACCTCTTTGCCGGCGGCATAATCGATACTGTCAAGGATCACTATCCTCATGCCTTCTTTAAGGCATTTATCGAGGAACTTGTCGAACGCGGCAGTCTTTGCACCACGAGTGGAAATTTTCAGGCCCGCCAGGCTTTTTACATCATACATCCTGCTCTCCGTGAGGACGCGCTGCAGTTCATTGTGCATCTTCCCTTGCCCCGACCCGGAAGATGCTATTCCGATTCTTAAAGGTTTTTTAAGCAATGCCATCCACTTCTCTGCATCCCTGATCTCCCGGGCCGATTCGGTCAGGTCACGAAATTTTTTGAATCTGGCGATAGCAATATCCTTCTGACCTGTATAGGTGTAGCATACTGCCTGATAAAATAACGTGGAAAGATCGGCCGGATTTACGTTTGCCGCCTTTTCAAAAGAGAGCAGGGCATGGAAAAATCTTCTTTTCTCGTACTGGAGCCGTCCCGACCTGTAATACTGCCTGAAAAGGGATATATTGGATAGTCTTGCATTATCGGCCGGCTCGCGCTGGATTTGAGCCTCTCCGGTAATGGAAAATCCTTTCGAGAGGGAGTTGCTAAAATCGTCAGTGATCCTGGCAGCGGCCGAAAATGTCGCCTCGTAAGCGGTGCTGTCCGCTTTTTCCAGGATGCCCAGATAGTTGCCTGCCAGATTGAGTTCTCCGCTGCGGCTGACCCCTGTTGCCACGTCCTGCCACAGCACGCGCCCGTCCAGACCATAAAAGGTCATTCTCATTTTGATCTTTGCGTCTATATGGCCTGTAACCGTTCCCGCTACGTTGCCATACGCATAGAGAATGTCCGGTTCGATTACGGCGTCCACGTCGGGCCTGTAGCTATCATCATAGGGAGGCAGTGACTTTACTGCGACAACGTCCCCCAATGTCATGGCAGACGTCATCTGTGGCAATATCGCGGAAAGAGAATCGCCTACCTGCATCCTGAAAGTCGCACCCAGTATCCGTCTTTTATAGTCATAGCTTCTGAGATCATCGGCCAGATAAATGCCCACCCTGGTCTGCGTTTTCCTTGATTCCGGACGTGCGCGGCATGCTTCGCCCGCTTCGGAAGCGGAAGGGAAGCTGTGAGCACACCCGCAAAGACTACTTATCAGGATAAAAAAATAAAGCCATGAAGTAATCCTGCCTCTTGGTAACATATCTCTCCTGTTTCAAAGATCTTCCCTGGAGGGAGGGGTAAAACTTCTCTTTCTAAACTTTGGGGACGGCGTGCCCCCTGTCCTCCCGGGGCTGGTTATCATTCGCCCTTCAACTGTTGCTTCCTTTTTCCCTGACTGGTGTTTCTCTTTGCCTGGCTGCTTTCGCCTGCTCTTGTGTCCTATCGTTTTAACGGACTTCTTTGGCTCCGCTGTAAGCGAAGACCGGGTCTCCGGGGGTTCAGACAGAACATCGGGATGTCCTGTATTCTCTTGCGTAAGTGTCGATTGCGGGCGTGGCGTTACTTGTTTGTCATGCACAAAGACCGGTTTCGTGGAATAGAATTTCAGGAAATATACCGCAGTCGTGAGAAGCAGAAGAATGACCAAGGCAATCAGAAGTTTTACTTTGTTCCCGTCCCTGCCCCTCCTGGCCTGACCGGGCATTCTCCCGAAAGCGACCTTCGCCTCCTTCTTTTCAGCGGACCCCTCGTAAACTTTTTGGTCATTCTTCTCCCATGTGGTTTCCAAGTGGAGGGCTTCCCCACCCAACTGTTTTTCATACGGCAACTTACCGGCCTTCTCCGCCTCTTTCCCGACCTCTTCATTCGTGTCGCCTGCGACGAA
>JARRRI010000097.1:0-3087 GCA_037380845.1 Candidatus Sulfobium sp. | reverse complement strand
AGTTTAAAAGGGATTAGAAAAAAAGGCGATCCCTCTGAGGAGTTCACCGACAAACCGACAGGTATCAGGAAATGAAACTACTGAGGATTTACGTTAGAAACGGCAGGGATAACATTGATCGTGAGCCACTTCGAGTTCGCCGCTGGGCGTAAGCGGAGCAGCGAGCCCGAAGTCGGGCTCCACGCTTTTGTTGGGCAAGAGGCGTCACCATTTGTCAATGTGAGAAACGGTCTTCTTGAATCTGGCTACCACAAAGACTCCTACTCCGAACAGCCCAAACGAAAACACTCCAATGGAGAATACGCCAACAGAAAAAATCCCGGCGGAGAACACTCCAATCGCGAAGGTGCCGGCGGCAAATATGCCCACCGAAAATTGGCCTGCAGCAAAAACGCCTCGCGCAAAGTCTCCCACGGCGAAATAGTCGGAAACGAATTGACCGGCCGAATAGGGGTCTTTAACGAAGACGATGCCGGCAAGGAGCAAGATGATCGCCAAGACTATCCCGCCGTACGTCTTTAATGCTCTCATGGGTCCCCCCCAATGGCAATCCTACTTATATCAACTATCTCTGGTACTTAACACAATTATATCAGGTTTCAGAAATGAGGTCTTCAGGAGGAAGCCTCACGCGGGCTTACTGCAATCCATCAGCTGAGATATTCTCCCCGCATTACGCACGTATTGTTGCGGAAGCTACCGTCAAATCAACAAATCCTGCATTGTGAATTCAAAAAAGGATCTTTGCAGCAACTTTTTTCCCAAAATCTGTCAGGTAATAGTGGTCAGCGGCGATATCATCATGCGCTGCTTCAACGTGAACCAATCCCCTTTGCGCGAAGGCTTGTCAAGCCGGCCCCCCGGCGGCATGATGTTCGCCCTGCCCTTTGTATTCTTCTTCCCGGGAACACTCTTCGCCATTATCGGACGGCATGCTTCTGTGGTTCGGAAGACGTCCTCGGGCCAAGCACCGCCTCACGCTCTAAAGCCGTGGATTGACATCTCCTGCAGATCTGTTAAGTTGGTTGTTAAGAGACCTAATCAGCAGCCCTATCACGAAGGAGGTTTACCTATGAAATGCTCCGTCAAGATGTTTTCCCTCATTATCATGGTGTTAGCGCTTGGACTCATCCCCTCCGGCACCTTTGCGGGTTCCGGCGTCTTTAAAGTGGATCATGACCTTTATACCTACTATCCGTCTCTGATCAGGTGGAACAAGTCGAACGCGCAATTCACTCCACCGGAAGTCTGCCGAGGATGTCACCCTGACAAGTATGAAGAATGGACGGGTTCGGTACATTCACTGGCCTTTCAGGACCCTATCTACCAGGGCGAGTTAAACAGGGCCGTCAAGGCGGTGGGGCATGACATCGCCCGCCAGTGCGAAGGATGCCATTCTCCCGCGGGAATGGTTACCGCGGAGATCACGGAACCCGGCATCGCCGACCTCAGCCCCATTGCCGCGGCCGGGGTGTCCTGCGATATCTGTCATTCCATCAGCGGTATAACCCATTGGGAGACCCCTTCCCATGAACCGGAAAACGGCTCCTTTATCCTCACACCGGGAGTAGAGACCAAGGACGGCTTGGTGCTGACAAAGCGGGGTCCTTTAAAACCTTTCGACAAATGCGGAATGGGGTTTCACAAGTGCGTCGAATCACCGCTGCATCTAACGGCTGAACTCTGCGCCAGCTGTCACGACGTCTATCATTACGACGCCCACTTCCCGCTTGAATCGACCTATCTTGAATGGAAGCACGGCCCCTATGCCCAGCGCGATATCGTCTGCCAGGACTGTCATATGGTCGACCTTCCTACCTTCCTTCGCTCCGCGGCATTCAAGAAGCCGGACCGCAAGGAATACCGGCATTTCTTTAATGGCGCCAATTATCTTGTCTACTATCTGGCCGAGACCGCTGCCAAAAAGGCCGGAGACGAGAAGAAGGCCGCCATCATAAAGGCGAAATACGAAATGGCCGTAAAACGCCTCCAGGCCGCCGCGGATCTGGAAGTCTCCCCTCTTTATCGTCAGGGAAGGCTGGCTGAAGTGAAGGTAAAGGTAAGGAATATTCGTGCCGGCCACAACCTGCCTACTTCACTGACAAATATTCGTCAAATGTGGCTTGAATTGACGGCCAGGGATGAAAAGGGAAATATTATCATGACCAGCGGGATCGTAGACGCGAAAGGTGATCTGCCGGAAAACACGCGCATATTCAACTCGGAAGGGATGGGAGACAACTTCCATTTTGCAGTCGACCCGTGGGTGATTACGGCCTTCTCGAGGCATGACACCATTCCACCCCATGGGTATAAGGATGTGTATTACGGTTTAACTGCACCCGAGGGGGTCAGGAAAATTACTCTCCAGGCGAAACTCCGCTATCGTCTGGCCGATCAGCATGTTGCAGAAGCCCTGTTGATGGCCGAACCGGCAAGCATTGACCTGAAAAAAATTTACGGCATTACCAGGGTTCCTCAACTGCCGATAGTCGATATGGTCGTCAAGGAGGTTTCTTTCAGTACTACCCAATAGAAAGGCAATGACTCCGGGCTGTCGTCTAAAGTTACAAGTTGACATACGGACCTTTTGGTGATATGTAGTAGTAAAGAAGACGTGAAATCCCGATAAAGCTAAACCTTTCGAGAGAAGGGGACAGAAAGCGGCGGGTCTTGATTTTTGAGACGGCCGAGCTGCCGAAGGAATATATGCCGGCAGTTCGGCTTTTTGTTTCATACGGAGAGGGTAGATGAGCAGTCCGGCTGACAGGGGCGATGGGTGATGATAAGGTGGGGGAAGATGAAACGATGGGTTTTAAGTCTTATTTTTGCATCATTTGCACTGGTATTGATAGGATTCAGTTCGGCCTACGCATTTACACCGCTGCCTGTTGGAGACGACCCTCTGGTCAGAATGCCGGGGTCCCAGCCGCCGTCTGATAACAATATTGCGTTGGAAAGCCCGGGGAGATGTCAGAACTGCCATGCAGGCTATAATTCGGCAGTAGAGCCCGGATTCAACTGGCGGGGCTCGATGATGGCACAGGCAGCCAGGGATTTCCTTTTCTTCGCATGTCTTACGGTGGC
>JARRRI010000096.1:0-7090 GCA_037380845.1 Candidatus Sulfobium sp. | reverse complement strand
GCCGCTGCGAAAGAAACGATCATCAGGGCGGCACCCTTTCCCTTCGTCGAAGGAAGGATAGAAATACCGATTGCTTTCAGGCTGAGACGGGAAGAATGAGCGGGGAGAGGCAGCGGCCTCTCCCCGGAATATCAGGTCTTCTGGATGTACAGCTCCCAGCTGTTATCGAGCTTTACCACTTCGCAGGGATATCCCTTGTCCTGAGCAAACCTCGGGAGAGAATCCTCAGCAGAGGCGGGCGCATCGCAGAGGATCTTAAGTAACCCTCCGCTCGGTATCTTTTCGAGCGCCTTTTTCGTAAGGACAAGCGGGTATGGGCATACCCTTCCCAATACGTCCAGTGTCTGTGTAGGTGTTTGTGATTTCAGATCAGCCATTGTGAATCCTCCTCAGTTATTGTTAACAAAAAAGGAGATGGTCCACTGATTCCATCTCCTTCATAATCTCGCTGTAGGGAACTATCTGGGCCTTCACTTCTCCGCCGATGTCGTCCGCGTCCATCAGAAGATCGGCTTCCGTAAGACCGTAATTGTCAAGGTCCTCCTTGCAGATCAGGACCTTCATATCAAGCAGAAGAGAGTTCTTCAGGTGACCCTCTATGGGTGTAATGCCGTATTGCTTCATCGCCTGCTGGTTCTTATGACAGTTTAATACTCCGTCGCCGATAAACGCAATAGAGGCCTCAACGAGGTCGCCGTCCGCCAGGTATATTTCGACCGACTGACTTGCGATAGCGTGGGTCAATGCAAGCCTCGAAGCCTCGGTCTTGTAAGGAAGGGCTCTTACAACGAACAAAAGTCTTTTAGTCATGATTAGTCACCTCCCATGTGAAGGACTCTGTCGGCATCGAACGTACTTGCCAGGTACCAGTCCATGCTGTGCCTCTTGCAGCCCTCAAGGGTATCTTCCTTGTGATAGCCCCGCGCCTCGGCGCAGGCCTCACATGCCGTTATCTGAAAATTCCCGGTCGTCAACAGCTCCTTCACCGTTTTCTCGAGGTGTGAATAATCCTTGAAAGCCTTCTGGCCGGCCTTGGAAAGCATGGTCGCGTTCCCGGACAACCAGAAATCCACCTTATGACCTTTCTTCACTGCCGCTTCCGACAGCTTCACCGCAAAGTCGAGTGACAGAGATCCAACGAGCGATGAAAAACAGCCTATCGTCAATTTTCCCATGATCGCCTCCTTTATATTAAATCCAAATTATCTTTTCGTAGTCACTGAAAATCTGGTCGACCACGTCGTCATACGTCACCGCCTTGACCCGGGCGTCCAGGTTCTCGGCAGTATATCCCCTGCTTTCCAGGTCTTCCGTAAGAGCGTAGAAAGTGAGGGGCTTGTCAAGGAGCGGAGAGGACTTGCCGCCCTCCTTGGTCGTGGCGTGATATACGCCGTTGCCGACCAGGATAACGCCGGGTTTTTCAGTGCTCAGCCTGTCTATAATGTCAGAACCGGTTCTGAAATCACTCATAATAATACCTAGTTTCATCGTCACACCTCCTAAAAATAGAATTTTGGGAAAGCAAAATTTTATAACAGTTAACACTGTTATTTGTCAATCGTAGAGTTGCGCAACTTTATGGATGATAGCGAGGTGATCGGCGCAAACTGAAGCCGGATCCCGATCGAGTCGTGGATTGACAGCCGGCAAGACCTTAATTCACAATCAATGGTTTATTCGTGGAATCCCCGTCAGGAACTTCCCGGAAGGCCGGCATAAGCTGCATTATATCGGGACTCATTCCGTGCCTTGCTCGGGCGCCGAGAGAATTTTTAAAAAATTTAAGCATATTACTCAGGAGCCTTGCCTTTTTCTCCCCCTCGGATTTATAATGATCAATGCGCAAAATACTGAATGTTTTGCTGATCACCTTGGTCATATCTTTCGCTTTCTTCCTTTCTGCCGGGAACGTATCAGCGTTCGACTCATGCGATCAGAACTGTTCCAAGTGCCATACGCTGACTGCCGACCAGGCAAAGGATGTCCTGGCTAAACTTATCCCGGATGTAAAAGTCCTTGAAGTCGGCAATGGTCCCATCAAGGGCCTGTGGGAAGTCGGCATGGAAACGCGCGGGAGAAAAGGGATCGTTTACATTGATTTTGCCAAGAAGAAAATCATCGCCGGCAACATCATCGACGTGGCAAGCAGAAAGAATTTTACGCAGGAAAGCTTTCAGAAGATAAATAAAGTCGACTATTCTTCCATACCCCTCAAGAACTCGATCGTCATGGGTAACAAAGACGCGAAGTATAAGGTTGTGGTATTTGTCGACCCAGTTTGACCATTCTGTGCACGACTTCATCGGGAGATGAAGAAGATCATAGAGAAAAGGAAGGACATAGCCTTTTATATAAAGCTCTTCCCTCTCCCCATGCACAAGCAGGCTTACGGAGAAGCAAAGTCTATAGCCTGCGGAAAAAACCCGCTGGCGCTCCTCGACGATGCATACGAGAAAAAGTCTTTGCCGGAAGCCAAGTGCAAGACCACCGTCGTAGACGATGATATGCAGCTGGGGAAAAAGCTGGGCGTCACCGGAACACCCGCCATGATACTTCCAAACGGCACCGTCATACCGGGCTATCGCGATGCCGATTCCATTATTAAGCTGATCGACAAGAAGTAGCGCTGCGCATACGCAGATCGTCTTGACAACATTCCTGCCTCCAGATATTATAAACGACTTGCCGAAGTGGCGGAACTGGTAGACGCGGTCTGGCGGCACTCTTTCCCTACCGCCCTCTTGCCTTCTTCCTCTGATTCTTGTGACTTCCCCGGCATCTGCCGTTTTTGGTTTTACAGATCAGGAAGTTCTATCGGCCGTTTTTTTGGGGTGGGGGCATACCTTCCGAACAGGTAATATGCCCTTATCTTTAAAAGCTCAAGGAACATTTTAAGCGGGTCGCTAAAGAGTCTCACCTTTGAGCCCGGTGAATTAAACCATTTTATCGGAACTTCTTTTACCTTGTACCCGGACTTTTCTGCCAGGAACAGCACCTCGACATCAAAGGAGAATCCCTTTATCAGAGTCTTCCTGAAGAGGTTTCTCGCTGCTTCGCCCTTAAACAGCTTGAAGCCGCACTGGGTATCTGTGATGCCCCGTACGGTGAGTAATCTCACCATGAAATTAAACATTTTCCCCATGCGCTCCCTGTACCACGGCTGTCTCACCCTCACGTCCGACCCTCTGAGACCTCTCGAACCTATTACTACATCGAAGCCCTCCCGGACAAAGGGAATAAGCTTTTCCACTTCCTCTACCGGTGTGGACATATCGGCGTCGCTGAAAAGAACAAGGTCCCCGCGGGAAGCCAGCACCCCCCTGCCTACTGCATAACCTTTCCCCTGGTTTTCCGGATAGCTGATCAGTTTTAAGCTGTCGAGTTCCCTGGCCAGGTTTTCCACGATAGACCTGGTGTTGTCTGCGCTGCCGTCATCGACAGCTATGATCTCGAATTTCCGGAACTTGTCCTTCAGGAATTCGCACATGTCCCTCAGTGTAGGCCCGATCCTCGCTTCCTCGTTGTATGCCGGTATTACGACTGACAGAAATTCTTCCATCTACATATCCACAAAATAATTTTTCCACGCCATGTCTATGCCTTCTTTCGTCAGGCGCGGGGGATGGTTATAATAATGAGCGTAGTCAATGATATGGTCCACGATGTCCCTGGGATGGCAGGCGTTCATTTTGGCATCGAGTTTCTTGTAGTACTCTTTCTTGAGATAATCGAGGACTTCCCCCCTGAATTCAATGCCGTTATGTTCGCATACCTTTCTGAAGATGGCCTCAAACTCTTCATCCGTGGGACGGTCTATCTTTATTTTATACCGTATTCTCCTCAAAAAAGCTTCATCTACAAGCTTTCTGGGTTCTATGTTTGTCGAAAATATTACGAGTTGATCAAACGGGACATGGCCTCGTAGAATTTCGAGATCGGATTAAAATCCAGGTCCAGCATCTTTATAGTAAGTTCTCCTCCGGTCATTACCACCGGTCTCCTTATGAGAAGCCACCTCTCGTCCACCGCCTTATCCTCATCGGGCTTCACGGGAATGTGATTGACAGGATCGCAGACACTTATGATCTGGCCCATCACAATGATTGCATGCGGCATGTATACTTTGCCGGGGAGGAGCCTGCCTATCGACTCGGCTATCGTCGTTTTGCCGTTCCCCGCCGGGCCATAAATAAAGATGGCCTTGCCGGAACTGATAGCAGGGCCCAGCAGCCTCAGCATGCCCTCGCCAATTACAAGATGCGAAAAGGCCTTCTTGACGTTTTCCTCCGTAACGATAATATTCCTCACCGTCTGACATTCCACCAGCCTTTTATATTCGTCGAGCGGCACCGGAGCAGGCCCGACATAGCGGCTGACCCCAAGAAGTTCAGTGGCCCTGTTCCTGCCCTGGCCGGTAACAATAAATTTGTAGGATACCCTGGCATAGTCAGTAGCACCCTTCACTTCTACGAACTTCTCCCTTCTTAGCAATTCCACGGCCATATCGATGATGGGGATGGGCAGTTTCACCCGGCTGGATATATCAGCAAGAGTAAATTCACCCATGAAGAGGATATGTTTCAAAACCAGGTCTGCAATGAATGGCAGATCCAGCCCCGTCTCCTCAACCGTCTTGGGGACCGCCGGGCATCTGTTAAAAAATGACCCCAGGTCCTCATGAGTGGTATAACCCATCGCGACAAGGTTATGTCCCAGCCTCCCTCCCCGCAATTTCTGCCGCTCAATCGCTTTATGGAGCTGTTCTTCGGTGATGACCTTCTCTCTCAGGAGCTTCTGGCCTATCAGTTCTTCCATAACAACCATAACCTCACTGCCCTTCCTTGTCTAATAATCTTTTTCTTCTTTCCAGACCAGTCCCGTATCGTAATTGAATTTTGTTATTGAATCCGAACTCTCTATGCTGCCCGTAAAGGCGTCAGCATCGTCCCAGAATATCGCCTGGGGAAGAAGGAACCTGAAAGTCAGTGCAGAGCCCGGCAAAATCCGTAAACCTTCATAGGTCTTTATCCTCCCTCCCTTATCGCCCCCGTAAAGAACAAAATTCACGTCGGCTTCACAGGGTCGTTCCCCTTTGTTTTCCATAAAAAAAGTATAGATGCCTTTCCCGGCCTTTGCAACCGAAAACATCTTTTCAGTGCTCACCCTTCCACCGACCGTGATATTCCCCGTCTCATCTTTGACTGCCACCTCGTGATTCTTCGGGTCCTTTCTTCGCGTGCCGGCTGTAAGAGGCCTGTTAAGAAGTTTCACCGGTATATCCGGCATTTCAACCGACTTCATTGAAACCTCGATCCTTATGTCCTTTACAAAGAAGGCCTCCGGCAGCGGAAAACCAGGGACAGCTTCCGCACGGTCTCTTTTAGCTCCCTCAGACACAATCTCCTGTGCCCGGGTATCCTTTCCCGCCTTCCGGCCCGAGGGGAATTCGTGACCCTCGATTTCTGCGTCAGTTCTGAGGACGGGCATGCCGCTCCCACTCTCGTTGAACCTGTCCTCTGTCCAAAGGTCTCCCGCAGCGGAATCAGGTATAATAGCCGGTGGAGCAGGCAGCGGAACAGTAAGCACCACCCTTTGCGGAGAGGGGCTACTGCCCCCGCTCTCTTCCGCCGCCACCTTCGGCTCTTTTTTCTCTTCGCTTGCCCCTGCTACCACTGGCGGAGGGCCATAAGTCGTTTCACCTATCCTCGTTACCGCCGACCGGATCTCTTCCTCCACACTGCCCTTTCCGGGTGTAGCATCCGGCTCCATGTCGGGCAACACGGGCGGCGGAATGTCAGGCACCGCCGATTGAGCGTCGGCGCTTTTATGTCCACTTCCAACCGCCGCCTTCGGCTCTTCTTTCTCTCCGCCTGCCTTTGCTACCACCCGCGGAGAGTCATACGTAATTTCACCTATCCTCGTTACTGCCGACCGAATCTCTTCTTCCAGACCGGCTTCCCCGGCTACGGCACTCGTTTGCGTTTCCTGGTCCTCATCCATCACCATAACCGGTGGAGTTTCAGACGGGGGGCTTACTGCAGCAAATGCGGACTCAGGTAACGGAGGTACAGGCGCGGACGTCGATGCATTCTTCTCCGGAGCAGGTTCGGCAGGGAGACTGTCCTTTATGACCCCTTCCTCTGGCAGTCCCGTATCCTTGGCGGGGAGGCCTGTCAGCGCCTCACTGACGGCATCACCGTCTTCTTCGGCTGCAATATCGGCCGACTGTTCTGTCAGATCCTGAGGAACAGGCGGGAGTCCGGGAGATAATACAGGGCTGCTGTCGTCTGATACAAAAGCTTTCCCCGAAGCAGCCTTGTCCTCAGGCGTTTCCATAGCATGCATTGCGTTGGGCTCCCCTTCCTTCGGGACCGGAGCGATGTCCGGGGCCCCGATCAGGTCAGGCACAGTCGACTCCGCTTCGCTTCTCTTCTCCGCTGCCCTTGTCGCGGACTTATGCGCAATCGACCCCGGCGTTGAATCGCTATTCGCGGGGGGGATTTCCTCACCAGGCGGTTCTGTCTTAACTGCGGACTTGTTGTCTTCCGATGCGACCGGCCTCGACGGTTCTGCCTGTACTTGAGAAGGTGGTCGCCCTCCAGACAATTGTTCATGACTGTTATCGTCCGGAGCACCGACCTTTTCAGACATGGCTTCATCATCTGAACTTTCTTGCCTGCTCAGGTCGTCAGGCCCGGTTTTCTCGGCCGTCACAGCTTGCGGTATTTCGAAAAGGTCCGGGACAACCGGCCCCAGCACCTCTTCGCTTTCGGCATCTGCCGCCAGGAGAGGAAACTTCACGCTCCCACCTGCGTATATTTCGTTTTCCTCCAGGGGTTTCTTTCCCGCGGCAACATGGCTCTCCCGCGGTTCGTAAACATCCGGCGCCCCTTTCGTTTCCGTGTCCCGGACAGGGGACGGAGACAGCTCTTCTGTCACCTTTTTCCCGGCATGTTCCTTTTGCCCCATCTCCTGCTTCATATCATGATGACGAGACGCCCTCTCCTCTGCCGGGCGCGTCCGCCTGCCGGTGGTCATATCCGCATTCAGCCCCGCTTTTTCAACATGTCTCCCAGAGACATTCGAGGCA
>JARRRI010000095.1:0-3414 GCA_037380845.1 Candidatus Sulfobium sp. | reverse complement strand
TTTGGGGCGGTGAGGCATACATACATGTTTGACAGGCTCCTAAAAAATCGTCATACCCGAAAAGACGGGTATCCAGGGCAGAAATAACTGTCTGAACGGAATGGATTCCCGATTAAGACTTCGGGAATGACGGCTTCAAAGAAGTCTTTTTTGAGGGAGGACCTTATTGGTCGCTGTCTCCCGTAATTCCGGCATTAACGGCGGCCGAAATTTTATAATACAGGACGATGAGAGACATGCTGGGAAGAAAGGACCTGATACCGGCCGGAGAGGCCCTCAATCTTATCATCAGAAATTTACCTCCCAAGGTCCGCCGCGAGGTTTTCCTGCCGATCGAAGATGCTGTAGGCATGGTATCATCGAGAGATATTGTTTCTCCGGAGGATCTGCCTGCTTTTGCGCGTTCCACCGTAGACGGTTACGCAGTCAGAGCGGAGGACACCTTCGGGGCTTCGGAAACGGCTCCTTCATACGTAACCCTTTCGGGTGAAATCTTTATGGGTGAGAAAGCCGGGATTGTACTTTCGAGGGGATCGGCCTGTAAAATCCCCACAGGCGGGATGCTGCCCGAAGGTGCCGACGCAGTCGTTATGTTCGAACATGTGCAGGCTGTCGATGAAAATATGATAGAAATTCTCAGGCCTGCTGCGCCGGGGGAAAACGTCATCCAGGCGGGCGAGGACGTGAAAAGAGGTGCTACTGTCATATCCGAAGGTCACAGGATGAGACCGCAGGACGCAGGAGCCTGTGCAGGCATAGGTATTACCGGACTCTACGTATATGAGAAGCCGACGGTCGCTGTCATATCTACGGGAGATGAGATCATGCCCGCCGGATCCTCTTTGCACCCGGGGCAGGTAAGGGACATCAACTCTTATGTCCTCTCCGGCATGGTTTCGGAGGCCGGATGCCTCCCGCGGAAGAAGGGCATTTTCAAAGACGAGTATGAATTTATACGCGGAGTTGTCGAGGACTCCATGAATGACTCCGATGCCATCCTGCTTACGGGAGGGACATCCGTCGGGGTGAAGGACATCATTGCGAGGGTAATCGACGACATAGGAAATCCCGGCGTCTTATTCCATGGCGTTTCGCTGAAACCGGGGAAGCCGATGATCGGTGGTATTATCGGCGGCATTCCGGTCTTCGGCCTGCCCGGACATCCAGCTGCCGTGGGCGTCTGCTTCGATGTTTTCGTCGTGCCCGTCCTTAATATCCTGACCGGGTGCAGGGAGCAATCGGTTATCCATCGTGCCCGGACGGTAAAGGCGAGGCTTTCGAAGAACGTGGCATCAGCCCAGGGGAGGGAGGAGCACGTCAGGGTGTCTCTGGTTGAAAGGGAGGACGGCCTGTGGGCGATACCGGTCCTGGGGAAGTCCGGATTGATTACTACCCTGATAAAGGCTGACGGCACTTTTGTGATCCCGACGAACAAAAGCGGGATAGAAATGGGCGAAGCCGTTGATGTGAGGCTTTTCTGAGATAGTGAAGATTACCATTTTTACCAGGACCTGTTTTCATCACACCTATTTCGTAAACAGGCTGCAGGAAGAGTTCGAGATTGCCTGTGTGGTGAGGGAGGCCTATCCGGAAGACGGTAAAAAGATGGTCGGCCTGACCTCGGTCGCAAAGAACCTCTTCGCGGCAAACGGAATAAACCGGATAAACGATGCGCTCTTCCTGAAAGAGTTTTATGCCGCGTATTCGGCTGGGTTCAGGTATCATCCCTCTCTCGGGGAATATCTGAAATCGCCTTTTGATGCTGTCATTACCCGGCGGGATACGGAATATCTCAATGTGGGCTGCGGCGGCATCAATAGCGGCAATTTCATTTCATTCCTCCGGGAGATCAGACCAGACGTGGTTGTGGTCCTCGGAAGCAGCGTTTTAAAACCAGCTGTTATTTCCGTGCCTTCTCGCGCCACGATAAACCTGCACTCGGGCCTGTCTCCCTATTACAGGGGGACATGGAGCTATGGCTGGCCCATAGTTAACAATGAGCCCGAATATATCGGCGTCACTGTGCATCACGTCAATCCTGGCATCGACACGGGGGACGTAATCTACCAGACCAGACCGGTACTGGCGGAAGGCGACGATCTGAACACCATTTTCCTGAAGGTGATATCCGAGGGCACGGAACTGGTGGCCAGGGCGCTTAAAGAGTTGCGGGATTCGGGATCTGTGGGTTCGTACAGACAGGCGGAAAGCATCGGAAAACTCTATCTCATGAAGGACCTTACAGCTGACGCCGCCAGGGCCTGCCTGTCGAACCTCGAAAACCGAGTTATCCGGGAATATAATTCCGTCAAGGAGGAGCGGGATTCGAAAGTGACGCTTTATGGATTTGTTCCCCCGACAATATATGTATGACCGCACCGAATGAATGCCTTGTCCTTCTCTTTCATTCCGTGGACGACCGCGACATTCTCTCTTTGAGAGACCTGGGAAACATCCGTCCGGAAGCATTCGATAAGACTGTTGCCGGGTTAAAGGAAGAGTTCGACATATTAGGCCTCGAAGATCTGGTGCGGTGCATCTCCGGGCAGGCAACCGGCCCGGAAAGACCGCTGGCGATCACGTTCGACGACGGGGCAAAGTCCTATGTTACCAACGCGGTGCCGATCATGGAATCGCACGGCCTCCCTTCCACGTGTTTTCTCATTACGGACTGTGTGGACGACAGGGCGATTTACTGGCGGTATCTGTATAACTATTGCGTCAACTCGGGACGGATTAAAGAGCTTGAGGCAATGGTAGCGGAGGAGTACGGTGTCCCGGCACTGCAGGGAAGGATAATCCACTTTACCCGGAACAATTTTAGTAAAGAGGCGACTCGCCGCATCATGGAAAGAATTTCGGAAAACATCGTTTCTGAAGATGAGTACAGGGAAAGGGAAGGGCGGCTCTTCATGTCATTTGAGGATGTGGAGAGTTTGAAGAAGAATCCGCTGGTAACTTTCGGCATCCACACCTGCTCACATCCCGTCATGAAGGGGCTGACCGATCAGGAAATAAAAGGTGAGATATCAGGAAGCCTGGATTTTTACAGGACGCGGGTCGGGGATGATGTTCCGATGTTCAGTGTCCCCTTTGGGAGGCTGTACAGGGATTATGATGAAAGAACGGTCAATATAGCGTTGGGACTGTCGATTGAACATGTTTTTTCGGCATACGGCGGCGGCAACGCGAAGGGGCAGGCGCTTTACAATGTTCGAAGAATACCTGTTCAGGAGGATAGGCTGAAGGAGGGCGTCTCTTCCTCCATAGCACACATCAGGGACAGGTGCGTGGCCGATGATTATATGGAAGAAGAGGCAAGGCTGCTCTCCGCTGTTGAGGGCCTTGCTTCCCCACAGGAGACAAAGCCCTGAATTTCCGGGCACTCGAGTTAACTTCTTGACAAACAGCGCG
>JARRRI010000094.1:0-3603 GCA_037380845.1 Candidatus Sulfobium sp. | reverse complement strand
TTCTCTTTCTAAACTTTGGGGACGGCGTGCCCCCTGTCCTCCCGGGGCTGGTTATTATTCGCCCTTCAACTGTTGGTTCCTTTTTCCCTGGCTGGTTTTTCGCTTTGCCTGGCACCTTTCGCCGGCTCTTGTGTCCCATCGCTTTAACGGACTTCTTTGGCTCCCGTGTAAGCGAAGACCGGGTCTCCGGGGGTTCAGACAGAAGATCCGGATGTCCTGTGTTTTCTTGCGTAAGTGTCGGTTGCGGGTGTGGCATTACCTGTTTATCAGGCACAAAGCCCGGTTTCGTGGAATGGAGTCTCAGTAAATATACCGCGGTCGTGAGAAGCAGAAGAATGGCGAAGGCAATCAGAAGTCTTACTTTGTTCCTGTCCCTGCCTGCCTTACCGGGCATTCTCCAGAAAGCGACCTTCGCTCCCGTCTTCTCAGCGGACCTCTCATAAATTTTTTGATCATTCTTCTCCCATGTGGTTTCCAAGTGAGGGGCTTCCCCACCCAACTGTTTTTCATATGGCAATTTACCGGCTTTCTCCGCCTCTTTCCCGGCCTCAGCATTCGTGTCGCCCGCGACGAAATCCTTGACAAGGTGAGACGTTCCGTCTTCAACTAACCCGATAATACAGAGGGGGTCGTTCGGTTCTCCCTCGGAATTCCAGGGAGAAGTTTCTTTGTACAGCAAAACATTGACGTAACGCCTTCCCGGTTCCCCGAGAACCTTGTAGAAGATCTCGGCGGACCTGACGATGACCGGGTAATGAAAGAAAATATTTCCAAAAATCGCCATCTCCTGGTCTGACGGCGCATACTGGCGGTTTCTCAAATAAAGACGGCCGTCCACATAGGCAAGCTTTGTTTTACCCAGTATTTCCTGTGCCTTGCCAGGCCTCTGACCCTCAAGCGCCGTTGCTGCAGCATCCCTGTTTTCTTCCAGGAGGGGAAGGGGGAACCGGCCATGACTGTTGTCGGCGAGCTCATCGGCCGCATGAAAATCAGCGAGCGACTTTTCAATCAGATCGAGCATTCTGTCATCCCAGCGTCTGCCCTGTCTGTTGAAGAGAATTCGGGCCTTTGCAAAAAAAGCGATTGCCCGCAGAAATTTCAGCGACACATCGTTCTTCATCGGTTCACGCAGCATCACCTCTGAGGTCAATGCGATAAACCGGTCCGCCTCTCTTTCAGAAAGCTCCTCCACGTCGGACCAAAAGTCAGCACCTGGAGCCATCCGATAATTCCCTCCGGGAAAGGCATAATCTGCGCTTTCAATAAAGGGGGACCTCTTTTCGACACCCCCCGGAGTGGCACCAGCCGGGTCCCCGTGTTTACAGCGGGATGAGGAATCCTCTTCCGTATTATTTGAGAACATAATCCCTGATTTGTAAAAAAGTCCGGTCATTCGATGTTCCTGAACCCATCTTACAGTGGCTTTCTGATTTCCAACAGTCATCGGATTGTTGAAAAGAATGACCTGACCTTTACGGAGTCGGTCGGGAGTGTATATGCACATTCCAGAATCACTCAGGTTGACGCCGATCGCACGGCGGCTTCCCTCTGATACTTGTGGACCCAAAGATACAAAAGTAATGAACTGCAAATACGCGTATCTTTGATGCCTTCTGAAGTGATAACCGCGAAAAAACATTTCTCAACCCGTCACGCCTGAAAAACCTGTTTTAAATTATAAACATAATTGTGAATTATATATTAATATGTATCCTGGATACCACACCCCATGAAAAAAAGCATGGAGAGCGATGCGGGTCAAACCACAAGGAGTTGTTGTAAGGATAGTCTTCCGCGACATCCGCAAACAGAATGTTCCCGGGTCATCCTCCTTCGCCTTCAATTCCGTGGTCCAGATGCGTGACAGAATTTTCTCACGCGTTAGAGGATGAAGAAAATGCGCTCAACTTTAGGTCCCGAACTGCCAGATTGTACCCGGCCTTGAAAAATTATCCCGAATAGTAAAGAATACAACGTCGGGAAACCTGATGGGATGCTTCTTATACCGGGTCGTTGAGAGACCGGAAAGTGGGTTACGCCGAGGTGAAAAAATGCATTATCTGGTTTCTGTATTACTTGTAGCGTTTTTGCCCTTTGCCACAGGGGAGCAGTGCAAGACCCACGGAGGCCAATGCGATCAAATATGTGTCGGTGATACCGTCCCCGGCAAGGTAAACGACTGTCCTGGCGTTCAATACTGCTGCGTAAAAAAGACCTCTGCAGGCAGACATCCCACGGCCGACGTCTGCACCAAGTGCATTGACAACTGTAAAGGCGATCCTGAATGTGAAGCCGACTGTGCTCCTCAATGCCTGGGTTCCAAAGAGGGTTCACCTCCGGCGGAAGTGAAAACGCCATCCGGTACGGAAGCGCCCGCAGGCACACCGGCCAGCGCCCCCACTGAAGAAACGGCACAAAAAGAACACTTTTCCGAAAAGATTCTTGTCTGCAGTCCGCTCGGACGTAAATATGTCAGTTCGAACAGGGGAATTTTGGTCTGCAATTCCGATCACACATCTCTTCATTTGCTTTATAAAGACGGGTTCCGGCTTATCCAGATTGTAAATGACGGCAAAAGGGCTATCTATTATTTGGAAAGAAAGTAGACCTTCGCCCTGATCGGCGTTCCTGACCGCCCCGGCTCAGGGGATGCAGAGATCCAAAAAAGTCTGTCGGAAGGCAGAAGGGAAGAAAAAAAGATTAGAATGACGCAGGCATACAGTACAGGCAAGAAATCAATTTTGATACAGTTTTAAATGATCCTGCTGTCCAGACTGAAGACCTGCCCGGTTATATTTTTGGTTTGGATAAGGTAGGCCACGAATTCCGCTACTTCTGCAGGGTCCGACAATTTCTTCGAAATGCTGTCCTTCCCGGCTTGCTCCATGGCCTTTACCGCAGCCGCGCCCATTTCGGTCGTCATGTAGCCGGGCAAGAGCACATTTACTCTGATATCGTGCGCTGCGAGTTCCCTCGCAACGGAGTTGGAAAGACCGATCAACGCCGACTTTGAGGCGCTGTATGCCGCCTGCCCGGCCTTCCCTTTGAGACCTGAATAGGAAGAGACGTTCAGGAAATGTCCGCCCCCGGATTTTTTCATGATGGGCGCCATGGCTCTTATGACATTGAAGCACCCCTTGAGGTTGGTTCTTAATGTTCGGTCCCAGTCCCCTTCGGACTGTCTCAAAAGGAGGTTGTCTTTCGTGACACCCGCATTGTTGATGACGGCGTCCAGCCTCCCGAACCTCCTCTCGATCTCGATGCCCATCTCTTCCACCTGGCCGATATCTCCTACATCGGCCCTCACGGCAAATGAAGTCTCCCCCGCTCTCTCCGCGACATCGAGTGCCTCTTTTTCGGAAGACAGATAATTTACCGCGATCCGATAACCTCGACTGGAGAGGGTAAGTGCTATCTCTTTCCCCAGTCCTCTCGATGCGCCGGTAACCAGTGCAGTGCGCATTAAAACGTCTCCCGGGAAAAGGTTTTTTTCATCATCCATTTCCGTCCAAATAAATTGGCAGATTGCCACAGACGGCACAAAAATCACAGAGAAAGAAACAAGAAGAGGAAAGGGAAAAAGAACTCACCGGATGGTCGAAG
>JARRRI010000093.1:0-3695 GCA_037380845.1 Candidatus Sulfobium sp. | reverse complement strand
TTTTCCGCCGGGATTCTGAGCTTGACCGGCGGAAGCATGAGAGGTCATTGATACAGGGAATTTTCTAAATTGACTTTCAAGAAGTTTATTCTCCTTTCCATAGCGGTTCATACAGCCGTACTCCTCTTTATTTACTTTATGCCCGCGCCGACGAAGCAGGAGAAAAAGCGCGAGTTGTTCGCCACACTTGTGACACCCGGGACCCCGGCCCCGCCGCCTGTCAGGAAGAAGATAACCCCCCCGCCGGCTGAGAGGAAGAAGCCGCCTGCGCCCCGCATACCCCGCCCCCGGACGAGGCCGGCACCTCCTCCCGTCGCATCCAGACCCCTTCCGCCTTCGCCGGAGGAAAAGCCGACTGTGCCCGGAGAGGGGCCGATCAGCAGCGGCCACCTCCCTCCGCCGTCAATTCCGAAGGAGGGCGGTACCGCCGGTAAGGGACAAAAGCGGACGGGCAGGAGGGCGGAGAAATCTGCGAGGCCCGGTGTTTCGAGCCGCGGTAAATCCTTCGACCTCTTCGACAGGAGTGTTACCGAGGACATCGCCAGAAGGGATGAGGCTGGTACTGCATCCGTAAAGGGTAAAGAAGATACTTCCATAACGATGAACACCAGGGACTATCTTTACCGCCCCTACCTGAGCATGCTGCGCCAGAAGATCGAGAGCATATGGGTATACCCTCCCGAGGCTGCAGAGAAGGGACTCTACGGTGATCTCCAGATACGCTTCACCATAAAGAAAGACGGCACCCTGGGCGACGTGGAACTTGTCCGCACATCGGGATATCAGATGCTCGACAACGCGGCGCTCAGGGCACTTAAGGAAGGCGCGCCATACTGGCCCCTGCCTGATGCGTGGGGGAAAAAGGAATATACCATCCTCGGGCACTTCGTTTACAGCATGTACGGCTACAGGATTGAGTAGGTACTGGACTGGAGAGGCGCCACATTTAGGAATGGTCCGGCTGGGCCCGTTCCTTCGCACAACCGGCAAAGTGAGAGACCGGGGAACGCCCTAGCGTCCCTTCAACTCGGCGAGCTTGGCGCCGATGTCAGTGGCCTCCACCAGGCATGTGCCCACTAGAACAGCATCTATTCCGGCCGCCTCCACACGCAGAACATCTTCCCGCGAACAAATCCCGCTTTCGCTTACCACTATCTTGTCCCTCGGCATCGCTTCCCTGATGCGTAACGATGTGTTCCGGTCGATTCGGAGTGTCTTCAGATCCCTGTTATTGATGCCCACTATCGTGGCTTCAATTGCAAGCGCCTTTTCGAGCTCCTCTTCGTCGTGGACCTCGAAGAGCACCCCCATGCCCAGCTCCCCGGCCATATGCATATATTCCTCCGCCTGCTCCACTTCGAGAATTGCCGATATGAGCAGTATCGCGTCAGCGCCCGCAGACCTTGCCTCGTAAATCTGATACCGGTCGAAGATAAAATCCTTCCGGAGGACCGGCTTTGTGACCGACCTTTTCACTTCAGTCAGAAATTCGAGCTTCCCCTGGAAAAAATCTTCCTCCGTTATCACCGAGATCGCGGCAGCGCCGCCTTTTTCGTATACGGAGGCTATCGCAAGCGGGGCGAAGGGGTCGCGGATCAGCCCCTTTGAAGGCGATGCCTTCTTGATCTCGGCTATGAACCTTACGGGGCCGGGACCCCTCGTTATGGCCTCCCTGAAATTCCGGGGTCTTTCGATATCCTCGATCAATGACTTCAACTCCGAAAGGGGACTCTTTGATTTGGCGTAAGAAAGCCGGTCTCTCTTTTTTTCGACAATCTTTTCCAGGATCGACATACCGAATTCTAAAGGTTGCCGGGGAATTTTTTCAAGGAACTATGCCTGCTCTGCCCATTTCTTTCTCATCAGTAATCAATTCAACCTTACTCCGGCTGCCCTCGCTTCCAAAAACAAAGCACTCTGAGAACGAACGTCCCCAAAATAGCGACACGCGCTATCTTTCGGCGCGGACCGAGTTTTCCAACGAGATTGGTCAGGTATTTGCGCTCTTAAACATGCCAAATAGCAATAGACAAGTCTGACCCCTTTCCTTTTTCCTACGCAATGCTTGCCCCCGGCGCACGCGAACGGGACTAAACTGTTACGATCGGGGGTCTGTATTAAAATCTATCTTGGACAAGAGTCGAGAAGATCTACAGACAATCCTCTAGTGACCGTAACCAGGTCGATCGGCTGCAAGAGTGACGATCCCAGCTCATTTTCCCACGAAGATGCAATAATTCTGTAATGACCTGTCATTGACGCGGGGTCCACAACCATGTGTACTGCGTATGCGGTGGTAGAACTGCCGGGTTGAGGAAGATCGTCAGTCGCCTTTACGGTCGTATCTGTCCCGGTCAAGCTTATGACTATCTCACCGGCATCATTTATTTCTGCTGTTCCATGAAGCAAGCCTCCGCTATTAACAAAACTTCCCTGTAATGCAAAATGACCCTCGCCATAAGACAATACGCCAAGCCTGGCAATAATGCCTGGCGGCGCGAAACTTCCATATTCTCGTGTCCAAACACACAATTCTCCTAAGTAGTGGACGCCTCCGTCCGCAGATGCAATGAGCGGACACAGGAACATAATGATGAGAATCATCAATGTTATGCAAACTCTTCTTAACATGTTGGTCTCCTCCATTCTTTCTTAAAGGAGGGGCGGTCGATGCCGCCCCCCATACCTCTTTACGGTTGTATGGCGGACATCCAGATGTCACCATTATTTGGAATGCCGACCCAAGAAGGGAAATAGTACTCAATGCCTCCTTGGTTTTGACTCCAGACATCCTGGTAGTCTCCCACGGATCTGGGGTCTACATAATAATTTCGTGGGTCGGACTGAAACGTGCTGACCCGGACGTTCGGCTCAAGCCTGTTTCCGCTTGAGTCGATCCGGGCGGAATAAAGGTCATACTTAATGTTTTGAGTATCGCCTCTCCTGTCATAAAATGTCACCAGCATGTTTCCGGAACTGTCAAAATCCAGAGCCGGCATGAACTGGTCCCTTGTAGTGACATCGTTGATTCTGACTTTTGTCTGCCAGCCGTATGGCGACTTGCTGCTGTAATAAACGTCTGTATCCGAAGAAGTAGACGTGCAAGTCGTTGCACACTCGTGCCAGACTATAGACACTTTGTTTGCGACCCAGTTGAATCTCGCCATCGGAAGCGACCCTGCTTTCATATCACCGGATATCCTGTCGTCGGGTTTCAGCATTGATCCCGGTTTCCCGGTCCCTGGAACTGTCTCCGCGGCGGTCCACGCTAAACCGGAATTGTAAGAGGTAGACATCCGGATAGCATCCCTTGTAAAGTCAGTCCAAATAACATACACATTCCCGGAAGAAGGACTCACTATAATCTGCGCTCCGTTGATCCACCCTACTTCCACTAATGCCGCATCAGGGAATGTGCTCCCGCCGTTTGTGCTTCTTTTCACCCACAGTTCACTGGCGGTGCCATTGAGTATCACATATGCCGCGTAGACATATCCCCTTGTACCGCTATACCATGAAACGGCAACGTCCGGTTTATCGACGTTGCCAGTGCTATACGAACCTTGTGCAACAGTTATCGGCGAGTACCAGGAGTTTCCCCCGGTGTCGGAGCGCCAAAGAACAATCCTACTATAATCGTATCCGTAATATTTCGGCGGACCATCTGTTACAAGTCCGGTCAAATACATCCACTT
>JARRRI010000092.1:0-6715 GCA_037380845.1 Candidatus Sulfobium sp. | reverse complement strand
ATAGCGGGAGAGGATACCGGAGGGTGGTGCCTTCTCCGAGGCCTCTGAAGATCATAGAGTCCCGCGTAATAAAACAGCTGGCCCACATGGGGGTGGTAGTTATCGCGGCCGGCGGGGGAGGAGTACCGGTGGCGGACGTCGACGGCAGCCTGCGGGGTGTGGAAGCGGTCATCGACAAAGACCTCGCCACGAGTGCTCTGGCAAGGGAAGCAGGAGCCGCCTCAATAGTCAACCTTACCGGGGTGGAGATGGTCTATCTGAATTACGGCAGGGACGATCAGGAGGGTCTGGGGGAGGTCGGGCTGGTCGAGATGAAAACTTATTACCGGGAGGGTCATTTCCCGCCGGGAAGCATGGGGCCGAAGATCGAAGCGGCGATAGAGTTCCTGGATGCCGGGGGAAAAGAGGTGATCATCACCAGTCCGGACAGGCTGGGCGACGCGCTGGAGGGGAAGACGGGGACCAGGATTTATTCCTGACGTTAACGACGGGAGCGATTCTTCAAATCCTTTACAATTAATGGCTCCCGAAGACGCACGGAATCGCCGCAGACGAAAGCGGTCTTGTCTTTTGGGTTTGAGGCGGTTTATCTTAGTACTGGATGGATCTGGAGCACTTCATAGGACAGGTCAAGCTCAACTGCATCATTTCCGATTCGAAGGCCTGGGGAAATTTCTCCGTCTGCGGCCTTCTCATGAGAATGAGGGAGCTTTATCTCAACGAGTATTCCCTGCCGCCGTGGGAAAAGGTCCGGCTGGAAGAGGTCACGGCGTGGATACAGGAAAGGGAGAAGCAGTGGCGGGACCTCGAGTCGGAAGAACTCCGTGAAATCGTAGTGGACCGGGTGTCGTATGACCCCTTCGACGTCAACGGGCTGAACGCATTGCTGAAGGATTCCGGACTAATTTACGGAAGCGGCTTCGGCATCATGGGCAAGCCCTCTTTTTTTGTCGCGCGGCTCACCCGGGCCAGGGAGCTGTACGATTACTGCGTCTATTACATGGGACAGGAACTCTGCCGGGACCTTGCGGCGACTCCGGCGATGCTCCAGGGCAGGTGCATATACCTGAGACTGGATGTCCTGAGGTCGATGCTCTGGGACAAGTTTCAGTCGCTGAAGTCGGGCCGTTACAGAGATGCGATCGAAGATATGTTTCTACAGTTCGGAATCAGCAGGAGCGACACGGTTTCAGACGGATTTGCCGATGGGATCGACAGGATCGGCCGCAGGGTATCTGATCTGTTTGTGCTGCATGAGGTGGGGGAGGCAGTTGAGGACGATCATTGGGAGGAGTGGCGCGAGATACTTGGCGGCGGCCTTGACAAGAATACCGAACTCTATCTGCGGGGGGTCAAGGACCTTCTGGCCGACACATCCGATATGGGGCCGCTGAAGGCGATAATAAAAGCAAAGGACGGCTACCTGTTGACTGCCTATGCGGCCTTTCTTGACGGCATAAGGAAAGAGATATTCCCCGGCTTTGCCGATGCCTTCAGTCAGTTCGCCGGTTCCGGAGAATGGTCTTTCATCGAGAAAGCCATGATTGATGCATACGAAAAAGCCAGGGACCTGAGAGAGGAGATTGTCGCTTTGTGGAGAGAAGACAAAAAAACGGAAATACGGTCCGCTCTGCGCCGGTCTATCGAGAACATGACCTTACGGTAGTGCCTGGTGGACGGTGCAAAATGAAAGACAACAACCGTCCAACTCCGCCCGTCTGCCGGCGATAATACATTACGCTCCTGTCCCGACTGCAATTTGGCAGAGACTGTCGGTATTCCCATTCCGCACCGGCATTCCCCTTCTCCCTTTTTTGGAAGATGTATTAACGCTGGCCCGCCCTGACTGTTTCAAAGCGCGTAAAACCGGGGTCTGCAAGCCTTCATTTTCGGATGTCCACAGGAAGGTCATATGAAAAACATCAAATGATTGACAAGAGACTCACCGTCGCCCCTGTACGCTGTCGTTGCGTCCCATGGAAAGGGAAAAGTTTTCTTGAATTCTGTCTCCCCCGTGGTAGCATGGAGAGAGACGACGGAGCCCGGAAAAGACCGGGCCTTTCAGGTCCGGACCGGAGGAGTAATGAGGTATGAAACCGGTAACACAGACGCAGTAGTGCTCGCAGGGGGAATCAACCGGATCGAGCTTTATGACGGTTTTACGCCGGGCTATAAGGCAATACTTTCAGTCGGTGGAAAACCGCTCATAAGCTATACACTCGATGCCCTCAATGAGACTGGAAGGATAGGACGAATCTGTATCGTGGGGCCAGTGGAAGTCCGCGATGCTTGTCCTGACGCAGACCGGTACGAATATGTCGAATCCGGTTCGACAATGAAGGAGAGCGTGGCCGCAGGGTTGAGGCACTTCTTCGGGTCCCCGCTCATCCTGTTCATCATGGCCGACCTTCCCCTTGTTACTCCTGCCGCTATCAATGACTTTCTCGACGCAGTCGGGCAGATCGAGACCTCTTATAAGGAAAACGTCTTCTGGGCGCTCCTGCCGGAAGAAAGCTTCAACGGTCCTTACCGGCAGGTGGAAAAAGGATACAACCGGTTCAGAGACGTCTCGGTCTGCCACGGCAACCTTCTTCTCATGACGCCTTCCCTGGCCGGAAATGACCGGTTTGTCTCGGTGCTGGACAGGATTTACGCGGCAAGAAAGGATTCGGTCAGGGCCGCAATGGCCGCCGGTCCCCTGATAGGTGCGAGCTACTTTCTGGGCGTCCGGACCTTCCGCCTCTTCACCCTCGGCCGCATGGCAAAGGTCGTCTCCCTCTTCTTAGGAGCCGGCATTGTCCCCGTTCTGCTGTATCACCCGGAGGCCGCCGTCGACGTCGACGAACCGGCCGACTACGCTTTTGTAAAGAAGTACCTGGGTCATGAGGACGACTTTGAGATTGCCGCAAAAGGATACATGCCGGGGGAAGACCTTTTCTGGTACTGCTACTACCGCACTCTCAGGCGGCGCATGGGCGGGGCGGGACTCCGCGGAGGGGAGGGCTATGTAAGGGTCCTCCTGGCCCGGGGGAAAAAGGAAGTGGAGGACGCGATAAAGATGTATGAAATGAGACTGGAAGAAGGGAAGTGCGCCCCTTCATTACCATCTGTGGAAAAGTTCATAGAGTATTTTTCGGAGTAATTTTTCCCGGCATAATTCACGGTCTGTCAGTCCTTCAGTTCACGGATAAGCGCTTCCAGAAGTCCGGTGATGACGGAAGGGTCGAAGTCGTTGTCCAGGTGGGGCAGGATATTCGGTTCGGGCAAATCGCCTTTGATCTCTTTTTCGAGGACCCGGCAGAAGGCGGCGACTATTTTCCCGTCAAACTGCGTGTCCAGACACCTCTTCACCTCGACCAGGGCGTCCAGGAGGGCCATCTTGTCCCTGTAAGCCCTCACGGACGTCATGGCATCGAAGGAATCGGCGAGCGTCAGTATTTTTACCCCCTCGTCCAGGTCCTCGGCCATGAGAGCGCCGGGATAGCCGGTGCCGTCCAGCCTTTCATGGTGGTGTTTGACCATCTTGACCACATTCTTCCAGGGGAACTTGATCTTCGAAAGTATCCTGTATGAAATAGCGGGATGTCTCCTCAATTCAAGGAGCTCCTTGTCTGTCAGGGCTTCCCTTTTGTTCAGGAGCTCATTGCTGATAATCAGTTTTCCGACATCGTGCAGAAACCCGGCGATATAGATCCCTTCAACGTCCGACTCTTCCCATCCAAGCTCGCGGGCTATCGCCACCGAATATTTCGCAACCCGCTGGGAATGGTTCTTGGTATAGACGTCCTTGGCGTCAATCGCGGCAGCAAACGCCTGGATGGTGTCGTGGTAGATGCGTCTCATCTCTTCATAAAGCCGCCTGTTTTCTTCCAGCTGGTGGGAGAGGTCCATGAAAAGCATATGGTGGTTGATCGTAATCGCTATCTGGTTGGCGATGACCTTCAGCAGCTCGAAATCCTCAGGGCTGTAAGGCTGGGAAGTGAACTTGTTGCTCAGGACGATCAGTCCTATGAACTCGTCCCGCACCCACAGGGGGACGAATATTTCCGCTCCGGTCTGGACCGCGCCGTCACGGAACCGCCGGAATGCGGCCGTGCCCTGGCCTTCGACGAGGCTGTAAGGCTCGTTCTTCTTCATCGGCAGGACGTGACCCAGTCTGATCCTGAGTTTAGGCGCCCCTTTCGCGTCGAATCCCTTCCGGGCAAGCGGAATGATCTTCCCCTTATCCTTTTCGTACCAGAATATCGCTCCCCGGTTGGCGAGAAAGGTGCCCATGATAACGTAGAGCACAGACTGGATCTTGTCACTAAAATCCTTCTCGGAGGTAATTTCCTGTCCCAGATCGGCCAGCGCGGAGATGTTGTAAAGGGCCCTCTTAATCTCTATCGTCATGTACCGCTCCCCGCGTCCAGGTGCCTGAAGGCCTCGTCCTCGTCACCGAACACGAGCATATGGTCCGTAAGACCGAGCATCTCGAATGTGTCTCTGTGCACCTTGCTCAGGTTTGTGAAACAGAGCGTGCCGCCCCCTTCCTGCAGGCCCTCCATTATATGCAGGAGAAGAGAGATTCCGATGCTGTTGATAAAATCGGTTCCGGAGAAGTTGAGTACCACTTTCCTGACGCCCCTGGAGAGGTAGGAGTTGCATTCTTTCACCAGGCTTTCACCGGCCAGATTGTTCAGGTATCCCTGCGGGTAGACGACCGCCACATCCCCCGCCAGCCTGGATACTACCTTAAAATTCGTTGCTTTCATGCGGCACCTCATCGGGCTTTATATTCTTTACCAATATTACTCTGGTCCTGTCGGCAAGCCTGTCGATCCTGACGTCATCCATTATCCTGCGCATGAGTTTAAGACCCCATCCCCTCTTGCTGTCTGAAGACAGACGTTTCTCCGTTTCCAGGGGTTCCTCCATGTCGGGCTCAAAAAATCTTCCCGGACTTTCAATGATGATTTCCAGCCTGTCCCGGTGCACGGAAAACTTCAGAAAGATCCTTTTGTCATAACTGCCGCTGTGTTCAGCGGCATTGATGCAGGATTCTATGAGGGCCATCTGTATCTGGTCGGTCAAATCGGCGCTCAGGTTTATGTTCCTGCCTATCTGCTCGACCGCCTTGGCTGCGACGAGTTCCGCATCGGAGGCCATCGGGATGACCATTTCGAAGCTCGAGACTTCTTCGCCGGCGGGAAAATACCTGGACTGTATCAACTCCATCGCCCTTTCCCTTTTTATCCCTTCGACCTCTCTCATATGTAGGCTGCGTATAAAATCCAGAAGCACGTAGTCTCTCGGTTCCCCGGATGCCGCCTGGACCATTCCGGAGAGGTTGACGGCGTCCAGAGCGGGCCCCAGTGAGGACAGGGGAATACCCAGGACTTTAGAAAGCATCCCGGCGTCGTGCGCGCCGGCATCCGACCTCGCGGACTCCATAAGGATCTGCGCGGCTATCCTCCTGCCGGCTGTACTCTCCATGAATTCACCGAGCACCGAGGACCAGTAGAAGAAAGTATCACCCTGGGATACCTCGTAGCTGTAACACTCCCATAGGTCCCTTTCCGTGATTTCCTTCTTATTCATCCTTCGCAACGACTTGACCATATTCCTGATGTAGAGCGGGTTTCCGCCCAGAAAGTTAGTGAACTTCAGGGAAACTTCCCGGTTGTCCCGCATCCCGAGGCTCCCGCACAGGGAGCTGAAGAGGAAATGGGCGGTATCTTCGGGCAGAGGTCCGATGAACATTCTCTCCGCTTTCCCCCGCAGGGAGCTGTCGGTGAAGAGGGACTCCAGAAGGCCTTCAGGAGAGCCGGTGAGTATATGGGGGCAGAGTGAGGTATTTATGGAGTCGTCGAAAAGGCTTATGGGGCCGGAAATGTCGCCCTGCCCTGCCTCGTACAGGCGGTTCGCCATATGGAAATCGTCGAGCATTACAAGGACGGTTTTCCCGCTCCTGGCGGCTGCCGTCAGCGGAGCGGAGATCGCTACAAGGACCTGCCCCTGCGGATCGGCATTCCGCACGTGCTCATCGAAATCATCCACCAGGTTTATCATCCATCCCAGTTTCAGCGAATACATGACCGGCAAGAGTCTTGTCAGAGGGGTGCCCGGATTGTCAGCCATCGACGGGTCTCTTTTCATGTGGGCAAGATACTGACTGACAAACCTGGTGAAGTAGTCTTTTGCAAAGTGGTTTGCCTTAAGCGCAGCTCTCCGGAAGGAATAATAAAACGGCACAACATCCCTGTCCTCCCAGAACAGGATGCGGTACAGCTGTTTGAGAAGTTCGGTCTTACCCATGCCGCGCGGCGCTTCAAGGAGTATGTTGCCGGTTATCGCGTTGACACCGGACACGGCGACATGCTTCAGGTATTCAATATCTGTTTCCCTGTTGACGAAATCCTTTGAAGGGATCGCATTAAAAGGCACGGCCGGTTACCCGTTCAGTCCCATTTTGACATGACCTCGCGCTCTCCAAAGACTGATGTTGACATGTATCTGGTCCCCAGGATGATCACTTCAGCATATTATACCACTTATGAGGTTCATTCCGAGCCGCGTATCGACTACAGACAACGAAGTTTTTTAAGACAGGCGGCAGGCAGCCAGTGTAAGGCAAAATTATCAATATATTGCTACAGCACTTCTTCATGTGAATCGTGCCTTTTCGCCTGTCATTCCTGCGAAGGCTCGTGCGACTCGGCGCGACACGCTTCGA
>JARRRI010000091.1:0-3844 GCA_037380845.1 Candidatus Sulfobium sp. | reverse complement strand
CGCCGCGAGCTTCCTCGGGGAGCAGGGCTGGCAGGAGCAACAGACAGCAGAGCCAGTGATCACTCGCTACATGACCGCCAGCATGCCGGTAAAAGGTAAGCCGTCGGAGATAAGCAGAGCCCAAGCTGGCGTGACCGTCCAGTACAAGCGTATCATCCCGGTGAACGGAGTGCCGGTCGAAGTGCTGGGTACGGCTGGGACCATTCGCGTTCAGATGAATAATGAAGGTGCCGTGCTGAGAGCCTCGAAGCTATGGCAGAGGTTGGAGCCGATTGGGTCACCTGTCGCTGTAAAGGACTTTGAACATGCACGGGCCGAAGCCATCAAACAGCTCAAAGCTGCAGACAGTTACCGGCTCGACCTGTGGAAGTTGGGCTATAGACAGATATTTGGCAAGACTCGACAGGGTGAACTGACTCCTGTGTATCAGTTTGCCTTTGTCCCGGTGAAACAACACGACATGGAACATCCACCACGACTAATTGAGGTTTCTGCTCTGGAACAGTGACTACATATTAGATTAAAGCGCGGCCGCCGTCCCAGGGTTTATTCCGATTTTCTTCCTTCTTGGCACGAAACATGAAGGAAAGCCGCATAAAAGGGGCTGGCTCAAGTTGATCCAATTGGTGTAGCACATGGCAAAAAACCTGAAGAGGCGGACGTCCATACATCGATGAGAACGAACAGAATTTAGGAATGAAAGGAGAAGAAAACAATGAGTGAAGAGTGGAGAGACTGGGGAATGGGATGGTTGCCCGACTACCCTGAATTTAGGGATTACACTATGGATAAGGATGAAGTCTCACCAAGTCTCAAGCAGATGGGACAAAAGGACTCGGTCAAAAAAATGCTTTCTAAAACCGGGGTGACAGAATCTTTAAAAACCCCTTCGTCCGTTGATCTGCGCCAATGGTTTTCACCCGTAGAAGATCAAGGGAATCTAGGGTCCTGCACAGCCAACGCCGGTGTCGGCGTAGTTGAGTATTTCGAAAGAAGGGCCTTTGGGAAGCATATCAATGCCTCCCGTCTCTTTCTCTATAAGGTCACGAGAAATATGCTTCACTGGACGGGTGACACCGGAGCGTTTCTGAGATCGACGATGGCTGCCCTCGTGCTTTTCGGGGTCCCGCCCGAGGAGTACATTCCTTACGTGACGGCTGATTTTGACAAGGAGCCGTCTGCCTTCTGTTACGCATTTGCACAAAATTACCAGGCGATAAGTTACTACAGATTGGATCCGCCCGGGACATCAAGAAAAGACCTGCTGACCCAGATCAAGAAGAACTTGGTGGCTGGCCTCCCCTCAATGTTCGGGTTCACGGTTTACAGTTCTTACGTCCAAGCCAAGACAACAGGCAAGATCCCTTATCCCGTAAAAGGTGAAAAAACTGTCGGCGGACATGCCATTGTGGCGGCAGGATATGATGATTCCATGAAGATTAAAAACACGACAGAAGGGGAATCGGAAACCAAAGGGGCTTTACTGATCAGGAATTCCTGGGGTTCTGGATGGGGCGATGGCGGATACGGTTGGCTTCCTTATGACTACGTGCTGACCGGTCTCGCGGTTGACTGGTGGTCCTTGCTGAAAAACGAATGGATCGATACAGGCAACTTCAAGGCCTGATGATCTCCATCGAAAGAAATGGGAGAAGCAATGGCTGACAAAAAACTCAGAACAAGAACCGACTGGCTATGACGTTTATCAGTCGTGTTTTTTGGAAAGAAAGGTGGATATCGTCATAAACCAGACCGTGTTTTTTTAACCATCTAACGGTCTGTGGTATAAACTCATCTTGTAAAAAAATTGAGCCTAGCAACGACATCGGTCCTTTTTCGACAGGGTATGTCGAAGCAATGACCTTTATGGACACGTCTTACATATTCCTGCGCTCTCTGCTCGACGATATAACGGGTATCATTGAGTATTTTTTCAAATCTAACAAAGTGACCGGTATCCCGAAAAGCTTTTCGGATCTTCTCAAGAAAGCGAAAAACGAGCGAGTCCCTGAAGAGCTCATTCGTGTCCTTCAACCTAGTCAATGCTGGTTTCATAAGTTAAGGAAAGACAGAGCCGATATCATTCACGAATACGAGACGAATCTTACTGGCTTTGTCATGAGCCCGAGGGGATGGACATCTATTCAGTTTTCTGGAAAGACTCGTGATCTCATGGAGAACAGAGGAGTTGGAATACGTACAAATCTTGGTCTTCTGCTTGCGAACTATCAGAGTTTCATAGATAACCTTCTTGATTTATGGGACAAGAAATTCTTCGAATGGTACGGGATCGTCTCATCGCTCAATTCCCGCCCCTCGTCTATTCTCCAAGGAAGAAGTGCAAACATGCTGCTTTGGGCGGCTGATTATGGCGGGTATACCAACATGGGAATGACTGTTCTACGATAGCAATAATAATGCTGTGAAGATTTTACTTCATGGGAGGCGAAGAATTGAAAGAGTTAACTGCACTATAAGCACCAAAAGGCATTTTTTCATGATAACCCTCCTGATTCCTTACTGAAATCCCCGCTTTTAAAGATTATCAAAATCATGTAAGTTATTATCGGCAATAGGCTGCGGGATTATGTTCACACTCTTACAGCTGTGAACTTTAAAAAAACATGGCGACGGAAGATCAGGAAAACAAGAAATGCCTGCGGGCGTACTGATTGTTAGAGAAACGGAGGGATATGTGAGAACATGGGTAGTGGTCGGAAGCGTCACTGTTTTTGTGACAGCATTGTGCTGGAATCTCGACTCTTACATATATAAGTAGCGTCAGCTAGCGACAGTCGCAAGCGAGCCAGTCGATTACTCTATTTCGGAAGCCATTTCTGGGTAAATGCCTCGATAAAGTCAGCGCCAGCATACCCTGCAGCCACTACACCAAGCACTGTAGTTCCGTTCCCGAAGTCCGCGCCTTCCGCCGATCCATACTTCAGCCCAAGATAGCCTGCGAGACCGGCAACCGCACCGATAAAGAGCGAGACGACGAGTGTTTTTCCGTTAAACTCATCTGAAAGTTTTTTCTTCGCGTCCGCAGCCTTGTCCGCCTGTTTCTTTAATCCAGCCACGGCACGAAGACTTTGGCCAAACGCCCCCAAGACAACTGCCAGAAGACATCCAAAAAGTAACTGTTGCTCCATGTGTTGACCCCCTTTGATAATGCTGCCGAGTTATCCTTGAAGACAAATATGCCCATCCGTAAACTAGAGTTGCTGAGCCCCGCACAGCGTCGTTCCTATGAGATAACGCTTAGCCTAATCGGCTGATAAAGATTAAAGGAGCACGGCATATTTGCCAGTCCGAGTTGATACGGTTTTTCGTACCATTCCCTCCTAACTCGCGATTATTTCCCTCCGAGTCATAGCCTTCTAACTCGCCCATACTGGGATTTGACACTTCATATCGTTCCGATAACTAATCAGCGTTAGAATGAATGAAAGGACTTAATTGAATTAGCTTTCACGACATCCCCTCTTAATACTCTTTTACCAGCGGATTTATTATTTAACAAATTTAATAATGTGATAGATTCATAAAATTCATTTATGAACTTCTACCTTTTTTCCCGTTTGCAAGCGTGGTTAGCTCGGCTTTCAATGAACTGTTAGGGCAACCCTGGTCAATAAAATCCAGAAGCTTACGGAGGAGGGTCATCCCTTGAGCACTGCATTAGCAGTTAGCCAACGGTCCCTGAAGATTTGTAGTGAAGACAAATATGGAATTATATTAGGAATGATTCCACTTTTCCACCACTCTGGAGCAAGGAAGTTTATACTTGTAATTGAAGACAATATGCTATAAGATCTGTTTAACGGAGGGAATAATGGGGTAGAAG
>JARRRI010000090.1:0-4117 GCA_037380845.1 Candidatus Sulfobium sp. | reverse complement strand
TCACTTTTCTTCGTGAGCCTCCTTTTTCTCTTTTATTTTCAAGCGTTAAAAGTGGCGCGCCCTGAGGGATTCGAACCCCCGACCTGCGGATTCGTAGGAATCCGTTCAGCGTCTTATTTATTGGTTTTTTGCCTTGTTCTTGTGGACAACTTCCTTCTCCCTCGCGGTTTCTGTGTGGACAACTTCCCTATTCCGGCCTTCTTCATGGCATCTCTTTTCATCTTCACGGCGACCTGGGTGTAGAATTCCGTAGTGCTCACGTCTGCATGGCCCAGGATCTCCTGGATACGGCGGAGATTCACGTCGCTGTCGAGGAGGTGAGTTGCGAGGCTATGTCTGAGCAGGTGAGGGTAAACCCTTTTGGTGATCTTGGCTTTCTTCTTCGCCCGCGCGATGGCTTTCCTTATGTCCTGGACGGGTATATCATCTCTCACCCGGGATTGGAAGACCCACTCGGAACTGGCTTTTTTCTTCAGTTTCTTTAGTTCCGTATAGAGTAGATCTGCCATGGGCAGAATATTCTCTTTACCGCCCTTCCCCAGAATTTTAATTGTACGGTTCTGGAAGTCGACTTCAGTCCATTTCAGTTGACGGGCCTCTTTGAGCCGGCATCCGCAGGTAAAAAGCAGTATAAAGATACCCCTGTAAAACGGCTCAGCCGCGTTTATCAATTTTATTGCCTCTTTAAGGGAAAGCACTATCGGAATGGGCCTCGTGTAGGGGAGACGCTCGATGTTGAAATCCTTTTTTTCAATAAAGCCCAGCTTGGCCGCCCACCTGCGAAAGCCGGAAAAGTAGTGGAGCTCTGTAGTTATTGTGCGGTTCTTCCCGCCTTCGCCGTGCCTGAGGCGTTTGTAGACGTTGATATGATTTATTGATATCTCGTTTGCTATATATTGCCCGAGATGAGGATTGATGTGATTTTTAAAAACCCCCTCGCAGTCGCGGTAAGTCGTGGGGGATCTGTGCAGGTCATACCAATCGAGATATTCACGAAAAAGGTCGCCGACCGTCCGGTTCTTGGGTACCTGGATTTCGTTTGGCTTTGCCGCATGTTTTAGTTCTCTTTCAATCGCCTCGGCCTCTTCCAGCCGCGTTATATTGGCAGGAAGAGTCATCCGGATCCGCCGCCCTCGCCTTCCCTGTGGCCGATAGTCGACCACGAATCTGCCATTACGGACGAAGACAGACATGAATTAAGGACTCGCGGGTTTTCCGTCCGCGATAATGATCTTGTCACCCATAGCGAAGTAGTCCACTTTCCATTTTTTTGCAGCCGGATCATAGCGGCCGGCCCACGCATAGGGAGTCCGAAGCTTTGCTCCGAAGTTGTCTTGGGCATCGACATAAGACGAGATCGTCACCGTGTCCCCTTCAACTTTTGCGTTGCATGCGTCGTAAGGAAAGTCGGCGGTGGATGGCGTCCCGAGGACAGCCCTTACCATTTCCCTGGAATAGACACACGCTTCAGTTTCGCTAGGACTTATGGCAGCAGCTCTGTCAACGGCCGTCTGAATTACTTGATCATCACCCCGGGTCATATACCAAACGAAGGCAAAGAACGCGACGATGGTTATGATGGCAATGGAAATAAAGCGTTTCAATTTCGACACAATCCCCCTTTGAACATTTAGATTTAATCGGCAAATTCAATGTCGGTTACGATAACCTCTATCTCCTTGGATTCTGAAGGTACATTCCCCATCATTACCCTGAATCGTCTATTCTGATATCTCTTAAGAGGTTCATAATCCGGGGATGAGGCGATATGATGCTGCTCGCAGACGGGCTTGTCGCGTTTATCCAGGCAAAACAATGTGAGTTCGATATCCTCAATTTCCCGCGAGCCTGTGTTTGTTATCTTCCCCGACACCCTCACTTCATGATTCATGTTCGAGACCCTTACGTTTGCTATCCGCAGCTTGTCGGCATAAGCCTGTATTTCCTTCAGGATCTCCGTTTCCTTTGCCGCGGCCGTCTCAACGGCAAGGTCCTGCCGCAGACTGGTGATCTGATCGCTAAGAACAGCGACTTTCTTTTTTGTAGCTCCTGCGAACGAGTAAGTCCAGATGCCTAACCCCAGGAGACAGGCAGCCAGCAGAACAATGACAACGTTCTTTAAATTCGACTTCTGTAATCGCCTATCCGCGGTATTTTCTTCGTCGCCCTTCTTCTTCGCCGAGTTCAAGAGCTTGATGATCTTGCTCTCGGTGTCGGACATCAGGCTGCCAGCCCCGCCAGGCGCGCAATTGTTTTATCCATCTCGGCCTCTTTCGATTCATCTTTCAGGAGGTCCTCGTAAAGGATGGCTATCAGTTCAGCCTTCTTATCCGGATTCAGATCAAGGTTTTCGCTGTTCAGGTATTTTTCTACAGAAGCAACCACCTTTTTTAGCAAGTTCCGGGCGCGAGGGGTTAAACTGACAGATTCCTGTAGTCCTGAGGCACCCGATCCTCCGCGAAGTCTTGAGCCAATACCGAACAATAACCAATCCAGAGAACAATTCGTTTGTTCAGAAAACCTTGACAGTGCTTCATATGGTATGGTTCCGCTTTTTTTGTAATTTGAAAGATTAGCTTTACTTATTCCCAGTGCTGAGGCGACTTTTGTGTCCGTATGATATCCGAACCCCTCTTTCATTCTGTCAATAATTTCTGAAATTCCGGCTCTCATTGGTTAACTAATCCTTGACTTTTGTTCAGTAACGCTGTACTATGGTCTATGATGGCACTGGGGATTTCGACAGAAAAGGCACATGACAGCACTCTCAAAAAACACCTTCCCCCTTGTGAAAATGATCGTCTAGCAGCGTCATTATATCACACAGCGGGGAATTTTGCGCCTGGCGGGCCGTTCGTTGCCTGCCAACCCAGGGCCATCACTTCGGATGACCTGCCGGGCGCTCCCCTTGATTTCAAGGCTGGGCGGACCGGCCTAAGACTTCCAAAACTGTCTCGCGGTTTGAGAGCATGTCCAATCCGTCCGCCCTTTAATCTGCCCGTCGCGAAAGCAGGCGTCACACCGTGCCAGACGGGGAGGACCTCCGGCGCGGCATCCTTGGTAGGTGAGGCCGCGCCGGAGCACACCGCATCGCCCCTGGCCTGGTGTCCTGTGGAGGGCAAGTGGCGGAGCTGCAGGGGATGCAAGCAGCCCGGATGTCCATATAAAGGCTCCATCTCTACTGAAACAGTTTACGGTCCCTCACCTCTGGCGGCAATGGCAAAGATATGGAGGTTTTGCCGTGACTTCCTATGAGTCGATTGTCCGCGCCGTAGGCACCAGGGCCGCCGACTTCGCCAAACGGCTGAGGCTCGGGACTCGCCAGATTTATCGCTGGATGGAGCCCAGTGCCGATTTCACCGATTCGGGGTCCCTGAATCCCGTGGACCGGGTTGAGCACATAGTAGAGACTAGCCTGGCGCTGGGCAAACCGGTCGAGGATGCGCACGCACCGATCCTATATCTTGAGGAGAGATTCGGGCGCGTGAGCTTTTTGCTTCCGCCCGAAAATCCATGCGCCGCCGAGATATCGCAGGAACTCCTGAAGACCGTGAAGGAATTTGGTGAGTTGGCCGAAGCGGCTGGCAAGGCCCTTTCCGACGGGAAGATCACGTCACTCGAATTCAAGGCGATCAACAGCGAGGGCTGGGAACTGATAAGACAGACGGCCGCCTTCATTAAGAAAGCCGAGGCTGCCGTAAGATGAAGGCCGCTTCTTCCCCCAAGCGGTCCCACACGGCAGGGGCTAAAACCCTCCAGGCCCCTGCCGCCCCTCCCCTTGATGACCTGCAGGCGCTCAGGAAGAGGGTGGAATACCTGGAAGAGCAGTTGGCAATCCTGAAGGGCGACCGGAAGGATTCCGCCGAGGAGTGGCTCTACTCAGCGGAGAGCGTTGCCGAATATAAGCACGCCATCAGACGGTTTCACTTTTTCAAAGACCGGTTACCGTTGGACAGATACTGCGAAAAGACGGGCGGTAAGGTGCCGCATTTACATGCTGGCAAGCCTGCGAGCCGGCAGGAGAAAAGGAGGGCTTCATGAGCAAGGCTGAGAGATTCATATCTTACGTGATCGTCGCTATCATTTTCCTTTTCCTGGGAACATTCTGGAGGATGAG
>JARRRI010000089.1:0-4142 GCA_037380845.1 Candidatus Sulfobium sp. | reverse complement strand
TGATTGTGCCGTTAATAAACCCCCTGATGTTGTATAAAAGAATTGCATTACGAATTCGTCATTCCCGAGGTAATAATCGGGTCGAAGCGACTCTCACCGAAGTCGTAGCGACCCTACGCGGAGACCCGCTTCGGGACTCGCATCGAGAATCCAGGTTTTCAGACAGCGGACCTGCCGGCCGGCAGGCAGGTCCCTTTGCCAGATCCCGAAAGCTTTCGGGACTCTTTGGAATAACGCCCCCGCCTTCGGCACCCCCTCTTAAGTTAAGAGGGGGAAAGGGGGAGTTATGATTCCGGAGAGGGGGACGGGTGGATTCCAGGGTTAATGAAAATTCAGCCATAGCATGTTTATAACATCCAGCGGGTTTCCGGATAAGGTATTTCACCCTGCGAGGGTACGGCTTCTTTTTACGGCCTGAATGCCGCTATCAGAGTGAGGACCACGAGCAGCACGAGAAGCACCGTCGCTGCAACGGCCGCCTTCGTTCTTCCATTTTTACCCCTGTCGATATAGGGCATGAATATAAAGACCAGGATCAGGAGTATGGGTATGATGACGGTTCCAAAAATTGCATACCCGCCGGGGAAATATCTGAGGAGTTGATAAATCCAGAGGAAATACCACTCCGGCTTCGGCTGGTACGGCGCGGCCAGGTTTATGGCCTGACCGATGCGCGGGGGAAACAGGAGGGCCGCCGCCAGGACCGCCTCTACGGTCACAAGCAGGGCCGCCGCCACGTAAGGGAGATAGTCCGGGTAAAGGCTTTTCTTGCCGTTTCCGTCTGCCATCTAGAGGCCCCCCGATATCCCCTGTCTTTTGACCATGTGGAAATGGGCCCAGAATATCATAAGCAGCATGAAAGGCGCCCACAGCGCGTGCAGGCTGTAGAACCTGACGAGCGTCGCGCCGCTCACTTCCGGCCCGCCCCGCAGCAGCCGCAGAATGAATCCCCCCGCACCGGGCACTGTCTTTGCCATCCCGGTGCCCACCTCGGTGGCCCAGTATGCCTTCTGGTCCCATGGGAGCAGATACCCGGTGAAACCGGAGACCATTATAATGACAAACCCCGCGGCCCCGGCCATCCAGTTGAGTTCCCGCGGCGGCCTGTAGGCCTTGTGCACAAAGACCCTCACTGCGTGCAGGAGAACGAATATTATGAGGAAATTCGCCGACCATTTATGGAGGCTCCGTATCAGCCATCCAAGCCATACTTTATCGTGGAGCATTACTATGCTCGGATACGCCTCTTTTGCCGACGGGACGTAATATATGGAAAGCAGCAGTCCGGTGGCCGCCGAGATGAGGAAGGCCGTAAAGGCCATGCCGCCGAGGCAGTAGGAGGGGCTCAACTTCGGGGGCAGCGCCCTCGCAAGAAAATTCTTGTGCGGCTCCCTTAATTTAAACCAGCGGTCAAGCAGCCTTATTATGAAATCTATCACTACGTCCTCATCCCCACGTAAAGGAAGCCTTTTTTAACCACATAAGGCAGCCTGGTCAAAGGTTTGGGCGGGGGGCCCCCGATAACGCGGCCGGCCATATCGTACCTGCCGCCGTGGCAGGGGCAGTCGAACTCATGCTTCAGGTAGTTCCAGTTGACAAGGCATCCAAGGTGGGAGCAGGTCGGGGAAAGGACGAAAAACTCCTTGTCCTTCCTTACGAGGAAAACCTTGCGCGACATGCCGGCGAAGGAAAAATCCACCTGTCTTACTCCCCTCCTGGGTATGTTTTCCTCCTCCGTCGCCTTAATGAAGCGCAGGGGTCCTTCTTTCCGGGAGTGGTAGAAATAGGGCAGGGTGGCAAGGCCCCCCAAACCGAGCGTCACCCACGCAGATTTGAGCAGCCATGATAAGAAATCTCTTCTTTGCATTTGACAAACAGGGACGATTTTAACCGCGGGACAGGCGGGCAGCCATGAAAACCGCCTCCTTTTGTCCCGGCTTTAGTCCCGGACTTTCGGGTTCGGCGGTTCCTTCAGCACCTTGCCATCCTGAAATGAAGAGCGGCCTGAAGGTACCGATCCATCTTATCTCGATCTTGCCCCCGTTTTGCAAGGGCCTCCTGCATGGTGTCGGATACTGTATCGACGATTATCCCGGTCTCTTTCACGGTGAGGACTTCGACTTTTAACGCCTCTTTTTCAATAAGCCGGACGCGGTCACAGGCTAATAAATTACCTATAACTCCAACTGTGAAATTATAACAGAAAAGGCGGCGGCCGGTCAGAAAATCTTCGGTAAACACGAAAAATAGAGACCTTTATTCAGACCCCCGTTCTTTCTCCTGAAGGAGAAAGAAATGGCCTTTCTTCGCTGTAAGATTAAGATTTCTTAATAAGCTTGCCAACTTTACTAACAAGTTGTCAACTGATGGGATGCTGCCGTTGTAAATCGTCGGCCGGCATGCTTTGCTGATCTGAGGCTCGCCAAGTGAAACCGGCAGCCATCACTGAAAAAAAGCCGGATCACTTCTTGGAGGCACCTGGCCGGCCTTTTGGGGACTCCAGGGAAATTCCCGGGGGAAGAAAATCACAGACGGAGTCTGCCCTTGCCTGGACAAGCAAATGTTTCCCTACTTATTGATGAGTCTCAGCGCCTTCCTGTTGTCCGATGTGCTGATAACCGCTGTTGACGTCCTGCCCGAAGACGCCGTGCCGTACATATAAATTATGTTGATCCCTCCTCCGGCGAGGAGCTCGGCCACCTTCCGGAGTTCTCCCACCTTGTTGGCTATCTCAACACTGACGGCGTCTCCCTCACCGACCTTGATCTTCAGCGCCGCCAGAGCCTTTTTGGCCTTTGCGTTGCTGTCCGTGGTCATGTCGAAATATGCGGTGTCGTCCCATGAGTATGCGCAGAGGGCCGTAACATTCACCTTTGCTCCGGCCAGCGCCTCAGTGACCTCCGCAAGCAGTCCGGGCCTGTCCTTCATGTCGAAGCTGAGAAGCCTTGTCTTCGTTGCCTTTGCCATGTCACACCTCCGTATGTTCTAATCACATTTTAAACCGTCAAGGAGGAAAGTCAATCGCAGGAAATATAATTGTCAGTGAAAGAGGAGTCCACAGCTCGCTTCCGGACGCGGCTTTATCAGGGCAGAGCCGAAATAACTTTCCTGTATTCTTCCTCGGTAAACAGTCGATGGGTCTCTGTCCGGACGGTCCCGCCCGAACCGATGACTAACTGCACGGAATCACATAGTACGCCGCCCTTGACAGTCGCGGCCTGCAGCGCTATATTGCTATTAAGTCGGATGCAACGCGATCAGAAGTTGATGATATTTTATCGTGATACGAAACAGCACAGAATGGATATTCAGAGAGGCAGGAGGGGTACTGATCCGGACCGTGTTCAAACCCTTGACGAGAGGGAGGAGGAAAGAAGCCATGAGTGAGGCAGAAGTGCTGGATAAAACGTACAATACGATCATCACGAGGCTGGTGGCAACGGGACGCGCCCCGCACTATACCGATATCGCAGCGGCGATTAAAGTCCCGATCGAAGAGGCCCGAGAGGCCCTTCACGACCTTATGTCCGTGGGGATACCGGGCATCTGGCTGTTTCCGGAGACCGACTATATAGGTAGTTTCGCACCCTTCAGCAATCTCCCCACACAGTACAGGATCACGATCGACGGCCACCAGAAGTGGTTCGCCGAGTGAGGCTTCGAATCGCTGGCGGTCTGCTGGCTTTTTCCCGGAAAGACGGTAACAATCGAAGCCCCCTGCCTTGACTGTGGGGCACCGATGCACCTGGAGATGAAGGACGGGGTGGTCCTGAAGGCCGATCCGGAGGAGATCGTGGGGTATGTGTCAGTTCCGTTTTCGAAATGGATGGAACACCTGCCCCATGCCTGAAGCACGATGAACCTCTTCCGGTCGGAAGAGCACATCAAAAACTGGAAAGGATACCAGCCCGAAACCGAGGGAGGTATCGTTGCACTTAAGGACCTTGTCGGCCTGTTTTCGCTGGATTTCTTCCGGCGGCGTCTGGATAAAGACTATGTTTCGCGCAGCGGGGCGTATGTTAAAGGTTTTCTCGCCGCAGTCGCGGAAGTAGCAAAGAAGAGTCCCTTCTGGGCGATTGAACCGCAGGGGTAAAGAAGGTGCCTAACGGATGGATAGTCCTCATAGGATATCAGGCCAGGGG
>JARRRI010000088.1:0-4174 GCA_037380845.1 Candidatus Sulfobium sp. | reverse complement strand
CCTGCGACTGTAGAGATGGCGACGCCCAACGTTTACGCCGACCGGATCGAGTGGTTCTGCCGACATATCAGAAACCGGGAGAGCGTAATTATCAGCGCCCACGCACACAATGACAGGGGGACGGCCGTTGCCGCTTCCGAACTCGCGCTCATGGCCGGCGCCGAGAGGATCGAGGGAACACTGTTCGGAAACGGCGAACGCACCGGCAACGTGGATATTGTCACCCTGGCCCTGAACATGTTCTCCCAGGGGGTCGATCCGGAACTGGACATTCACGATATCAACAGGGTCGTCGAGACATACGAAAGGTGTACAGGGATCGATGTACATATGAGGCATCCCTACGCGGGTGAACTGGTATATACGGCTTTTTCTGGTTCGCACCAGGACGCCATCAACAAGGGGATGAACGCCTACCGCGAACAAAGGCCACCTCATTGGGAAGTCCCGTATCTCCCCATTGATCCGGCTGATGTGGGAAGGACTTATGAGTCGGTGATCCGTATAAACAGCCAGTCGGGAAAAGGCGGCGTTGCCTACCTCATGGAAAAGGAATTCGGCTTCAGGCTGCCCGTGGATATGCGTCCTGAATTCGGCGAAACAATCAAGTCTCTTTCCGACAGGACCGGTAAAGAGATTACTACCGGAATGATATGGGAGGCATTTGAGAATGAATACCTGCTGGCTACGTCTCCTTTCTCATTCGACAGCTGCGAGAAATGGCAAGACTCGTCACAGGCCGAAACCTGCGATTCACCGGAGACATTGGTCTCGGCGGTGGTAAACATCACGGGTGACAAGAAAAGGATCGCCGGAAGGGGCAATGGTCCCATCGACGCATTCAGCCGGGCAATCGGTAATGAAGTCAAAACGGATTTCAGGTTGATCTCGTATTACGAGCACGCTCTCGATAAGGGTTCCGACTCCCGTGCCGTGGCCTATATCCAGATAGAGGAAGCGGACAACCGGAGGTTCTGGGGTGCGGGAATCGATACCAACATCGAAGTCGCATCATTCAGGGCCATCCTGAGCGCCCTGAACAGGTCCCAGGGAAGGAAAGAGTGAGAGGAGTGACGCCCCTGGGGGGAAGCGGGGGGGTTACGACCCGGGAGAAGAGTGAGGGGCCCGGGCTTCTCATCCTTCATTTCACTCAATCTTTATCTTCTTCTGTTTCCTGATCGCCTCGGCGGTCTTGGGAATGGTTATTTCGAGGACACCGTCCCTGAACTGTGCCTTTACCTTGTCGGTCTGCACATCGGCAGGAAGGCTGAATGACCGTGTAAAGTTTCCGTAGGAACGTTCCATCCTGAAATAATTCTGTTTCTCGACCTTCTCTTCCTTTTTCTTCTCACCGGATATGGTCAACACATTGTCCGCTATTTTTACGTCCAGTTCGTCCTTCGTCATACCCGGCATCTCCGCCTTCACGACCACGTTGCCGTTGTCTTCAAATATATCGACGGCCGGGGCGCCGCCCTCCGGAATTTTCGGAACCGGCCACCAGGACGGCATCATCATCGAAAAGGGCCGCCTGAGAAAGTCCTCGAACTCCCTTTCAAACTCCTCGAAGCGCGACAGAGGCCTTGTCGGTTCAACTTTGACCATTTCCTTCGATTCTTTTTGTGCCATGCAACACCTCCTGTTACTAATACCCATGGCCCCTCACTTAGATTTTACCTCCGGACAAAACGGAGTCAACTCGGGTTAAAGACCCTGGTCGCTGCGGAGTCACTCTTCGAAAATTTCAGGTCTGCGACCGAGGGGGCGCATTAAGAATTTTGGGCTGTCTGAGCGAATCGAGTCGCACAGAGTCGCACCGACCATCGCGGGAATGACGGCCAAAACTGCATGCGATTATGAAACTGCTCATAGTCTGCGTCGTTCCTTTATTTGAGCTTTGGGAAAGTTTATGGTATCTTCTTCCTGTTTGCCACCGGTGCAATGTTCTGATCAAGACCTGAAAAGGCAAGGAGGCCAGGTGATATTGCTTAAGCGCGGAACACTGTGGGATAAGGTCGTGCGGAAGACACAGATGGCGATAAGCACAGGAGCACTCCATCCGGTCCCCACTGAATACGAATTTATTGAAGACGGGGGGGTCCGGTTCTTTGTGAGGATATTATCGATCCTTGCCCGGAAAGAAGAAGCAAAGAAGAAGCAGGAAGGGGAGGCTGGAGCCGGGAAGGAAGTAAACCCCTTTTTGCCCTACGAAGACGACCTCTTTGTCGCGGACATCTCGGACACCCATGTGGCACTCCTGAACAAATTCAACGTTGTGGAACATCATCTTCTGATCGTAACGCGTGAATTCGAAGACCAGGAGATGCTTCTTACGCCCGGGGACTTCGAGGCGCTTCTTGCCTGTATGGCCGAATACGACTGTCTGGGTTTTTATAACGGGGGCGAAGCCGCGGGAGCCAGCCAGAAACACAAACACCTTCAGGTGGTCCCCCTCCCCCTCGCCCCTGAAGGTCCGGCCGTACCTGTTGAACCTTTGCTGGATGCCGCGACTCTCCGGGATGACTTCGGAACGGTCCCCGGTTTTCCATTCCGGCACGTCTTTGCCCGAATGGAGCAAGGTCTCCTGCATTCCGCGGAAGACACTTTTACGCTTTACACGGCGATGCTCCGCAGGACAGGTCTGATTTCCCCGAAAGGCAACGGGCCGGGAAGGCAGAGCGGTCCTTATTGCCTCCTGATGACGCGGTCCTGGATGCTCCTCGTCCCGAGATCGCAGGAGTTTTTCGAAGCCATTTCCATAAATTCTCTGGGATTTGCCGGGGCGCTTCTTGTGAGGGACCGCGGGCAGCTGAAACGGATAAAGGAAGCGGGTCCCATGCAAATACTTACACGGGTGGCCCTGCCGCTTTGACAAGGCAGGAAGCTGTCCAGTCCTGGGTCCGGCAAGACGAGAACCGAAATACAGCTCACACTTTTTTCATCTTTAACCCTGTATGACGCCCGTAAATGCAGTCGATTGAAACGGCTATGAGAGGGATTCCACATCTGCTACAATTTTATTGTGGCGGAAGAAGGGATATACGACTGCATCATCATAGGGGCCGGTCCCGGCGGACTTCAGGCGGCCATCTATCTTGGAAGGTACAACCGCAGAGTCCTTCTCATAGACCGGAGCGGGGGCAGAACATGGCACGCCAGGAAGATCGAGAATTTTCTCACTCAAAAAGCGATTCCGGGCAGGGACATTATAAAAACCGGGATGGAACAGGCAAGAAGTTTCAACGTGACGATAGAAAAAGGACTTGTCGTCAAAGTGCTCAAGCAGGACAATTTCGAAATATCGACCGAGTCCGACAGGTATTATTCGAAATTTGTGATCGTCTCTTCCGGGGCATACGACAATCTGCCCCCTGTTGAGAATGTCCTCAAATTCCTGGGAGAGGGATTTTATACGTGTATCGACTGCGACGGTTACCATACCACAAACAAGAAACTCGTCATTCTCGGCAACTCCCTTCATACCGTCCACCTGGCCTTCGGCATGAAGGAGATGTTCACGAAGGACATCACGCTGATCCTCTATTTCTACCAGGTGCCCGAGGTATACAGAGAAGAACTGAAGGAGGAGGGTATCGTACTGATAACGGGCCGCCCCAAAAAGATAGTCGGAGACGAAAGGGTCGAAGGGCTGGAACTGGAGGACGGCCGGGTGATCTCCTGCGAAGCGATAATGTCTAATTTCGGCTATAAACTCAACGACGGGTTTTTATCCGACCTAAAGCTGAAGAGAGACGCCGAGGGGTTCAAATATATCACTAACGGAGAGTATGAGTCCTCTCTCAGCGGATTGTACATAATAGGCCCCCTCACCCGGAATGACCAGGCCATCATCGCCGCCGGCGAGGGGGCGATGGCCGCAATTGATATAAATAAAAGACTCCTTCAGATGTAAGCCCTGACACTGCATAGAAATCTCAGGGTAACATGGAAGTTCGCCGTTACAAGACTTTTCCGATGTTCACTCCGCGCTTTCTGAAACCCCGGGGTAACTCAGCCGGGCCTTACTCCCAGAATGGAAAAGAGCACGGCAAAGACAATTACCTGGACTATCCATCCTATCAGACACACTCCGACTGCGCGGAGAGTGCTCCTGTAATCAAGGGCCTGTCTGACGGCCACCACCATCGCCACGAGCATCCATATGGAGGCCGCA
>JARRRI010000087.1:3960-8427 GCA_037380845.1 Candidatus Sulfobium sp. | reverse complement strand
CAGTGCGACTGTAAGCGCAACAGACTGCAACTAAGCAGAAGACGTTCTGATGTCCAAGGCAGTCCCGAATATTCGGGACTGCCTTTTTTTATGCCTTTGCCGCTTCAGGCAAGCGCAGACCAGCCACAAAAAACACAAAAGTCACAGAAATAAAAGAAAATATTCCATAGTTCTCCCTCTTAAGCTAAGTCGTAGCGACCCTTCGCGGAGACCCGCTTCGGGAGGGGGTGAGGGGGAGTTATGAGGGAAAAGATAACCCCTCCTGTCCTCCCCTTTAGCAAAGGGGAGGGATAAAGACCTGACCTATTTGCAGATGCTATAAGGGAACGCAGTGCCGGTACTTTTTGTTTCCCGGCGTCTCAGCGGAAAACAAAAAACTTCTTGTCCCTCTGGCGCTCTCCGCGTTTCTGCCGTGAGAAAGTCGTTTTATTTTGTGATTTGTGTGCTTTTTTGTGGCTTAATTGCCTCTTCTCTCTTCTCTGCTGTGAAATGTATTCTTTTTCGCACTTTTTTCCAGCTGGCCGGCCTCGTTATGAAACAGGACCAGTTATCACCCATTGCCGTAAGTTTGTGTTATTATTGAAGATACGTTTGATGGTTGTGATGTCGTCCCTTTGATGCAATATCTCAGCATAAGTCAGTTTGCCTTTATGCCCGTGGTATTTCTTTTGTACGGGTTGGCTTTCTTTATGCTCGGTATTGCAATCGGGCTCCAGCTTTTTTCGTCCTCAAAATCTCCCCGTTTCCAGCACCTGATCGGAACTCCGTGGGGAACGCTTGCGGTCTTTGCCATACTGCATGGGACCTACGAGATTGGCGGTGCGTTCAATCTGCTGTACGGCGGGTTGGTCCTTCCACTTGAGATAATAAGGCTTTATCTGCTGCCGTTATCTTTCTATTTTCTCTGCAAATTCGGGATTTCCTACGGGCAGGACCGGGAATCCTCTATGATGCGGCTCCTGCCGGGCTTCCTGGCCGCCGTCTGGGTGATATTGTCTTCGGCCCTTTTCATCCGGGGAGGGCTGGGGCAAGGATCAATCGCAAATGCAGGCATTCTTTCGCGGTATGTCATGGGACTTCCCGGCGCCGTTATGGCTTCATTCGCCCTGATGGCAGGCAGAAAGGCTGTTTCCGCGAAGTCGAGAAAATATCTGGTTACGGCTGCAGGCACTTTCGCCCTTTACGCTGTTGCTTTATGCATCACGCAGAAAGCGGATTTCTTCCCCGCCTCTTTTCTAAACTACGAGAATTTCTTCAGGGCAGTGCATGTACCAACCCAGGTGTTCCGGACCCTCTTCGCGATTATTATAGCTTTCTCTTTTATCAAGTTCTTCCAACTTTCCAAAAGCTTCACGGGCATACGCTTCAAGGCGGTCCTGCATGTGATAGTGGCGGTAGTGGTTCCAGCCTTCTGCATCATTCTGCTCGTCTCTTATCTGATGTCGGACGCACTTCTCAGAGTTTCGTACAAGGAAAATGAAAAGCTTGCCTCCCTTGCGGCGCGCGAGATACAGGCATCGCTGTCGAAAGTGGAGAATGGTCTCAAGTATAATTTGTTTTTTGCAAGGCTCAACCGGTCTATACCTGTAGAAGACCTTCTTGCGCCTTTTCTTATGGAGAACCCCGATATCAGAAGCATAGCTTTTTTCGACGGAAATGATGATGTGCTCCGAGTCAGGAGGGACCCTCAATCGCAGGCGATCAACTTCAGCCGCCATCCTGACAGGCCGCGCATGGGGAATTTTCTGTCGGAGGCCCCGATTTCAGTTTTTCATATGGGAAGACATGATGATACAAGCGTTTCGATGGTTTTCCCGCTGCCGAGAGGGCGTATAGAAGTGCTTTTGGACCTCAGGATGCTTTATCAGAGCATCCAAAATCTTCGGACGGGACCGGACTGGCACGTACTCCTGGCGGACGCCAAGGGCGGGCTGGTCGTGCACGGCAGCGGGAGAGAGCCTATGAGGAGGGCCGTTTTCAAGCTTCCCGGCGCTCGCCGGGACAATTACGGCAAAACGACGGCGGAGAACGGCAGGCTTTATAATGCGGTCGAAGCAAAAATCGAACCCATAGGCTGGTCTCTCGTAACGGAAATACCCCGAAGCGAGATAGTGGAGCCCATATTCGACGTATTCAAAGGCCTGGCAGCCGGAATTCTTCTGATTTACCTGTCGGCCGTGGCCGCGGTGATTTTTTCGCTCGGGAAGGTGACTGCTCCCATAAACCTGATCGCCCAAAGGGTCAGGTCGATCGGCAGGGGCGACCTGACATCTGCGGTAAATATAAAAACAGGTGACGAGGTCCAGACGCTTTCCGAGGAAGTTGAAAAAATGGCCGTGATGCTGGTAGAAAAGAAAGAGATGGAAAAACGGCTTATGCAGACCCAGAAGATAGCGGCCCTGGGACGGCTCGTGTCTGCCATTGCGCACGAGATCAATAACCCGCTCAGCGTCATAATCTGGTCTTCCCAACTGTTGCTGCGGGAGATAAGACCGGAAGAAAGACATCACCAGGATCTTAGAATGCTGGAAAAACATGCACTTGCATGCAAGAAGATCGTGGATGACCTGCTGAGGTTCACGAGGACGGACAAACAGGCCAACGTCGAAGTGGACGTAAACAGCAACCTCGAAGAGGCCCTTGCCCTTGTAGGCAAACATTTTTCAAAGAGCAAGGTGTCGATCGTCATGGAACCGGATTCCTCTTCGCCTAAGGTCATGGGAGACCCCGGCAGGCTTCATCAGGTGTTTCTCAACCTTACAATGAACGCCGTAGACGCGATGAAAAACGGCGGCGGGAGCCTCACCATCGGGACCAGGTCGTTTAAGGCGGAGGCCGACGGAGGTGTGGAGATCACCTTCTCCGATACGGGCTGCGGCATAAGCCCGGAGAATATCGAGAGGATCTTCGATCCCTTTTTTACTACAAAGGCCGCCGGCGAAGGGACGGGTATCGGCCTGGCTGTTTCCTACGGTATCGTCTCCGACCATAACGGCAGGATGTGGGTGGAAAGTGAAGAAGGAAAAGGCTCGACCTTTCACGTTGTCCTGCCGGCTGTGAAAGAAGGCTGATTTGGAGGCTTTAAGAGGCTGGCAGGCTTTCAAGCTTGCAAGCTTGAAAGCAGGAATGCTATGAACGGTAGGATACTGATAGTTGATGATGAAAAGGATGCCCTTTATCTGCTGGAGCGGATGATCGTTGCGGAGAGGGATTATGAGGTGCTGAAGGCCGAATCCGGGTCGGAGGCGCTGGAGATGATGGCGGCTCACGACGTAGACCTCGTCCTGGCGGACCTGATAATGCCCGGGATGGACGGGCTGGAACTTCTGGACAGGATAAGGGAGTCCTGGCCGGAGAAGACGTTTATCATAATGACCGCCGCCGGCTCGATAGAGACCGCCGTCCAGGCTATCAGGAAAGGGGCTTACGACTACATTACCAAGCCCTTTCAGTATGACGAACTGATCCTGTTGATCGACCGGGCGCTTGAAAGGGTCCGTCTCATGGACGACAAGCGCTATCTCCAGTCGGAATTGGAGGGGCAATCAGGCTTTAGCGAACTGGTGGGCGGCAGTGAGGGTATGCTGAAGGTTTACGAAATGATCAGAAACGTCGCCGCCACGTCGGTTTCCGTCCTGATTACCGGGGAAAGTGGCACCGGCAAGGAGCTTGTGGCCAGGGCCATACATTTCGAGGGCAGAAGGCGGGAAGGCCGCTTCATAGCCGTAAACTGCGGCGGACTGCCCGAGACGATACTGGAAAGCGAGTTCTTCGGTTATGTAAAGGGGGCTTTCACCGGTGCTTTGAGAGACAAGAGGGGGCTCCTGGAAGAAGCGGACCGCGGTACCCTCTTTCTGGACGAGGTCGGAGACCTCAGCCCAGCAACCCAGGTCAAGCTCCTGCGTGTGCTGCAGGAAGGGGAATTTCGCTCCATAGGGGACCATAAGGACAAAAAGGTTGATCTGAGGGTCATAAGCGCAACGAACAAGGAACTGGAAACGGAGGTTGCAAAGGGAAACTTCAGGGAGGATCTATACTATCGTCTGAAGGTAGTGACAATAAGCATGCCTCCGCTCAGGGACAGGAAGGACGACATCCCCCTCCTTGCTGCTCATTTTGTAAAAAAATACTCAAAAAAATATGAGAAGAAGGTCCAAGGAGTGTCACCTTCTGCCATGCGGCTCCTGGGGGACAGGCACTGGAAAGGGAATGTCAGGGAGCTTGAAAATGCTATAGCGAGGGCCGTGGCTGTCTCGGGCGATCCGGTAATCAATGAGGCGGACCTATTTCCGGGCGAAACAGCGGGAGGCGAAGAAGTGCCGGGCTTCAGGGAGGCCAGGAAGCAGGCTCTTACGAATTTTTACCGGACATATCTCGCGTCCGCACTTGCCAAAAACAAAGGCAACGTCTCGAAAACGGCCGAGGAATGCTCTATGCTGAGGCAGTCGCTTCAGCAGATAATGAAGC
>JARRRI010000087.1:0-3918 GCA_037380845.1 Candidatus Sulfobium sp. | reverse complement strand
CGTACCGCAGAAACGCAGAGGACGCAGAGGGGTGATTATTATAAATTTCCGCCGTGAGAGCGGACATTTATAAACGCTATCGCCGTTCCGGCGAATTTTCCTCCTCGCAGTGAAAAAGTCTTGTGACCGTCCCTGAATGCCGTCATACCCACGAAGGCGGGTATCCAAGTTGTCTCGGCAAGAAGGATTCCCGACTATTGCCCCCGACTGAGAACTTCGAGGGCGAGCTCTCGGAATGACGGCCAGGAGCAGGAGTCCGGGCCTCCTTTCGTCATGCCCGAGGTTTTCAGTCGGGCATCCACTCATGCTTCTTTCTGCGTTTTTTTGTCGCGGTCGTAAGATTAGGTGCAAGATCGCACCGAAATACTGCAATGTTCAGATTGCATCGGTAAAGAAGCGCCGTTGTATTGGCTTTTTGTTTTCCAATCTTCCCCTGTATGCAGTTTATAGTGCAAGTAACACCTTGCACTATTTTCTCTGATCGAACTAGTCATAGTAAAATACTCGTTGTAATTCAAGGACTTACAAGACCGCAAAAATTATCCTATCCCTGGTATGCCTCTTGCCATTGTTTACGACGCCGGAGGTAACCCCCCTTTGAAGACCTTCGGCTCTCAGAATGGCAGACACCGAGGAGGTGTCGATAAAGAGAAAAGTTCTTACCTACGTAACCGGACGGAAGGCATTTTTGCGTCCGGCGTCCGTTAGCAGCAAAAATCAAAAATCCTAAAATTAAGGAGTTAGCAGATGAAAATAACCAAGACAACATTGCTATTTATAGCAACATTGTTTTTCCTGGCCCTGCCGATGATGTTTACAAGCGGCAACGCCCAGGCAGTAGGAACAGGGCAGGATCTGTCCCCAGACGTGTTCAACGGTGACGGCGCCACCCACGATGCCACGACCCACGGCTGGAGTTATCCGTTGCCGAGTCAGACCGGTACCTGCGTGGGCGCCTATCCAAGCACCCCGGCTGGTACTCCGGCTGCGACGTTGAACATCGACGACATAGGTCCGCGTGAAAACTGCTCAAGCATCGCGCCTGCCTGGGTCTTGGCGTTGAACGAGACCGATTGCAATAGCTTAGGTTACGCATGGTCCACCAGCAGCCTCAAATGCGGGAATAGCTGGACAGACGCTGGCAATTATTTTGCCACCTTTGAATGCCTTTACTGCCATAACGGTGGTCACGGCTACAACATGAGTGGCTACCTTAAGGGCGGGCACAAGAACATGTCCAGACCAGCCGACGGTATCCCCTGGACAACCTCGATCGAATACGGCAGCAGCGACGTTCCGGGATATGACTGGACGACTGCTGTTCCTGCCAACGGCGTGGCGCCTGCGTCACCTTCATCCGTAAATGGCAAGGCCCTTTACTGGATCTATGACGGCTGGCTGAGCGATACCCCCAGAGCCGTCTCTGATTCGGGCCTTGGTGTATGCAGCGATTCGCAGTATACAACAGAGGCTGATTGCAGCGGTGCCGGCGAGACCTGGAATGCAAACCAGCCTGTGGCAAGCTATGCCTGCGGGCGTTGCCACACTACGGGTTGGACGGCTGATGCTTCCATTCAGACGACAAAAGAGCCTGAGGCGTCATTCCCCGGCATCAACAACATAGTAAATCTCTCGGCAGCGGATGACAGCGGAACGTCGCAGCCGTACTCTTCATGGGATCACTTCGGAATTCTCTGCTCTTTGTGTCATAATGCTGTTAACAATGGACACCAAGGATCCTATAGTGCATCAAATCCATATGGCAACCCCTATGCCGATCCTAACCTCGACATGGATGTTATGAGCGGGAATATCCCAGCGATGGCAGCCTCCCAGAACAAAAAATGCTACAACTGCCACAGGCAGGTTGACGGTAAGAACCTTCCGCTTGAAGCGTCGACCCTGAAGATCGGCGAACAGCTCAGGATCAAGGCCGGCCATGGCGGAGGCCTCGGTATTACCAGCCATGCTAATGGCTACCTGAACAGCCCGCACGCTCGGTTCTCCGGTACCTACGGGCAGTTAGGCGATTCCAGTATGTACGACAGCCATTTCATAACGAATGACGGCGGGTGCGCGGGATGCCATAATGTCCATGACTCACTGACGGACAGCGGCAGCGGTATTGACACCCACGCTCCCTGGAACAACGAGTGCGGCCTTGATTGCCACGTTCAGGACCCGGGCAACCCTTATGGGAAGCCGTTGTCAGCTATTCAGCATCCCGCTGGCCCGGGGACCCCGTTATATGGTGTAAGTGCAGACGATCCCGTGAAAGCCTGCCAAGTATGTCACATGCCTGATGGGCTTCACCTTTTCAGGATCAGCACGGATGCTAACTACGAAACTTTCCCTGTGGGATCAGCGGGAACGGATGTTCCCACAGTGGCTGACCCTGACCATAACAATTTCCCGTCAGCGTACGTAGATCTGGATCTCGCTTGCGGCCAGTGTCACGGAGGTTCAGCCGGACAAAGTGCCACAACGAACGGTGCACCGTATATGGATAAGGCCAGTCTGGCGGCAGCCGCATCGGTTATGCACGATGGCACAGCTCAGCCCAGCAGAGTTTCATTTACATGGTGGGATGACAGCTCGAATGCAGGAGTTGTGAACTTTAATGCAAGCGGAGGATCATGCCCGACAGGTGTGACATGCAATTACACTTGGGATTTCGGAGATGGCTCAACGGGCACTGGCGTTGCCGTTTCCCACCAGTATAGCACACCCTATGGTCCAGAGACAGTGACGCTGACTGTTTCGGGAGCAGGTTCAGCAACTCAGGTTGTTACACCTGCCGACGTGCATCAGGGTCCGACCTGCGACGGCACCATCACACCGACCATAAGTGGCATGGATGTTAGTTTCTCTGGCGGAATTACCGCCCATACCGATACTGCCCCTGGCGTATATGTGAACTGGGGTGACGGAAGTCCTCTGTCAGTTGGTAATACTAGTGGCCCGTTTACTCACACATACATGTGGACGAATAACACTGTAGGCTACAAAGTGACCGAGATCGTACAGGACAACGAGGGCTTCAGCTGTGTGAATACGGCATACGTCAAGATCGGCAACTCGGTGATTGGTAGTAACTCAATCTCCATCAGTGCTTCGGGAGCATGGATAACCAATAGCTCCTGCACAGCCGATGGGGTTCCTGCTCCTTGTTGCACTGGCAGTCTGACTGGAACCTGTGGCGATACTGCGATCACCTCGCCGGTTACGTACTATGTCAAGGACGGCAACGGGCTTACTAAGGCAACGGGGACTGTGGCGGTTCCTGGCAGCACTACGGCTAACAATCTTCCTACAGACCTCACTAACTACACCGTAACCTTCTACTATCCGACCGGCCATAGCTGCACCCCGACCAGCACGACTACCACTTCGCATTCTGGCCCTGTTGATGCATCGAGCGGTTCAGCGTCAGTATCAGCTTGTAACTAATACACTGACGTTCTCTAGTACGAGGCAGTCCCGAAAATTCGGGACTGCCTTTTTTTGTGGCCACAAAGAGCGAAAAGGTCCCAAAAATAAAAGAAAATATTCCGTTATATCCCCATCTTAAGCCAAGAGGTGGAAGGAAGAGTTATGAGGCAAAAGATAACCCCTCCTATCCTCCCCTTTACCAAAGGGGAGGGAAAAAGACTCGATCTAATAGCAGATGCTATAAGGAGAACGCTGTGCCGCTGTCTTTCAGTTTGCCAGCATCTCAGCGGAAAATATAAACTTTTCAACGCTCTGCGCCCTCTGCGTCTCCGTGAAAGAGGAAGTGCCGCTTGTGGGCCTTCAGGCCCCGAAAGATTGCAGGCTTATCCCCACCCAAGTAGGAGAAAGCGGTTATTTCACCCAGTAGAATGTGGTCAAATAACCACTTTGTCATGTCACCTTTCGCATCAAGCCCCCGACCTGTTT
>JARRRI010000086.1:0-6810 GCA_037380845.1 Candidatus Sulfobium sp. | reverse complement strand
TGCCTCTGGAGTGCATCGGAGAACGAACTGCCTTCCCTGATTGCCTTAAGCACGGACTGAATGACGCTCTTCATCTCTTTGTTCTCCGATATTTCAGAGAGGATATTGAGAGCCCTGTCCAGCGGTAGCCCAGCGCTAAGGAGAGAGGAAAGTTCGGTCGTGAACGTGAGGACGTCGCCTTTCGCCGACCGCGCGAACAGTTTTTTCTTCGAGCCTTCTTTCGGGGTAAAAATCTTCAGCGGAATGACGCCGGTGTTTTTGAGCCTGTCGGCGGCCGTCCGTTCATCGGTCGCTTCTATCACGCCTTCTACGATCGCACCGTCGGGAGTGGTGGCCCTGTATGAAAAGATAGGCAATCAGACCTCCTGGGTTACCCTGAGGACCTCGCTAAGGGTCGTGACCCCGGCCCTGATCTTCTCGGCGCCGCTTTCAAGAAGGGTCCTCATCCCGTGCTTTCTGCCGGATCCCCTCAGTTCGTTCGAGTCGGCGTTCCTGAGGACCAGCCTTCTGATATCATCATCGATTACCAGCAGCTCGAATATCCCCTCCCTGCCGTAGTATCCGGTAAAGGCGCACTTTTCACATCCTGCGCCCCGGTAAAGAGGTACATCCGCTCCGATGCCTATTTTCGCCAACTCTTCCTTGTCTGCCGCGGACTGGTCGATTTCCTTGCAGGACGGGCAGATGACCCTGACGAGTCTCTGGGCCAGTATGCCCCTGACGGTTGATGAGAGGAGAAAGTTTTCGACGCCCATGTCAAGGAGCCTGGTTATTGCGCTGGGCGCGTCGTTTGTATGGAGGGTAGAGAAAACAACATGCCCGGTCAGGGCCGACTGAATGGCGATCTCCGCCGTTTCGAGGTCCCTGATCTCACCGATCATTATGATGTCGGGGTCCTGCCTTACTATGGACCTGAGCGTGTTGGCGAAAGTCAGGCCGATCTGTGATTTTACCTGTATCTGGTTTACTCCCTTTAACTGGTATTCCACGGGGTCTTCAACGGTGATGATCTTCCGGTCGGGAGAATTTATCTTGTCCAGGGCGCCGTAAAGCGTCGTCGTCTTACCGCTCCCCGTGGGACCCGTAACCAGAATAATGCCGTTGGGCTTGTTGATGAGCTCATTGAACAAGGCCTTTGTCTTCGGCGGGAACCCGAGGAGGTCGAGGTCAATTACAATACCTTCTTTGTGGAGTATCCTCATTACGACGCTTTCGCCATGAAGTACCGGTATTGTCGAAACCCTGAGGTCTATCTCCTTGTCGGCGACCCTGAGGCGGATGCGGCCGTCCTGGGGCAGTCTGCGCTCGGCGATATTCAGTTTCGCCATGATCTTTATCCTGGATATGATCGCCGCCTGAAGTTTCTTGGGGGTCGTTTCAGACTCGTGCAGAACACCGTCTATCCGGTATCTGACCTTCAACTCGTCCTCGAAAGACTCGATATGTATATCACTCGCCCTGCTCTCTACAGCTCTCGTAATGAGAAGGTTGACCAGTCTTATTATGGGCGCCTCCGACGCCAGGTCTTTCAGGTGCCCCACGTCTTCTTCCTCGTCCCTGATGAACTCAAAGCCCTTGTCACCCATGTCCTCGACGATCCTGTTGATATCCTGGGATTCCTGGCCGTAGAATTTGGATATGTAATCATTCAGGGCCTTGACGTCCACTCCCCACACCTGGATATCCGCCGAAGTGGCCACTTTGAGGGCATCGATTGTCTCCCTGTCCTCAGGGTTGGCCATGGCCACCTTCAGGGTATTTTGCTTGAGGTCGAGGGGTACCACGAGGTTCTCCCGGATGAAACGGGACGATATGCTGTTCATCACGAACGGCACTTTCGGGAGGTCATCCGGGCCCAGGAAAGGCCTTGCAGCTACTTGGGACACTTCCGGTTCCTGCATTAGTAAATTATAACACAGGAATTTTGCTTTTTACCAAGGCTCCCGGTGCAGAACTGGAGCGGCCTGAGTTAGAATAAAATGCAGTCCAAACAGCGGCGGGGCAAGGCTGTCCTCTCCTGGTTGTCGCCCGACCTGGTCAGACAGTCCGGAGAAGGCATTGGTGCCCGCGGTCAGGCCGGAGCATGACGGATAATATGCCCCTGCTGCCTGAATCGCCGGTAATAAAAACAAGGATCGAGGGGCGTGGCAGATATCGTCAGCGTTATTATCCCGACCAGGAATGCGGGACGGCATTTCCCGGAATTGCTGGAGTCGTTGAAACTCCAGACCGTTCCTTGTGATGTAACCGTTATCGACTCGTCCTCTTCTGACGGCACGGCGGCGGTCGCCAGAGCCCTTGGTGCAAGGACTATCCTCATAGACAGGAAAGATTTCGATCACGGGGGTACAAGGAACCTGGGGGCCAGATCGTCGTCCGGCGATCCTTTGATCTTCATGACCCAGGATGTCCTGCCGGCAAATGAACGCGTAGTTGAAAATCTTCTGCGACCGCTGCAGGCGGCAGATGTTGCGCTTTGTTACGGAAGACAGACTGCGTCCGAAGATGCCGCTCCTCTGGAACGGTTTGCGAGGGCATTTAACTACCCGGAAAAAGCGGGGATAAAGGGAAGGGACGACATCAGTTCTGCGGGTATAAGGACCTTCTTCTTCTCTAACGCCTGTTCCGCGGCAAGGAGAAAAGAATTCGAAGATGCCGGCGGCTTTCCGGAAAAAACCATAATGAACGAAGACATGCTCCTTGCTTCGGTATTGATCCTGAAGGGCTACAAGGTTGCATATGAACCTTCTGCAATTGTATACCATTCTCACTGTTATTCTCTCAATGAGCAGTTCGAACGATACTTCGACATCGGGGTCGCTCTGGGAAGGAACAGGTGGATGCTGGACATGGTGCCCCCTTCGGGGGAGGGGATGAGGTTCCTCCGGGAGCAGACGGCCTTTCTTTTCAGAGAGAAGAAATGGTCATGGATACCTTATGGATATCTGGAAGCCGCCCTGAAATACCTGGCCTTTCGGCTGGGACTTTCTGAAGACAGGATACCCAGGAGACTCAAGGTCAGGCTCAGCAGGAACAAGGATTTCTGGAAAAAGTGAAGGCCGTTGCCTCTCTTCGTAGGTCTGAGAGGACAGTTACCTGCGATATGGCGAAAAGGCGGAAGGTTTATTTATAATAGGTTTGGAAGGGATCTGTATGACGTCGCGAGGGAAGAAAAAACACCGGAGACCCGGTTGGGACGAATACTTTATCAATATCGCCAGGGCTGTATCGGCGCGCGCCACGTGTTTCAGGCGGCAGTATGGAGCGGTCGTAACCAGGGACAATATTATTGTCAGCACGGGTTATAACGGTGCGCCCGCGGGCATGAAAGACTGTCTCGATGCAGGCAAGTGCACGAGGAAGGAACTCGAGATACCTCATGGCGAACGTTATGAGTTGTGCCACAGCGTCCATGCCGAAGCGAACGCCATCATCAGGGCTTCCGTTGACGAACTCAGGGACGCGACTATCTATATTTCCGGAGAAGACAGTGGGTCAGGAGAATGTCACTCGGAACCGTGTATGATGTGCAAGAGGTTGATCCTGAACGCCCGGATCAAAAAGGTCGTCTTTTCGGACGGAAACGGCAGGTTCCACGTCATCAACCCCAAAGACTGGCTGAAGGGCCGGGTCTAAAGTAACTGTTAAAACCGTTCGAATAGCTTAAGTCGTTCCAACGGTTCAAACGGCTTAGACGGTTCAGGCAGTTCAAACGGCTCTCTAAGCTATCCATCTTTTTAGCAGGAACCTGGCCCCATCCTTGTCCAGCGGTTCGTTCCTGTTGCCGCACTGAGGGTCCTGAACGCAGGAGGGGCAGCCGCCTTCGCACGGGCATTCTTCAATGATTTTGAGAGCGGCAGTGAGCCATTCCGCGGCCACGTCCAGCAGTCGGCGTGAGAGCCCGACCCCGCCTTCATGGCCGTCGTACACGAAGATGGCGGGCCGTCCGAGCTGGGGGAAAAGAGTATGGCTCAGGCCGCCGATGTCTCCCCTGTCACAGAGCGCAAAGAGAGGGACGCAGGCTATGGAGGCATGTTCGACCGCGTGGAGGGTCCCGCCGAGGTCGAAGCCTTTTGACTCTATGGCGGCTTGTGTTGCGGCATCAATAACTGTCCAGAGTCCCTCCGTCTCGAATACGTGTTCCGGCAAATCAAGATCGTGTGTCGAGATCGTTACCCTGTCATGAATCCTCTTTCTGTCATATCCGGTCACCCTCTGGGTTATCCTCAGTGTCCCCCAGCTGAAAGCGATTTTGTCCAGAGCCCTTTTGTCCTTCTCTTTCACTATCCCGGTATCACCGCTTGTGAGCGGCTGGGTGTAATACCGGGAGACGACCGGTGTGCACACAGCCTTCCTCCCTTCGATGTCCAGCCTGATGATGCGGTACTGCCGTCCCCTGTGAAGGTAGATCGCCCCGGGAAACGCCTCCCTGAAGACCCTCCACCCGGTAACCTCACCGATGGACCTGCCTCCTTCGTCTACCAGGGTGAACCTTTCGCCGATTGAACGTATGCCGACATTCCGGTGGGGCCTCCGGTCGGTAGAAAACCAGATATCTCCTTCCCTGCCCCGGGACAGGTTTCTTTCGGCAACGAGCTCATCGATGAGCGGCGTAAGCTTCCCGGTGTCGTAAACCGGATCGCTGTCTATGACCGCGTCCTCATGACTTTTTTCGAAACACTCGCCGTGATGACGGACAAAATACTGGTCCAGCGCGTCTTCAATGGCGATAAGGACGATCATCGATTCCCGCCCCTGTCTGCCCGCGCGGCCCGCCCTCTGCCATGTGCCGGAAACGGAGCCGGGATAGCCGCAGAGTATGCAGACGTCCAGCCCTCCGATATCGACTCCCAGTTCGAGGGCGCTTGTGGATACAACTCCCAGCAGCTTTCCGCTGAAGAGCCTCCGCTCGATCTCGCGTCTTTCCGCCGGAAGGAAGCCGGCCCTGTAAGGGCTTATTTTCTCCCTGATCTCCGGGGCAGACTCCACGGTCCACTTGTAAATGAGCTCGGTGATCTTCCGGGACTTCGTAAAGACGATGGTCCTGACGTCGCTTTTCATGCAGTCGACAAAAAAGTTTGTCGCTGCGGTGTACGGACTGTTGACAGGCATGACGAAGAAGAAATGTTTACCTGCAGAAGGCGCTCCGCTTTCCTGCACTACCGTAAAGGGCAGTCCGAACAGCTGCTCTGCAAGGCCCCCGGCATTGGCTATTGTTGCGGAAGCCGTTATAAAGCGGGGAGAGGAGCCGTAGTAGCTGCAGATCCTCCTCAGCCTCCTGAATATCTGGGCTGCGTGAGACCCGAATACGCCGCGGTAGCTATGGATCTCATCGACGATGACGTAACGGAGATGCCGGAAGAAATCGGCCCATTTGTCATGAAACGGAAGCAGCGCCAGGTGGAGCATGTCGGGGTTGGTGAAGACCGCATTCGGAGGGGCCTCCCTTATTTTCTTTCTCCGGTAGGGCGTAGTGTCCCCGTCATATACTTCTCCGGCATTGCCGATGCCGATTGACGAGGAAAGGCTGTTCAGCGCCCTCATCTGATCCTGCTCGAGCCCTTTCAGCGGGAATACGTAAAGAGATTTTGCCCCGGCATCAGCCAGTATTGACTCGACCACCGGTATGTTGTAAACGAGGCTCTTGCCGCTTGCCGTGGGGGTCATGACGACCATATTCTCACCCTTTCTGGCAGAATCGATCGCTTTTGCCTGATGGCTGTAAAACCTGGATATTCCCTCCCGCGCCAGTGCACCTCTTACCTCTTCCGGAAGGTCGAGTTCCGCATAGACCGCAGGTGAAGGAGGCACGTACCGGTAGCCCGCCGTCTGGGCACGGAATTCCCTGTCTCGTCTGAAGCGTTCGATAAAGTCCTTTATGGTCATTCGTTATCTTAACCCGGACGCATGCCCTCCGCAAGGAAAACTTCCGGGGCGTGATATTATAGAAAGATATGCAGTGATTAATGCTACGGGGAGGAAAAAGATGAAAAGATATAGGGCGCTTGTTCTGATCGTAGGTTTAGTGTTCTCCGTCACTGCCTTTGCTGCTGACGCAGGCATTCAGTGGCTCTCTCTCAAGACGGGGATGGAAAAAGCGAAACAGGAAAATAGACCTCTTATTGTGGATTTCTATTACGGTAAGGGATGTTCGCGCTGCGAGGCAATGCAGAAAGAGGTTTACGGCAACCCGTCCATAGCGGCGAAGGTGATGAAGGATTTTATACCGGTCAGGATCGATCTTAAGAAGAAATTGACCAAGCAGGAGGAAGACCTCGGCAAGAAATACCATTTCAACAATGACTGTCTTCTGCTTTTTCTTGACCCCAACGGAGAGATCATAAAGGACACGATGGGAAAGAGACTTTGTTTCATAAACAAGATCAATCCGCAGTGGTTCATTGATTACCTTAATATGGTAGAATCCTACTACCGCCGGTGACGTAAGAAGCGGCATTATTATAAGCTGAAAATTAACGTTTTTTTCGGAATGAGGTTTGACATTGCGGAGGCTGATAGGTTATTTTAGAGGACTGTCGCGGGGTGGAGCAGTCTGGTAGCTCGTCGGGCTCATAACCCGAAGGTCAGAGGTTCAAATCCTCTCCCCGCCACCAACGAAATCAAGGGGTTACGGCGCAAGCTGTAGCCCTTTTTTCTTCTACTGTAGCCAAATTGTAACCATTCCGGTCTAAAACCTCTACGCCATGCCTTAAACTCTCCGGGTTGTGGTGGGAATACATCATTGTCATTGTGATGGTCTTATGGCCCAAAAGCTCCTTTACGGTGTAGAGATCAACACCAGCCTGCACC
>JARRRI010000085.1:0-4774 GCA_037380845.1 Candidatus Sulfobium sp. | reverse complement strand
GGAGAGCCGCTCGACAAGGCCGGCTCCTATGGAATTCAGGGTCTCGGCGCCCTTCTCGTCGAAAGGATAGAGGGCGACTATTTCAACGTCATGGGCCTTCCCATCGGCGCCCTTGTCCAGGAGCTGAAGAAGTTCGGGATCACGGTGTTGTAGCTGACAAACAGGCCGGCAAGCCATTACGCGATCCCCTGAATCTCAAGGAGCTTCTGTTCAAACGCCTTTGATTTCGCATCGTGTTCAGAGGTCAGTTCTTCCAGTTCGGTGAAGAGGACCTCTATTTCCCTTTTCGCCTGATGGATACTCCGCGAGGATTTCCCGATGGTTTCCGCATCGGATGCTGCTGACGCCTGCAGAAGGACCTCAGTCTCTTTATCGATCCGCCCTTCAAGCCTCATTATCGACTTTTCGACATCCGCTATCCTCTTCTGCAACGGCCCGATAGTCCGGGAACGTTGGTCGATGATCTCAGCCTTAGCCCGGCGGACGTCCTTCCTGGCGGGGGCCGTCACCAGTCCACCGGAACCGGAATTCCCGGACGGCCTGTATTCCACGTCATCCTTCCATCCCTGCCGGTCCAGAAAATCCCGGTATGTGCCTTCGAAAACGCGCACGTCTCCTCCGTCGAACACAACAAGTCGCTCGGCAACGGCATGGAGCACCATCTCATTGTGCGTCACGATCACGACCGCCCCGTCGAAGGCATCGATGGCCTCTGTCAGTGAGTGGATCGATTCCATGTCCAGGTGGTTCGTCGGTTCATCCAGCATGAGCAGGTTGGCCGGAGTCACCAGAAGCTTTCCCAGCAAAACGCGGCTTTTCTCTCCCCCGGACAGGACGCCAATCTTCTTCAGGGCGCTGTCATCCTCGAACATCATCGCCCCGCATATCGCTCTTGCAGCTCCACGGTTTCCGCAGGGATGGACATCCAGGATCTCCTCTTCGATGCTCTTCGATGGGTCGAGCCGCTCGACGTTCGTCTGCCCGAAATAAGCAAGCCTCAGGTCAGGATGCCGGGTTATATTTCCACTCAACGGTTGGAGTTCTCCAGCCACCAGACTCAGAAGAGTCGTCTTCCCCCTCCCGTTTTTCCCGATCACGGCTATCCTGTCCTTCTTCCCCACGGAGAGACTCAGGCCATCGACGAGCGGGGGAACATCCGGACCGAAGGAAAAAGCCAGGTCTTCAATCTCGACCAGTCTCTTTCCCGTAAATGGGGCAGAGGTGAATTCGAATTCGAGATTTCTGATTTCGGACAGTTTCCCGAGTTTCTCCTTCTTCTGAAGTGCCTTGATCCGCGACTGGACGGCCTTTGCCTTGTTGGCCTGCGCCCTGAAGCGGTTAATGAACCGCTCGGTTTCCTGCCTCTTTTTTTCGTCGTTTCTTCTCGTTTTCTCATGGATCTCCTCTTCCTCCAGCAACTGCTGATAAAGCTTATCCGTCTGACCCGGCATTTTCCTGATCCTGCAGCGGTGGATACCCATGGTGTGGGTCGTCACCCCGTCCATGAAGTCCCTGTCATGGGTAATGAGGATCATTTCCTTCCCCCAGTTCCTCAGGAACTGGGTCAACCAGCGTATGGACAGAATGTCGAGGTAATTGCCAGGTTCGTCCAGAAGAAGGAGGTCCGGGTCGGATACAAGCACCCTGGCGAGGTTCAGACGGACCTGATATCCCCCCGAAAGGTCCGGAGGATCACGCATAACATCGTCGGGGGAGAAACCAAGACCGAAAAGGATAGCTTCTACCCTGAAGGTCTCATCCCTGCCGTCCTCCGGCCTGTGCAGCCCCGTACATGCCTCTTTCAGCGCGGTGTCTTCAGTAAACCGGATATGCTGCGAGAGGTGCCCGATCCTGTAATCCTTCGGCAGGCTGATAACGCCGGAATCGGGCTGCTCCTCACCGAGCAGCATCCTGAGCAGGGTGGTCTTTCCGTGGCCATTCCGCCCCACAAGCCCCACCTTCTCGCCGGAATTCAGCGTAAAGCTTACATCGTCGAAGACGACTTGCCGCCCGTAAGACTTAGACAGATTACTTACATGTACCATCAGGTGACTCCTGTGCTATAAGAAGGCGCGGAAGGCACGCCAAAAAAGTCTTGGGAGAGCCCTGGAGAGTGTAGCCCTAACGGTGTTAGATACTCATTTATGTGGAAGATGAATAAAATCATGTCGTCATTGCACAAAGGGGGCCGAAAAACCGTTTCCGAGCCCCTTCTCCGTCATTCCCGCGAAGGCCGGCAGGTTCTTCCAGGTTCTTTAATGACTTCTACTCAGCATAACTCCCCCGGTCAGCCGGAGGATGACGAACCCGCGGACCTTTTCATCAGCCTGCCGGGGTATCGCTACAAAACATCTTTTTGGGCGCCCTTCCGTGCCTTTTGAATATTTCCTGGTCCGCAGGGCCAATCAACAGACTCAAGACGATGCGAAGATTCCTTTTTGAAAGGGCTGATTGTGTTTCTCGCCTTGCATACCCCTATTCCCGTTAACCTTTTTTACCGCTTTCCACCATGAGCTTCGAGACGGACCTGGCGAAGGCAGCGGGATCCTTCAGTTTCGAGCCCTCGAGCAAAAGGGCCTGGTCATAAAGAAGCTCTATGTATTCATCCAGAAGCTCTTTTTTCCCTTCTTCCTGGATGATGCCGTTCATGGTCTCCAGAACGGGATGTGCGGGATTTATTTCCAGTATGCGTTCGCCGGCAGGGACCTCCTGACCCATCGCCTTCATCAGACGTTCCACGTGCGGATCCAGTCCCCCCTCTTCGGCAACGAGGCAGCAGGCCGAATCCGTCAACCTGCCGGACAGTCTCACATCCTTGACCTCGCCCTTCAGCTTCTCCTTCATTACGCCGATGAGTTTCTCATATTTCTGAGCCGCCTCTTTCTTTTCTGCACTGCCCGCCCGGTCAAGGGATATGTCCCCCTTTATGACGGACTTCAATTTCTTGCCTTTGTACTCGAAGAGGCTTCCCATTATGATGTCATCCACCTCGTCCGGCATTATGAGAACCTCATAGTCCTGGTCCTGGAAGGCCTCAAGATAAGGGGACTTCAACGCGTCTTCCATACTCCCGGCGGTGATATAATATATGTCTTCCTGACCGGGCTTCATTGCATCGACATACTGCTCCAAAGTAGTATATTTCCCCTCTCCGGTCTTCGTGGAAGGGAACAGCAGGAGGCTGGCAATCTGTGCTTTTCTTGAAAAATCGTAATGTATACCTTCCTTCAGGATTCTCCCGAATTCCTTATAAAACGAGAGATATTTTTCGTACTCGTCCTTCTTCATTTCTCCCAGTGTATCGAGGACCTTCTTTGTGATGCTTTTCTTTATGATTTCTATCTGTCTGTTGGCCTGCAGCGTCTCCCTCGAAACATTAAGTGGAAGGTCGGATGAATCGACTACTCCCTTGACAAACCTGATGTAGGGCGGGAGCAGCTCCTCGCAGTGGTCCATAATCTGGACTCTCTTTACGTAAAGGGCGGGACCTATTTTAAAGTCCTTGAACAGAATCCCCAATGGAGCTTTGGACGGAATAAACAGCAGCGCAACGAACTCGGATGTGCCCTCAGACCTGTAATGGATCATCTCCGCCGGATCGCCGAAATCATGGGAGATGTGACGGTAGAACTCTTTATACTCTTCATCCGACACCTCGGCCCTGTCCTTGAGCCAAATAGCCTTCCGCGAGTTCAGTACCTCTTCCTGCTTTACCTTGATCTTTTTGCCTTTTTCGGATTCCAGTTCGGATTCCTTTTCCACGTCCATCACCACGGGGTGTTCTATGTAATCGGAATATTTCCGTACGACGTTCCTGATCTCCCACTCCTCCAGGTATTTCTTCTCGTCCTCCTTCAAATGGAGAATAACATCCGTGCCCGCCTTATCCCTCTCGGCTTCTTCCACCGAGAAAGTCCCGTCGACCGTGGACTCCCATCTGACCGCTTTCGCATCGGCCGAGCCCGCTTTTTTCGATATGACAGTGACTTTGTCGGCTACCATGAAAGAGGAATAAAAGCCGACGCCGAACTGGCCGATGAGCTCTGGTTTCTCCCTCAACTCCTTGCTCTGAAGAACCTTGAGGAACTCCTTCGTCCCTGAGTGGGCGATGGTGCCGAGAGCCTCAATTACCTCATCTCTTGTCATGCCGATGCCGTTGTCGCTCACCATGAGAGTCCCGGTCGCCTTGTCTGGAGTGATCCTGATCTTCCATTCCCCCGATCCTTCCAGGATCGCAGCATTGGTAAGAGACTCATACCTGGCCTTGTCGATCGCGTCGGAAGCGTTGGATATAAGCTCCCTCAGGAATATTTCCTTATGGGAGTAAAGCGAGTGGATCATGAGATCCAGAAGCTCCTTGACCTCTGTCTTGAACTCGAATGTCTCCGTAGTCATGTGTTCACCTCGAAAAAGAATTCTAACTTCTCGTCATCCTTATAAGATTTATAGTACAAACCCCTGCGAAAAGTCAATATTGTGCCGTTAAATCAAAGACTTACAGGATCGTTCAGGCATGCTGGAGTTTCTGGGAGAAGGGTTATTTACAGATCCCCCTGCGGGGCAGGGGGATCTGTAAGTGCTTTACAGCTTAACTACGTTTATCGCTTTCGGACCCTTAGGGCCTTTTTCGACATCGAAGCTGACCTGGTCACCCTCGGCAAGGGATTTGAATCCATTGCCCTGGATGGCGGAATAGTGGACAAACACGTCATAGTTTTCTTCAGTCGTAATAAAACCGAAGCCCTTTGACTCGTTGAACCACTTCACTGTTCCA
>JARRRI010000084.1:0-4913 GCA_037380845.1 Candidatus Sulfobium sp. | reverse complement strand
GCAGGGTTCACCCTCCTCGAAATAGCCGTTGTGGTCTTTATCCTTTCCCTCTTCGCTGCAATGGTGATCCCCTCCTTTTACGGAACGGGCGAAAGCGCACTCAATGCCGATGCGAGAAAAACCGCTTCACTTCTCAGATATCTGAACGACAGCGCCATATATGCCAAAGAGACCTATTCCCTGACCTTTGACCTCCGGGACTACCGGCTTGCCTGGAAAGGCCCCGACGGTGAAAAGGCGGAAAACATAAGGAGTCTGACCGGTGTCACCCTTCCTTCCAGGGGAGAAATCAGGAAGGGAACGGTGAAAGTATTCTTCGGCCCCCTGGGCCTTGCGGAAAATGTCGAAGTACATTTACGGAACAAGGACGACAGGATAACGGTCTCATTCAACCCCATAAGCGGAAGGGCACGGATAAAACGGAATGGGACATAAGAGAAATAGCGGCTTTACCCTTCTTGAAATAATGATCGCCCTGGCCATTATCGGCGGACTTCTCATAACGCTGCTCTATACCCTGAATTATAATCTGGGTATAGCCGGGCGTCATCGGTTCGTAACGGTCGCCACATTACTTGCCAGAGACAAGATTGAAGAGGTCGAGGCAAATCCCGAAGCTTCTACGGGGACCTTCCAGGAACCTTATTCTGACTACAGCTTTGCCGCGGTGGTCAGGGGTTCACCGTTTCCGGGGATATCCGAAGTGTCGGTTACGGTAAGCAGGGGAGACGAAAATCTGAAACTTACAGACTTGATAGGAAGCGGCAATGGAACGGACCAGGCCCACTGAGAGGGGTTTCACGCTTATCGAGCTTCTGGTTTCCGTAGTCCTGCTGTCAATCGTCCTTGGCGCGGTCTACAGCACTTTCTTCATGGCTCACAGGGCGTTGGACGGCATGGACGAGTCGCTTCTGAAACTGCGTGAATGCAGGATGTTCATGGACACCATCGTAAGGGAAACCGACTCTCTTTTGCCGTGGCAGAAGTATTCGGTCTTCAAGGTGGAGGACAGGGACATCTTCGGCAAGGAGTCTTCAAGGTTTACCTTTACATCATTTTCACCGCTTGTGCCGGGCCTTTCCCTGATCACCTACTATGCCGACCAAAAGGACGGCAAACTGGTGCTCTACAAAAAAATCGATAGCGTTTCCACGCCTGTGCAAAGCGATCCGGTCGAGCTGATGGAAGGGATCGGGGCCTTTGCCGTCGAGGTGCGGGACGGTAACAAGTGGGTCAGGACCTGGGACCTGGCGTCAACCCGAAGGGTCCCGGACGAAATCCGGATAACCCTGACGGTCATGGTAAAAGACAGACCGGTCAGCCTCTATGAGACGGTGCGTCCCAAGATAGGAAGTACGCTTTGAAGCGACGGTCCGGAGTCCTGAATAATCGTTTTTACGGTCTTGTGCCGGCCCGAAATTCGGACGGAATGGCGCTTGTCCTCACGCTCCTGATAGTAGCGATCATCACGGCGATGGTGGTGGAATTCGCCTATGGGGTGTATACAAATACCACCTCCCTGTCCAACTGGCAGACCTCCCAGCAACTCTCCCTTGCCGCCCGTTCGGCGGTCAAACTTGCGGCCAGGATCGTGGCCGAAAAGGCGCAGGCAGTCAGCGAGCCGGGGGCCTTCCGGATCGCCCGGAAGATACCCTTCGGCGATCTTGACACAACCGTATCGCTAAGCATAGAGGATGAAAACGCAAAGTTCAACCTGAATTCCCTCATACAACAGAACGGGATCCCCGATACAGGGCGGTATGAACAGTTTGTCAGGCTGCTTCAGGCATTAAAACTGCCGACTGCCATAGCAGACCGCATTGCCGACTGGACCGACCCTGACAGCGAGCCGAGACTTGCGGATTCGGAAAAAGGCGCAAAGAATGCCTACCTTGACAGCGTGGACGAGCTTCTCCTCATCCCGGGAATCGACAGGAAGACTTATGAGCAGCTTTTGCCCTATGTTACAATATACGGGACGGGGTACTCACAGGGCGGATACACTCTGGGGGTGATCAATATAAACGACGCAAGTCTCCCTGTGCTGATGTCCCTGCCCGGCGTGGATGAACAGATGGCCGAGAGGCTGATAGAATACAGGAAGATCACACCCTTTGCCGAACCCGGCAACATAAGCAACGTGTCGGGGTTTGAAAGTCTTGTCATGCCTCTTGGAAGCTACATAACGACATCAAGACAATTTTTTCATGTGACGGCCACTGCCGAGTCCGGAGGTATCAGGAGGACAATAGAAAGCGTCCTCCAGGTGTCGGGCACCAGCGCCGTGGTCAGATACTGGAAGGAGATGTGACATAGCCTCTTCAGAGGAGCATAGGGCATGAGCGGGACGGCTTTCATTGACCTGACCGAAGACAAGCTGAGCGTTTACTTTCTCGAAAGAAATGGCGCAGTCGGCCGGGAGGTGGTTTCCAAACCGGTAGGCGATGGTTATTCCTTCGACGTGGAAGGCATATCGGCAGGTACGGAGGAATCCTGTCTGAGCCTGCCCATCGGCCTTCTCAACTTCAGGGTCCTGGAACTGCCCTTTTCCGACGTTTCAAAGATACGCGAGTTGCTGCCCTTCGAGCTGGATGGTCTCGTGCTCGGGGGATCATCCAGCATAGTCTTTGATGTCCGCATCCTGGGAGAGAGCAATGGGAAATCAAGAGTGCTCGTGGTCTATCTCCCGAAAGATACCCTGAAGACAATACTTCACAGGTTGAAGGCTGCCGGTCTCGACCCGCGGACGGCAACGTCCGTCGAACTGTCTCATATCCTCGGAACTGCGGCCTCCCCCGAAGAGCTTACAGGACTGCTCACGACGCCGGAGCGGCTGGAGGGAGAAGCACGGACCGACCAGGCGGTGCGGGAGATCAAAAATCCCTCCATCAACCTCAGAAGGGGAGAATTTGCCTACACCGTTGACACCGAAAAGACAAGGAAATCACTCAGAATAACGGCCGCATTGGCCATACTTGTGCTGCTCGTATTCTTGGGAGACCTGTCTTTTATGACAATATCACTCGAAAGGCAAAACCGGAACGTGAGGGAAGAAATGAGGAAGACTTACCTAAGCCTGTTTCCGGATGAAAAGAGGGTCACGAGCGAAACCTACCAACTCAAGGCCCACATAAAGGAACTGAAGGACAAGAAAAGCTCTTTAACGGGTATCTCCCCTCTGGGGACGATGCTCAATCTGTCCCGGATCAGCGGGCAGAGCATGAAACTCAACGAAATCACCGTGGAAAAGGATATGACAATTCTGAAAGGTGAATGCCCCTCCCTGAGCGATGTCCAGTCGATCAAGAGCGAACTGGAAGGCATTATGACGGATGTGACGATAACCGATACAAAGCCCTCTTCTCATAACGGCACGCTTTTTACCCTGACGGCGAAGCAGAGGAAAACATGAGGATCAAAGCCGACAGGCAAACGATAACGTTGTCCGTTGTGGCAACCCTGTTCGTTGCCTGCGCCATCTTGTGGACTGTATACAACTCTGCAAAAAAGGCACATGCAGGTCTGGTTTCCCGGAGGGCCGAACTCCTTGAGCTGAAACAGGATTACCTTGCTCTCAAAGGCAGTGTCGATGCAGTCGAGGGCAGGAAGACACTCACGAACGTCGAGGGTATTGTCCAGGCGGTCGACGAGGTCTTCAAGTCGCTCGGCCTCACCGACAAGGTGAAGTCGGTGAAGTCGACAGGGGTAAAACAGGTGGAATATGGTACGGAAGAGGAGGCTGAAATTCAGGTTGAGAAGGTCAGCATGAACGAAATGGCGAACATCTTCTATAAGATCGAGAACGCGCCGATGATCCTTACCATCAGAAGGACGACGGTCAGGACCTCTTTCGACGACCCCACCCTCCTCAATATATCGATGACCGTCGCCCTCGTGAAGCCGAAGTGAAAAGACTCCTCGTCGCCCTCATAATAGCGGCGGTCATTGTATTCGGTGTCTGGTTCATCGCAGTACCTAAGAGCATGCTCTCGGGCATTATCACCAGCCCGTTTCAGGGTTCCCCTGTCAGAATCGAAGTTGTCAACCTGAAAAAAGGTCCTTTTTACAACGTCCGTATCGATCAGATCGTCCTGAAGAAGGCAGGCGCGGCAATCCTCGCCGTCGATAACGTCTCGGGACGACTGAGTTTTTCGTCGCTCCTGAAGCTCAGCCCGGCCATCATTTTCCACGGGGGCATAGCCGGGGGAACAGTGAGAGGGGAGGTACGTTTTTCAAGGGCAGGCCGCAGTCTGAGCGTAACCCTTGAAAACGGACATATTGAAGAGGCACCCTTCTTCAGACAGGCGGGGCTCGGCGGCAGGGGTGTTATTTCCGGAGAATACGAGGCCAGGAACGACAGTGGGAACCTGAAGTTCGCCGTTGACGACGTCGAGATCCGGACCGCTTCCTTTGGAGGGATCCCTGTTCCGCTTAACATGTTCCGTACTGCCAGGGGAGCAATGGAAACGAACGGCAAAACGCTCAGGATAGTCTCCTTCGCAATGGAGGGCAAAGGAATCTATGCCCGCGTAAAGGGAGACGTGACCGGCAGGATGCTTAATCTCACTATGGAAATAATGCCGGACGCCTCGCTCGAAAGGCAGAATCCGATGTTTTCCATGATCCGGAGATACGAGGACTCTCCGGGACACTATTCCATCCCTATCAGAAGCGCTGTTCCTTTCTAAGACGTTCCCGGGCTGTCTGTGAGAGAGGCCCCCGAAACGGCGAGTCTCCAAAGAAGCCGTCGTCCGTTGGAAGAGGAGCGATTCTGGTCCTTCATCTACCTTGAAGAGTATTTTTTCCCAAAAAAATGTTTGCCCTCAGGTATTGACATTTACAGTATTTCCGGGGACTATATATTAATTATTTGGGGAGACTATTGTCGGCAGAAAATAGGACAGGGTTGCCAG
>JARRRI010000083.1:2370-7294 GCA_037380845.1 Candidatus Sulfobium sp. | reverse complement strand
GGTTAGAGAGGGAAAAAGCCTTCATGGAGCTTTCGGCACTGGAGGGTTCGGTGCTTGAACACAGGATCTTCGAAGACGACTTCAGGGTGGATTCAATATCCACGGCGAAGCTCATCCAGTTGAATAACGGGCAGGAGGCAGGGGTCGGAGATCTGTTGAAGATAGACAAGACGAACGTCGATAGCGTGCTGGCGGATCTGGATCTGTCGGACGACATAAAGGCCGATATAACAAACGCTGTAAACGAGGGCCTTGTAGTCCGCATTCCGGAGGTCAACGGCCTGCCCGTTACGGCAATGGACTATGAAGACTGGACCGGTCTATGTTATATCAAGGAGGACCCCGATACGGGTGAAGCGGGCTACATGCTTTCGGGGATGGTCGCAAAGGGGACTGTCCCTGATTTACCGGCGGAGCAGAGCAGAGCGGTAGAATCGGGACTGTCCCCGGCTTTGATAGCTGGAGGGATGACGGCCGTTTCTCCCGATAAGTGGGTATCACGGGACCTGAGAAATACATTGGACCAACCGTATTTGGAAAATATTGTAATAAATCCGGTGGCGGTAAACATTATTTTCCCTTATGATGGAGCGATTCTCTCGGTATCAACGGTAGATGTAGAAGGCATCGCAAGCGATCCCATAGCGGTTGTAACGGTAAATGGGACCAATGCAACGGTGTCAAAGGACGGACGGTTCATTGCTAAGGGCGTCGCCCTGAAGGAAGGCCCCAACCTGATAGAGGTGGCGGCATCGAGCATTTTCGGAGGTACTGCTTCGGCAGTAATACGTGTGAGCTATAAACCCTCACAGGCGACACCAATGAAAATATCTGTAACATATCCCCCGGACGGAGATACAATAAACAGGCCTTTTACGATGGTGAAGGGGAAGGTCATAACGGATGCAAAAGAAATATCGCTGAAGGTAAACGGAATTCCCGCCGAGATATACGGCGATCAGTTTGTGATAAACGATGTGCCTCTTACAGATGGAGATAACGCTATTATTGCCAATGCCGTAGACAGTGACGGTTCAGTTGCAAGAGATGAGGTTTCAGTGAAGGCTGACACCTTGAAGCCCTGCGTCACGCTCAGTGCAAACATAACAAGCGGCATTCCGTCATTGACGACTTACTTCCGGGCATCAACTGAGATGCCCGGTCCCGTTGCCAACTATCAGGTCGATTTTGATGGGGACGGAGTAATTGATTATACTGGGGAAGCATTGGAGGATGTAAGTTACACATATACCACAGAGGGGATATATTATCCTGAGGTCATTGTAACCGACGATCAAGGGAATACCTTTACGGATTCGATTGCCATAACGGTTCTGAACAAGGCGCAGATTGATGCCCTCCTGAAAAGGAAATGGGAGGGAATGAAAACCGAGTTAGAGAATGGGAACATAGCTGAAGCCGGCCGGTTCTTTATTGTAAGATCACAGGAAAGATATAGAACCATTTTTGAGGCTCTGAAAGATAAACTCCCAACTATCCTGAGCACTTTTACAGAATTCAATATTGTCAGCGTATATGAACGTATTGCTGAATATGAAATCGTGGCGAATGAAAATGGCACTCTTTATTCATATCCGGGAATATTCATAAAGGATGTCGATGGTATTTGGAAATTCAAAGACTTCTGACTGGAGGCAGTTAATGCAAAGCAAAATCAATTTAGCGTTATTCACTCTCATAGTGTTGATACTTGCTTCTGGTTGTTATCCGGTCCATTATGACGGGCCATATAAGGGGAAAGTGGTAGATGCCGGGACAGGAGCACCAATAGAAGGCGCTGTTGTGCTTGGTGTCTGGTATAAAGAAATACCTACTGCAGCCGGAGGGGTGAGCTCCTATTACGACGCCGAAGAAACTGTTACCGACAGGAACGGCGAGTTTGAAATCAAAGGAAAGGGTTTGAGAATATTGACTAATATCACTCCCATGAATGTGCTCATATTTAAAGCAGGATATGAGTATATAGGGCCGGCGATGTGGGAATCGCTCAAGCTGGATGGTGGGCTTATGAAGAAAAAAGTCGCTTGGGAAGGGGACAGGGCGATAATTCCTTTAAAGAAATTGACGATGAAGGAGAGGAAACGGCGGTTGTTTGGCAAAGAGAACATACCTGATGATAAACAGGAGTTGTTGATAAAGGAATTAAATAAGGAGCGAATCGAAATCGGATTGCGGCCCTACGGGAAGGAGAAGTAATTGAGCCTGCGAAGCACCATAATTAGTACAAAAGTAATTATAGTGAGTATTCTTCTCGGTTCATCACTTGCTATTGCATGGGACAATGAGGTGACTCATAGAGACCTTTCGGAGTCAGCAGCGACCAGATCTGTTATCGGAACGACGAATTGTCTTGAGAGCATCGGTTTGCAAGAAGGCTTGCTTCATTTCCTTATAAATAAGAATAAAGGACAAGAGGCATACAAGTGGCTTAGGGAGGGTGCCTTTCTCGAAGATGCCGGGGCTTTCTGGCAGACGCCTATTGGAAGGGCCCGATACAACAACCATTTCCACAATCCTCTTAATCGTCGAGATGAGGCTGGCTTAGATGATGTCATAACTATTTGGAATCCAGTTCCCCCCTTTGAGCCCGTAATTAATATTACTGCCTTTGGAGAGTCTGCGGTCTTATGGGCCCAAGACGGCGCTAAACAACAGATATTTCCAGCGGGGGATCAGTCATGGCAAAGAACAAGAGATCACTACTACAAGGCTTTGACGCTGACGATGGAAACAGACAGGGAGGCGGAATTTGCGCAAATGTTCCTGGGACTCGGTCATCAGATGCATCTCTTACAAGATGTGGCAGTTCCTTCTCATGTGAGAAACGATGCACACCCGGAAGATTCTCTCATTAAGATAAATTATCTGACGGGTGATTACTACTTTGAAACTTGGGCAAAAGCAAATAGCCCTTTGATAAGTGGATTTGCCGCAAACCCACTGCTCCCCAAGGTTGATTTGACGATAAAGGATCCCGCTGGTCTCGTGCCTATAACCCGGTTTTACGATACGGATCAATATAATGAAAATGTTCTTCCGTCGGACAGTCTGACGTGGGGATTGTCCGAGTATACCAATGCGAACTTCGCCAGCGACGACACTATATTTACCGAGAGCTTTTCGAAGAACGACAGACATTATTTCCCATATCCAAGATATAGTAACCAAGTCCAATGCTACGAAGAGTACGATGTGGATATCGCTCCTGATAAGAAGAGAACCTATTGGCGAAAAAAATGTCCTGGAGAGGCAACATTCCAGCGCCCGATTGATCACTTTGTCGTTCCAGGACCTCTGTTTAAATACTTGCCAACCTGGGACCTCCAGAGGCTTACATTGAAACTCGACGGCGCTACTCATTACGACTATGCCCGGAGGCTCATTCCCCGTGCCGTCGGCTATTCGGCGGCCCTCCTAAACTACTTCTTTCGCGGCGACATCAGGCTCAGCTACGTAACTGAGCCGACTCCCGGCTACGTGATAGTGAATAATACAGATGAAGATTTAGACGGAACATTTGGAATCTATTATGACAACAAACAAGACGAAAGAATATTGCTTGCCAGCGGGAGGAATAGCACTTATTCGGACGGCATATTCGATTTGATCCTTCCTGCTGACGCAAAAGAACCCGGTAAATACATAGTCGTCTTCAAAGGGAAAATGGGCAACGAAGAAGGTGCTGTGGCCGGTTATGTTTTTAACAGACTGATTGACATAACGCCCCCCTCCCAATATGTCTATTCAATGGCAGACGCAAGCCAGTCGGACCCGCAGTTTACAAGTGTTAAGGTAAAGATAAGAAACTCAAAACCATCCGAGTCGATCCAGAGTGGAGTGATTGAAGCGATAGCTAAATACAAGACTGATGTCGATGATCCCGATTTCCTATATTCCATATCAGAACCTCAGACGGTGAATTCCCTGGCCTCAGACAAACCGACAGAACTCGACTTTGACTTCCAGAAACATCCCATCCCCGTCGATATCACCGACCTTTACCTCTATGTGATATTCAAAGGAAAAGTCGGAGGCGAAGACAATGCTGTTGCCATTGGGATAAAAGACATTGGCGAGCCTACCCCTATTGATATCTTTAACGACACGGACAGGGCATGTATCAATGGTGAATGGTATGAAGCCGGGAGCACCGATGCAATCTCCCATGTAGACACAAACGAAAACGGAATCGCGGACGAATGGGACATATACCCGCATGAGATAAAAAATATATATGTTAAATTTTCGGCACTCGATTCCCCTGAGGAGGCGTCAGCGGACAAACATGATCTCTATTTGGAAAGCATTGGTCCGGGACAGTCCTCAAGGGTGTCATATATACTCGTCGATTATCAATTTAAATACAGCGTTTACGAAAGCTGGGGAGCATGGGACCAAAACGACCCATGGATGCACAGCGACATAGTAAAGACATATACCGGAAGTGCCGTGAAGAGCCAGTCCGAACTGGTTTCGGATACTGCGACATGCGATGGAGGCCGGTCTTGTTACATCACCTATTATCCAACTTATTATCCTTTCCAGGACACTCAAATCTGGTGGGGCGCCGGAACCATCTTTATGGATAAGGTCTATCCTGCCGGGGGTACCTGTCCGGGGATTCTCTTGAAAGAGGAATAGGCGTTTCAAAGATGATGAGAGGACGCCATAAGCAGGGCGGACTCCATTGGGAGCCGGTTTATGTCCCTGCGGCGTCTGGGAGATGGTCGAAAACATGTGACCCGGCAATGCCGGGCCGAAAGCATTTTCACCGCGCAGAGCCGCAAAGTTTAAAAAACGCGCCTCCATCTCCCTCTTAAATTTCCACGTTTTTGTTAACAGTCGTTTAAAAGCCGGGTTCAAAACCCATCACTTTTTAGCTTTCCTTTTTTGTGGCATCATT
>JARRRI010000083.1:0-2303 GCA_037380845.1 Candidatus Sulfobium sp. | reverse complement strand
TAGTTATGGACAGACGCAACTCGGCAAGTCTTTGTCCCGAAACACGCTCATCCGACGAAAAGGATCTGCTTCAATTCTGATCTCTCCCGTATGTCCGACAGAACGATAGTCTGCGACAGTTTCTTATGATAATAAACGGCAAGCGGTGCCTTCGAGGCAGAGAGAAAGTTGCGTCCCAAAGCCCTCACATCTACCGACCGAGGACGTGGCTACCCGTAGGCGCGGTTTTCACCGACTAATCCTCAGGTATTAGAAAACGAAACTGTTATCGAGTACGTGTAGAACTCTGCGGAGCCTTGGGTCGCAAACTCGGTACCCTTTTTCAAGTGTGTACATCGACGAATCCTCAGTTATTGGGAGTTGCAACTGCTGAGAATTTATTTCAGAAATACACGGTGGTAACACACTGCTGTGGGGCGCAGGCTTTTTGCGCGCCCCTACAAGCGGCTGGTTAGGTCAAAGGCGTTTGATAAATTAGCTGTCAACCAATGTCTTTCATTTTGCTTGATCACCTGGTGCTGGCTTTGGTGCCCGTGATGGCTCATTCCTAGCTCTCTGCGTAGCTCGACCTAGCACGTATCCAGCTATTGCCGCCAATAGCGTACCGATCTGCTGGGTGTCTAATATCTTCAATATGCCTAATATAACAGCTGCGAAAATAATGACGACTCTCGTCGTAAACTCCAATATGAATTCAGCTCCTCTGCCGTGCAGGCCATGTTCGAGACAAATTCACGATTTTATCAGTATCTTCTATGTGAATTTTAAAATAGCAGGCTGTCTATTATAAATAATTATCCAGTTGACACTTTGGAAACATTTATGTGATTCTGAATCAGGATATGATGCAAACAAGCAACTTGGAGGGTCGAAAATGGGGAAACTGAACTGCTGGGAATTCAAGCAATGCGGAAGGGAACGGGAAGGCGGCAATGTCCAAGTTTTATGTATCTGTCCGGCTGCAACAGCAGAAGGACTGAATGGTCTGCATGGTGGTATTAATGGCGGCAGGGCTTGCTGGTTTGTCGTGGGAACGCTGTGCCACGGAGAGGTTCAAGGGACGTACGCCAAAAAATATAAATCCTGCGTGTATTGTGATTTTTATAAAAAGGTCAAAGAAGAGGAGTATTCCAAACCTCAAGTCGAGCAGGAGGTTTCCGCCTAGCGATTTTATCGGTTGTCAGTCCAAGGATCTGATATTTCCCCACCTGACGGGGCGCCGTAAATTTCAGGGAGTGGGTCTGCTAGAGTGAAGCAGAATTGTTGGGAATTTAATGGGTGCGGTAAACAACGCAAGGGACGCAAGGACAGCATCTTCAACTGTCCTGTGCCTGGAATGACCACTGCTAACGGGATTAACGGCGGAAAAAATGCGGGGAGAGTCTGCTGGCTGATCGCCAACACCTTGTGCAAGGGCGAAAATGCAACTACTTTTGAAGATATGATAAAGACTTGTACGGAGTGTGAATTTTATAAACTCGTTATGGAAGAAGAGGGGAAAGAGTTAATACTGTCCATTGATATGTTGCGGGAAGCATATAAAAAAACAAAAGCCTTAGAATCTAATCAGCAGTCACGACATAATAGATAAGCCCACCCGGTAAGTACAGTCTGATTTTTTAGACCATTTAACCATAGCCAAATGAAAACTGTCCTTCTTGTGCCTATCGGCCCAATATAACACCTGATTGGCCTTGAGAGGCAAGCCCGTTGATATCTCGATTTCAGATTTGTCAATGCGGAGAACTTTACCTTCTGCTTTGTCTCTCTTAAATAAAGAATTCTCCCTGTACAAAACTGTAAACGCTATGTCATAACCAGTCGACAGATCATGCCATACGGTTTCTTCTTGGGGGTTCTTTCCTGTGTGCGGATGTGCAATCATTTCAACGCCTTTCTGTTACAGTGAAATCTATAGAAGACAACAGACTTATTAAACAAGTCTATGACCGAATCGGTGGTGTGTCAAGAAGTATTTTATGCTGGTTTTAGCCGGGACAAAACTCACTGTCTCCTCCTTTAGGTTGTTCCCAGCGGCTTATTGATATGAACATGTGAGGATTGCATTTCAGGAAGGAGTCTTGTACCTTGACTTCAATGACTAACCATTTAAACATGGCAACTTCTTACTGTTATGTACCATCCTCAGCTGTGATGTTTGTTTCACGAGTCAAGATTACCCTCTATTACCCTACCTAAGTAGGCTTGATATTTTCTCCATTATCGGGTATAAAAAAGGAAGATTAACGATAAGAGCAAACTATCCGAAAGGATAGGACGCAAAGGCGCTGGTCTAAGACCTT
>JARRRI010000082.1:0-5177 GCA_037380845.1 Candidatus Sulfobium sp. | reverse complement strand
GGCTTCGAGGAGGGGTCCCGAGCGGCGAACGATTGAGCCGTCAGGGAACTTAAACAGGACTGTGTCCCCTTTCCTCGATCTCTTCGCCCGGAATTGCCGGGCGAGGCCCCGAAGGGTGCCGCTGCGGGTAAGCGCTCCACGGCAGAAGGCATTCGCCTGGTTCACTTACCGATACTCCGCAGATAGCCGGTGCCGTCGACGGCCTTTCCCAGGCCGACGACTTTGCGGGTGTCTTCCTTCATCACCCTCACGCCGAAATGATTGCAGGCAACCTGGAAATCCAGGGTGTTTTTGAAGAAAAGCACGACGTAGTTGTACTCTTCCATCAGGCGAGGCGCTATATCATACTCCGGGGTGTCGGGCATGATGTCGTCGAATACCTTTGCGAGCTCCTCATCGTCGAAGCCCGTGAACTCCAGATCTATATCCTCAATCTCCTTTAGGATCTTTTCGAGCCTGGCCTTGTTCCACTCGCCGGTGACTTTGTTGAGCGCGAGGTTGAGGGCCTTCTCCTTCGACTTCGGCAGATCGAGAACCACACAGGGGACCTCCGCGAAACCCATCTCGATGCAGGCCTTGAATCTCTGATGCCCGCCGATGATCGTCATATCCTTATTGACCACAAGCGGATCCACCAGGCCGAACTCCTCTATGTTCTTTTTCAGGGTCGCCAGCATCTGCCGGGATATCTTACGGGGATTGTACTGCGCCGGCTTCAGGTCTGCGACGGGAATGTTGACTATGTCCACGTTAGAGCTCTGTCCTGGTCATCACCCTGACCTTGCCGCCTTCTCTTACCTCGGTCTCGGTCTTGTAGAGCTTTGTGACGCCGCCTTCGCTCAGGTTGACTTCGATCTGGCCGGTGATCTTGTCGTCGACGGCGGGGTGTTCCTTCAGGAGATCGGCCAGGCGCTTCTTCCATTCTTTGTTCATCTTACTCCTTCCAGGGCAGAAAAAAGCCCGAAATCTTTAGCCGCCAGGATGTGGGAGTTTCCTTTCGGATTCCCGACTGACCTGAAACAGTTTACAGATTCCGGGCTGACAGGCCCCTTGAAGGGTGTGAACGACCGGCTTCTGGATTTTTATATCATAAGTTTATTGCAAACTCTGGCAGATTACAGTTCTTCCCAGGCTCCGCTGTCCAGGATAGGAGTTATTTCGTTGAACCGCTCGAAATTTATGTCGGTCAAAGGCGTCGTTTCCATGACTATGGCCAGTATGGCCAGCGTCGTGCTGCGAGACTCGGGGACCTGCCCGTTTGTATCGGTGTAGAACATGCGAGATTATAACATCTGGCCGAATGTTTGTAGCTATGGGCGAAGCTTCAGTCACCATTGACAATTCTCCAGACGTGGCTGACATCGAGGTCGAAGAGCGTGGACAGCTCTTTATAGTTGCCGCCGGTGAACATTGACCGGATTTTCCGGTTGCGATCTTCGCGGTAAAGGTCCTGATGACTTGGGAAGGAGACACGCTGGCCCTTAAGTTCGAGAATGAAGGCACGCATTATTTCTTTGCCGGATGCATCACCGAACTGTTCGCAGAGATAATTAAATAAGAACCACATCTCCCGGCCATTGGTGGAATTACAGGGGCGTTCCGGAACGGTTAATCGGCACCCGCCCAGGACGTCGATGATAGCCTTGACGATCAGTCCGCCCGCTTCTTTGCCGTAGTCCCGATAATAGCCCTCGAAAAGCCTGTTCAAAAGCTTTCTGCTGGTCCCCCACAGGTTAGGTTTGTCCGTCAACGGCATCACCTCCCGAAATATCTTTGTTGGCTGGATGGCCGGCGCCACTGCTGATATTGTCATTCGCCTCTCCTTTGTTCCAGATGTGATTAAACTCTTTCCAATAGACCGCCAGGGAAGGGTATTCCCTGGGGATCCGGCCCCGATCGGGAAGATAGCGGTCTGTTGTTGCTATGCTGGCATGGCCCATTCTGCCGGCGATGGCTGCGGAATCGTAGCCCCTGATGTTACGGAGATCACAGGCGTGTGTCGCCCGTAGCATGTGGGAGGTGATCCGCGGCTTTTTGATATCGGCCTTTGCGGCGTATCGTTTTATCAGATCGTCGACATCGGAAGCAGCAACGGGCCGGCTGGACGGCCGTCTGAATTTATAGCTGACTAGGAGGGTGTTTTGGATCTTTGCACCTTGCGCAAGCCTGACGGCCGTGTAAGCACGGATGAAAGTTCCCGGAGCTTTCCAGATATAGACCGTCCTTTCCCTGTGCTTTTTCCCGATATCCTCGGGGATTGCTATGTCGATGTTTTCTCCGTTATCAATGACATCGCCGAGCCTGAGCTTGCAAATCTCTCCGATTCGTAGCCCGCAGAAAGCACCCAGGATGAAGATCACGGCATCGCGCAACCCTTTCTCCCGCGTAATATCTATCGCCCGGAAAAAAGAAAGTATCTCGGTCTTGGTGAACTTCTGGACTCTGTTTATGTGGAGCTTCGGTTTGGGGATCTGAGAGGTTATATCTTCGGAGACCACCCCTTCGTATTTCAAATATCTCCAGAATTTTTTTAGGGCCGTGAGTTTTGTGTAACGCGTCTGGTTGGAGTTCCTCTGGTAGAAGCAATACTGCAGATATGCCTCGACATGTTGCCGGCCGATGCCGTCAGGGCGAGCGGGGATGCCGCTTCCGATAAGCCAGGCGTGAAACTCTCGAACCTTTCTGGTATAGGAGGCGGCTGTCGCGCGAGTCAGTCCCTCCAGCACAATAAGAAAATCCTGAAAACCGGCCAGATGATTTAGCATGTTCCCCCCACGCCCCCCTCTTTTTGAAAAGCAAAGATAGAAACAGTAGACAAACTGACGATTAAATCTCTTAAAAGCGCCGTTGAGAGACCAGCCATTTTATAGCTATGGATGGGGGAGGGGAGGCGGCCGGTCCGCCCAGGTTTTCGATAGGGGGGGTGCCCCTCCGAGGAGCGCGGCCCGGTCAAAATCTGATGAAATCCAAATCTAACCGCGCTTTTCCTTCGGACTAACCGGCCTAAGTTATTGATTCTATTGAACCGGCTGTAACCATAACCGCGCATATTCTGAGAAAGTGCGGTTGGTGATTTAGCTTTTTTCGGTCTGTTCCAAGCCACCTGAAGACGATGAGCCAATGCAGACCCCGCACAGACTAAATACAAACCGTTGAGCTGCCTGCATCTATCGGCCAATCCGAAGACTGTTTTAGAAACCCTAAAGAATCTATTTTCTTTCGGGTAAAAAGAATGGTTGCCAGCCAGGAATGTGGCTGTCCGTCGATTCGAATCCGTAAAAAAACCTTCCCCAAGGTTCCATCTTCCCCTAAGTAGAAGATTGACCTGTAAGATCACAGACTTACCTCTTGGGGAATCTTTGGCGGGTATGTCAAAAGGTTCCCCAAAGGTTCCCCATGGTTCCCTAGCGGTTCCCCAAAAGGTTCCCCAAAGAAAGGAGATAAATAATTCTTTCGTAATATATGGTTATATGATTTAGGGGAACCTTGGAACCTTTTCTCAGAAAAAATTGCTACCCTAATTTTTCCCGACCGGCAAAAAAATATAGGCTTTTGTCTTATCATCAGTCCATCGCCCTGATTGTTTTAGAAAATCTCCACGACCAGTGGCCGCCGATCTTCTTGTATTGCTGTCGATCATTTTTGAAGCGAATGTATTCCCATCCGCCCTTTTTCATGATCGCCTTGTCGTTGCCGATCCTGGATCCCAAAGAGGTTGGGTTATCGAACGGATTTCTTATATGCTGGTTAGCGCAATACCTGTTGAATAACGTGAAAAGTTCTGCCGAAGTGACAATGAATTCAACTCGTTGCAAACTTTCCAGAAAGGTGTCTTCATTTTCTCCCGGTTCCTCATGAGGTTCGGTCAGGAAGAATGTCTGCAGGTATTCCGGGTCGTCATATATTTTTACTTCCCGGCCTTCCCCAGCTGGCTCGCTGCAGTAATTCGGATAAGGAGCGTGGAACTCTGGGTGGTCCTGGTAACATAGATCCTTCCCCTTGCCGCGGATCTTTACACAGACTTCTTTCACTAGGCCGTCCATAAGGGTGAGCAGGGTATTCGAAGATATGGCCGTCTGGCTCTCCTGCTCGTTCCAGTAGCTGACCCACCGGTCGAGAAGTTCAGCGGCCTGTGTCTTCACCGGTGTGTCCTTCTTCCAGGGAATGTATTCAAGGATCGCCTCGAGGATGATAAGCATCGTACAGATGTGCTCGTTGTTGCGATCCTTGTCGTGGCCGGCATGCTTCATCTGGAGATACTTTGACCAGTCCGTCCTCTCTGACAGTCTGGGCAGCACCATCTTTCCGATCGTCTTCATGATTGCCGAGAGAATAAGGTTGCGTTTTTTTGAGATCTCCCTCATTATCTCGTCATGCATGTAGCCGTCGAGCTTGTACCTTGGTTCGAGCATCAGGGGAAAAGTCCTGTTTACAAGCTCCGGGATTTTCCCGGGAAAGGCCTCAATCGATGTTATGACTGCCATGGTGAACAGTTTCTGATAAAGGACCTCGCTGTCCGAGCCGCTCTTTGCCTTCGGCTTGTGGGAACTATTGGCCAGGAGAAGGAGAAAGTCTACAGTCCCGAGGGTAAGGTTACGGTTTTCCAGGTTGTCGAGGAAGAGGATCGGGTTGGATGTCGCAACCCTCGTCTCGGCCGCGCCGGTCCCCTTGCCTACGTAGCTTTCGCCGTAGAAAAGCTGCGATATTCTCTCGGCGACCTTTGACTTTCCGATCTTAGATGACGCTATTACCTGCAGGAGCCCCCGGTCGGACTGATAGTGCATCATGAAAGTGCTGATCATCCAGCAGACCATGAAGTACTTCTGGGGCCCGTCGCACGGCGTTGTATCCATCAGGAGGTGCTTGAGCGCCGCAAAGCCTTCGGCTTCGCTTCCGGTTTGCAGATATTCAAACTGGCGGATCTGCGGGCTTAGCGCAAGCAGTACGGACTGCTCGTTTGTGCCGTTGTCGATTATCCGCGGTTCTTCGCCCGGTGCGATCTTTATGATCTTGTTATGGGAGCTATTAAGGTTCAGATAGACAGTGTCCCTCTCCCGGTCTGTATGCATCCAAGACATCATATCAACCGGCTCACCGTGGGCATTGCAGAGGGTGCGGAGGAAATACCAGACCGTGCTCCCGGGCTTCTCGACGGCCGCCAGGCGCGTGAGCTGAAG
>JARRRI010000081.1:0-5272 GCA_037380845.1 Candidatus Sulfobium sp. | reverse complement strand
CATTTGAGTTCACATCGCGTCCTCCCGGTTGCGCACAAGCGGTAAGCTGACTACTGAAGATAGATTGCGGAATATGGCTGAAGCCCCTCCGGATGGGTCCTCCGAGCAAGACTCCTTCCCGTACCTAACGCCAGTTTCAATAATCAATAACTGAGGACTTCTCATCGAAATCTACTTTTTGAGAATTTAATTAGCTCGGCTCATTAACTTCCTGAAAGAGAGATTTGACGAGCATTCTCTGATGTGATACTTTTTATTGGAAGTTCATAGAATTGCGTCTACCTCCAGAGAGGTATCATGGCAGAGAAGATCAAATGTCCCAAGTGCGGCTATGTAGAGCAACCCACCCCAACCGGAAAATGCTACAAGTGTAGCTCCTACGTTACAGGATATCCTTCTGAGGAAAAAGAGAAGGCCGAACTTGCAGGGCCCGAGGAAAGGCCAGCGAGCCTTTTGGGAGCATTACGGAATATTATCAGGAGGGTATCCGCTACTGCAACGATCGAGCACGGGTTACCTGGGTTTGGGGCTATTTTTGAGGAGGCATGGGCGACATATAAGAGACGGTTCTTCGTCCTTTTCATTCTGTTTTTTGTTTCCATAATCCTTGCGTCAGTTGAGCATGCGTTTTACTGGATAATAGCTCTGTCTTTTTGGGAATCCGAGACTTTTAAGGGTGTGACAATAGACCCTGCGATGAGGCTTATGGCTATCGCTGGTATAATCTCCTTCCTTGTGCTTGCTTTCTGGAGCCAAGCCGCATTCATATTTGCCGTATCAGATGAAAGTCTGAGGATGAAGGGTGCTATTGTTAAGGGATTCCAAAGGCTTGGTTCTTATGTACTGCTTTTCATGGTCTTTTCTGTTATTTCCGTCTTTGTCGTAATGGCAGTGATAATACTTTTTATGCTGGCAGGTTTTGTAGTAAGAAGCATGTTATTCTTCCTTCCGGAAATTATTGGTAGGTTCCTTTTCGGTATGCTGGTCTTCATTGCGATATGCATCTGGTTCGTCTTTGCCTTCTTCGTCTGCATAGTCTTTGCCACGGAAGATAGGGGGGCGATAGACGCTCTCTCAAAAAGCGCGGCATATCTGAGGGGCCTGTGGTTTGGAATGTTCAAAAAGGTGCTTTTCATCCCAATAGTTCTTTTTATTGCTAACATCCCCGCTGGATACCTGCTCTACAGGGCAGCCACCTCCTTTGATTATCCCGGCTTGGTTTACAAACTGTTATACGCTGCAAATGCAGCGGCAGTCTTGATTAATTCCATCTTTGTACCGTTCCTTGCAATATTCGTATACAAGGTTTACAAGCAAGCAAAGATACTGAAGGGAGAGAGGCCTTGAGTGAGGAGCTTATAAGCTCCCGGGAACTTGTGCGCGGGGCGTTGCGGACATACAGAAGACGAGCGTTTATCCTCGCGCCCTTAACACTTGTTTCTTGTGTTCCCGCTGCATTTTTAATGATCCCCTTAGCGATCCTTAAAATTATTGTGGAGAGCCACGAGCCCATATTTATGGTTCCCGTAATCGGACATATAATTCTGGCAGCAATACTTCTTCCCATCACTGTGATATCATTCCTGCTTGCCACAGGAGGAATGTTGGTCGGATATCTGGCGTTGACATACGGAGTGTCCGACGAGGAAATTGGATTAGTGGGCGCACTCGCGAAGGCGTTTACGGGCCTGGGACCGTTTGCATGGTATTCGCTCTGGAATACGATTTACGAATATGCAGGCGCAATTCTGTACGTCCCGGGTGTCGTATTCGGCGTATGGTATGCCTTTGCCCCTTTTGTATTCATACTGGAGGGCCAACGCGGGACAAACGCGCTGGCAAAGAGCAGGTATTACGTGGAGGGTAGGTGGGGGAAGGTATTCGGAAGGCTCTTTACGGTAAGGCTGGTGCCAGTAGTTCTTCTGTTCTTGCTACTCCCCGCCTTTGTAATGACAGTTGCATTTTTCCTCCCAATCTTGTGGAGCGTTCTTTCAATCCTCGGAATCCCAAAGATTGATGAGGGAATCTACTACACCATCCTATTTTTCTTTGAGACCCCTGCTGGATTATTTCTGTTACTTCTTTCCCTGATAGCCTTCCTTCCATATGACATGATCTGCAGATATCTGCTTTATAAGAACCTTAAGGCCTCGAAAATGGGCTGAGGGGTCAGGTCTTTCATCTTGCATGTTTTGACGTTTTGTCATCGGATCGGAACGTGTTTCAACCAAAATTCCTCATTTCCGGGCTAAACACCTCAGTGCGGGTAATCAGTCAGAAGTCACGCAGACGAGACTGGCCGCCTTTTTTTCTTTCGTCACACTGTGGCTGCCTTAGTGAATAACGCGGGCCATATATAAGTCTCGGGCTCTTTTCTGACAGCGCAGTTCACGCTGAGCTTTCCGGCCGCCTGCTTTATGCGGGTGTCTTCCATCGTCCTGGCCCCGGTGGAGCAGGTCTTGACACAGGCGCAGCATTTAATGCACAGGCCTGCGTCGGTTGTCACTGCGTCGGCGACGGTGATAGCGGCGGTGGGGCAGGCGGAGGCACATTCCTGACATTTTTCGCACAGGCTTTCTTTTGTGACGGGAGATAGCTCCGGCAGCGAGCCCCGCTCTTTGTAAGGGAAGTTCCCCGGCACGAAAAGGCGGTGATTCCTGTCGGGCGGCGGGGCGGTTTTCAGCTTTTCCCGGACGATCTCGCCGAATTCCCTTGCCTTCGCCAGATCCTCCGGGTCGGGCCGCCCGGCGGCGATGGGAGTTGACTCACTCGAAAAGGAATGCTCTCCGATAAACGCCCCGGCCGCAACCGGGATGAACCCAGCTTCCAGGGCAAGGTCCCTCAGTTCCAGCAGGGCGTCTTCATATGCCCTGTTCCCGTATACTACGACTACAACCGCCGGTGTGCCGTTTCCCCTTGCTCGCCGCAGTCTTAAAGCGGCTTCGGCCGGTACCCGTCCAGTGTATACGGGCGAACCGATGACGGCCAGCCCGCCACTCATTTCCGCGGACCCGCTTATTTCCGAATCAGGCGGCGTCAGGTCGAGGTGTTCAACCGTGGGGGCCCCTGTTCCCTCAGCAATGCCCTCTATGACTCTTCTTGTCGTTCCTGTCGGGGAAAAGAAAATCAGTCTGACCGAGTCGATCTTTGACATTTCAAAATTATTTTAGCAGAAACAGCATACATTCCGGCCCCGGCTCTACTGACAGATTCAGAAAGACCTAAAAGAGTTTCGGGTTTCCGGTCTTCTTTTCGATCATCTTTATGAGATCGGAGTAGGAGATTACCTTGACTCCGAGTTCCTCCGCTTTCCCCAGTTTCGATCCCGGATCTTCTCCCGCCACGAGATAATCGGTATTCCCCGAGACGGCGGACGACGCATGTCCCCCGTTTTTTTCTATGAGGTCTTCCACCTCTTTCCTCGGCTTCAGAAGCGTACCGGTGATAACGAACGTCAATTTTTCGAGCGGTCCCCCTTCTTCCTCCCCACCCGCGTAATCGGGATTGGTGACCTTGAGCCCCAGTTCCTTGAGGGTTTCGATCGTCTTAAGGTTTTTTTCGTCGCTGAAGAACGCGGATACCGAACCTGCGATCTTGTCCCCCATCTGCTTGACGTCCGCAATCTTCTCCGGGGCGATATTATACAGGTCTTCGAGCCTCCGGAAGTGTTTTGCGAGGAGTCTTGCCGCGTATTCTCCGACATGCAGAATGCCTATGGCGAAGAGGAACTTGGCGAGCGTTGTGCGCTTCGACCTCTCGATTGCATCGATAAGGTTCTGTGAGGATTTCTCGGCGAATCTGGGGAGGTCGAGCAGGTCTTCTTTCCGAAGTTCATAGATACCCTCGAAGCGCTTTATGAGTCCCCTGGAATAAAGCAGTTCCACGTTCTTTTCCCCCAGCCCCTCGATGTCCATGCCGCCCCTGGAGGCAAAATGGATTATCCTTTCGGTGATCTGGGCGGGACAGTGAAGCGAGACGCACCTCACCGCCACCTCGCCCTCCTCCCTGACCACTTTGGACCCGCAGGCCGGACAGTTCTCCGGGATGGGGAAGGGCTTCTCTTTCCCGGTCCTTTTTTCCTTCACGACGGACACGACATGCGGGATGACATCGCCCGCCCGTTCCACCACGACCGTGTCACCAATCTTGATGTCCTTCCGCTTGATCTCGTCCCAGTTGTGCAGTGTCGACCTCGAAACGGTCACCCCGCCGATCTTCACCGGCTCAAATACCGCATAGGGCGTGATCACACCCGTTCTTCCCACGCTTCCCCGGATATCCCTGATCTTCGTCGTGCCCTGATGGGCCGCGAATTTATAGGCAATGGCCCAGCGCGGCTCGCGGGTCTTTACCCCCAGTTTCTCCTGAAGTCCGAAGTCGTTGACCTTGACCACGGCGCCGTCCGTCTCGAAGGGGAACGAGTCCCTCTTCTCCTCGAATTCCTTTATCGTCTTCTCCACGTCCTCTATACCCCTGCGGACCTCCATTCTCGCAGGGGTGGGAAACCTGGATTCGTCAAGCCATCTTATCAGGTCCGACTGGCTCTTGAACTTCATCCCCCTTACCGTACCTACGCCGTAACAGGCGAGATGAAGCTTGCGGGCGGTGGTGACGGCCGGGTCAAGCTGTCTGACAGACCCGGCGGCCGCATTACGGGGGTTGGCGAAAAGGGAATCGCCCCTTTTTTCGCGCTGCCTGTTCAATTTCTCGAACTCGTCGATGTCCATGTACACCTCCCCCCGGATGTCTATCTCAGATGGGACATCGTCCGGGCCTTCGATCTTCAGGGGGATAGCCTTGATGGTCTTGATGTTCCGGGTCACATCCTCGCCCTCGTACCCGTCGCCCCGCGTGGAGGCCCTGTCCAGAACCGCCTTCCTGTAAGTAAGCTCGATGGCCAGGCCGTCGTATTTGGGCTCTACACTATACTCTATCTCTTCCTCCGTGTCGAGGAGCTTCCTTACCCTCTTGTCGAACTCCCTCAATTCGTCGAATGAGAAGGCATTGTCCAGGGAGAGCATCGGCTCCGAGTGCTTCACTTTCTCGAATTTTTCGAGCGGGGGAGCGCCGACCCTGAGGGTGGGGGAATCCGGCAGGACGTAACCGGATTTTTTCTCCATTTCCTTGAGCCTGCGATATAAACGGTCGTATTCCGCATCGGAGATGACCGGCGAATCGAGCACGTAGTACCGGTAGTTGTGGTAATTGAGGTCCTTTACCAGCTGTTCTATGGTGCGCTTTGTGTCTTCCTTCAGTTCGTCCATATGCTGCA
>JARRRI010000080.1:0-6522 GCA_037380845.1 Candidatus Sulfobium sp. | reverse complement strand
GTAACATCGATCTGGCGCAAAAATATATTCTTCTCATTATAAACAACATCAGTAAAATGAAGCTCGATTTGAAGATAATCACTTGTTTCTTCATGTCTTTCTTCAAGGCGGCCCTTTTTTCCTTCAGCTCCCGTAGCCCTTTCCTGGCCTCTGCCTTAACTTGTGAGCCCGCTTCTCTGGCCTTAATTTCTAGCCGGTTTATCTTCTTGTCCATCTGCGCGATCTTCTCTTTCGCTTTTTTCTTAAAGTCGCTTTTTTCTTCGGAGAAAGTGCTTACTGCAGACGCCCCACCTGTTTCTTCCTTGAGGACTCTTACAGTCCCCTCTCCCCCTGCCTGAACATCCCTGACCGGTCCTGCCACGAACAACAGCGTGATAAGTAATACACTGATCAGTAAAATCAAACTCTGGCTCTGCTTCATGTTCCGTCTCCTTTTCACGGGTTCAATCTTGCAGTTTTAAAAAAATAGTCAGGAGCGCCGAAGCACGCAAAAAATCCCCCGTAACGACACACTGCAGCCTTATAGAATGGCCAGCCCGGCTTTTCCGGAGGACATCCTCAGCTCGGCATCTGTTGTTGGAAGTCCCGTGGGCCACATCAGGGAAGCGTAATCGTCACCGGTCCTGATTCGTTGTTTGCTTCGTTGCTCTCATCTACACGACAAGCATGTCCTTATCCCCTTCACAACTGTCCGCAGTGGCATACAGAGATGAGTCACGTGACGAAGGAGGGGATTGAAGGTAACCTTGGCGTCGAAGATCATTTGTCCGCCGCTGAGCGGAATAGGAACCCTCCGATGAGTGCACCGGCCATACCGGCAACGACGTCGCCGATAACGCCGAACCTGCCCCCGCTCATCACTGGCCGGCAAGCCATCCTGCAGCGAGGCCTATCAGGATGAACCAGAGAAATTCCATCGTCTACCCCCCCTGCCTGTCAGCAATGTATTTTTTACTTCTTCATCATGCCGCCCTCTCCCATAGACGTTGCCTTGTTCATCATTTCCTCACCGTGTTCCATGACCTCCCGTCCCTTTTCCATCATGTCCTCGCCGTCTTCCATCATCATCTCACCCTGGTCTTCCATGTCCCTGTCCTTCTTCATGACCTCACCCTTCTGTTTCATCATCTTGCCCTTCTCTACCATCATTTTGCCGCTGTCCATCATCATCTTGCCGTTTTCCATCATCATGTTGCTATCCATCATGCTTCCGGCGATGACAGGACCTGACGAAAACAGGACCAGGAATCCCAGGCACAAAGTCAGTGCGGTATTCTTCATGATATCACTTCCTTCCGATTAGCGAGAGTTTTGAAAGATCGGGGGAAGCAGGAAACGGCTTCCCCCTGATGCCGTCTTTTTACCGGATTCATTCCTTCTCTTCGACCTTGAGCAGGTTCTTGACGGACTTGACTCCCCTGATCTCCTTGATCTTCTTCACGAGCCGGTCAGCGGTCTCCTCGCTGTTCACAAAGCCGGTGAGAACGACGTTGCCCTGTGTTGTCTCCACGTCGATCTTCAGATAATGTGCCTGCGGGTCCTTGACGATGACGGCGTTGGCCTCGGCGGTAATTGTGTTGTCGTCTATGTTTTCACCAGCCGTTTCCCCCGTCATGGAAGCACATGCCGAAAACAGGGCCAAACCGAAAGCGAGCAACACGATCAACAAAAAAGTACTCCTCATTCTTCTCCTCATCTCCTTCCTCCTTTTCCGGGTGAGAAATACCAAACTGAAATGTTATGGAACCAGGGGCTTCGCATGATTCAACTTTACCATTCACCCCCGGAAAGTCAAACAATATTTGGGGTAAAAAAAGCTGCGATACGAAAGTTTAGACGGACTTACCCTTTAGTTTCAAACTTCTTTCACGGTCCTGCATGCTAAACGGGACTATACGACGTTTCGCAGAAAAGCGACAGGGATTTTAACTTCTCTTGCCCGCTCGATGTTCATCATCCTGCCTGGCTGCACAACCCCGGTTGCCACCGACGGGAATGGACTGCGACCTATGTGGTTTGCCTGCCCGCCTGCTGCAAAATCTATGCATCTGTGAGTTTCCAGGTCCATGGCTTTAATGAAGTTTCGGTGCGGGGTATTATTATGAATAGAAGACTGGAAAGTTGCCGTGCGAGTGTTGAATGGAACGGGGTCCAGGACAAGAAGGAGGATAAAATGAAAGGGTTGAGCCTGTTTATCGGGTTGAGTTTAATGATCGCGTCTTATGGCTGTGTCGTGGAACACAGGGAAAACGGGTACCGGGAACACCATGAATACAGGGAGCATGAAGAATACAGAGAGCGCGGGCATGAGAGGTACTACCGGGACAACGGGGGTCGTGACGAGCATAGGGACGAAATCGAGGACCACCATGACCGGGACTAGGAAGGGAAGAACCCGATGATGATGACCTCGTAAGGCAGATTACGGGTTAGAAGTCCGGGATTCTCATGGTATTCTGCGATCCTGCGCGAGATTTCGTTAAAACTGACTCTAGGTATGCCGTAGACGTGGAGCCTGTCGCCGCGTTTCAGGTTTTTCACCACCCTCTCCGGCGGCGTATCCTTCATGAAGACCATTCTGAGGCGGTGCACGAGCAGTTTGCCGTCCAGGTCTCTCACGGCCGCTGTAACGAACCTGCCGTCGCCAGTCACAGTCTGGTGGTCGTCGATCATCTCCATAAGGAATTCGACATCATTGTAAAGGCCCTTCCGCGTGACGATGGAGACTGTCTTGCTTTTGACCCTGAGCCTGCAGGGTACTTCCTGATAGAGCTTGAAGACCGTGTCCGGATTACCGGGGCTAAAACCTTCAACGGGGTGAAAGGAGCCGAGGAGGCTTATTCCGTCTACCCTGGTTACGGGGTGTATCTCGAATACGTGGTCTGGATTGGCCGATTCAAGCTCGGGCAGTTTCTCCCCCTGTTCTTCGTCGGCGGTCCCGGCATGCTCGGGCCAGAGTCTCCATACCCCTGAGATTTTGAGGTGATCGCCCGTCTTTTCTGCAAACTGGATCCGGTCCACAGCATTTTTTTCGTAAGCGGCATTTACTATCTCGCCCACTGTCGGCAGCCCAACCTGGCGTGTACGACCAGAGAAGTGAAAATCTCCGTCCATATAAGGAGGATTAGGCTTCTTCCATGCCTCGTCTACCCGGAAGCTCGTGTCGATCGTGACCCTGTCCTTGTATCGCTCAATAAAGGACTTGTATATCTCGATTTCTATACCCCCGGGAGAGAAGTGGGAGTTGACTTCCACGTAGGCTACCTGTATTTCCCTGTAAAGATATGCGCATCCTGGCAGCAAAACCACGAAGAAGCAGAGCAAAAGCATGAATGCGGTGCACACCGGTCGGAGGCCGGGAGAGCAATATCTGCCGAACAGCTCTATCCCTCCGGAAAGTCGGGAACTCGACGTGCGGCTGCCCTTTAAAGCTTGCTTGACAGGTGAAATTTCACCGGCAATTCCTATCCCCTCTCTCAACTTTCTTTTTGAGATGGCGTCAAGATTTCCGTTCCCTCTCTCGTGGAGACTGCGATGACTTTCGAGATGAGTCGCTAGGATTTTCTGGTAAAAGCGGTACACCACCCATGTGGGCTGATCGAACCCTCCACCACCTGACAAGTGCCATTAGCTTTCGGTGTCTTGCCGGGTATAAAGAACATGCAATCGTCGCACTGCTGGTCGCCGTTGGGCTTATCCTGATACTTCATGGCGGCTTTGGATGCTTTCGCTGCGCGGGCCTTGCCGGTGAAAGCCGATGTGAGTGCAACACCGGTTACTGCCGCCGCACCCTTAAGCAGTGTGCGGCGGGAAATTTTTTTGTCCGGATATTCGTACATTTGAGGTTTCTCCTTTCGGGATAAGGACTGCTCCATTAACAGAAGGCTATGGCAGACAAAAATCTCTTAATTCAACTTTAGCACCAGTCTCTCTAAAGTCAAATAAAATTTGTTCGACAATTCCCTTGTTCCCAAGCTGCAGATTCCTGTAAGACCCCGGTTTTAACGGTCCGGCGGATGGGGTTCGCAGCAACGTGAGGTCCGGGCGTCTGCCGGTCCGGCAGCATGCGATTTTACGGTCGTAACATTCGCCCGTGGCGATGGACAAGGATGAGGGATTCGCCAGGGCTGTTGCCGCCCAGTGCATCGACGCCCTTCACTTGGGCGTATTACTGAAGGAAAGGCGATATTGAGAAGCTAATTCGAAAAGGAGAGAATCGCTCAGACGGCGTCGGGTGAGACATTTACCGCCCAAAATGGCTCCCGGGGAGGGATTCGAACCCCCGACAGGGTGGTTAACAGCCACCTGCTCTGCCGGCTGAGCTACCCGGGAACATCATCTCTTACGAAAGAATTGACAACCAATTTTTATATCAAAAATCACATGCCTTTGTCAATTCTTCGCGGGTGGCATCCGGATTACAAATAATATTTCCGGTATTTGAGTATAATCTATATATGAAAAAGGGAATTCTGCCGGCCCTTTCGCTGGTCTTCATAGCTGCCTTGGTATCCTCAGTGCATTCAGTGGCCAACAATAAAGTGCTTGTCATCAAGGTCAGCGGGGTTATCAACCCCGTTTCGGCGGAATTCATCGGCCGAAGTCTGGCGGAGGCTAATGAGCAGCGTGATGATGCCCTCGTGATAGAGCTGGACACCCCCGGGGGGCTGGACACCTCCATGAGGAGCATAGTCAAGGGGATAATAGGCAGCCTTACACCCGTCATAGTATACGTGGCCCCCAGTGGGGCCAGGGCGGCCTCTGCCGGCGTCTTCATAACACTGGCTGCCGACGTTGCAGCCATGGCGCCCGGCACGAACATCGGTGCGGCCCACCCTGTGACAACTGGTGGGAAACTGAGCAAGACCATGGAAAAGAAGGTGGTTAATGACGCAGCGGCTTACATAAAGTCCCTTGCCGAGAGGAACGGGAGGAATGCCCAGTGGGCAGAAGAGGCCGTCAGGAAGAGCGTGTCTCTTGCCGCCGGCGACGCCCTCAAGGAGCATGTTGTCGACATCGTCAGCCCCGACCTGAATTCGCTGCTTAAATCCGTGAACGGCTGGAGGGTGAAAACCGGCAAGGGCGAGGTTGTGCTTAAGACTGCCGATGCGGCAGTGGTCAGAAAGGAGATGGGATGGAGATACAAGATACTGGCCTTCATCTCCGACCCGAGTGTTGCATATATACTTATGCTCCTCGGCTTCTACGGGCTCTTCTTCGAGTTCACGAACCCCGGTTCGATTTTTCCCGGAGTTTCAGGAGCTATTTTTCTGATACTGGCCTTCTATTCCTTTCAGACTCTGCCCGTCAACTACGCGGGGCTCCTGCTCATCATTCTCGGGCTTGTCCTCTTCATCCTCGAAATCAAGATCGTCTCCCACGGCATCCTGACGATCGGGGGTATCATTTCCATACGTTCAGGCTCGCGTATCGTGCCTTCAGGAGCCGGCCGATCACGGGAAGGGAGGGGCTCGTCGGAATGGAAGGAATGGCAAAGACGGATGTGACGCGGGAAAGCGGAATGGTCTCGGTTCAGGGTGAGCTGTGGTCCTCATATTCCGATGACTTCATCGGAAAAGGGGAGAAGGTCATAGTTCAGTCGGTTTCAGGTTTGAAGCTGAAGGTCGGTAAAACAAAAGGAGGTTAGGAATGGATATGACACCGTCTTTTATCGGGTTCCTGTTTGTGCTGATCCTTGTTATTTATTTTCTGTCAAGCGCTATCAGGATACTGAAGGAGTATGAACGGGGGGTGGTCTTCAGGCTGGGCAGGGTCATCCCCGTGAAGGGACCCGGTCTGGTCATCATCTGGCCGGTCATCGACAAACTGATAAGGGTCAGCCTGAGGACAGTGACATTTGACGTGCCTTCCCAGGACATCATTACCCGTGACAACATCACTGTCAAGGTAAACGCGGTGGTCTATTTCAGGGTGATGGACCCGGAAAAGGCGATCACCGCTGTCGAGGACTTCTTTTATGCCACTTCCCAGATAGCACAGACGACCCTCAGGTCGATTCTGGGGCAGAGCCAGCTGGACGAGCTGCTTACCAGAAGGGAGGACCTCAACGCCGAGCTCCAGAAGGTCATCGACCTTCAGACGGAACCGTGGGGAATAAAGGTGACGGCGGTGGAGGTGAAAAACGTCGACCTTCCGGAGAACATGCAGAGGGCGATCGCCAGGCAGGCGGAGGCTGAAAGAGAAAGAAGGGCCAAGATCATACATGCCGACGGTGATTTCCAGGCATCGCAGAAGCTTGCCGATGCGGCGAAGATCATGGCGACTGAACCGCTGGCGATTCAGCTGAGGTTCCTCGGCACCCTTGTGATGGAGGAGATAGTCGTATTTATCCAGGGTCTCCTTCCTGACAAACCTTTCCACGAAGGGCCTTCCGAATATCCGTGACAGCGCGAAAGCTCCCCAGGAACCCAGTGTCAGGCCAACAGTTGACAGAAAGATACCGAGGACAGGACCATACAGGTAGCCCCCGATGAACCCTGTCACTTCCCCCGGTATCGGCGC
>JARRRI010000079.1:0-7678 GCA_037380845.1 Candidatus Sulfobium sp. | reverse complement strand
ATCAAGCGGCTCGGGACAAAGGTCAGAATTATCCATAAAGGAAAAAGAGGCGGCAGAATAGAAATAGACTACTATTCTCTCGAAGAACTGGACAGACTTTTAGAGATTTTATTGTGATAAAGAACCTTTTATTGACAGGAAATCCCGGCACCGGCAAGACGAGGATCATCAGGAAACTTTCCGAGGTCTTCAAGGAGTTCAATCCGACGGGCTTCTATACGGTCGAGGTGGTGGAGGACGGTACCAAGGCGGGTGTACTTGTCTTCAACCTCCAGGGCGACAGCAGGATACTGGCCAGTACTTCCCTGAAGAGCAGATATGCCGTGGGAAGACTTCGCATAGATGTGAAATCCTTCGACAACCTCCTTGACGAAGTATTTTCTACTGAAAAGAAGACAGGGCTTTACGTCGTAGACGGCATTGAAAAGCTGGAATGCCAGTCCAGGAAGTTTTCGAAGCTCATTATTCAACTGCTGGACTCGGAAAAGCCGGTCATCGCCTCCATAGCCGAAAAGGGCACGGGACTCATCAGTGAAATCAAGAAAAGAGAGGATGTAAGGCTTCTTGAAGTTACACCTGAGAACCGGGACCTCAGGCTGAAGGAAATCACTCTCGGGCTCAGGGACCTTCTGCTGGACTAACCGGAGATTGCCGAGAATGCCCGATAAAATCAGGACCGGCCTCGACTTGATCGGCAGCGGATGGCCGTCACATCTGAAAGACTCCAGAGTCGGACTGCTCGTGCACCCTGCATCCGTTACGGGCAGGCTTGCACATGCTGTCGACATCTGCCTCAAATCCCGCGCATTCAGACTTTCTGCGCTTTTCGGCCCGCAGCACGGCATCCGGGGAGAAAGCCAGGACAACATGATAGAATGGGACGGCTTCAGGGACGGGAAGACAGGCCTGCCCGTTTACAGCCTTTACGGCAAGACCCGCAGACCCTCCCGGGAGATGCTCAGGGATGTCGAAGTCATGGTCATTGACCTGCAGGATGTGGGTGCCCGCTATTATACGTTTATCTGGACGATGGCGCTCGTCATGGAGGCGTGCATGGAGATGTGCCTGCCGGTAGTCGTCGCCGACAGGCCTAATCCTGTCTCGGGGCATCTCACGGAAGGCCCGGTACTGAAACCTGGGTACAGGTCGTTCGTCGGACTGCACGAACTGCCGGTCCGCCACGGCATGACGATCGGCGAAATAGCCTGTTACCTGAAGGACCACTTCTATCCCTCCCTCGATCTCTATGTCATCAGGATGAAGGGATGGGAGAGAAGGATGTGGTTCGAGGATACGGGGTTGCCCTGGGTTCTGCCGTCACCTAATATGCCCGCGGTCGACACTGCAATTGTTTACCCGGGGATGTGCCTGCTCGAGGGGACTAACATGAGCGAGGGGCGGGGGACGACGAGACCCTTCGAAATCTTCGGCGCTCCCTTTGTAGAACCTTACGCGCTGGTAAAATACCTGTCAGGCTTCAAACTCCCGGGGGTCCGCTTCAGGCCTCTTCATTTTCTTCCCGCCTTCCAGAAATATTCGGGCCGGCTTTGCGGTGGCGCCCAGCTCCATATAACAGACAGAGAGAAGTTCAGACCGTTCAGGACGGCCGTTGCCGTGCTGAAGGCCGTGCATGGGCTGTATCCGGAAGAGTTTGCATGGAAGGAACCGCCATATGAATATGAGGAAACCCTCCTTCCAATAGACATCCTCGCCGGGACCGGCCGGCTGAGAAAAGAGATCGAGGGAGGAGTCGGGCTGAAGGATATGGAACTCTGGTGGAAGGAAGAATTGAGAGAATTTAACAGGGAGGTCAGGAAGGCATACCTCCTTTACTGAACGATATGAAAGAGATCAACGTGTTTTTACCTGCCGCGGGGTTTTCCGAGAGGCTGAGGCCGATATCCACGAAAATAGCAAAGCCTCTCCTGCCGGTCATGGGAAGGCCCGTCCTCGACACGCTCCTCGAAAAAGTCTCCGCGTTGCCCGTCTCACGCATAGGCATCAACACCCATTACAAGGCGGAGTCGGTCGCCGAGCATGCGGCCCGCTCCGCTTATTCCGCGAAGATCGTGGTCTTTCATGAGCCGAAGATCCTCGGCACGGGGGGCGCGCTCGGAAACGCGGCTTCGCTTCTTGGGAAGTCGGTTTTCCTTGTCCACAATGCGGACATTCTCTCCGGAATAGACCTCACCGCGCTTATGGAAGCTCATCTGGCATCTGGCAATATCGCCACACTCGCGGTCCGCGACTACCCGGCTATCAATAACGTCTGGATCGACAGGGCGGGAGGCGTCAGTCATGTCGGACAGCAGGCCCCGGGCTCCGGCGGAGAATTCCGCCCTGTTACCTACACCGGGGTCGCCTTCTACTCACCCGGCTTCCTCAGGTTCCTCGGGGAAGGGAGGTCGGAGGTCGTCCCAGCCTGGCTCGCTGCCGCTTCCTCGGGCTCAGTCGTCGGCACCGTCGATGTATCAGGGGCCTACTGGAGCGATATAGGAACGCCCGACGCCTATGCTGCGGCCGTCTTTCACGCACTGGGCGAAGAGGGGGAGATGTCATACGTACATCCGTCCGTGCAGTGCGACCGCGCCGACATCGGCGGCCTCGCTGTCATTGAAAGGGGAAGCATCTTCGAAGGCCGTGCCTCTCTCCGGAACTGCGTGGTTCTGCCCGGCGCAAGGGTCCGCCACGGAGAAAAGATCGAAAACGCAATAGCAGGACCGGATTTTCGGGTACTTATTAATGAACCGGTCACCGTGCAGCCGTCAGCGCCGGCATCCATAAGCGGCCTTCTGACAGCACCTCCCGAAAAAATCACTTTCACCCTTATAGGAAGCGGCGGCTCCGACAGGAAATATTACCGCGTGCGCGATTATGACAAAACGGCTGTCCTTCTGGAGTGTGCCCGGACAGATCCCGATTACAGGAGACAGATCACATACAGCCGGTTTCTTTCGGGCTGTTCCGTGCCGGTGGCGGGGCTCATAGCGGAAGAACCGGGCACCGGCGACTGCCCTCCCGCAGGTGACGGGCACGTACATGCCCTTTTTGAGGACCTGGGCGACCTTTCACTTTATTCATGGACCAGGTGTGCGAGAGACCCGGGGAGGGTAGTGAAGGTTTACAGGAGTACTATCGATGTACTGGTGACACTCCATACCGTGGCAACGGACAACGCAGGAAAGTGCCCACCCCCGGGTTTCAGACTATTCGACTACCACCACCTCAGATGGGAAACTGACTATTTCATGGAGCAATTCGTCCGGAAGACAAGGGGCATTGCACCGGAAAACCGGACCGTTCTGGCAGAGGAATTCGACAGGCTCGCCAGAAAGGTGGACTCGGCGCCCAAGTCGGTCGTCCACAGAGACTTCCAGTCCCAGAACATCATGGTAACCGCGGCGGACACGCCGAGGCTCATCGATTACCAGGGGGCGAGGATAGGACCGCCGGCCTACGACCTGGTCTCCCTGCTCTGGGATCCCTATACAGGGCTTCATGAGAGGATGCGCGAGCGCCTGATCGCATACTACCTTGCCGGGATGAGGCTCTATTACGGAGACCTCTTTGATGAAGCGGTCTTCGGAACGAGTCTCCTTCCGTGCAGGCTCCAGCGCCACATGCAGGCCCTCGGCGCCTACGGCTTTCTGGCGGGCGAGAAGGGCAAGAAATACTTTCTGAGGCATGTCCCTGCGGCCCTGTCGTATCTCCGTGAAGAAACGGAAGCGGCCGGAAGCGAATTCCCGGCGCTGTGCCGGCTTGTAAAAAGACTCTGATGGCGAAGCTGAAGATCGATTTCGACGAGGTCCAGAAAGCCATGGAAGACACCTGCCGGGATTCCTTCGATTACTTCCTCGACACGGAAACAGGGGACGTCATAATCCTGTCGGAAGACATCATAAGAAAGGCCCACTCGGTCCTTTATGAAACTCTCGACGAGGACATGGCCGATTATGACGGTGTCGAATTCGACGAGGAGATAGACATGGCAGACTGGATCGAAGAAGAGGTTGAACTGGCGCTCGACATCTTTCTTTACGGCGGGGACCGATATGTGAGGATACCGGAGAGACAATCGGTCTCCGGTTACGACGCCATGAAGGAGTTCGCAGAGGGCCTGGGGGACATAGAGCTTAAAAATGAGCTGCTCGGTGTCCTCGACGGCAGGGGGGCCTTCAGGAAATTCAAGAACGTCCTCGAACCACGTCCGCAGGAAAGGAAACAGTGGTATAAATTCAATGCAAAGCGTGCCAGGGATGAGATAGTAGAGTGGCTGGGATCGCTGGGGGTGGGGGAGAATGGTAAGGCCGGCAAAGAATGTCCTGAGTAATCCCTGCGCAAGTTTCCTGACAGAATTAACTAAGCTCCATTTGTACACTTATGCCGTTTGAGGTAGAATACGGCGATGAAGATACGGGAACAAACCGAGCGGCTCGAAGAAGCCGTCCTTCATCCCAGGGCCTGCCGCAGCAGGAAAAGCAAGGGGCGGGCCGTCAGGGAAAGGGAAGGCGACATCAGGACCTGTTTTCAGCGCGACCGCGACAGGATCATCCACTCCAAGGCGTTCAGAAGACTGAAGCACAAGACACAGGTCTTCCTCGCCCCCAGGGGAGACCATTACAGGACGCGCCTGACCCACGTTCTCGAAGTCTCACAGATCGCCAGGACGATCTCCAGGGCCCTCAGGCTGAACGAGGACCTTACCGAGGCCATAGCACTGGGACACGACCTGGGGCACACCCCTTTCGGACATGCGGGAGAGACAATACTGCGGGAAATCCACCCCGGCGGTTTCGACCATTATAAACAGAGCCTCCGGGTCGTCGATTTTCTCGAAAGGGACGGCAAGGGCCTCAACCTCACGCTTGAAGTGAGAGACGGCATAGTTAAACATTCAAAGGGAAGAGGCGCCATAGTCCCCGGGAAGAAATCCGGCCGGGCGCAGACGATCGAAGGGCAGGTAGTGCGTATCTCGGACCTTATAGCCTACGTCAACCATGACATCGATGACGCACTCCGGGCAGAGGTCATCGGGGAGGGCGACATACCGGTGAAGACCATGAAGGTCCTCGGTGCGACCCATGCAAAAAGGATAGATACCATGGTCAGGGACCTCATCCATACCTCGCTCGGGACCGATCTGGAAGAGCTGCGAATGGGCGACGAGATATCGGAAGCCGCCTGCATGCTCCGGGACTTCCTTTACAGCAGGGTCTATGAGAGCCCAGTCATCATCAGGGAGTTCGGGAAGGCAAAAAAGATACTGAAAGACCTGTACGCCTACTACCTGACCCATATTGATGAGGTCTCTTCCGACATCCCCGGCGAGAAAAAACTGAGCAGACACCGCATGGTCTGCGACTTCATAGCCGGCATGACCGACAGTTTCGCCCTGATGACCTACGAGAGGCTCTTCCTGCCGGAGCAATGGACGGTGTTCTAACGGTGCGGCATCGACGGCCGGAACGAAGTCCGGCTTATTCTTCCTGCATTGTTATCGCCGTTACCGGGCAGGAATCAACGGCCTCCTCGCGCGTCAATAAAAATGTGTCCTCGCTTACGGCTTACAGCGCAAAGGAAATATCATGCAGGGTGAAGCTTGATGCAAATGAAAGTCCTTTCGGTTTCGACGATGCCCTGAAGGCTGCGGGAAGAATCCATACCAACAGGTACCCGGACCCGGAGGCGAAGAGGCTGGTCGAACTCGTGGCGCGCGACCTGGATACGGCGAAAGGCAACATCCTCCAGGGGAACGGCTCGGATGAACTCATCTATTACCTTATGACCACCTTCGGCGGGCCCGTCCTCTACCCCGTCCCCACTTTTTCGATGTACGGGATCATCGCACAGGCCCTGGATGAAAAAAAGACCGAAATCCCTCTCGACGATAAATTCGACATGGATCTTAAGAGTATGATCGCCGCTATAAAGAAAGAAAAACCGCGTCTGATTTTCCTCAGCAGCCCCAACAATCCGACGGGGAACTGTTTTTCCGCCGAGGGCATATTGAAGATAATCGAGGCTTCCCCGGGACTGGTAGTCGTGGACGAGGCATATCAGCCCTTTTCCAGCAGGCGCGGCTTTCTGCCCCTGCTGCAGGACTACGACAACCTGGTTATCATGAGAACCCTGAGCAAGGTCGGGCTTGCCGCGCTCCGGCTGGGCTTCCTTGTCGCAAAAAGCGATATCATCGCCGAAGTGAACAAGGTCAGGCTGCCCTTCAATGTAAACGGCCTGTCCCAGGCCGTTGCCTGCCAGGCCCTGAAGGAGAAGAAGAAAATAAAGGCATTCATAAAGGAAATTGTTGCGGAAAGAAGACGCCTCACAACCGAAATGGAAAAGATTTCGGGCGTGAGACCCTTTCCCTCGGAGGCGAATTTCATCCTGTTTAAAGTAAGTGAATCCGCGAACGTTTACAATTCGCTGCTTAAAAAGGGGATCCTGGTGCGCAACATGCAGGATGCAGTGGCCGGATGCCTGAGGGTGACGGTCGGGACCCGCAGGGAAAACGACGCTTTTCTCAGGGCACTGGCAGCAGTTGCCCGGCCCTGACCGGAAAAGGAGGTAAAATGAGGACAGCGACGGTCGAAAGAAAGACGAAAGAGACAGACATCAGTACAAAGATCAATATAGACGGCAAGGGCAGATACTCCGTTAAAACGTCCATACCTTTTCTGGACCACATGCTCTCCCTCATGGCCAAACACGGGATGTTCGATCTCGATATCAGGGCCCGGGGAGACATCGACATCGACTATCACCATACTGTAGAAGATATGGGGATAGTCCTCGGCGAGGCCGTGAAGAAGGCGCTGGCCGATATGAGAGGCATCAGCAGATACGGCCAATCCTCCGTCCCGATGGATGAAACTCTTGCTTCCGTGAGCCTCGACATCAGCGGAAGGCCCTACCTCGTTTACCGGGTCGATTTCCCGAAGAGAAGCAAGCTCAAGGACTTCGACCCCGACCTCATAGAGGACTTTTTACAGGCATTTGTCAGCCATGCCGGGATTACTCTCCACGTTGGCGTCCCCTACGGAAGAAACACCCATCATATTATCGAAGCGGTCTTCAAGGCCCTGGGGCGCGCCCTGCGGCAGGCAGCTGCCATAGACCCAAAGGTCAAGGGAGTCCCCTCGACAAAGGGTGAGCTCTGAGGCCGCCGGACCTGCTTGCGGACTTTAAAAAGAAGGGGTATGAGTAATGAGCCGATACATGGTGACAAAATTTTTCTGATTACCGCAACCGCAGGATTGCAATTGTAAAATCATTCCTCGCAGGACGATATCCGATGCTCCGAAATCATGTACCGATGAAAGACATAAAGTACGTCCTCCTCGACATGGACGGGACGCTGCTGGACAAGTATTTCGATGATTTCTTCTGGCAGCATCTCCTTCCGGAAAAATATGCCGAGAAAAAAAGCATCACCTTCGGCAGGGCGCAGGAAGAGCTGTTCCAAAGGTACAAGACTCATGAGGGGACCCTCAACTGGACGGACATCGATTTCTGGTCGAAAGAAGTGGATCTTGACGTCCCCGCCCTCAAGGAGCAGATCCAGCACCTGATAGAGGTGCATCCCCACGTGGAGGACTTCCTCCGGTGGCTCAGGGTACACAGGAAAAAGGTCTTTCTTGTTACGAATGCGCATTATAAGGTCCTGGATCTCAAATTAAAA
>JARRRI010000078.1:0-5774 GCA_037380845.1 Candidatus Sulfobium sp. | reverse complement strand
GCGTATCCCCGAGATAAAAGAGGTTGTCGCTGTGTAGGGTTCGGCGCCGGACGGTAAGACAGGAAGATTAATCGTGGCGGGCACTGTGAACATTCTGTTGCAACGGCAAGGAGAAAGTGATGTTTAGAGTCAAGACCTTCGGGATGGAAATAAGGCCGCTCAAGACCATGCATGAACTGACCGCCCTGGACGAGATGGTGAACAATTTTCTGGCCGGGAAAGATATAATACACCTGATCTCCGCGTCCGATGTCGCCACTACCGATGACAGGGGCGAGACGATAGGGATTGTACGGGTCATATGCTATGAAGAAGGAGGTAGTGAATGAACACAAGAGAGTATTACGAGCTTTTCAGGTATCTCATGGAGCAGCGCTGTCTGTTGCCTGAGTCCATTGTTTTTGTCGAAAATATAGTGGACTGGTGCAGGGAAAACGGCGTACCTGAGACAGACCGGGAAAGGCCGTTTAAACTTGTTTCCGCTGACGGACAAGGTTGTCTTATGCTGGTTAAGGAAGAAGTGCCGGAGCGGGTCATCGACGAACGCATCAGGGCGATGACGATCCGTGACCAGCTGGACAACGTGGCCGTCGACCGCGGCGAAAGGCTCAATTCCATCCACAAGAAACTTGCCTATCTTTTCTTAAGGGAGTACGCCGTCAGCCTGCCCGATGTCGGAATCGACGATATCCTGGCAGACAAATGGACATTTGATGAAATGGAAAGGCTGGGATATTTCAAGACATGAGATCCCTTTCAGAGCACTTCAGGAGCGGAAGATAATTTCATGCCTCATTTCGGGTTAATGAACGAAGAGGCACTGGGGCCGGTGGAAGGGCCTCTCATGAGGGCCAAACTGCACATTCGGTGCGGCCGGAGGCGACTGAGAGAAGGAAAAATATCGGCGGGCATTGTAACCTTCTACGACGCCCTCGTATCCGCCATGAAGTGGTATATTGCGCAGGACGACAGGAAGAAGCTGCTCCGCATTACTGAAAAAGACGACATGACCGACGACAGGACGATGTTTGAGGTACTGAAGCGTTCCCGCGTCATCGGCGGGGCACAGGACTTTGAGGCAATCGACAGGGTTGTCGAAAAGGCCCTGGCCGGAGAAATGCCCGGTTATGATTACTCAAAGTTTCTTACTGACATGGAGTCCATCCTGACAGGGCTGGGAGTCCTGCCCTTCGACGAAAGCGACCTCCCCCCCGAAGACCCTTCCACTTTCTGACTTCTCTCGCAGCGGAAACTTATCTTCTCCCCGCTTTCTGCGTCTCTTCGGTGACGGCATTTTGTCAGGTCCTTCCTATTCGAAAAGAGCCCTGACGAAGTCGGCAGGCGAAAAGTTCTGCAGGTCTTCTACGCCTTCCCCCACCCCTATGAGCTTCACGGGTATGTCAAGTTCCCTCCTTATCGCAAAGACGATTCCCCCCTTGGCGGTACCGTCAAGCTTTGTAAGGGCGATCCCGGTGACCCCGATGGCCTCATTGAACATCTGTGCCTGTCTCAGCGCGTTCTGTCCATTGGTTGCATCGACCACCAGGAGGACTTCATGAGGAGAGCCCGGCATAGCCTTGTCGCATACCCTCCTGACCTTTTTCAGCTCCTCCATGAGGGGACTCTTGGTATGCAGTCGCCCCGCGGTATCCACAATCACTACGTCTATCCCTCTGGCCCTGGCGGCCTCTATTGCATCGAAAACCACAGCCGACGGGTCGGAGCCGCTTTGATGTTTTACGAACTGGGCTTTAGCCCTTTCCGCCCATATCTCCAGTTGCTCGATGGCTGCGGCCCTGAAGGTGTCTCCGGCCGCAAGCATCACGGAGTAGCCCTCGTTCCGGAATTTGTTGGCCAGTTTCCCTATGGTCGTGGTCTTCCCTACCCCGTTGACACCGACGGTGAGAATCACGAACGGTCTTTCGCCGAATGCGACAAGCGGATGGCTTACGCCGAGCATGGATATCATCTCCTGTTTCAAGAAATCCTTCACCGAGCCGCCGCCCTTTATCTCGCCTTTGTCGGACTTCTCTTTCAGATGCCGGACTATTTCCTCCGCACTGTTTGCCCCCACGTCGGACAGGACGAGTGTCTCTTCAAGTTCCTCCAGTGTCTCTTCATCCACCTGGCGCCCGGCGAATATCGAATCCACTTTGCCCGTGAAATTCTCTTTTGTCCTTGCAAGTCCCTTTTTGAGTCTGTCAAATAATCCCATTTATTGCTCCGTTAAGGTTATTCGGGCAGGCAGGTCCGGGACCGGAGCCTCCCTGCGTTTCATAGAAATATCTGTTTCGGGAATCTCTAATTCTAAATTGTATAAAAGACATTTATCAACCCTGAAAAAGATCCCGGCTTCCAGCGATCGCCCGGCAAATGGCGGGCCGTTGCTGATTAGCGGAACAAGTCGCTAATCCGCTCGGCCGCCTTTCTTTCCCTGTCATGAGATTCCACTTGTGCCTTATCAGAAGTACCCGTGAGCAGGGCCGGCATGTATAATATCCCATGGAGAACTATTACAGGCTGATCGTACCCCGCCTGAACGGAGACGAAATCAGTTCAAAGTCAGGCTACTACCTTTCTCTGGTCAGGAAAGGGATTGCGGGTTTCATCATTTTCGGCGGGCAACTGGAAGAGACCCGCGAATTCATCATGAGACTCCAGGAAGAATCGACCCTTCCACTGATCATTTCGTCGGACCTTGAGCGGGGACTCGGTCAACAGATCAAAGGGGGGACCCCCTTCCCTCCGGCAATGGCCCTGGCCTCCGCGACCCGGCGCCGTCGGAAAGACGGTATAATTCTCCTCAGAAAGGCGTTTGAGGCCCTGGCGGCGGAATCCGCTTATGCAGGAATAAATACCATCTTTGCACCGGTCCTGGACATCAATACGAACCCCGAGAACCCGATCATTGCGGCAAGGGCCTTCGGAGAGGACAGCGACACAGTGTCTCTCTTTGGATGCGAGATGGTCAGGGCTCTCCAGCGGTGCGGCATAGCGGCATGCGGCAAGCATTTCCCCGGACACGGAGACACGGGAACCGACTCGCACATAGGGCTGCCATTAATCAGCCGGAGTATGCAGGCCCTGAAGAGGCAGGAACTGAAGCCCTTTCGGAGGGCCATATCGGCCGGTGTAAAAATGATGATGATGGGCCATCTTAGTGTCCCGGCTATAGACCCCTCCGGCATCCCCCTGTCCGTTTCGGGGAAGGCCGTCTCTTTCCTGAGAAGGGAAATGAAATTCAGGGGCATAGTGATAACAGACGCCATGGATATGGGTGGACTGGGGAAGTTTTCCGAAGAGGAGGCGTCTCTGATGGCCCTTAATGCCGGAGTCGATATCCTGCTCCATCCGTCCGATCCCGAAAAAATCGTGGACCACCTCGGGAAAAAGCGGGCCGCTTTTCATCCGCGACGCCTGGACCGGTTCCGGGCGGGCCTCAAGCAAATCCGGTCGGGGACGGCACCGCCTTTCGACGAACACCTCGCGCTGTCGCGTGAACTGACCGGGAGGGCGATCAGTATATCGGGCGGAATAGGCCGCCGGGAAAAAACTTTTGTGGTTATCCTCAACGACGAGGAGGAGGAGAAGGGAGCGGTCTTCCGCAGACGCCTGAAGGCCAACCTGGGTGATGTCGGGTTCCGGACGCTCAGACGGACATCTGGCGCCCAAAGGATCAGTCTTCCTCGGGAAGCCTTTACCGTAGTTGCCATATTCTCTGAAACCAGGGCGTGGAAAGGGGGTGCAAGCAGCTGGCTTCATGACCGCCTGTCGTATATGGCCGACAAGGCTGACCTCCTTGTTTCGTTCGGAAGTCCTTACCTTCTCCCGCATCTGAAGAAAACCGCCCGGATGTATGCTTACTGGGACGACAGTACGGCGCAGGAGGCGGCCGCCGACGTGATCGCAAGAAAGTTTTCGGGAAAATCCTGACCGGACATGCAGCCGGCCGGAGACGCGGTAAATCGCCCCTGGAAATAAATACTTTTCCCCGGGACTATTATGCAGCTTCAAGGTTATATCTTTTGACGTCGAGTTTAAGCCCTTCCAGTTCCTCGTGATCATAGCCCGAAAACAGACGGGAAAAAACGGTATTGTTCGTAAGGAGAGGGTCCATGGACTCCGTGACGATACCTTCGGAAAGAAGCTCATTCCAGCAACGCGTCCCCGGTATGGGCGAAAATTCGGTCAGATGTATTCTTGCCTTGAGGGACTTAAGAAAGGAAATGCCTTCCCGCACCTCTTCCAGGCTCTGCCCCGGAAGGCCGTACATCAAATAAACACCTATTTCATCTTTTGTGAAACCGTGTTTTTTCAGAGACACAACCGCCTGTTCAAGCTCCCGGGACACCGCCTTGCCGCCCGTCGAGGCCTGCCTCTCGCTGTCGACCGTCTCCAGACCCAGTCTGAGCGTTCTGAACCCGGAAGACTTCATCAAATACGCCAGCTCGTCATCGATAAAACGTGCATGCAGGCCGTTCGGACAATGAAATCTGACACCGGGATCCCGGCTTATAACCTCTTTCAGAATGACCTTGATGTGCATATCGGCGTCTGCGAGAAGGGCATCGTCATAAAATGCAAAGTCCCTCACTCCCATATCACGCAGGTCCATTATCGCCGCCACAACATCCCGGGGTGGTCGTCGATCAGGTCCACCCCATAGCAAATCGGAAGCACAGTAAGCGCATCTGTACGGACATCCCGTCCCTGTCAGAAGAGGCGCGAACGGGTAGCGGCGATAAAGGCCCAGGCTGTAATATGGTCTTTCTTCCCCCTTCTTTCTTATTCTGAACCCGAAAGTCCGAAGGAAAAAAATCAGCTCCTCACCGACGGCGCCTTTATAAACGCCGTCTGCCCCCGACGCTTCCAGGGCATGGCCGCTCCAGAGCGTGGCATATACACCGCCCAGCACAACCGGAACGCCCCTCCAGGTTTCACGCACGATCCCGACCACCTGTTGCACGCCGGGGTACCAGTAAGACATGATCGATGTAACGAGGACCAGATCCGGCCTGTCGCGCGACAAAAGCGCCTCCGTGAATTCCCGGCCCGTTATTCCGTACCTCGCGAATCTCCTCGGCACAGGGGCCAGACATTCCGGCTTATCGACAACCTCTCTGGGATAACTTCCGCAGCCATATCTTTTCTCCATGGCGACATCCAGGCAGTCGAGAAGTGTCAGTTCCACATCATAGCCGCTCAGGAATTCCGCAACTTTCAATAGCCCCAGAGGTCTGGACCACATATTTGTCGCGGCAAAATCGTATATCCACGGGTTTATCAGAAGTATTCTCAATCTCACGATTTACCTCGCTCCTTCAGAGTGGCCTCTGCATTTAAACAACCTCCCGGTTGACATATATTGCATTCCTTTTCTTATATAATATATTAGCTTCTGCCCGAACTTCAGGACGGGAGCGTTCTTAAATTATAGTTCACTTTCATATTGGAAGGAGGCATTCTATGAAGATCAGACCGCTGCACGACTGGGTAGTGCTGGAGCCGGGAGAGAAAGAGGAATCAACCCGGGGCGGGATCATTATTCCGGAAGTTGCGAAGGAAAAACCTCAATGGGGCGTCGTCGTATCCGCAGGCCCCGGGGTCTACGAGAAGGAAAAAGGAAAGAAAAAGGAAGAGGAGAAAAGATATCTCTCCACGGAAGTAAAGGAGGGCGACAGGGTCCTCTATGAAAAGTACATGGCCAAGGACTTCGACCTTGAAGGACGAAAAATAACCATGGTCCGTGAAGCCCATATCCTGGGAGTGATCGG
>JARRRI010000077.1:0-20984 GCA_037380845.1 Candidatus Sulfobium sp. | reverse complement strand
TCCCTCGCCTCTGCAAACCCCACTCTCAGGGGAGCACCGGTACACATTGCGATCAGACCGCTTCTGAGAAGTCCCTGAAGGTCTATGACCATGTCGTAACCCTCGCCTCTCAGCCGCCTGAACAGCTGCCTGATTTCCCTCACGGTCTCCCCCGTGCCGGATACCTTCTTCCACATATCCTTATTGATTACCACCAGGCTGCTGATCATCGGGTGCCCTTCGAGAAGTCCCTCAAGTCCTTTTGCGATCACCCAGTGGATTTCAGATTTCGGGAAACCTGTTCTTATCGAATCGAGAAAAGGCAGACTGTGTACGACATCACCCAGTGAACTCGGCTTTACGATCAGGATTTTTTTCGGCGGCTTTGCAATGCCCATGTTCTTCATTTTATCGGCCTTCATTTTGCTCGGCATGCGGAGAAGCGTTGTCTTCGCCGGTCAGAACAAGGATACCCTTTGCCCCGACCGCCCTGGCAAGCTGCATGTCCAGATCCTTGTCACCCACGACAAAGGATTTCCTTAAATTTATGCCAAAGTCATGGCCCGCCCGAACGAGAAGACCCGGCTCCGGCTTTCTGCAGGAGCATTTTTCGTCGGGGTGATGGGGACAATAATAGAAGCTGTCGAAGCCGTATTTTTTGACAAATATGTCGTTGACCTCTTTAACGAAACCTTCCTTCATCATTCCACGGGCTATACCCGACTGATTTGTTATCCCTATTAATAGATATCCCTGTCTTTTCAGGGAGTTAAGGCTTTCTACATCATGTATTACTTCGAAATCTTCCATCCTGCTCAGATAGCCCGCATCCCTGCAGAGCGTCCCGTCCCGGTCGAAGAATACGGCCTTCCCGGACCTTTTCAGCCGCTTCACGGCATCGAAAACGTCTGCCGGGGTGACGAGGTCCATACATTGGACCTCACCTTTCCGGCATGTCCTCTCAAAACACGGGGCGCAATCGACTTCTTTCCTGATCACTATGTCACAATATCCGACCGGCCCCGTAAGTTCCGGCGATGTGGACCCGAATACCGCAACCAGCGGTGTGCCGACCGCGTACCCTATGTGCATCGGCCCTGAATCATTGGTGACCAGCACGTCCACCTCCGATATAAGTGCGACAAGTTCCCTGAGCGTCGTCCTGCCCGCCATTGTCATCACCCTTGGAGTCTCAACGGAGCCCGCATTTTCAGACAAACTCCCGGGACAAGCCCCTTCGAGGATTTCTTCCGCGATGCCGGTCTCGGCGGGACCCCCAAAGACCACGACGCTCCCTCCAAGTTCATCAACCACTCTTTTCGCCACTTCGGCAAAGCGGGCAGGATGCCATCTCTTGGCGGACCCATAAGAAGCACCGGGATTTAAACCGACGACAGGGCGCCTCAGCCCGGCGAGCTTCTCTCTGGCCCCAAGTCTTTCTTCCAGAGAAAGATAAATCCAGGGTCTGGAATCTCCAACTGCGAATCCCGCCTTATCCAGTAAATTCAGATAGTACCGGATGTGGTGAAGGCTTCCCGCATATTTGTCAAAGGGAACGGCCTTTGTGAGGAGGGCCCTCCTTGCATCCCTGCTGTATCCTATCCTTTCAGGAATTCCTGCCAGAAATGCTATTAGAGCCGCGTCGATCGCATTCTGGAATAATACTGCACGGCGAAAACCATATGTCCTCAACTCTCCGGCAAGTCTCAATCTTCCCCTTATACCTTTATGATCATCCGAGTAGATGATCATTTCGTCAATATTGGGGTCCTTTTCGAAGATCGGAGAAACCCAGGGTTTGACAAGAAGGACTATTTTCGAATCCGGGTTTGCGCGTCTCAGTGCCCGCATCGCCGGCAGCGTCATCACCGCATCCCCGATCCAGTTGACACCTCTCACCAATATGGCATCCCGGCCCTTGTCCGTCACAAGTTATTGTAACACGGCCCTCCCTGCTTCCCGTAAAACTTAACCCCTCAACCGGGTAACTATTGCAGCCGGAAAAAACACCGGGAAAAACCCGGGAGGGACGCCAAAAAGGGCCAGAGGGAGTTGTTCCCTTTTTTCTATGTCCTGCTTCACAACCCCTTCAATCCCCACTTTTCCAGACGGGAATTGCCCAGTCTTTCCGGCCTGCCTTCATGAGAGCTTCATCTGTCCTTTTTGAGACAAAATAATGTCGTCAACCCAGGACAGCGCAGCGGAGACAGTCGGAAAGCCGATCGTGCTTGTCAGGAGCAGAAGGGAATGATAAAGCTCTTCGGCGCTGGCCCCTGCCTCGATTGCCCTTCTGGCATGGGAATGCACCGCCCCCTCAGAGCGGACCGAGGCCGCACCGGCCAGCCGGATAAGCTGCGCGGTCTTTTCATCCAGGGGACCCGCTGCGCTCGCAGCCTTCCCCAGATTGTTCAGTGCGGTAAAGTATTTCCTGAACCTTTTCGCAATCCCGGTATACTGATTCGGAAGCCTTGACTTCGGCATGTTCCCCTCCTTTACGGAATTTTTTTATTAACAGTCTGCGCCGTATCAGCAAGAATCTGAAAATGTTATTTAGGCTGCATGACACACTTACAGTGTACAGTCCTGCAAATTACTATACAAGGTTACTTCTTTAGCGTAGATTTCTTAAATGAGTTCCATTTGTTCATATTAACCCGATGTTGCAAAGAGAATTATGCTTCAAATCCGTCATCCCCGGGGTAGTAATCGGGTTGAAGCGACTCTCAGCGAAGTCGGACCCTACGCGGAGACATCGAGAATCCGGATTTTCAGACGGATTGAATACCCAACCAAGGCCTCGGGCATGACGAAAGGGACCGTGTACCGGAAGCAGAAGACGTTCAGTCAAGTATTTGTGGTATTTGCGACTGGCAGGCAACTGTTGAGATTTTTCAGGCGACGGTGTCCTGCTCACCATTCACGTACCACCTGCGCGCCCTGCTGCCGAACGTTGTCAGTATGTCATACGGAATGGTGTTGATCCTCGATGAAAGTTCAACTGCAGTTATCGTGTCGTTACCCTGACGGCCGAGAATGACCACCTCGTCACCTTCGGATACGCCCTCCACATCCGTAACATCAAGCATGGTGAGGTCCATACAGACCCTCCCCGCCACAGGTACCCGCCTGCCCCGCACGAGCATCTCGGAATTGTTGGAAAACAAACGGCTGTATCCGTCAGCATATCCCGCCGGCACCACAGCTATCCTGCTCCGCCTCTTCGTTATAAACGTCCTTCCGTAGCTCACGGGGGTCCCCGCAGGCAGGTCCCTCACCACCAGTATCCTGGTCCTGACCTTCATGAGAGGAATGAAACCACGATCGTCGTTAAAGGGAGAATAACCGTACAGGATGAGGCCCGGCCTTACCGCGTCGAAAAAGGCCTCCTCCAGAGAGATGATCGCCGCGCTGTTCGCGATATGGGCCATGACAGGCCGGCCGAGTTTCTGCGAGACACCCTCTCTGACCTTGCGAAACTTTCCGATCTGGAGAGCTGCATACGTCTTGTCCGTCAGGTCGGCCTCTGAAAAATGGCTCATAAGCCCTTCTACTTCGATGCCTCCCATTCCGGCGATTTCTCCCACATCCTCAACAGCACTCTGAGCGCTGAATCCTATCCGGCCCATGCCGGTATCCACTTTTACATGCGCTGCTATCCTCGTCCCCCTGCGCAGCGCCTCCTTAGAAAAAGCGGTTGCAGTCCGCAGGTCGTGAACGACCGGAATAAGGTTATGGCGGAAGTAGTCCCCGGTGTCGGAAGTATCGAAGAGAACCAGGATCTTACCCTTAACGCCTGCTTCCCTCAGCTTTTGGGCCTCCCCTGTAAAGGCGACGGCAAGACATGAAATTCCTGATGATATGAGATTTCTTGAAACCTCTGCGGCGCCATGACCGTACGCATCGGCCTTGACCACTGCTATGACTGGAACTTTCCCGACAGTCTCCCTGATAATCTCAAGGTTGTACCGAAGGGCGGAAAGGTCTATTTCGGCTTCAGGGCCTCTATTCACCTTTATCTTTATCTTTTTCTTCTTGTCCCTTGGCCTCGTCCTTTTCTACGTTCTTCTTTTTCGGCGTAACGTCGATCTCATCGGGCTCAGACGTAGCCTTCTTGAAGTTCTTGATAGCCTGCCCGACTCCCTTTCCTATCTCGGGCAATCTTGATGCACCGAAAAGAACGACGACTATGACCAGAATCACTATAAGCTCAGGCATTCCGAGACCAAACATACAGAACCTCCTTCTGTTTGCTGCTGACAAAAAAAGTTCCCGAGCACAAGACAAATCAGCTCAGCCGAACAGGTCTGAAGGCAATTTTTTCTCCTTGCTCAAAAGTGCGGTGTTCTGTTATAACTATATATAGGAAATCAGGATTTCCTGCCCTGTTGGTGATATGTGAAAAAGTTGATCCGGCAAATTAGATCTTTCGGGAGCCAGCGTGAGGTGCTGGTGAGCGTGTTGCCCAGGAGGCAAAGGCCTGAAGGCGCCTTTATGGCACCCACCTATCCAATAGGCGGATCTAATTCTTCATGTACACGGCAGGGCGGGATTAATCTCATAGAAAAGCTGGTCTCTGTGATTTCGACGCTTTTGGAGGGAAGCCTTTTGCCTGATAGAGAAAACAAACTATACGAGCCTGTACTTACGGGTTTTTTGATAGATCTTTCATGCAACTCATTACCTGAACCCATAGTTTTCTCAGCTCCAAAAGTCCTGTCCGAATCATAGTCCGGCATGCGGACTATTAATTGGAACTCTTTGAAGAACGAAAAAGGACACCCCCGCTCGCGTGGCGGATGCAGCCGGAGGAATTTGACGACCTCGTCGGCCAGTGCCATTTGCTCGGCAGTAACAGGCCCTTACGGAGGCTTATTGAAGAAGACAAGAGAGTCTCCCTCATCCTCTACGGTCCGCCCGGCACCGGGAAGACCGCCCTCGCCCATATCATCGCCAGAAAGACCCGCGCTGACTTCATTTCGTTAAATGCCGTAACCGCCGGAATAAAAGACATCAGAGACGCGGTGGCCGCGGTCAGAAGCGAAAAAACGATCCTCTTCGTAGATGAGATCCATCGGTTCAACAAGGTGCAGCAGGACGCCCTCCTTCCGTATATTGAAAAGGGCGAACTCACACTCATAGGCGCCTCGACGCAAAACCCTTTTTTCGCCCTCGTCCCCGCCCTGTCTTCAAGGTCTCTGATCTTCCAGTTCAGGCCCATCCCGGAAGACGATATAAGGGGGCTGCTCCGCAGGGCGCTTTCGGAGGACAGGGGGCTGGGTGAGTATAAGGTCTCCATCGATGACAGCGCGGTCGATTTCATGGCCTCGGTCAGCCAGGGCGACGCCAGGCGGGCGCTGAACATACTCGAGCTTTCCTTTCTCTCTGCCGGGGCTGTCGGTGGCCGCCACATAACCCTTGAGCACGCCAAAGAGGTAGTCCAGAACAGGACCCTCTACTATGACGAGGATGACCACTATGATACGGTCTCCGCTTTTATCAAGAGTATGCGGGGGTCGGACCCCGACGCGGCCGTCTACTGGCTTGCCAAGATGCTGGAAGCGGGAGAGGACCCGCTGTTCATCGCCCGGAGGATAGTCATATGTGCGGCTGAAGACGTGGGCAACGCGGAACCGACCGCCCTGGTCGTCGCTGTTTCGGCGATGCAGGCCCTGGAAAAGATCGGCCTGCCCGAAGGCAGAATACCTCTGGCCCAGGCGGTGATATATATTGCGGCCGCTCCAAAAAGCAACGCGTCCTGTGTTGCTATCGACAAGGCGACTGAAGCAATCCGCAGTGAACCCGTGCAGGAGGTCCCCGATCACCTGAAGGACTCTCACTACGCCGGAGCGAAGAGGCTCGGCGCCGGCACAGGGTATCTGTATCCCCACAGTTTCGATCAACATTATGTCAGGCAGAATTACATGCGTGTTCACAAGTCGTTTTACACTCCATCCTCTCAGGGATATGAGAGGATCATGAAATCACGGCTTCGGAAAAGGAGGAGTACACCAGATGATCAACCCCGTTAATATTGTAATTTCTCTCGGCGTCGGAATCATCATCGGCGTTGTACTGGGTCTGGTTTACAGGCAAGCCCTGAAGGCCCGGAAAGAATCAATCGAAGGCGAAAAGAAGAAGATACTCGACGAGGCATCGAAGAGTGCGGAATCCGTCAAGAAAGAGGCGTCCCTCGAGGCAAAAGACATCCTTTATCAGGCGAAACACGACGCCGAAAAGGAGTTGAGGGAGCGGCGGTCCGAGCTGAACCACCTCGAAAAAAGGCTGAGGCAGAAGGAAGAGACGATCGAAAGGAAATTCGACCAGATCGACAAGCGGGACCACGAACTCGGCAGGAAGGAGAAGGACTGGTCGGTCAGGGAGCGTTCGATTCAGGAAAAGGAGAATCGTTACGGCCAGCTCATCAGAGAGCAGACGGAGATCCTCGAAAAATTGTCCGGCGTAACGCAGGAAGAGGCGAGGCAGGAACTACTCAGGCGTGTCGAGGAAGAATCCCGGTATGACATTGCCAAACTCTCGAAGAGGATCGAGGATGAAGCAAGGGAAAATGCGGACAAAAAAGCAAAAGAAATTATCGGGTTTGCCATCCAGCGATATGCGAGCGATTATGTCGCCGACGCGACCGTATCTGCTGTAAGCCTGCCCAACGACGAGATGAAGGGCAGGATCATAGGAAGGGAGGGAAGGAACATAAGGGCGCTGGAGGCCGCCACCGGCGTGGACCTTATCGTTGACGATACTCCCGAGATGGTAACGCTGTCGGCCTTCGATCCGGTGCGACGCGAAGTGGCGCGGATATCCCTTGAACGGCTCATAACCGACGGACGAATCCATCCGACCAGGATAGAGGAGATCGTCGAGAAAGTGAAGAAAGAGGTGGACTCCGGCATCAGGGAAGAGGGCGAAAAGTCCGTTTTCGATCTGGGTCTGTCCGGCATCCATCCGGAACTTATAAAAACCATCGGCCGTCTCAGATACAGGACATCGTACGGCCAGAATATACTCCAGCACTCCCGCGAAGTGGCCTATATTTCGGGGATGATGGCGGGTGAACTGGGGGTAGACGTCAAACTCGCAAAAAGGGCGGGTCTTTTACACGACATCGGAAAGGCAGTCGACCATGAAATAGAGGGCACCCACCAGGAGATAGGCGCGAACCTGGCGCGCAAATTCGGTGAGAACCAGAAGGTAGTGAATGCCATCCTGGTACATCACGGCGAGGGAGAACCCGCGACGGTCGAGGCTGCCCTTGTTGCAGCTGCGGACGCCCTTTCCGCCGCCAGACCGGGGGTGCGGAGGGAGAGCATCGAGAATTATCTGAAACGGCTCGAAGCCCTCGAGAAGATGGCCCTTTCGTTCAAGGGTGTCGACAAATGCTATGCCATCCAGGCGGGCAGGGAGATAAGGATAATCGTCAAGCCGGAGGATATCAGCGATGAGATGTCCTCCATGATAGCGAGGGATCTATCGAAAAAAATCGAGGCCGAGATGTCGTATCCCGGCCAGATCAAGGTAACCGTTATCAGGGAATCGAGATATGTCGAGTACGCCAAGTAGGGGAACGATGACCGGTGGCCTAAGGGTTGTCACGCATCCGGAACCATAGATGAAGGCGCTCTTTGTTGGCGACGTAGTAGGTAAAACTGGAAGGACGGCGCTGAAGGCCCTCCTCCCGAAACTGACCGACAAATACAAGACGGATCTGGTAGTGATCAACGGCGAGAATATTGCGGGAGGATTCGGCCTCACCGAGTCGCTCGTCCTTGAATTGTTCTCGCTGGGTATACACGTGGTAACTACCGGCAACCACGTCTGGGACAAGAAGGATTTTGTCCACTATATTGCCAAAGACAATCGCGTTTTGAGGCCGCTCAACTACCCCCCGGGCGTGCCCGGCTATGGAAGCATAGTCCTCACCATACCGGGCGGGCCGAAGGTGGCCGTGATGAACGTTTCGGGCAGGGTCTTCATGTCCCCGCTCGACTGCCCCTTCAGGACTGCCGCGGCGGAGATAGAAACCCTCTCGAAAGAGACAGGGATTATCATCGTTGACTTCCACGCTGAAGCCACTTCGGAAAAAATAGCCTTCGGCTATTATTTCGACGGGAAGGTCAGCGCCGTGATCGGTACGCATACCCACGTGCAGACGGCGGATGAAAAGATCCTTCCCAAAGGCTCCGCCTACATCACCGACGTCGGCATGACAGGCCCCGCGAATTCGATCATTGGTGTAGAGCCGGCAGAGGTCATCCGCCGTTTTCTCACGTCCATGCCCGTAAAATTCGATGTGGCCCACGGCGCGAGCGTACTCTCAGGTGTGGTAATAGAAATAAACAATGATACCGGGAGGGCGACCGGCATCCAGAGGCTGCAGATAACCTATCCGTGAGTAAACCTGTCATTGTATAAAAGGAATTGTATTTCGAATTCGTCATTCCCGAGGTAGTAATCGGGTCGAAGCGACTCTCAGCAAAGTCGTAGCGACCCTGCGCGGAGACCCGCTTCGGGACTCGCATCGAGAATCCAGGTTTTCACACAGTATGGATGCCCGACTAAGACCTCGGGCATGACGGAAAAGGCTGGGGGGAGACCTCCCAGTTCATTCGCGACCGTCTCTTTGGATATGGCGAGGGCTTCATCGAGCGTCTTGCCCTTCACCATCTCCGTAACCATGCTGCTTACCGCAATAGCCGCCCCGCAGCCGAAGGTCTTGAATTTGGCATCCACAATCCGGCCGTCTTTCACCTTTATGAAGATCTTCATCGCATCTCCGCACGTGGGGTTCCCTTCCGTCCCGACCCCGTCCGCGTCTTCCATGTCCCCCACGTTTCTCGGGTTCATGAAATGGTCCATCACTCTTTCACTGTACATTCTTCTCCACCTTCCTCTCTGTTCCCCCACCCCTGCGCATAGGGGGAAATTTCTCTCAGCCGTTTAATAACAGCGGGGAATTCATTAAGCAGATAACCAACGTCTTCGGTACCGTTTCCCATTCCCAGCGAAAAAACGATCGAACCCTGCGCGAGACTGGAAGAAATGCCCATGGACAGGAGCACCGGCGACGCCTTCAATGCCTTTGAAGAACAGGCCGACCCGCTCGCAGCAAAAATACCTTTCCCCGCAAGGAGAAGAAGCATGGCCTCTCCCTCGATAAACTCCACGCAGAAGCTGGCGTGACCGGGCAGTCTGTGCTCCCGGTGCCCCGTAAGATAGACGTTCGGCACCCCGGACATCGTGTCGATAATCCTGTCTCTCAGGGGCCGCAGGTGTTTAATCCTCTTCTGCATATCCGTCTTCGCAAGCTCCGCGGCCCTGCCCATTCCCACGATAGCAGGAACGTTCTCGGTGCCGGCCCTTCTGCCCGATTCCTGAATGCCTCCATAAATAAGTGGAACAATCCTGGTGCCCTGTTTTACGTAAAGCGCGGCTGCTCCCTTGGGGCCGTAGAATTGATGTGAGGACATGCTGAGCAAATCGACTCCGAGTTCCTTAACGTCAATGGGAATGTTTCCGGTCGTTGCGACCGCGTCGGTATGGACCGTAATTTTCCGCTCCTTTGCCACCTTCGCGATCTCCCTGATGGGCTCAATCGTCCCCACCTCGCTGCTGGCATGAGTTATGGAGATCAACGTCGTCTGATCGGTGATGGCCTTCTTCACTGTTTCAGGATCCACCAGTCCGTTCTTGTCGACGGGCAGGTATGTTACCGCAAAACCGCTTTTTTCCAGGAACCTCGCCGAATTCAGTATCGAGTGGTGTTCCATCCTCGAAACCAGCAGGTGTTTCCCCTCGTTCTGCCTTGCAAGGGCGATTCCGCGCAGCGCAAAGTTGTTGGCCTCGGCGCCGCTGGCCGTAAAAATAATCTCCGCAGGCTTCGAATTCACAAGAGCCGCAACCTTCTCCCTGGCAAGTTCAATAGCCTTTTTTGCCGTAATTCCATATTCGTAAACGCTCATCGGGTTGCCGAATTCTTCCTTCAGATAAGGCATCATCGCCTCAAGGGCATCAGGATGCAGCGGGTTCGTTGCTACATGATCAAAATAAAGCTTTTTCATACTCACCTCGCGCGCTTCTTTATATAAAATTTGAAGAAATCGCCTGAGTCCTCCATGCCCAGAAACTCGTTTCCTGTCTTCTCACACCATGACGGGATATCTTCAAGTGCGCCGTCATAATCGGTCATGATCTCGAGTATCTGTCCCGGCTCAAGCTCTTTCATCTGCTCCTCCAGTTTCAGGAGATGCATGGGGCACATCATATACACGATATCAGTGGTTACGTCCGGTTTTACGTTCTCGACAAATTTCATCACAAAGACTTCGCCGCCTCGACGTCCTTTCCCTTTCCTTTCCTCTGCCGGCTGCCCCTTCCTCCGATTCTTATCAACTCATTTCCATCCAGCAGGTCCCTGAGGCTCATGTTGTCGAGAAATGCCTCGATATTTTCTCCGAGGGCTTTCCAGAGCAAGTGGGTAACGCATCCGTCGACCCTCATACACCCCTCTTTCGGGTCCAGACAGGACGTGATCGCCACAGGACCTTCGAGTTCCCTCAGAATAGCACCGATACTGATCCCCTCCGGCGCCCCGTTCAACATATAGCCGCCGCCCGGCCCCTTGACGCTCCTGATCAGGCCGGCCCTTCGCAGTTTGTTCAATATCTGCTCCAGATAGGCCACGGAAACGTCCTGTCTCTCCGAGATTTCCTTAATCGTGATAGGCCCTTTCTTATACCCCTTGGCTATCTCGAACATGGCCCTCACGCCGTACTGTCCTTTCGTCGACAACCGTAACATACTATAAGTTAAAATAGTTTAGTAATTCTGTCAAGTATTAATGGAAAGACAGATGCGGGGCAATGGGCAATAGGCAATAGGCGATAGGCAATGGGTAATAGGCAATGGGTAATGGGTGATGGGTTGCCGTCATTCCCGAGGTCGCAATCGGGAATCCATTTTCTCCTAAAGAAAATAAACGTGGATTCCCGCCTGCGCGGGAATGACGGTCAAAAAAACCCTACCGGACCGGGGAAGTCATGTCTCCCCTTTTCCGGCTCCCTGTCAATATAACTATTACCCGCTTACTGTAACCCGTCATCTGACGGAACCGCATCTGACTTCAACTTTGTCCCCGGTCGAGATCTTATATACATCGGCTGCGTTTCCCCTGTTTACGAAGAATTCCAGATATCCCGAGCTGTTCACAAGAGAATATAATTCCCGGCTGTCCGCCTGAGAATAGAACTCCTTAAGATGAACTTCCCTTTCGCCTATGATTATCTTTATCGCCGGAGAAGACGCCCTTCCACAAAGCTCATCGATATCGCTTTTTCTTATGTTCGTTATCGCATTGCCGAACCCGTCTACATGAATCACCTCTCCGGTCAAAATACCTTCCGCTGTGAATTTTGGAGAAAGGACCTCGAATTTCTGATAGTCGCTGATAAAGACTCCGAATTCGGATACATCGATTCCCTTTGAAAGCCATGCCGCAACAGGTGCGAAAAGATCCCTCCCCTGAAAGGTCGCGCTTTTTGACGAGAGGAAATAGCGTTCGGCAGTAATACGCACCACCTGCGGCGCTTCCCGGCTGAATCTATAGATATACGAAAATACCCCGTTGTCGGGACCGACAAAGTACTGACCGTCCACACTCACTATTATGGTCCGCCTGCCCGAACCGACCCCCGGGTCGACTACGACAACGTGGATCGTACGGTCAGGGAAATATTTATAGCTGACACCAAGGGAAAATGCGGCCTCTCTTACGCCCTGGGGGGCAATACCGTGGGTAAGGTCGACTATCTGTGCAGCCGGATTGATCTTCAGGATAACACCCTTCATCACGCCCACGAAGGGGTCCCTGTAACCGAAGTCCGTCGTCAGAGTTATGACAGGTTTACTTTCCGGCATTTAAACTATCCCTTACAGCTGCCCTAAAAAAGAAAGCACGGAAGGGGCGCTGAAAAATGTCTTGTACCGACACCTTACAGCCCTGTAGAATGGCCTGCCAGCCGTTTTCTGAAAGTCACAAACGTTGCGTACTCATCTATGTGGAAGGCAAATAAAATCATGTCGTAATTACAAGACTCTTTTCAGTGTCCCTTACGTGCGCCATGCCGACCATGCTGCTTTTGCGGTACTTCCACCTCCTCACGCAACATCGTGGTCTACAGTTCCCGTCAGAGAGCCGACATCTTCAATCCTCTCCCTCTCCATGTAGGCAATCATACCATCCAATATTTCCGTCGCCGCGGTCGGCCTCACAAAATTCGCGGTTCCCACCGCCACTGCCGATGCCCCCGCAATGAGAAACTCAACCGCGTCGTCACCGTTCATTATGCCGCCCATGCCTATAACGGGGACCCCAACCGCACGGGAGACCTCGTATACCATCCGCACAGCCACCGGCTTTATCGCCGGACCCGACAGCCCTCCCGTGACATTCCCAAGTCTAGGTTTCCTCGTCTTGATATCGATCGACATGCCGGTGAGAGTATTGATAAGAGAAAGCGCGTCAGCCCCGGCGTCTTCGGCCGCCCGCGCCATGACCGTTATATCGGTAACGTTTGGTGTGAGTTTTACAATCAGCGGCAGGGTTGTGGCCTTTCTCACCGCCCCCACGACTTCAAAAGTCACACGGGGATCGGTTCCGAATATGCACCAGCCCGCCTCTTTGTTCGGACAGGAGATGTTCATTTCGAGTCCGTGAATGCCTTCCACAGCGCTCAGCTTAGAGGCCGCGGCCGCGTATTCCTCCACAGAATCTCCGAAGAAATTAACGATAACCGATGTGTCGAACTGCCGGAGGAAAGGCATCTTTTCTCTTATGAAAGCATCTATGCCCAAGTTCTGCAGCCCTATCGCGTTCAGCATGCCCGCGGCGGTTTCAACGTACTCTTCGCCGTAGCCGAACGTACCCGAAGCCGTCATAACGGGATTCTTGAGTTTTATTCCCCCTACCTCAACCTCAAGGTTCATGGATCACCACAATATCTCCGAAACGTCAAATATGGGTCCTTCCCTGCAGACCCTCTTATAACCGGTCTTCGTCTTCACCACGCACCCCAGGCAGGCGCCGATGCCACAGGCCATGTTCTCTTCGAGGGAAACATACCCTTGCACACCGAGTGATAAGACGGTTTCGGCGACTCTCCTCAACATCGGGACAGGGCCGCAGGCATAGACTACCGGCGCAGAGGACGCTGTTGTGTGCCGCCTCATGAAGTCGCACAGAACGTCCACTACTGTGCCCTTGATCCCGCAGGAACCGTCGTCGGTACAAAGCACAAGATTTTCATATACATCGCTCAACTCACCGGCCAGAAAAAGTTCATTTTCCATCCTGGCACCGTAGAAAACGTGACAACTTCGCGAAAGCCTCTCGGCCAGAGAAAATACCGAGGCAATGCCGATCCCGCCACCTATGACAACCGGTACCTTGTCCTCGCCGGGGAGGGGATAGGAATTGCCGAGAGGTCCGATGACGTCCAGCACCTCCCCTTCCCTCATAGAAGCCAGCAGTGCAGTGCCTTTCCCTCGCACTCTGTACAGCAGCTGAAGTCCCGCCGGTATTCTCCTGAAGAGACTGAACGCCCTTTTCAGCAACGGGTCATAGCTCTTCCCCGCCCCGATCATGTAAAACTGCCCCGGGGACGGTTCAGCCATTTCATCCAGATTTATCAGTGAAAGCAGATTGTGGTTTTGGTGTAAGGGACGGTTTTCTCCGATCCTCGCCCTGAAATACCTACTCAAAATTAATCTCTAGGATCTCGTATTCGATGGTCCTTGCAGGCGCCTTTATGACGGCCTCGTCCCCGACTTCCTTCCCGAGCAGTGCCCTGCCGACGGGCGAGCTGATCGATATCTTCCCGTTCTTCACATCGGCCTCCTCCGGCCCGACTAGGCTGAAGACATACTCCTCATCCGCCTCCACGTCCAGCACCTTCACCTTGGCCCCAAAGGCGATCTTCGTCTGCCTGATCTTTGAAGGGTCGATGACATCGGCAAGGGCTATCTTGGATTTAAGCTCCTGGATCCTGCCCTCCAGAAACGACTGTCTCTCCTTGGCGGCATGATACTCCGCATTCTCCGACAGATCGCCGTGCGCACGTGCTTCGGCTATGGCCTGTATATTCCGGGGACGCTCCACTTTAAGAAGCTTTTCCAGTTCCTCCTGCAACTTCTGATAGCCTTCGGGTGTAAGCGGTACCCTCTGCATTTCTTTCTCTCCTTCGCCTTAAGATAACGTAATTTAACACTTTGACGGCATTTTTTCAAAACGTTTCGGCTGTTGTAATGCTCCGTTGCCTGTTGACATAAGACAGAGTCTTTCCGCCGCTCTTCCTCTCCCCGGTCGCCCCGGCAACGGCTGCAAATGCAGGCCGGGAGGCCTCCTCATCCTTGACCTTGAGTGCCGCTATTCATTAATCTAATCCATTCACACTTGGAAGACGGCCCTCGCCTTTAAGACTACTCGGGGTGTCTCCTTATTTTTTGGAGGAAACATGCGGTTTTCTAAAATGTTCATACCCACACTGCGGGAGGCCCCGGCGGATGCGGAAGCTGTCAGCCACATATTGATGCTGCGGGCCGGTTACGTGCGCCAGCTGGCCGCGGGTCTTTATATGCTGCTCCCCCTGGGATGGAGGGTGATGACAAAGATAAACGCCATCCTGAGAGAGGAAATGGACGCGATAGGCGCGCAGGAGATATCGCTTCCCGTGCTCCACCCTGCCGAGATCTGGCAGCAGACCGGTCGCTGGGACGCGATAGGCGACGAGATGTTCAGGCTCAAAGACCGTTCGGGCCGCGACATGTGTCTGGGGATGACCCACGAAGAGATCATGACATGGCTTGCGTCGAGGGAAATCCGGTCATACCGGGATCTTCCGCAGGTGTGGTACCAGATACAGACAAAACTCAGAGATGAAGCGCGGCCGAAGAGCGGAATTCTGAGGACCAGGGAATTCACCATGAAAGACAGCTACAGTTTCGACGTCTCCGAAGAAGCCCTTGACGTAAACTACAGGCTGCATACCGAAGCTTACCACAGGATATTCAAGAGGTGCGGCCTCGAATTCCTGATGGTCGAGTCCGACCCCGGCATGATGGGAGGCGCAGTATCGCATGAGTTCATGGCCCCGAGTCCGGCCGGAGAGGACGAGGTTGCCGTATGTCCCGGCTGCGGGTACTCCGCCAATGTTGAACTCGCCGTTTCCTCGACGCCGGGAAATGAGAATGAGGACTGGCCGCTCGAGGAAGTCCACACCCCTGAAAAACGGACCGTACAGGAAGTCTCGAATTTCATGAAACTGCCGCCTTCTTATTTCATGAAGAGCATCCTCCTGATAAGCGAGAAGGGGCCGGTGCTCGCGGTCGTCAGAGGCGACCAGGAACTTCACGAAAAGAAACTCTCACATATAATCGGGGACCACAGACCTGCGCAGAAAGGCGAGGTAAAGGAGACACTCGGTGTCGAGGCTGGTTTCATAGGACCCATGGGACATAAGGTAAGAGTCATCGCTGACACCGCCCTCCGCGAAGGGTTTTTTGTCAGCGGGGCCAACAAGCCGCATTATCACCTGAAGGGGGTCAGGGCGGAACGCGATTTTTCCGCTGAATGGCATGACATCCATAAGGCCCGGGAAGGCGATCTCTGCGGAAAGTGCGGAGAGAAACTGCGAGTTGAAAGGGTCATCGAAATCGGCAATATCTTTAAGCTGGGGACCAAGTACTCCCGTCCTCTGGGTGCCGTTTTTCTCAATGAAAGCGGACAGGAGGAGCCGATCGTCATGGGTAGTTACGGCATAGGACCTGCCCGTATCGCCGCTGCGGCGGTCGAACAGAACCATGACAGGGACGGGATCATCTGGCCCAGGTCACTGTCCCCTTTCGACGTCGAGATACTGCCGTTGAACATGAACGACCCGGTTACAGTCGAAGCGGCTTCACAACTCTACGAAGATCTGGAAAAAGACGGGATCAAAGTCCTGATGGACGACCGTGACGAAAGGGCCGGCGTGAAGTTCAAGGACGCCGACCTCATAGGAATACCGACACACATTATTTTCGGAGAGCGGAACCTCAAAGAAGGACTCGTAGAGATAAAGGACCGCAGGTCAAAGGAATCGGTCAAGGTAAAGGTCGGAGAAGTCTTCGGCCGTATAAAAGATTTGATGCCGGCTGTCTGACGGCTATAATCAGTTCCGCGCATGGCAGGATTTAAGTCGGCTTTCATCTTCCCCGGATCGCTCGGGGAATCCGGTCAATTTCAATGCTCATGGATTGTCCGGTCAGGCCGGACAATGACAAGAACATGAGTTTAGGCACGGACTCATATTCAGCCATAGGCTGATAATTCATCCTGCAGCCGCAGATGAGGCCACTGTCCTACTGTTCTGACGGCTCTTCTGACTGATGGACCACCCCTTCTGCGTGTTCCCCCTGCTGTTCAGACTTCGATTCGGGGTGCGGCTTCCGCCTGGGTCTGCGTCTCTGACGCCACGGCTGCTTTCGCCTGGATTTTCTCGCAGCTTCGCGAGACGGGGCCTGCGCGTTTTCCTGCGAAGGTTCAGGCCCTGGTCCGGCATCCGGGACCGGCGCCGGTTCCTCTTCCCGTTCGTGCGGAGGCGCAGTTTCAGATGAAGCCGGTCCTGGCGGTCCCGGGCTTTCCGGAGTCTGCTGCAACGGCTCCTGAGGTTTCTCTTCCCGTCCCGCCTTATGCCTCGCCTTCCTTCCGCTTTTCTTCTTGTGCCTGACCTTTTCCTTGACTTCGACTTTTGCCTCCGCTCTCTGCTCCCGCTTCTTCTCCGGTGCCGGCTCCGCCTTCTGTTCGAGAGATTCTACGGCAATATCGTGATGACCGGCCAGTTTCGCATCGGCAAGGACGCTGATCTTCACGCCCGATTCCTTCTCGACCGCAGCTATCTCGTCCCTCCTGGTGTTGATAAGGTAGTTGGCGCTCTCAACAGGAAGGCGGCAGGTTATGCTCTTCAGACCTCCCTTCGAGGCGCGGGAATAGATTTCCCTGGATGCAGAGAGGGCAAGCATCTCCGGGGTCTTTACGATACCGGTGCCCTCGCAGACTTCGCACTTCCTGTTTACGGACTCGATATAGGCCGTTCTCATTCTCTCCCGCGTCATTTCCACCATCCCGAACTTTGATATCCCCGTTATCTCCGTGTGTGCCTTGTCGGAACTCAAGGCGGCCCTCAACCTGTTTTCCACTTCCCGCCGGTTCTTGGAGGAAACCATATCGATAAAATCTATTACTATGAGTCCGCCGATATCCCTCAGTCTGAGCTGCCTTGCCACCTCGTCGGCCGCCTCGACATTTGTTCTGAGCGCAGTCGACTCGACATTCTCCTCTTTCCTGCTCCTGCCCGAGTTGACGTCTATGGCGGTGAGAGCCTCCGTCTTGTCTATCACCAGATAACCTCTCGAGGGCAGATGTACGTATCTGTCATGAAGCTTCGCTATCTGTTCTTCTATGTTGTACTTCACAAAAACAGGCTTTCTTTCCTTGTAATATTTGATGTTGATTTTGCGCCACGGCAGGGTTTTTCTCAAAAAGACCTTTGTCGCTTTATAGGCAGCTTCATCATCGATAAGCACTTCTGTCACATCCGAGGTCAGATAGTCCCTTACCGTCCTCACCGAGATATCCTGTTCCCTGTAAATAAGCGCCGGCGCCGAGACCTTTTTCGACTCAGTCTGTATCTTGCTCCATAATTTTGTAAGATACTTCAGGTCGTTGGATAGTTCCTCGCCGGTCCTGTCGCTGCAGGCCGTCCTCAGAATAAAACCGGTTTTCTTGGGGAGCTTGAGCTCACTGAACAGTTCCTTCAGCCGCTCCCTGTCCTCTCTGTTTTCGATCTTCCTCGAAACACCGACCCTCTCCTGCCCGGGCATCATCACTATATATCGCCCCGGGAGGGAAATGTAGGTCGTCAGGCTGGCCCCCTTGGTATCTCTCTCATCCTTCTCCACCTGTACGATAAGCTCCTGTCCCTTCGAAAGAACGTCCTGTATCCTCGCCCTCTTCCCTTCCACTTTCTTCCCGAAATACTCCGGTTTAACTTCCCGCATCTGTAAGAAGCCGTGTTTTTTCAGACCGAAATCCACAAACGCCGCCTGCAGTCCGGGCTCAATCCTCGCCACTGCGCCTTTGTATATATTGCCCTTCAGGTGTTCCTTGCCGGCGGCCTCCACATAGAAATCAACCAGCACATCGCCTTCCACTATGGCTACCCTCTTTTCTTCCGGGTAACTAGCGTTTATCAGTATCTTCTTCTTCATTAAAGTTCACTTAAACGACTATTTTTTCCTCAAAAATCCGTGTAATCTGTTCGTCCAGCTCCTTGTGCAACAGAAACAGTGCCTCGCTCAACTCGAGCTCGGGATATTTCATGATGGCCTCGATAACCTCCTCGAGCGGGAAATCGGTGTAATGCCCGTCAGGGTATACAATCCTCATCGATTTCCGCTTCAGGAGAAAACATCTCCTCCTCCCTCCGTTTTTGTCGGGAAGGGGAATTATTACGTGCTCGATATCCTCGTCGAGGCCGTATCTCTCGATCAACTCTTTAATCGCTTCCATGCCGATTTTCTGTCTGCTCTGCGGAGGAGCGTCATGTAACCAGCCGGTTCATTATGCCGGTTTCTCATCGTGAGGGGATATCATCATGGCGGCCCATACCGACACCGGATCGGTGTCAAGGGACTCAATTCCCTCCGGAAAGGTCTTCATGAAAACGTCCCTGTTCCTGAAGTAGCGGAGCACCATTGCATCAAGCAAATCCTGAGGCACACCGTTTACGGCATCGGACGGCGTCTCAGCTTCGGCTATCTTCCTTACGAGTTCATTGATGTGTTCGCGCTCCCTGTCTAGCAGAATAATGTTTTCTTCAGACGTGCGTTCCCTGATCCCTCAATTATACATTAAACCTGAAGTTGATAATATCCCCGTCCCTGACTTCATAAGTCTTTCCTTCCAGCCTGAGGAGCCCCTTCTCTCTGGCCGCCTGCATGCTTCCCTGAGCGATGAAATCGGTAAATGAAACAACTTCCGCCCGGATAAAGCCCCTTTCGATGTCGGAATGTATCTTGCCCGCCGCCCTCTGAGCGCCGGTTCCCCTGCGGACCGTCCAGGCCCGCACCTCGTCTTCGCCGCTCGTAAGAAAAGAGATGAGGCCGAGCAGATCGTAAGACACTCTGACAAGCCTGTTCAGAGCGGGCTCGGAGACGCCGAGGTCCTCCAGGAAAACCGAAGCCTCTTCCTCCGGCAGTTGTGCAATTTCCATCTCTATTTTCCCGCAAAGGGAAAGGACCCTCACCTGCCCACCGGTGAAAAATGACTCCAGCGCCGACAGCGCGGCGCGCGTATTTTCGGTATCCATCTCCTTCTCGTCGGTATTGAGGACAACAACTACCGGCTTGATCGACATAAACTGGAGATGCCTCATCGACTTTTGCTCCTCCTCCGAGAACATCTCATTTCTGAGCGGCCTTTCACTTTCCAGGATCTCTTTACACTTTGTCAGCAGCCTTTTTTCACTCTCATCGGGTTTCTTCCCCTTCTTCACCCCCTCTTCCATTCGTTCAAGCCTCTTTTCGACAAGCTCAAGGTCCCCGAAAACCATCTCCAGCTCCACAGTCTCTGCGTCCCTCATCGGATCGACGCTTCCCAGAGGATGTACCACCGTCTCGTCCGCAAAAGCCCTCACCACATGCACAACGGCATCGACGTCTTTTATGAGGTCAAAGACCTTCCTGTTCTGTTCCATGTCGCCTTTTGTGAGACCGATATAATCGACATATTCTACTGTCGCATAGGTCGTCTTCTTCGGCCGGTAAATCTCGCTGAGCCTGTCGACGCGCACGTCAGGTACCTTCACTACGCCCAGGTGGGGCTCGGGCACAATGGTCGGATAGATGGTCGTTTCAAGGTTCAACCCGGTCAGGGCGTTGAAAATCGTTGTTTTTCCTGAATTTGCAAGTCCGGTAATCGCTATTTTCAAGTCATTCTCCTTTCTGCAGGTCCCGGATATTATAACCGATACTTACTTGATGAAGAGCGCAGAGCAAAGAGCGGAGCGCATAGGACAAGAAACTACAAAGGAACGGGAAGAGACTTCGGGAAGCGGCATGGGTCAGACTTGATGCCTTTCCCATGCAATCATGGTTGCTTCCTCATAGAAGTCAACTAATCCATCACCGGAAGTCTGCCCGACTGGAACCCCGCATGTCAAGAAAAAAGGGATGTGTCCCGAATGGCGCTAGTTTAAGCATCTTCGTCATGCCCGAGGACTTCAGCCGGGCATCCAAGGGGCCTTGTCTCCTGCTGGATTCCCGCCTAAAGACTGCGGGAATGACAAGCAGAAAGTTCTTTGTTCTTAATGAAAAATTCCTTAAATTAGCGCCATTCGTGGAAAGGGCATGGGGTCAGGGAAAGGGCATGGGGTCAGACTTGACTATTGACATTTGTCCCGCTCTTTCAACATCAAGGTTATCTGGGCGGCGTCCCCTTTCATATCGTTCTCTTTTATATGGCGGGTGACCAAAGCCGGGTCTTTATGCATATATTCGGCGATCTCTCTGCCTTTGTAGCCGAAGTCATGCGCAACAATACTGAACAGCTTTCGGCCACGCGAAACCTTTCTGTCCTTCCCTTTCCGCCTCATCTGCGACGCCGTTATGCCGTACATCACTCCGACTGCCCGGAAAATTGCCCCCAGAGAATATTCCCGCTCCCTCCTGCCCGGCTTGATCTCAGCCTCACACTTATCCATTACCGTATCTGCAAATTTCTCATCCCCCAGTATCCTCTTATCGATGGTGGTGTATATGTCTTCTTTCTTTATTGCTATCCCGTCGCCCACATACGCCCCATAGAGCCTTCGGGCCGCTCCCTTGTTTTCCGAAAACATCCTAAGCACCTGGTCCTCATCCACCATACCCTTCACGCCGGGTTTGATGTAAGACCGATG
>JARRRI010000076.1:0-6176 GCA_037380845.1 Candidatus Sulfobium sp. | reverse complement strand
TGCTCATCACGAAGGGGTTTTCCGACCTGCTCGAAATCGGGTATCAGGACAGACCTGAGATCTTCCGGCTCTGCACGGTAAAAGCGCCTCCCCTTTACAGCTCGGTAGTTGAAGTGGATGAGAGAATCGGTCCCCGGGGTAATGTCATCAGGAATCTCGATGCCGCCGCCCTGGAAGACAGGATCAAGGGAATCGACAGGACAGGCATAGATGCGGTTTGCGTCGTACTCATGCACTCCTGGGCGGAGCCGGGACATGAGCTACTGGTTAAAGGGATATTGGAGCAATATGGCTTTCGAAATGTCTTCCTTTCCCACAGGACGACCAATCTTATCAAGATCGTGAGCAGGGGGCATGCCACGCTGGTAGACGCCTACCTCAGCGCCGTTTTGACAAACTACGTGAAATCAATACAGAGTGAGACCGGGAGAATACCTGTCCGGTTCATGCAGAGTAACGGCATACCGTGCCGGCCCGGGCTTCTCACCGGCAAGAACGCCATACTCTCCGGCCCGGCCGGGGGTGTCGTGGCCGTCTCCGGAATAGCGCGTGAAACGGGATCTCGGGGTGTCATAGGCTTCGACATGGGTGGCACATCTACTGACGTATCCCGTCTGGACGGCCGGCCGGAAATGATTTACGAAAGAATAGTAGGGGGTTTGCCCCTTCAGGCCGAGGCGCTGAATATCGTGACTGTCGCTGCGGGAGGGGGATCTGTCTTAGGCTTCGGGGATCAGAGGATGACTGTGGGCCCTGAATCCGCGGGGTCCTATCCGGGTCCGGCCTGCTACGGATTCGGCGGCCCGCTCACAATAACGGACGCTAACCTGATAACCGGCAGGATTGCGCCCAGGTATTTTCCTATGACTTTCGGGCCGGACAACACGGCGCCCTTGGACACGGCGATCACGCACGAGCGCTTCGGCAAACTGGCGACGGAGGTCAACCGCTCGGCGGGCACACTCCTTTCTCCCCGGGAAATTGCAGCGGGCTTCCTGGATGTCGCCAATGAAAAGATGGCCATGGCGATAAAGGAAATCTCCGTTTCGAAAGGCGTTGACGTGAGGCAGTACGATCTGGTCTGTTTCGGGGGCGCAGGTGGGCAGCACGCCTGCCCGATCGCCTCCCTCCTGCGCATCGGCAGGATCATAATCCACCCCCTGAGCGGCGTCATGTCCGCCTATGGAATAGGTCTCGCAAAAGAGGCGTGGCGAACGGCCAGGACAGCTCTCCTGCCCTGCGGCAGGGATAACTGGGAAATGCTGGGTGGGACATTTCAAGAAATGGAAGGTGAGCTGCTCCCGCGTGGTCGGTACCCCGCCGACTTTTTTGTCATCCGGAGGGAGGTCGACATTCGTCCCGCCGGTGCCGGGACATCCCTGACCGTACCGTATGGCGACATGGACGAAACTCTCGGGATTTTTCTGGATGAATATGAGAAGATTTACGGCTTCAGACCCGACACTGAAAACCTGGAAATTGTTACTGTCCGATCGGAAGTAAGAGACACCTCGGAATTTTTTCCCTCTTTCCCGGCGGCGCGGTCAGCAGGACCTGTAACGCCGCCCCCTGCCGCGTCTCAGGACCTTTATTACTCCGGAGAGATTTTGAAGGCCCCCGTCTATATGAGAGAAAAACTTCCGGCGGGCTGCCGCATACAGGGGCCTGCACTTGTCATAGACGATATTTCCACGATTGTTGTCGACCGCGGCTTCGATGCCGAGACCGTAGAATCCGGCTCGCTCATAATCAGGGGCGTCACTCATACAAGAGAGCCCGGCGCACGGACATCCTTGCGGCCGGACCCGGTCCTGCTTGAGGTCTTCAATAACCTTTTTATGGGGGTAGCCGCCGAAATGGGAGTAACACTCAGGAACACGGCTCACTCGGTGAACATGAAGGAACGACTCGACTTCTCCTGCGCAGTTTTTGATCCGGGGGGAGGCCTTGTGGCAAATGCCCCGCATATCCCCGTACACCTCGGGTCGATGTCCGATACCGTAAAGGCCGTGCTGGAAGACAACGCCGGCACCATGAAAGACGGCGATATATATCTCACGAACAACCCTTACCGGGGAGGTTCCCATCTGCCGGATCTTACCGTAGTCTGCCCGGTGTTTTCCCCGGAGGGGGGGCTTATCTTTTTCACTGCCGCCCGGGGGCATCACTCCGACATAGGGGGCAAGACCCCCGGTTCAATGCCGCCCTCTGCGAATCACATAAACGACGAGGGAATACTGATAGATTCGCTTCTCATAATGCGCGGCGGGACCTTATACGAGGATTTGCTCATAAGCGTCCTGTCAGGCGGAGAATGTCCGGCACGTAATATTCCCGAACGTATCGCCGACATCAGGGCCCAGATTGCCTCGGCCCGCAAAGGCGTCAGGGAACTGTCACTTCTGATCGGGAGATACGGCTTGGACACCGTGAGAAACTATATGGCTTTCATGCAGGATAACGCGGCCGGTTCGATAAGGAAGGCCCTTTTTCGCTTCCTGGCGAAAAGCGGCCCGTTTACATCCTCGTTCGAAGACCGTCTCGATGACGGGACTCCTCTCCGGGTCCTGATCACCATCGACGGAGGGCCAAATCCCCCGTCCACCCTCAGGGCGGTAATAGATTTTACGGGAACCGGTAAGCAGCACAGGAACGACAACCTGAATGCAGCACTCTCAGTCACCTTTTCTGCTGTCATATACGTGCTCAGGTGTCTGACTGGATCCGACATTCCCCTCAACAGCGGCTGTCTCGATCCGGTCGATATCATAGTCCCCCCCGGCACAATCCTGAACCCGGCTTATCCTGCGGCCGTCGCGTCCGGGAACGTCGAAACATCCCAGAGGACGGTCGACGTCCTTTTGGGTGCGCTTGGGGCGGCAGCAGCATCGCAGGGAACGATGAACAACCTCCTCTTTGAAGCCGAGGGCGAGACACCATATTACGAGACCATAGCCGGCGGTTCCGGAGCCGTCCCAGGCTGCCCGGGCACTTCCGGCATCCAGGTTCATATGACAAATACGAGGATAACTGACCCCGAGGTGCTCGAGGTAAGACATCCCGGGGTAAGGCTGGAAAGGTTCACTCTCCGGAGAGGCTCGGGAGGACCGGGACTGTTCAGGGGAGGTGACGGGGTAATAAGGGAGATAAAATTCCTGAAGCCCGCAGCGGTCTCCATTCTCTCGGAAAGGAGGGTTTTTGCGCCCTATGGGCTGGAAGGGGGAGGCGAGGGCAAAAAGGGGAGAAACCTCTACAAAAAGGCGAATGGCGAGACCCGCGTTCTGGGGCACAGATGTATTCTCGGAGTGGCCGAAAACGATTCAATAGTAATCGAGACCCCGGGAGGAGGCGGTTATGGAAAGAGATGAATACTTTCGCCGCCGAGATCCGTTAACTTTTTTCCAGTGCCTGTCCGCCGGCGAATCTTCAGACAAGCCGCCTGCTGATCAGAGGTTCCAGGGTGGCCACTATCAGACCTTTGGCAAATACAGTCACCTTGCCGGTGCTCTCCGACACCACTATAGAGACCGATTCGGTTCTGCGGGTAATGCCCGCCGCGGCACGGTGGCGCGAACCCAGACCCCGGAGTTTTTTTGATACCGCCCCGACGGAATCAAGGTGCCTGCCGGCCGCCTCTACCGTTCCGTTTTCGGCGATCACCACGGCTCCGTCGAGTTTGGCGAGTTCCTTAAGGCTTTCAACGACCTCCGGGCGATCGATCCTTCTCTCTCTCCGGGGATATCCCTTGAAAGGATTGAATACCACCTGGTGTGAAGATTTAAGCACATTTTCTTCGTCGCCTATGACGAATATCGTTCCCACGGATTTTCCCTCTCTGCCCAGGGCTCCTATATCGAGAGCGACATCGACCACGGCCATGACGGTGTGAAATGCCTTGTGCAGTATCAGGGACCGCACATCGAACGGAAATTCTTCGCTCCACGACATCGACAGGTCGTGTATAGTGACGGTGTCTATATGACTCTTTCCGGCCGGGCCCAGCACACATACGACCTTGCTGTCGGCAGTGATGATCCCCTGCATTACGCCCTGCAGGAAGGCGTATTTGATGCGGGAAAACCTGGTCTGATTTCCGGACCAGTTCCTTATCACTTCCAGCCCCGCTGCCTTGAGCCCGAGTTCTCCCGTCTTTATGTCCGCGGGCAGGACAAGAACAATTCCGTCTTGTTCAGGGATGCCGGATTTCAGGAAGCGCCGGCATTCGGCTGCGGAGTTCAGAAAAAGAAATAGTTTCCGGCCCCCCGTTTCCTTCGCGAGTTGGAGTGCGGCCCCTATAACAATTTTCATCTGCCCTGTGGCTGACATTATTTAACCGGACATTCCCCGCTTTTCCGGTCAGGGATAAAGAAGTAAAATGCTGCGCCCTCCTCCGGCCTGCCCTCGGCCCAGACCCTTCCACAGTGACGGCTGATAATACGGCGGACAATGGACAGACCGATTCCCGTTCCCTCAAAGTCTTCAGATCCGTGCGCGCGATGAAACACGTCGAACAGACCGCCGGCCTGGTCCGCTGAAAACCCCACGCCATTGTCTTTTACACTGCACACCGTGCCGCCGCCTTCACGGCTGCAGCTCACCTCGATGCGGGCTGTCTTTCTGAGTCTTGTAAATTTGACGGCGTTCGACAAGAGATTGATAAACACCTGCCGCATAAGAGACTCGTCGGCAAAAATCGGCGGAAACTCGCCTGTCGTAAATTCGATTTTCCTGTCGGCAGCGGTGGCCCTGACCTCTTGAAAAGCGGATTTGACCAGCTCTTCCGTGTCGACCTCCGCCAGTTTGAGCTGCTGCCGTCCGAACCGCGAAAATGCAAGCAGATCATTGATGAGGTCCTCCATCTTCCTCACTTTTTCCCCGATCAGATCGAGCATATCCCGGCCATTGTTATCGAGAACACCGGAATATCCCTTAGACAGCCTGCGTGCGAAACCGCCTATGGTTATGAGCGGCGTCCGCAGGTCGTGAGAAACGGAATGGCTGAAGGCGTCCAGTTCCCTGTTGGCCTCCTGCAGTTCCTTCACCCTCTGTTCGAGTTCCCTGTTCAATTTTCTGATCTTCTCCTCGGCCCGCTTGCGGTCGGTAATGTCACGCGTTATATTGATGACACATGTTTCCCCTCCCAGCTCGACGAGCTCCGCGGACCTGAGCATGGTCCGGCTTTCTCCGGACTTCATCCTGAATACCGCCTCATGGTCCCTGATGATGCCTCGCTCACGGAGGAGATCCGCCATCCTTGTCCGTTCGCCGGGGTCTGACCAGAGGTTCAGCTGGGCAGCCGTCCTCCCGATCACTTCTTCCCTCTTGTACCCGGTAATATTCAGGAAGGCCTCATTTACTTCAATGAAGCGCCCGTCGGAGAGCGTCGTGATGGCTATCCAATCCGGACTTGAATGGAAGACCTTCGAGAACCTCTCTTCAGATGCCCGGAGCGCCCTTTCGGCCCTCCTGACTTCAGTTATGTCCCGGATTATTCCCTGATAACCCAAAACCTCTCCTTCAGCGGAAAGCCTGAGAGTCGAGCTGAGCAGGCAGTCCATTATCGTCCCGTCTTTCCTGCGAAGCCGCATCTCAAAATCCTTCACCGCCCCTTCCCGCTCTATCTGGTCCTGAAATCTCTCTCTTTCACCGGGGTCGGCATAAAGAACGGAAATATCCATTCCGATCATCTCCTCCCGCGAGTAGCCGAAAAGTTCGAGTCCCGCCCTGTTAAAATCGAGTATCCTGCCGTCACGGGAAGACACATATACGACGTCTTTCGACTCGCCGAAAAGCTCCCGGTAACACTGATCGTACTCGCCAGTCCCCGATTTCAGTTCCGAGACCCTCCTGCGCAGCCGGTCCAGGTCTTCCAGCAATTCATTGCGGGACCTGCTTTTATGCATTTGACGCCCCATATAAACCACTATACCTCAATATATGACTGAATGTCCCCTAAAATCTGCCTGAAATTGCAATTAAATCTTTGCGGGGCCGCAGCTGAACCGAAAACCTGTACCCGGCTGCCGGCACGACCCTTTAAAGTCAATACATGCCGGTGCGGAGTTGTCATTGTTTAAACCCGGGAGTTAAAATTAAGCGAAGCGATATTGCTACACCTTCGAGGAGGTAACGATGGAGAACGCAGCAAAAAGGGAACAACCGGGGGAAAAAAGGGA
>JARRRI010000075.1:0-14516 GCA_037380845.1 Candidatus Sulfobium sp. | reverse complement strand
CTATCTCAAACCCGTGAAATCGGACTGTGAACTTTCTCCTTACTCGATGTGGGAGAGGAAAATACCGCTCAGAGATATTGCAAAGGCGCTGGACGTTTCCGGCATCAAAGAGATCAGTATACAGTCATACACATCCACTGGCAGGGTGAGGGCACTGAAAGTCCTTCACGACAAAGGCGTGTCGATAGTCAAGGCTACGGATTTGAGAAAGGTCCTGGGATGGAAGAGACTGCCCAGCACGAAGTTTACTTTTATCAGAAAGGGAAACGTGCTTGTCCTGGAAGGCAGGGGATACGGCCACGGCGTGGGACTCTGCCAGTGGGGAGCGCTGGAGATGGCCCGGCGGGGCAGGAATTACAGGGAGATCCTTTCTTTTTACTATCCCGGTACGGCCATTCGGATATATGAAAACCGCTGACTACGACTTTTACCTGCCTGCTGAACTCATTGCCAACAGGCCGGCCGGGAAGAGGGACAGCTCCCGGCTTCTCGTCCTCCGCCGCGACGGAAACACGGAACACAGGACGTTCTCTGAACTCCCTTCACTGCTCGATCCGGGTGACATGCTCGTCACAAACAATTCGAAGGTCTTCCCGGCCCGCCTCAACTGCAGAAAACCGACAGGCGGCAAGCTGGAGATGCTGCTCGTCGGCGAAACCTCCCCGGGGGTCTGGAATATTCTCTGCAAGGAAAGGTATTCCGGACCTGTAAGGGTTTCGGAGATTCTGGAAGCCCGGGTGGAGGAGGGAAAAACCGTCCGCTTTGAGCATCGTCCGGATTTGAAGGAATTGATAAGAAAGGAAGGTCTGATGCCCCTTCCCCCTTACATAAGGCGTCAACCCGACGAGCATGACAGGGAGCGATATCAGACAGTCTACGCGGAAGTGGAAGGGTCCATCGCCGCCCCCACTGCAGGACTGCATTTCACCCGTGCACTGATGTATACCCTTGCAGCGGCTTCGGTGATGATCAGGTCCGTTACCTTACACGTCGGAACGGGCACGTTCAGGCCGGTAAGGACTCCGGAACTGAAGGACCATGCCATGGACCGGGAATTTTTTGAAATGGCGCCTGAACTCATTTCCGATATAAAGAAGGTAAAGGAGCGGGGCAACAGGGTAGTTGCCGTGGGCACGACGACAACGCGCGCCCTTGAAGGATATATGAGCGGCAGGTCTGAAATTATCTCTTCCAATGGCACGATTTCCGGCACCACCGACATATTTATCCACGAAGGATACCGGCCCAGGGTCGTCGACTCCCTGATTACGAATTTCCATCTGCCGCGCTCGACGCCCCTCATGCTCACATCCGTCTTCGCGGGACGTGAAAAACTGCTCGCCGCCTACTCCACAGCGGTCTCCATGGGATATAGATTTTTCTCCTATGGTGATGCTATGCTTGTTTTATGAGTGACGGTGATTACAGGAACCGGCCTTCACTTCACATACCCGGCAAGGAATTCCTGATCGTGATCGTGGTTGTCTTTTCTTCCCTCAGCTTTACACTGGGGTATCTCGTAGGCAAGAGCAAAAGGGACGACGCGCCGGTGCCCGCCGTCCGGGCAGTCGAAACCCCCTCACCCCGGTCAGGCGCCGATACGTCCGGTGTTCAGCCTGAGGCGGAAGCCGGGAGCGGGACAGACTATCCCCTGTCCGCCGGAGTCGTCAAGCCATCCCCTTCCAAAGGAAAGTTGCAAAAGGGTACAATATCTTATACGGTACAGATAGGTGCGTTAAGCGATGAAAAGGACGCGGAAGATTTCCGCACCAGATACAGAAAAAAGGGGTATAAAGCGTATATCGTCTCCGCAAAGGACAAAAGGGGTGAAACCATCTACAAGATCAGGATCGGAGAGTTCAGGAACAGACGGGATGCGGATCTGCTGTCGCTGAAACTGAGGAAGACCGAAGGGCTGAATACTTTTGTTACATTCAAAGACGAATAAGAGGAACGACGTCGCGACTGCGGAAATAGAGTTTGAGGAAAGTGAATATCCTTCCCTTTTCAGAAGCCTGGAGAAGAGCCTCATGTTCATAGAAGAGAACCTGAACGTGAAGGCCAGCTCGCGTGGAAACAAGATCTTTCTGAAAGGAGAAGAAGGTAGGATCAGGACTGCCGAGAAACTCATAAGAGACCTTCGCTATGTCACCTCTCAAGTGCCCAGCCTGAATCCGGAAGATATCCGCTATGCGATCAAATCGGTGGCTGAGGGAAGCAGGGTGTCGCTCAAAGAACTTTTCCTCGACAACATACCGGTGTCGTCCAAGCGTCGTTTCATCATTCCCAAGACCGAGACGCAGAAGAATTATATTGACGCCATCAGGGATTACGACATCGTCATCGGAATAGGACCCGCCGGCACCGGCAAGACCTATCTCGCGATGGCCATGGCGATAAGCGCCTTCCTCAAGAAGCAGGTAAGCAGGATCGTCCTCGCCAGACCGGCCATCGAGGCCGGCGAAAAACTCGGTTTCCTGCCCGGCGACATGTTCGAGAAAGTGAACCCGTACCTCAGACCCCTGTACGACGCCCTCTTCGACATGATGGACGCCGAGAGGGCCTCCAAACTGATCGAAAAAGGAATAATCGAGATCGCTCCCCTGGCCTTCATGCGGGGGAGGACCCTTAACGATTCGTTCATCATTCTGGACGAGGCACAGAATACGACTGCGGAACAGATGAAGATGTATCTCACAAGACTGGGGTTCAATTCCAAGACGGTCATCACGGGTGATATTACCCAGATAGATTTGCCCCAGGGAAAAACATCGGGCCTCGTCGAGATCGCCGGGATACTTTCAGGGATCGAAGGTATCCGTTTCATATATTTCTCCGAGAAAGACGTGGTAAGACACAGACTTGTACAGGAAATCGTGAAGGCTTACGAGAAATATGAAAAACGGTCTGCAGAAGGATAAGAAGAGAATACCGGACATCAGACCCGTGGCGATCAGGATACTCTTCCTGGGTGTCATGTCCCTGGTCGTTTCACTTTGCCTCATGGTAAATCCCGGCGCAGGGAGGTTCGCGGGCGGCGCCATGATGGCCTTCGTTCTACTCTTCATTTTCTACAGGGACATCATGCGGTACAGGCCTTCTTACGTCTCAAATTACAGTATGCTCCTCCTCCTCGGGATCATGGTCGTCGGCACGCTTCTGATCGGCAGGTTTTCGGAATACCTCTTTCACAACCTCACCATCGGCTTCATCGCCCCGGGGACCGTGAAATACGGCATTCCTGTGGCGGCCGGGGCAATGCTCGTAACCCTGCTCTTCGATTTCCATACGGCGATAATTTTCTCCTTTACCATAAGTCTTTTCACGGGATACTGGCTTAACGACGCGCTCTATCCCGTCTATGCTTTTGTGGGAAGTCTGACGGCGGCCTTCAGTGTAATAAGGTGCAAAAGGAGGTCCGCTCTTCTGAGGGGCGGGCTTTATGTGACTTTCGCCAATGTCCTGATGGTACTGATACTTTATCTTTCGCGAGAAGAGCTCTTCACCTCCGTAGTACCGTCCGCGGTCACGTTTGCCATATTCTCGGGGATAGTCACTTCCGCAATCGTCTCTCTCCTCCTCCCCTTTCTCGAATACGCGTTCAAGGTAACGACTGACATAAGTCTTCTCGAACTCCTGGACCTCAACCAGCCGCTAATGAAGAGCCTCATGATATCGGCCCCCGGGACCTATCATCACAGCGTAATAGTAGGCAATCTCGTCGAAGCGGCGTCCGAGGCGGTCGGTGTAAATCCTCTTCTGGGGAGAGTAAGCTCCTATTACCACGATATAGGGAAGGTCAGGATGCCCGATTACTTTATAGAAAACCAGAGCGGCTCGCCGAGCAAACATTTCAAGCTTACACCGCACATGAGCAGCATGATAATCATTAATCATGTGAAGGAAGGGGTCGAACTCGCCAAACAATACAAACTTCCCCAGTCCATCATAGACATTATCAAACAGCATCACGGTAATTCGCTCATAACCTATTTTTTCGAGAAGGCGAAGGAGCAGGATGAGGGCAAAGCCCTTACCGAAGAGGATTACCGATATCCCGGACCCAGACCGCAGACGCGGGTGGCGGCCCTGGTGATGATGGCCGACGCCGTCGAGGCGGCTTCAAAGGTGCTGACCGATCCCACACCTGCCAGGATCTCCGCCCTGGTGGACAAGATCATAAACCGCATATTCCTGGAAGGCCAGCTGGATGAGTGCGAACTCACTCTTAAGGACATCTCGGAAATAAAGAAGAGGTTCACATATATACTAACCGGAATCTTCCACAAGAGGATCGATTATCCGGGTTTCGACTTCTCCGATGAAAATATATTTAGAGAACAGACAAAAGTCGACAAGAATAAACCAGAGGAGGGTAAAAAGGGAGTTAGGCAGGGCGCTGCGGCTGCTAGATCTTCACACAGCTGAACTCAGCGTTCTTTTTGTCGACACCGGCAGGATGACTTTCCTCAACAGACGCTATCGCGGCATCGCAGGGCCGACAGACGTTCTGTCTTTCCCCATGATGGGCCATGGGACCGGCGACCCGCTGATTCTCGGCGACATTGTCGTTTGCATACCGATGGTATTGAGCCAGGCAAAGCAATACGGCGTCACTTTTTACGATGAATTGCTGAGACTCCTTCTGCACGGACTGCTTCACCTCCTCGGCTACGACCACGAGGTCAGCGCCTACCAGAGGGAAAAAATGGAGAAAAAAGAGAGGGAACTCATGCATGCCGTTAAGACAGTGGCTTAAGAGCGCCAACTTCGCTATAGAGGGAATCCTTCACGGCGCAAAGACACAGAAACACCTCAGATACCATTTTTTCTCCGCCGCCCTGGTACTGGTCGGAGGTTATATTGTCGGGGTTTCCCAGAGTGAATTCCTGCTGCTTGCTCTCGCGGTGATAGTGGTACTTTCAACCGAGATGCTGAATTCCGCAGTAGAGGCGGTCGTGGACCTTCTGTCCCCGGAGTTCAGCGAGAAGGCCCGTATTGCCAAGGACCTTGCAGCGGGCGCTGTACTCATAGCCGCCTTCGGCGCGGCGGCGATCGGCATTATCATTCTCTTTCCCCATCTGGAGGCTTTTTTCAACGGGGGCTTCCCGGTCGCAAAACACGCAAAATGGCAAATTTCCGTCATAGCGTTTATTCTGGTGGTAATCGCCGTCGTTATCGCCAAGTCACGCTTCGGCAAGGGCCACCCCCTGAGCGGCGGCTTCCCCAGCGGCCATGCCGCCCTCGCCTTTTCCATATGGATGTCGGTAACCTTTGTCACGGAGAATTTTCTGGCATCGCTTTTTTGCTTTGTCCTCGCCGTGGCTATCGCCCAGAGCAGGGTCGCAGTAAAGGTGCACTCCCCCTGGGAAGTCATCGCCGGCGCCCTGCTGGGATCCACGGTCACCTTTCTGCTGTTCACCGTTTTCTCCTGAGCAGAAGACGAACGCAGTCTGCCGGCCACCTCTCTCCAGGGCATGAAGCTTGGCCGAGCTGCAGATATGGTGAAGGACGGCATATCAGAGACTGTAAGTTATTATTCATTTCCCAGAGAACACTGAAGGAGAATCAAAACGAATAATCCTCTTGAAAGGATCATGAAAGAGATCAGGCGGAGAACACGGGTAGTCGGGTCCTTTCCCGACGGCAACTCGGCGTTGATGCTTGTGGCTGCCCGACTACGACATATCGCCGGCACAAAATGGGGCCTGAGACAATATTTGAAGATGGATCGGCTTAAGGAGGAGACCAAAGAGATCGCGGCCTAAAGGGAAAACTGGATTCGGGTCACCTGATGAAAGTGCGAAAGATTCTTGACACTACCTTTAAAATATTTCAGAAATGGTTTGAGAAGACGTTAAATCCAATGTATCGGAAGCATCGTATAAGCCAGTGCTTATTACGATAAGGATTCCGCAGTTATTGATTATTGAAACTGGCGAGGACTACAGGAAGAAAAGGTGTGATTCGTGGTAGATGTCTTCACAAAGGCGGACCGGATTGATTATCTGGGGAATATACCAGAGTGCGCATGAGTGTCATTCTATTCTCAGTGCCTGTCTTTAAATAGATATTACTCAGATGGTCTTTTACTGTCTGCAGGGATATTTCAAGCTCTACCGCAATGTCCGCATTTTTGGAGCCATCAATTACACGCCTGAGTATGTCCGCTTCCCGCCTTGTCAATCTAAACTGCTGTCTTATTCCGCCCATATCCAGCTTGTTAGAAACGGTTCCCTCAAAAATAAGAAGATAGACTAGTGGATTTGGTTTTTCTCGTATGTACAATCTGAATACCCAGTTGCTCGCTGAACCATCGAGCTTTTTTGTAATATAAATCTCTCCCGGGAAATTTTCATTAAGTTTTCCCCATTTAATGGCATCAAATATTCTATTACCAACTCTTGTTATCTCCTCGGGCAATTCAAAGCTGTTGAGAAATATAGAACCCTTCTTGTTGCGGTCAACGATATCCATTTTGTGGTTGAAAACGATTAGGCCCACAGGACATTTATTGATTATAAACTCTGCTCCCTCAACCACAGTTCACCCCTTCGCTTAGCATTTCAAACATAATCAAGCAGCCTGACTTGAGAAGCCACGTCTATTCCTGCCATTTCCGCATAGATCGCAACATCTTTGCTCTGGAAAAATGCTATACAGCCCTCCCTCTCATTGTCATCATAGATGTCCTCAATGGCTTGCAGAATTATTCCCTCGGCAAGATTCTTCAAACTCATTTTGTCACACCCTTTAAATGATCTCGATCGGCATCTTTGCATCTTATTCTCCAGGACCGACTTCACTGACATCTGGCAAAAAAAGACTTAGGATCGCACCAGCGTCACCTAGACGCTCACGAAATTCCTGAAAATCTGTGACGTAACCCGGAAAAGTCTCTGCATTCCCGGGAGGGATATTCCCCCCGGCGCCATACTAAGCTCTATTTCAGTGCCCGTTAACCGCATCGCCAGTTCTCTTATGGTCTCGCTCAATGCCGACCCCGGGTCATAGGCACTCAGGGTAATTCCCTTATTAAGGCAAGCCATCGCCGTAGTGAAGTCATTAGGGATATGACAGAATATGGACAGCCCCAGTATCTCCTCTGCCTCTTCAATTTTTATCTGGACATTCTCCAGATATCGGTTTGCCACTAGGCGTATCTTCTCTCTCTCGATACCGATCTCCTTCAAGTGTTCCAAGCACTTCTTTGTGTTCTTTGTGCTGGGCAGACTCATGACGAATGGCATGAGTATCATATCGGACATCTGAACAGCCGTCATCGTTGACTGGGTGAAGTTAGCTTCCGTATCAAGAACGATGTATCTGAACATTGTCCTCAAAAGACCCAACAATTTCGTAACCTCTGAACTCGAAATCACCAGCCCTTCCTTCACATCCGGGGGAGCCGCCATGATGGAGATGCCCGATTCATGTCTTGTAATGACTCCCTGAAGGAAGTTCTTATCGACACGAGTTATATTTTTCTTGATATCACTGAGAGTAAAGGCTGGTTCAAGGTCCAAGAAAGTGGTTACATCGCCTCCTATCAAGTCGAGATCCACAAGCACGGTGGGTTCCTTCGTCATTTCAAAGATATTCACCGCAAGATTGACAGCAATCGTTGTAACACCTACGCCGTTCTTCGCGCTAAAAACACTATATGTCTTGCTCTCAGCCTCATCATCAATGTAAGCTTCGTCCTTCACACGGAGATCTAATTTCCGAAAGGCCCCGGAAAGATCACTCTCGGAAAGAGGTTTTAAGAAATATTCATGTGCGCCCGCCTTCATGAAATCGAAGATAGTCTCGGGAGAACTGTCGGCGCAGACGACGAAGATGAAAATTCCACGCAATTTATACGATATCTTTTTCACCATCTGCAGGGAATGAGCCATTTCACCCATGCCTATATCCACGATCACAACCATAGGCTGCTCATTATGAATTATTTGGTAGCCTTCATCAAAGTCCTGAGCGATACCCAGGATGCTTGTGTTGCTCCTCGATTTCTCGACGGATTCCTTGATGAGACTTGCCGAATCCGAATCGCTGACAATGACTATCGGTATGTGCCGTGACATTTTTGCCCCCCGTCCTATGGTTTCAAATAGATTTGAATGCTATTAGTAGTATTATTACCAAACCATTGGAAACAATCTATCCTACCTAAGTAGTGTTTTTCCAATCTTTGATCTCTTTCTTTTTCATACAATTCTCATAGGAATTCAAACTTTCTACCAATAGGAAAGATATGCCGGGGATAAGAAAATACCCGAGGTCTGTTGTTGTTGGCATGGGTGTCACTGTAAAGACTTTATTTCATGAGTCAGTAAAACTTCTTGACATAAGTATTGGCGGAGCCTCCAGAGGCGATCTATTTTGTCGATCCCGGCGGCCGCAGAGTTCGGGACAAAACTCTTCCTAGCCCTTAGTGCCTTCAGCCCATTGATTACCAGAAGCAACTGTCGGAGATCTCAACGACGGGAAAGGCCAAGACCGACTGAAGCAAATATTTATTGTGGCCCTGGCGCCGCGCATGTTACAGGACAAGGTCTCGGTGAGTTGCATCGGTCGATAACTGCTGACTTTCAGTCAGAAGTAACACTAATCAAAGAAGCTGTTCCTGCCCAGAAGACCGCAATAGCCGGTCCACCATCAACCGAGCCGATGCAAAGAGACCGCGCTTACTGACGGAAGTTAACACCTGTGGAACTGTAATAAGGGACAAACTACTCGTTTTCCGACTGACCTGTGTCCCCCCCGTCAGCGAAAGAAGACGTGAATTAGAAAAAGGGCCGACTACTTCTCCGTTTTCAGTTCCAGAGCATAGACGAAAAGGTCCCTGCACATCTGAAGTCTCTTCAGGTAAAGTCTCCTTTGGGTATCACCCAGTTTTTCGATCAGAGGCTTCAATTTATCACATCGTTCAACGATGTTAGTCAATTCATCTCTGTCGTACGACATGGCATCCTGAGTCCTGGAGCAAATGTCATTAAATTCCTTTTTCCACCCTTCCTCCGCGTAAGCGACCTGGGCGCCGAGACCCACCATTCCATCAAAATCAAGACCGCTCAGGAAAATCAGCGAAACGGCTAGCACGACTAGAAATATACCGTATGTTTTTTTCATGAACCCCTCAACACAAAAAAATTACCCCTATTATTCCCAGTTCAGGAGAAATTACAAACAATGCCTACTCTTTCGCCATCGCTTACTGCACCTGTCTGCCATGACAAATTGATCGGCATCCCAGGATATCTCTTCCTACAACCCTCCCCTGCATTAGCGTGGTCATCTCTTATGGCACCTTTTACAATCGTCGAGTGGAAATGCCACAGTAAGGTGACAAGCCCCGCAGAATTCCTTTTTTTCCATTCTCGCCATCGAAAAATGCTTCGTCGTCTTCTTCTTGATATTGAAGATGTCGGGATGACAGTTTGCGCAGTCAAGCCAGCGGCCGTGGGCCTTATGGGAAAATACTGCAGGGCGTATGCTGCTCCATCCTTCGGCTGCAAGTTTGAGAGTTTTTTCGAACTCCATGGGCTGGTAATCGTCCATCAGACTGTCTTTCGGTTTGATCAATCCATCTGCCAGCGCGGCGACCCAATTGATCTTGTTTCCGAACTCCGCTCCAGGAAGAGATGATAATAATCCCTCAAACTTATCGGCACCGTAAAAGTCGCCGCCACTGTGACACCTCTCACAGTTTTCCTTCGTATGACCGAAAGCCGTTTTCCCATTGTGACACGCCCCGCAGAACCTGCCCTCGCGGTTCGCTTTTTCAGTGATTTCAGAGCTGCCGGTCCGGAAGCCAAATTCGAGCTCAAGATGGCAGACCCTGCAGGTATAATTGGTCCGGTGGAACCAGTGAGAGAACACTACAGCCTTCATTCCGTAAGCAGTGGAGGTTCTGTCCATGAGAACATTGCCGTATTGCTCTGGCGGCGGCAGGGGGGGCAGGTCGTAGAAATCGGCTCTCGCCGCTGCGTTCATTCCCAAAAGGAGACCTGTCGTCACTAATGCCGCAAAGAATATCTTTCCCCTCACCATACGCCCCTCAGTACACAGGTTTTGTATGACAGCGCTGGCAGTCTATGTTCGGAAATGCCACTTTGTCATGACAGACGCCACAGTATTTGCCCGCAAATATGTCGGTCATAGTGTACGTAGTAACGCCTTTCCTGACACCGAAGATATCGGGATGGCAGAGCTCGCAGCCGTTCCAGACAGCATGCTTTTTATGAGAAAAGATTATGTCGGGTATGTTGGTTACATGCGATTTCACTTCCACGTCTTCGGGAGTGCCCAACGGCTTCCTTTTTATCGATACCCCTTCGAGATAGTCCTTTAACGTTATCTTTCCTTCCTCTTCGGCCCGCTCCCAGTCGATCCCGTTGCCGAACCTTCCGCGGGGAAGCCCTTTGGTGAATTTGTAAAAATCCTCCTCGAAAGCCACGTCAGTCCCGTACGAATGGCATCGGTCACAGTTTTTCTTTTCATGCCCCAGGAGGTCCTTGCCGGTGGGGCCGAACGCCTCCTTGCCGTTGTGGCATGCACCACAGTAAAATCCCGCCTTATTGTCCCCTTCCCTGACTCCCGTTGCATTGGCTTCCATCGCAAAACCCAGGTCGACATGGCAGAGGCGACAGGTGTATTTGGCCCTGTGAAGCCAGTGGTTGAAAATTACCGGTGATACTTTATTCCTGGTGGAATGGTTATCCATGAAGACATTGCCATATTGATGCGGCAACCGTCTCTTCTTCTTGACTCCTTGCGCGTACACAGTAACAGCGGACGCGACGAAAATGGCAACCAGCGACAGAAGCAGCCCCCACTTCACACCTTTGTTCATAGTCTTCCCCCTGTGCAGCTTTTGTTCCCTAAGAGAAGCAAATTGGCAAGAGAAATGTCAAGTAAATGCTTTTTGCATTCGAATGGCGTTAAGGAGTTTCGCCTTCTAGAAGGTGCGGACTCCCCGGTGACAGCCTCATACATTCTATGCAAGGCACAGGGCGAAAATTATGAAACCGGCTCGTCCACTCCGGCAAGGTGTATCAGCCGGACGTGCTTCTACTTGATCATGGAGGAGATGACCTTGAACTCCGGCGTCCCTGCCATTCCAAGCAGCTGAAACAGGATAGTCTCCGTGCAGGAAATAACCACTCCGGCGTCCCTCATGAATTCCAGCCCCGTCCTGAAATTTTCTTTCGTTCTCGAACAGACCGCGTCCCCGGCAACATGGACTGAATAATCGTCCCTCATAAGTCCCAGGGCGGTCTGGAGAACACATACATGGGTCTCCATGCCTGCGAGGATTACTTTCTTCCTCCCGCTCCCCGTCAGCTTTCCCTGGAAAGAAGATTCACTGCAGCAATCAAAAGTAATCTTTTCCACGGGTTCATACCGCTTAATCTTTTCTCTTATCTCCCGGACCGTCGGACCAAGCCCCTTCGGGTACTGCTCAGTGAGTATAACGGGCAGTCCCAGCAGGTCGGCGGCATGGACAAGGCGAAGGCAATTGGCGATAACCTTCTCCCGTTGCGTCATGACGGCAGCCAGACGCTCCTGCACATCCACGATCACTAAAACAGTGTCATTCCTGTCCAGAAAGTATTTATCCATAAGTTATAAGTCTCACAATACAGTCAGAACCCTAACACCCCGATCCTTATAACTCCCCTTCCCCTCTTGAGATAAGAAGGGGCACAAAAAACTGGCCGTTACAGTATTCTTTTCTCCCGTAGTCTGGTCTTAACGCAAAAGAAAGTGGCATATTCAAGCTCATTTGGGAAGTCCCAGAGGCTACGGAAAAAGTCTCTAGCCCGTGTCCAAAAAGCCGTCATACCCGCGGAGGCGGGTATCCAAACTACCCTGCGTAATTGGCCGTCCGCACGGGAATGACGAAAAAAGGCTAAAAGCACTTTTTTTCATTGCCCTCCCGGGTTACAACCTTTCCTTGACCAGACTGTCAACGACCGACGGGTCGGCGAGGGTCGACGTGTCGCCAAGTTCTTCTACCTGGCCCCATGCTATCTTTCTCAGTATCCTCCTCATGATCTTTCCGCTCCTCGTCTTCGGAAGCCCCGGCGCAAACTGGAGCTTGTCCGGAGTTGCGATCGGTCCTATGACGGTCCTGACATGCCCCACCAGTATCTTCTTCAGTTCATCGGAGGGCTCCACGCCTTCCTTGAGGGTCACATAAACATATATGCCCTCCCCTTTAACATCGTGAGGGAAGCCGACCACCGCGGCCTCGGCCACGGCCTCATGGCTGACAAGCGCCGACTCCACCTCGGCGGTCCCCAGCCTGTGGCCCGAGATGTTGATGACGTCGTCTATTCTTCCCATCAACCAGTAGTCGCCGTCTGAATCGATCCTGGCCCCGTCGCCGCTCAGGTACTTGCCGGGGAATCTCGAAAAATAGACCTCCTTGATGCGCCGGTTCTCAGGGTCGCCGAAAGTGCCCCTCAACATTCCCGGCCAGGGCTTCTCGATTACCAGATATCCGCCTTCATCCGTTCCCGCCGGAGAGCCGTCGTCTTTGAGCACCGCGGGCACAACCCCCGGAAACGGCCGGTTGGCGGAACCCGGCTTGAGCGTCATCGCACCGGGGAGAGGAGTGATCAGGATCCCTCCCGTCTCTGTCTGCCACCATGTGTCCACTATTGGGAGCCTGCCGCCACCGACGTGGAGATGGTACCACATCCAGGCCTCGGGATTTATGGGCTCGCCCACCGTGCCCAGCACTCTCAGAGAAGACAGATCGTGCTTTTCGACCCAACTTTCTCCCGCCCTCATCAGGGCCCTTATCGCAGTAGGCGCCGTGTAGAAGATGTTGACCTTATGCTTGTCCACTATCTCCCAGAACCTCCCGGCATCGGGATAAGTCGGGACACCCTCGAACATCAGGCTCGTGGCCCCTTCAGCCAGGGGGCCGTATACAATGTAACTATGTCCCGTGACCCATCCTATGTCCGCCGTACAGAAATATATATCCTCTTCCTGATAATCGAAGATCCATTTAAAGGTCAGATCAGCGTAAAGCAGATAACCTCCCGTGGTATGCAATACCCCTTTCGGCTTGCCTGTGGAACCCGATGTATACAGGATAAAAAGGGGGTCCTCGGCGTCCATCTGCTCGGGTTCGCAGTAATTCGAAATGTCCGGGGCACTCAACTCTTCATGCCACCACACATCCCTGCCGGGCTCCATGTCTATGCCCCCGTCGGTCCTGCTCACGACAATCACTTTTTCTACGGTCGGGCATTCCTCGACGGCTACATCCGCGTTGGCCTTCAGCGCAACCTGTCTCCCTCCTCTGACTCCCCTGTCGGCAGTGATAACCAGCTTCGCCTTGCAGTCCTGGATCCTGTCTTTCAGCGCCTGGGCGCTGAAACCGCCGAAAACCACGCTGTGTATGGCGCCGATCCTCGCACACGCCAGCATGGCAACGGGAAGCTGAGGGATCATCGGGAGATAAATCGTCACACGGTCACCTTTTTTCACCCCATGCTTCTTCAGAACATTGGCAAACCTGTTCACCTCGTGATACAGCTGCTGGTAAGTGAAGGTCTTATAGTGACCGTCGTCAGACTCCCATATAATCGCAGCCTTGTTACGCCTGACAGTCCTGACGTGCCGGTCCAGACAGTTGTAAGAAGCATTGATCTTCCCGCCCTGAAACCACTTTATCTCCGGCTTTTCAAAGTCGTAGTCGAGGACTCTGTCCCATTTCTTGTACCAGCTCAGCTGCTTCTCCGCCATATCGGCCCAGAAGCCATCGGGGTCCTCGACGGACCGCTCATATATTCTCTCATACTCCTCAAAACTCTTTATGTGCGCCCTTTCACTTAATTCTTTTGACGGCGGGAAGGTTCTTTTTTCCGCCAACAGAACATCGATATTCTTTGTGTCGGCCATCTGCATCATCCTCCTCTTTCATCTATAAAGTGAGCAAATCTATAATTGCAGCCTGAGACAGCTTTAATCGCTCTTTTGAATATCTCACTTCATTTTATACATATCGCTGCACCGCTGTCCAAATGTTTGACTCAACTTTCACCGCAGGACGTAATATCTTATCCAGACATACGCCATGGCAATCGCAACCGTCATGACCATAATCGGCAGTCCGTAGAGGACGAATTTCATGAACGAAATTTTCCTGCCGGCCTTCTCGGATATTCCCACGACAATCACGTTCGCCGAGGCGCCTATTGCAGACCCGTTTCCGCCGAGACATGCCCCCAGTGCCAGTGACCACCAAAGAGGCATTAGGTCTGCATGCTGCAGGAGGCGGAGTCCCGTCTCGTGGGGCCATATCTGGTGGGCCATATCTATGATGAGCGGGTTCATTGTAGCAACATAGGGAATATTGTCCACAATGGCGGATGCGAAGGCTGAAAACCACATGATCACCATACTTGTCGCAAGCAGGTTGCCCTGTGTCACCTCGATCACCTTCACAGACATCCACTTTTTAAGACCCACTTTAACCACGCCCCCCTCGATGA
>JARRRI010000074.1:0-7174 GCA_037380845.1 Candidatus Sulfobium sp. | reverse complement strand
CTTCGTCTGATTGAACTGGTCCTCCCCGAACGGAGATGCGGGGAACTGCAGGAACTGATCAAAGACTGGAAGTCTCTGGGGATATGGCATCAGGAACTGTCGGACGACAAGGTCCTGGTCAGGGTTCTGCTGTCGATGGAAGAGACAGAAGCTACACTGGACATCCTCGAAAAACAGTTTTCCACGTCGGAGGGGTTCAGGGTGATGCTCATGCCCGTAGAGGCTACCATCCCCCGGCCCGAGATACCGGAAGAGGAAAGTCAGCCGGAACAGTCGGAGCAGCAGGCGGAGGAAGCACCCGAAAGGATAAGCCGTGAGGAATTATATCAGGATATTGTAGACGCCGCCAGGATTACAAGGGTTTACATACTTATGACCGTCCTGTCTTCCGTTGTTGCAGCCATAGGTCTGCTGGGCAACAATGTGGCGGTCATTATCGGGGCGATGGTGATCGCCCCGCTGCTCGGTCCGAATGTGGCGTTTTCCCTTTCCGTGACCCTCGGAGATATGGGTCTGGCACGCAGTTCCCTTAAGACGAATATCGTCGGTATCCTTACGTCACTTGGACTGTCTGTTGCAGTGGGACTGATTTTTACGATAACGCCGGGGATTCCCGAAATAGCGTCAAGGACCACCGTGGGCATTGGAAACATCATTCTGGCCCTGGCATCGGGAAGCGCGGGCGCACTGGCATTTACAACGGGTGTCTCGGCCACCCTCATAGGTGTGATGGTGGCGGTGGCCCTGCTGCCTCCGCTGGTGACATTCGGAATGCTGCTGGGCGCAGGGTACTACTATGAGGCTTCCGGCGCAATGCTTCTATTGTTTACCAACCTGATCTGCGTGAATCTGGCGGGTACCATGACTTTCCTGTTCCAGGGGATCCGGCCCGTTACCTGGTGGGAAGCCGACAAGGCGAAGAGGGCCACCCGCATCGCCATCCTCCTGGGGGCCTCCCTCCTGCTCATACTGACCGTTATCATCCTCTTCTCGCATCGGAGATGAAAGAACCGGAATCCTGAACCCGGAAAGAGCGGTTGGCCGCGGGCGACACTGAGACAGGATTTTTCCCCATCCCGTTGTTTTTCCCGTCCGCCATTCCGGTTTAATGTGGCGGCATTTTCCTTATCCGGTATAATTAACTATGGTCCATTCCTTCGATACCGTTATAATCGGTTCCGGCCTGGCCGGTCTGAGGGCCTCGATCGAGGCTTCGAAAAGCGGCACCGTGGCAATACTCACCAAGCTTTATCCGACTCGCTCGCATTCTACGGCGGCCCAGGGGGGAATAGCTGCCGCCCTGGGCAACGAGGAGCAGGACTCACCGGATTGGCATTTCTACGATACCGCAAAGGGCAGCGATTTTCTCGGCGACCAGGACGCCATCGAGATAATGTGCGATGACGCGATCAGGACCGTGATAGAGCTGGAACATATGGGTGTGCCGTTTTCACGGACCGCCCAGGGAAAGATCGCCCAGCGCCGTTTCGGAGGCCATACCAGGGACTTCGGGGCGGCTGCCGTCAGGAGGGCCTGCTATTCGGCGGACAGGACCGGCCATGCGATCCTCTTCGCCCTCTTTGAACAGAGCCACCGGCAGGAGGTGAAGTTCTTCCCGGAGTTCCACGTGCTGGACATAGTCGTCGAGGACGGCAGGTGCTCGGGAGTGATCGCGCTGGAGATAGAGACCGGCGAACTTCATGTCTTCAACGCCAGGGCGACTCTGGTAGCCTCGGGCGGCTACGGCAGGGTTTACGCGACGACGTCGAACGCCATCGCCAGCACCGGCGACTGCCTGGGCATCCTGTTCGATGCAGGCATTCCGCTTGAGGATATGGAATTCTTTCAGTTTCATCCCACCGGCCTTTACGGCCTAGGGATACTTGTCACTGAGGGCGCGAGGGGCGAGGGAGGCATCCTGAGGAACAGCAGGGGCGAGCGGTTCATGGAGAGATATGCGCCCACGATCAAAGACCTGGCACCGAGGGACATGGTATCGAGGGCGATCATGACCGAGATCAGAGAGGGCAGGGGGATTGAGGGCCGGGATTTCGTCCATCTGGACCTTACGGGTATTGACAGGGCGGTCATCGAGGACAGGCTTCCCGAGATATCGACCTTCTGCAGGATCTATATGGGGCTCGACCCCTCCGAATCTCCAATACCCGTTGTCCCCACAGCCCATTACGCCATGGGCGGCATACCCACCGATGTCGACGGCAGGGTGCTTAAGGATGAAGAAGGGGCGGTCTGCGAAGGACTCTATGCAGCGGGTGAGTGCGCCTGTGTCTCGGTTCACGGATCGAACCGGCTGGGATGCAATTCGCTCCTCGACACAGTCGTCTTCGGCAGGAGGGCGGGGATGGCGATAAGCGCTTTTCTGGAGAAGGCGGAGGGGACCGAAATAAAGAAGAGTTTTGCGGAAAAGACAAGGGCCGGCGTCTGCGGCCTTTCGGGCGGCGCCGGCGGCGAGCAGGCGTCCTCCATCAGGGCGCAAATCCGGAAGATCATGATGGAAAGGTGCTCCGTCTTCCGGGATGAGGAGGGGCTGAAGAGTCTCGTCGACGAACTGGAGACCCTCAGAGAGCGCGCCGGATGGATCAGGATAAAGGACCAGGGGAAGGTCTTCAATACGGAATTCCTCGAGGCCGTCGAGCTCCGCAACCTGCTTTCGCTCAGCGAGGTGATAGCGCTCTCGGCGTTGAGGCGGGAGGAGAGCAGGGGAGCACATTCAAGGGAGGATTTTCCGAAGAGGGACGACAGGAAATGGCTTAAGCACACCTTGGCCTTCAGGTCCGGGGAGGAAGTGAAGTTGAGGTACAGGCCGGTCGCGATCACCCGTTTCCAGCCGGAGGAGAGGAAGTATTAGGAAATGAAGCGGACGAGGGAAAGAGTCGGATAATAATCCCCATGTCGAAGGAGACCCGGAAGGGACACCGAAAAAGGTCTTGCAATGACGACATGATTTTATTTATCTTCCACATAAATGAGGCCATAGCGTTTTGCGGCTGTCCGGAAAAAGGTCGGAAGGCTGTTTTGCAGGGCTTTAAGGTGTCGCTGCAAGACATTTTTCGGTTCCCCTTCCGGACCCCCTTTTTCCTGAAAGGGAAGGAAGAGGACATTTTTGGCCGGGGGTAGCGGGAAGAAATGAAAGAATACACCTTTACCATAAAGCGGTTCGATCCGGAAAAGGGCGCGGCCCCCAGGTGGGAAGAATTCAGGGTCGGAATGGAGCCGGTGGAGAGGCTCCTGGACGGCCTTGCAAGGATAAAGGACGAACAGGACGGCAGCCTCACCTTCCGGAGGTCCTGTGCGCACGGCATCTGCGGCTCCTGCGCCATGAAGATAAACGGCAGGAACCGTCTGGCCTGCCAGACCCTGGTGAAAGACATGCCCGAAAGGATAGTCTTCGAGCCCCTCCCTTCTTTCCGGGTGATAAAGGACCTTGTCGTGGACATGGACGGTTTCCTGGAGAAGAATGAGCAGGTGATTCCGTATCTCATCAACGACGGACCGCCCCCGGAAAGGGAGAGGCTCCAGAGCGCCGAGGACCAGCACAGGATACTCCAGGCGATAACCTGCATCCTGTGCGGATGCTGCACTTCGTCCTGTCCCGTCTATTGGGCGGACAAGGATTATCTCGGTCCGGCGGGGATCCTGAAGGCGGCGAGGTTCATACTGGATTCACGCGATACCGCGACGATGGAACGGCTTAAGACCATCACGGGGGAGCAGGGCATCTGGAGATGCCACTCCATCTATAACTGTGTGGATGTCTGTCCCAAGGAGATAGACGTAACAGGTCATATATCGAATATGAAGAGGCTTGCGATAAGGAAGAAGCTCAAGTCGTGAGTCCGAATTTCCGGAAGGAGGAACCTATGGATTACCGGACAGAGCGTGATTCCCTGGGCGAGGTCAGGGTGCCTTCGGAGATGCTCTACGGTCCGCAAACCCAGAGGGCTGTCGAGAATTTCCCGGTAAGCGGGATCCGCTTCCCCCGGGAATTCATCAACGCCCTGGGCCTGATCAAGGAGGCCGCAGCCCAGGTGAATGCGGAGCTCGGTCTCCTCGACGACGGGAAGGCTTCGGCCATACGCAGGGCCGCCGAAGAGGTATCGGCTGGTATCTGGGACGGTCATTTCCCTGTCGATATATTCCAGACAGGGTCGGGCACCTCAACCAACATGAACGCCAACGAGGTGATCGCCCGGAGGGCGATGCAGCTGCTCCAGGAACAGAGTTCGACAGTCAGCATCCATCCCAACGACGACGTGAACAAGGGGCAGTCGTCAAACGACGTCATACCTTCGGCGATCCATATAAGCGCATACATGCAGGTAAAGGACCTCCTTCTGCCCTCACTGGGTCATCTTGAGTCCACTCTTAAGAAGCGTGCCGAAGGATGCTCCGCAGTTATAAAGACCGGAAGGACACATCTGATGGACGCCCTTCCGGTGAGCCTCGGCCAGGAAATAGGCGGCTGGGCGCACCAGGTAAAACAGGCCTCGGAACGCATCGGGTCATGCCTTCCGAGGCTGGCGGCGCTCGCCCTTGGCGGCACCGCCGTAGGCACCGGGGTGAATACTCATCCGGAATTCGGCGGAAGGATCGCTTCCAGGGTGTCTGAGAAAACCGGGATCCCCTTTGCCGAAGCCGAAAACCATTTCGCCGCTCAGGCCTCCATGGACACGGCGGCTGAATTGAGCGGTCATCTGAAGTCCACGGCCTCGGCGCTCATGAAGATTTCGAACGACCTGAGGTTTATGAACAGCGGCCCCTATGCAGGTTTTGGCGAGATCAGCCTGCCTGCCCTCCAGCCGGGGTCGAGCATCATGCCGGGCAAGATAAACCCCGTGATCTGCGAGGCCGTTATGATGGCCTCCATCCAGGTCATGGCCAACGACGCCGCGGTGACTGCCGGCAACGCCGGGGGTAATTTCCAGCTGAACGTCATGCTTCCCCTGATCGCCCACAACCTGCTTCAGTCCATCATGCTCCTCGGCAATGTCTCCCGTCTCCTTGCCGACCAGGCGGTTTCGGGCTTCACGGTCAACACCGGAAAGATCGCCGCTGCCGTCGAACGGAACCCGATCCTGGTGACATCCCTGGCCCCGTTGATCGGGTACGACAAGGCGGCCGAAATAGCAAAGAAGGCATATGCCGAGGGCAGGAGGATCAGGGAGGTGGCTGCCGAGATGACAGACCTCTCTCCGGGGGAACTCGACAGACTGCTCGATCCGAAGGGCATGACGGGGAGCGAGGGACAATGAGATACAAGCTCCGGACAGGCTCCTTTGCGTGGGCGGTACACAGGTTGACGGGGATCGCGCTTACCCTGTATATCTTCCTCCATCTGTATGTCCTGGCCCACCTCAAGGACCCGGAGGGATATGCATCCATCATGGAGGTAATGCAAAGTCCTCTGGTTAAACTCAGCGAGGCAGGTCTCCTTGCCCTCGTGATCGCTCACGCCTTCAACGGCTTCAGGCTCACCCTGCTGGACCTTGGAATGCCGACCGGCCTCCACAAAAGCGTCTTCTGGTCAGCCTTCGCTATCGGGGCTGTAATCTCCGTATTAGGCGGCGTAATCATCGCAGGGGTTTTCCCGTGAAGGAGGCGGCCGGCTGGCTTTTTCAGAGGATAACAGGGGTGTTCCTCCTGGCGGGAGTGCTGTTTCACTTCTTTTTCATGCATTTCACCGGACCGGAGAAGATAACCTACGATGTGGTAATCCAGAGACTATCGAGCCCATGGTGGAAGACATTCGATATCATCTTCCTCTCATCAGCCATCTTCCATGGCTTCAACGGTCTCTGGGGTCTTATCCTCGAATATATCCGCGGAGAGAAACTGCGGGGAACCTCGCAGATCCTTATCCTCGTCTCGGCTGTTGTACTCTTCGCAACCGGGATCTATATTGTCATGCTCTGAGAGCCGCCATTAGTCATCGTCGCTCCGTTTCTTTCCCCTGATTGACAGGCAATCCCTCTTTTGAGACACTGAAGTTAATTAAGACACGAAGAGGGGGGGAAGATTATTATGAGAAGAATAATAGCAGCCGGCATGCTTGTTCTCTTTGTTATTGCCGGTGCGGCGATGAGGGTTGCCGGGGCTGACGACAAGGTGGTCGTGGTTGTTGACCAGAATTATCCTCCTTACATGTATGGTACCGCGCAGCCGAAGGGGCTGTATACTGAACTGATCGAAGCGGTTTTTACTCGCATGGGGACGGAGGTCGAGATTAAGGCTCTTCCCTGGGAGGAGGCGCTTAAAGAGGGCGAAAAAGGCAAGGCGGCTGTTGGCGGGATCTATAAAAACAGCGCGCGCCTGAAGGTATACGATTATTCCGCACCTCTTTTTGATGGACGCCTGGCTGTCTATGTAAAGAAAGGCAGGGCGTTTCCTTTTATCCGGTTATCTGACCTGCAGGGAAAGGTTATCGGGCTTAACCGTGGCTGGAGTTACGGAGATGCATTTGATGCCGCCCGGAAGAAATATCATTTTAAGGTTGAAGAAGCCGAATCGAATGTACAGAACTTCAGGCAACTCGTCGCAGGTAAAATAGACTGCCTGGTCGCGGACGAGGTCGCCGCTTCACAAATCATGCATAAATATAACCTGCGTGGTCAGGTGGTTCGGCTGGACAAGCCTGCAGCCGTTAACGAAGCCTACCTGGCATTCGCAAAACGTCTGAAAAAGAAGGACCTTCTTGAGAGATTCAATAAGGTCCTAACGAAAATGAAGCAAGACGGATCGTACCGGAAGCTTGTTCGGGATTTCATTGCAGGCGGTCCGGAGTGATCCGGACACCTCGACTTTCTCCGGCTTCGGAGCGGCGGCAATAACCAACGGATTGCGGGGAATGCCTTTTTTGCCTCCCTGAATGAGCTGAGTTTTTCTTTTTACAGGAACTGCCTGCTTTGTCATGATGATGTCTATGACGGGGGAAGCACCTGCAAGGTATGGCATTTGTAAGGCCGCGAATTAACAAAGGAGGTTGGTCAACATGAAGGTTCGCACGCTGTTCCTGCTGATTGTTTTACTCGCAATCAGTGTTTTCGCTGCCCTCAACTGGAATGCAATCATGATGCCGACGACTCTTTCCCTGGGGGTCGCCGTCGTTGAAGCGCCTCTGGGATTGGTCATGCTTGGAATATCGGCATTTCTCACG
>JARRRI010000073.1:24584-26117 GCA_037380845.1 Candidatus Sulfobium sp. | reverse complement strand
GTCCCTACCGCATATGCGCCCTCCGGAGGCAAAGTGGTGGCCACGGAAAGAGCGAAGGACCTGGTGGCCTACCTGATGTCTCTCAAGCAGGTGCCCGTTTCAGGGAGTAAGGCGGCCTCATCCCAGGCGCCTGCTCCCGGCAAGCATGAGGAAGGAACGGCAAAGGGAGCTTCGCTGTACGCCGCCCACTGTGCGAGTTGCCATCAGTCCGACGGAGAGGGCACGCCCGGCGTCTTCCCGCCGCTCAAGGGAGACCCGGTCGTAACCGCTGCCGATCCGACACGCCATATCGAGATCGTACTGACCGGCCTTAAGGGAAAGACGATAAACAGTGTTAAATATCCGGCAGCCATGCCTGCTCACGAGGATTCCATGACCGATGCTCAGATAGCCGCGGCCGTGAACCATGAACGTACAAGCTGGGGGAACAATGCTCCGACTGTAACCGAAGAGGACGTGGCAAAAGTCAGGGCGAAGGAAGAAAAGGAAGAGAAAGAAGGTCACCACTGACCGTGAATTCCTATGTTTCACAGATGCTTGTCGAGGTATCTCAGGAATTCTCCCGTTCTCCGCGGGGACGAGTCGCGGCGCCGACGGGAATCTGGGACCATATTATTGTTTTCGCTTCCGTTGTGGTGGTGCTGGCGGCCCTATACCTCTGTGTAAGGTTTTTCCTCCTTCCCAGGGAAAAGGACAGAGACCACATAAAGCACAAAATCCTCAGCGATGATGTCCCGGCAGGGCGGGGGGACGACAATGGACAATAAAGAGAACAGGATAGAGGTATACCTGGATGACAAAATCCCGTTTGAAGTCCGCAACGGTCCGGGAATCGCGGTGGACGGGCTGAATGAAAACGATACCGTGGAGGGAAAGATCAGCATTCTGGTCAATGCCTATGGAGGGGCCTATGAAGAAAAGTGGGAGCCCACAAGGGCCGAGACGCCGAAGCCGATACCGACATGGGCCTGGGTTGCCTTTATTCTCGTTGTAGCATGGTCAATGTACTACGGTGTGAGCCAATGGCGACCGGGTCCCCCTTACTCAAATACTCCGACATACGGCACCATGGCTCCGGTGGAAGAAGCAGAAGAAGCTTCCGAAGAGCACGGGGAAGAGCTCTATCGTACCAGCTGCGCCAGCTGTCATCAGGACAACGGCCAGGGAATACCCGGGACGTTCCCTCCTCTCGCCGGCAACCCCGTGGTCCAGGCTAAAGACCCCACTGAACACATACGGACCGTTCTCTTCGGGAAAAAGGGCGTCCCGATCGAGGGCGTGAAATATCAGGCACAGATGCCTGCCTGGGCAGACCAGCTCTCCAATGAGGAAGTCGCGGCAGTAATCAACCATGAGCGCACAAGCTGGGGAAACAACGCCCCCACCGTCACAGCCGACGACGTGGCAAAGGTGCGCGGGCAGGGCAGGCAGGGGTAATTATTACTGCGGCAAATAAAAAACCTTAAAACCTCACGGATTGAAAGACCGCTACGGCTTCCGGTCGCCTGCCGGTTTGTCCCCTCTCTTCCCCCC
>JARRRI010000073.1:0-24578 GCA_037380845.1 Candidatus Sulfobium sp. | reverse complement strand
TCCCGTTCCCCCGCCCTCTTCTCGACTCAGGTTTTCCCCTCGGCGGTAAAGACGTTTTGCGCGGTTTCCCGGCGGCCCTTTTGTATCCGGCGACGACCAGCTCGTCCGTCACCGGAACAACCGGTATCTTCTGCCTGATGAAATCCTCGATGTCCGGCAGGGAGTGGACGTAATCCTCGCAGGCAAGACTGATCGCCTTGCCCCCCGCACCGGCCCGCGCCGTCCTGCCTATGCGGTGCACATAGTCTTCCGGGTCCTGCGGCAGGTCGTAGTTGATTACGTGCGTCACCCCCTCGATGTGGAGCCCCCTGCTCGCCACGTCCGTTGCCACCAGGATCGGGAAGATGCCCTCCTTGAACCTGGACAAGACCCTCATGCGCTTCTTCTGGGGTATGTCCCCGGTGATGGCCGCGGTGCCGTAACCATTGGCGTTCAGGAGGGCCTCCAGCCTCTCAGCCGTCGACTTCATATTGCAAAAAATCAGATAGCGGCCACCGGCTTCGCGTCTAAGAAGACCGAGGAGCAGGCCGACCTTCTCGTCCTTGCCGATATGATATATCTCCTGCTCTATCTGCTCGACCGTTACCTGCTCGGGGGTGACGCTGAATTTCTCCGGCATGTTCATGTGTTCGTAACAGAGTTCCATCACCCGGTTGGATAGTGTGGCCGAAAAGAGCATCGACTGCCTCTTCTCATAGGACGACATTCTGCGGAGCAGGAACCGCAGGTCGCTGATGAAGCCCATATCGAACATGCGGTCGGCCTCGTCGATGACGAGAAAACCGGTCTTTTTCAGGCTGTAAACCTTCTGTTTCAGATAGTCTATCAGGCGTCCGGGAGTCCCTATAAGGACATCCACGCCCCTGGCTATTTCCTCGCGCTGTCTCAGGTAATCTATGCCGCCGTAAGCGGACACTATCCTAAAACCTGCCGACCCCACGAGAATCCGGGCCTCCGCCTCGATCTGCACAACCAGCTCACGGGTGGGTGCGATAATCAGGGCCCTTGGGGACGGCCCTCGACCTGCAGGTGGAAGAACAAGCATCCGTGAAAAAATCGCGATAAGGAAGGCTGCGGTCTTGCCCGTGCCCGTCTGGGCCTGACCGGCTATGTCCCTCCCCCGAAGGGCCTCAGGCAGCGTAAGCGCCTGGATGGGAGTACACTCGGTAAAGCCCGCCGCCCTGATCCCCTCAAGGATAGAGGCCGGGATGTCAAGATCTTCGAATCTCATGATAAAGGGCGGCTCAGTCCGCCCCAACGATACGGTGACTTCATATATCCTCTGCTCTATAGCTGAATATGATCGGAAAAAACTTCCGGTATCTTGTCCTTAGCACAAACTATCTTATCACATCCGGGGCAGCAAGGTAGAAACGGTTGCGACAAACAGCCGGCATTAATGTTTGCGGTGCAGCCCCGGGAAGAACCTGGGTACCCGCTTCCTGTATTCTTCATATTCGCCGTCAAACCGTGCGGCCAGTTCCTTTTCTTCGAGGGGGATGATTAAGGTGTTGATCACGATGAAGTCGGCCACTGTGATGGCTCCCACCGCTAAAACCCCCGTTATAAGGAATACGCCGGAAAATATCAGGGTGTGGGACAGATAGGTCGGATGCCTGACCACCGCAAAGGCCCCGTCGGCCACCAGCCTGCTCCTGACCCTGCCCGAGATCTCCGGCAGGCCCATCAGTCCCCAGAGTCCGAGGAGCTTGCCTGTCCAGAGTTGAAGTCCACAGCCCGCTCCAAGAAAAACAAATCCGGCAATGTTCAGCCAGAACGGCAGGCCGGCCTTATAGTGAAGAAGAAAGTCCCTGTTATGGTAAATGAGATAGCCCACGGGAAGCCAGAGTACGAAGGGTACAACATACGAGAGAATGCCGAGTTTTCTGAACAGTTGCGGAAATCCGTGAACGGGTATCCAGAAAAGCGGAACAACGGGCCAGACAATGATGGCCAGAAGTGCAAGCAGGTCCGCCAAGGCGTCAGTCCCGGATAAAGCACTGCGGGTCCTCGCAAAGGAAGTCTTCCCCTCCTCCCGACTGCGAATATGCATATGCGATGGCCCTGCATCCCCTGCAGTCCGCCCACCTGCTGCAGGTCCCGCACTTCCCGCCGTACCTCTTCCTGTCCCTCAGCGCCTCCAGCACGCCGGAAGTCGCCCACACCTCGCGCAGACTGTCCTTCAGAATGTTTCCGACGGGGACATGCAGCCTCCGGCACGGGATTATGGTACCGTCGGGGAGAAAGGTCAGGCCGGACACGCCGGCCGCACAGCCGCCGCCGGGAAATCCACCCGCATCACCCTCACCGGGCGGAACAGACATCTGCGCAGCAACGGGGTCTCCTGTAACGATCTCGACCTGCCCCGCGGAGAGTGAAAATATTTCTGCATATGCGCTTCGCACATCTTCCTTTCCCAGCATGCTGTTCAGGAGCCCCGCCCCCCTGCCGGAAGGCACGAGTCTCGAAAAGCCGAGCCTCTGGACGCCGAGAGAAGACGCGAGTGCGACAAGCTCCCTGAAAAAAGCCACATTGAGGCCCGACAGTGTAACATTCATCGTGACCTTCACCCCTGCATCAAGAAGGCGGGAAATCCCTTTCACCGATGCGGAGTAACTGCCTCTTCCCCTGATTGCGTCATGGATGTGTTCCGGTCCCTCCATGCTTATCTGGACGCCTTTTGTCGCCAGTTCCGACAGTCTGCGCGCTTTCTTGCCATCGATCAGCGTTCCGTTGGAAAGAAGATATATTTCAAATCCCCGCTCCGTCAGCTCAGCGAGTATTTCAAAGATATCCTTCCTGAGAAAAGGCTCTCCCCCGGTGATATTGAAACTGGGAGTGAAGGAAATGTCATAGGCGTCTGCCCAGATCTTCAGCGTTTCCTCCACCTCGCCGGCGACTGACCCGATTTCGGAAAGAGACATCTCGTCCGCCGTGCCGCCCTGCTGGTAACAATGCCTGCACCTGAGGTTGCAGCGGTCGGTCAGATGCCACTGAATAAAAAAATCATGCGAATCGTTCGTCGACAACTTTGTTCACCTCATCGGAAATATTGCAGCTTCATATATAAGGGTCCCCACATTCCCGCGCAGTTTACCCGTCTCTGGCAGCGCCAGAGGCGACCGGGGACGGGAATCCAGGTGTTTTAAAACTCCGGAACGGATGTCCGGCTAAAGACCCGGGCATGGCGGCATAAAGACAGACGATACATATCCCGCCGTGAGACCCTCAAAAACACCGCTTCATACAAAAGGGCAGATGAGGCGGAAATTATCACCATTAACGCCCCACCTGCCCCCCTCATTTCGTCGCCGACCGGCGACTTCAGCTCTTTCAACTCTTTCACTTGTGGCATATCTTGCCAGGATTTTCTTTAACCGCGTTCCTGAAGCTGCTCCAGAAAGCGGCCTCCTTGACAAGAGCCTTTTTGCTCACTGTCTTCTTCATCCTGCTTCACCTCCTTCCCTGACAACAAAGCGGTCACAAACCGCTTTCCGCCCTTATATTGACCCGATTCCATTCTATCAGCAGGGCGGGAAAAGTCAAGACGGGCGCGTCAGGAACTGCCTGAGGTCATCTGCCTCACCGACCGGTTCGAGGCAAACTCCCGAGGGGAGACAAGGGGTTACGAGGTTCTTGTCTTCCCCGTATACAATTCCTTTATAGGGCATGAAAAAATTCAGTGCGGTGCGCGCCAGGTCGCTGCCGGGCGAGGTCTCGAGCGTCAATTTGAACATATGGTAATACGCATCCAGGCCGCAGAAATAATATCCTGCATGGATGCCTGTTTCCCGCGCCTGTCGGGAAAAGGCCCTGAGTGTCTTTTCGGCAAGGCTGAAGTAACTCTCTTTCCCCGTCATGTGATACAACTTCAGCAATTGCACAACGGCCAGCGCGTTTGGAGACGGATGAGGGATGTCCTCAAACGATTTGAGCCGCACACCGAGCACATCCTCGCCGGTATCGAAAAACCCCCCGGAACCGGCGTCCCAGAACGACCCGATACACGATCCCATGGCCCGGGCCGCCCGGGCTGAATAGGAATCGTCTCCCGTAACTTCGTAGGCCGATAACAGGGACTCGACAAGATATACGTAGTCGTCCAGTGTCGCTGTAACACCGTCAGTATGGAGAAGCCTTTCACCGTCGAAGTATTCAGCGAGTATACGGTCGAGACTCCTGAGAGCAAACCCCTTCACGTCATCACGGCCGAGACAGCGGTAAGCCAGAAGAAAAGATGAGATCATCATCCCGTTCAGGGAAGTGTAAAAGGTCTTGTCCACGAAGGGCTGCGGTCTGCGGTTCCTCTCCTCAAGCAATTTGTCCATGCCGCTATTGATAATCTTCGCAACCCTTCTCGGCTCAATGCCCGTCCGCTCCGCAATCTCGGCCGGATCCGTGGCGATCAGGAGGACCCTTTTCGACAGATCGTGATGGGCGGCCGCTCTTTCGTGGAAGAGGTGCAGCGACAACACCTTGTATTCCTCGTCGTCGAGGACGCCCCTGAATTCTTCGTCGGTCCAGATGAAATATCCGCCTTCATCATCCACTGTCACGTCGGCGTCCTGGCTGGCGTAAAACCCTCCCCCGGGGTCCGAGAGCACCTCTTTGACAAAGTCGATCGTTCCCTCGGCCACCCTCCTGAAATAATCGTCCTCGAAGAGGAAGTAGCCACAAATGTAATTTCTCAGAAGCCAGGCGTTGTCGTCCGCCATTTTTTCGAAGTGGGGGACCGTCCATGCCTCGTCGACAGAGTATCTGTGGAAACCGCCCCCCAGCTGGTCATGGAATCCTCCCTTTGCCATTGCCTCCAGAGTCTTTCTTGCCGCCTCCCCGGTTTTCGCGTCGCGGCCGGAAAAATACCTGAGCATCAGGAATTCCAGGGCCCCCGGCATCGGGAACTTAGGCGACTTTCCGAAACCCCCGTTTGTGGCGTCGAACTGCCCCATAACAGCCTTCTCCGCTTCATCGAGGAGCGAGGCCGGGATTTCCCCCTCCATGCCCGGTCCGGGTCTCAGGGAATCCAGAAGTCTTTCGCCGTATTCAGAAACCTCCTCTCCCCTGGACCTGTAGAATTCGATGACGCTCCTGAGCACCGTCTTGAACCCGGGCCTGCCGACGTGGTCCTCCGGAGGGAAGTAGGTACCCCCGAAAAAGGGTTTCTTCTCGGGGGTCAGGAATACGCTGAGGGGCCAGCCGCTGCCCTGCCCCATTGCGGCCACCGCGCGTTGATACCGCTTGTCTATGTCGGGCCTCTCGTCCCTGTCAAGCTTCACGCTGATGAAACTCTCATTGAGCATCCGGGCAATCTCTTCGTTTTCAAAACATTCCTTCGCCATTACATGACACCAGTGACACCATACGGCGCCGCTGCTCATGAATACAGGCTTGTTCTGCTTTTTCGCCTCGTCGAATGCCTCCTGAGACCACGGATACCAGTCGATTTCCTGGGACGCGGCGTGACTGAGATATGGAGACCTTTCCCCGGCGAGCCTGTTCACGGCGCCTACTTCCCTTTCAGTTTCTTCATGGTCTCCCGCATGAAGGCCGGCAGATCGGAGGGCTGCCGGGACGTAACCAGTTTTCCGTCGATCACAACTTCCCTGTCTTCATAGTCCGCCCCGGCTTCCTTCAGCTCCGGCGCTACGGACTTATAGCAGGTGGCATGTCTTCCCTTCATCAGACCGGCCGATATCAATATCTGCGGTCCGTGGCAGATGGAAGACACGGGTTTATCCTTCTCGAAGAAGTATTTCGCGATATCCAGTGCCTTCTTCTCCTTCCGCACCGCCGCCGGGGCCTTCCCCCCCGGCAGGATGAGCATGTCGTACTTCTCCGGTTTTACCTCATCCAGGGACATGTTGGCTTCGATTTCATATCCGTGTTTGCCCTTGATTTTCCCCCTGGTCATCGAGGCAAGATCGACGTCTATCCCTTCTTCCCTCAAGCGGTAATAGGGGAAAAGAAGTTCTGCATCCTCAAAATTGTCCGCGCTGATCATTAGTACTTTCATGGTGGGCCTCCTGTTTTGCTGCGTAGCGTTTCTGTCTGCTTCGGGGCGTACTTAAATCCTACCATCGGCCGCCCAAATGTCAACTTTCGAGGCCTGGTCATCTGCTCGTTTGTCTGTGTCGGTCCGCAATTGTCTGCGGTTAAACGCCCTCTCCGTTATCCCGGCCGCCGGAAAAGGCCGGCTGGGTCTTATTCGATCCCGAAAACCGCTTTATAGTACAGAAGGCCGACGTATTCCCGGAATGCGGTCCTGGAGGCCGCCAGGTCTCCAGGCAGGTAATCCGCCCAGCCGTATTTCCTGTCCCATGCCCTGAACCCGGCGGGCACCGGCGTCACCCCCATATTGAACTTCCTGAACATCAGCAGCGACCGCCTCATATGATAAGCCGACGTCACGAGGACAGGGTTTTTGAAACGGCGTTTTTCGCATATCTCTTTTACATACCTGGCATTTTCGAAGGTGTCACGGCTCTTGTCTTCCACGATTATCCTGTCACCCTGAACACCCAGGTCCATGAGAAAACGCCTGTCCACCGGGGCCTCGGACTTTTTCCACGGGAAGACCGCCCCGCCGGAGACAATGACCGGCACGTGCAGCCTTTTCTCAAGCCGCACAGCCGTTACGATCCTGGCGAGGGTATCTTCCGAGGGGGCACCGACCCCGGTCAGGTCCTTCGCTCCCTCGCGAGCGCCTCCTCCAAGAAGGATTATCACATCGCCCCGGGGGTTTGCGGGAATGGTCAGACCGGTCTCCAGACCCTTCATAAGGGCATCCGAAACCGACCCGAGGCTATCAGTATAACGACAAATATCCCCGGGGGCAGGAGAAAAGGTGTAATTAATTTCTTAAAAGCAAACACGCGCCACCTCGGTATGATTGTAAAACATATTTGGTCATGGAACGGAAATTTTTTCAAGGAAGCAGCCCTCTTTGACCGGAACTTCTTGAAAACCGGAAGTCGGCTCGCTTACCATAAAGAAGGCGGATTACAGGAGAAACAACAATCGAACAGCTGATTAACAGGATACGTTTCTTCCACTTCATCTCCGGCGTACTGGTCAGCCAGCAGACAGATCCCGTCTGCGGTCATTGCAAGGCGTTTGCAAATACGGTTAACTGGGCCAGAGAAGGTATTTCGGATGCAAAGACAAGCGGAGCTTCCCGGAAAGAGGTTCTCCCGGAAGAAATCCCCGGGCTGCTTTCCGAAGCGGAGCGGAGAATATCCGGCATCACCCTTCCCGGGGATGCCGTCGGTCAGAAAAAGGCCGGCAACTGCAGGATGCCGCAGGGCGTCTGCTTCATCAAGGTACCGAAGTCCATTCTGGAAAATCTGTAAGGATGGTTTATTACGCGGTATCCATAAAAGCGCCGGAGGAATCCCGGGAAGCCGTCATCAATAGGATGATGGAGCTTGGATCTACCGGAATTTCGGAGACGTCCGGCGATTTGCTGGCTTACTTTGAAGACCAGGGACAGATCGACAGAATTGTGGATGAACTCCGCCTTTTCAGGGATGTTCTCAGGTCTTCAGGCCTCGATTCGGATTTTTCATACGACTACAGCCTTCTGTCGGACAGGGACTGGAACGAGAACTGGAAGAAGACCTTTCTCCCCATGGCTGTAGGAGAGCATCTGACCATAATACCTTCCTGGCTAAAAGGACCCCCCGACCGCATTCCCGTCATAATCGACCCCGGGATGGTGTTCGGCACGGGATACCACGAAACGACCAGGACATGTCTCGCAATGATCGAGAAATATTCGCCCCGCACCAACAAGAATATTTTTGTGGATGTCGGCACCGGCACAGGGGTCCTTGCAATCGGGGCCGCAAGGCTTGGGTTCCGTACGGTCGTCGCTGTCGACACCGATCCAATGGCTGTCGAGGCAAGCCTCAAAAACGCGCAGCTCAACGGTCTCGACAATATGTCGGTCATCCCGGGAGACATAACGGCCGTAGACGGTTCTTTCGATTTCGCCGCTGCAAACCTCCTTTCCGAAATATTGGTCGGCATCGCCCCCGGGCTCGCCCGTCGTCTCAACCCAGACGGTATCGCCGTTCTCTCGGGCATGCTGCCCGGACAGGATGTCGATGTGTTGTCGGCATTCACGGGAGAAGGGTTCTTCCTGACGGAAAAGACAGATACCGGAAAGTGGGTCACCCTCGTTGTCTCGCGGGGGGATTAATCCATCCGTCACTGGAGGGATTGTCCGTCCCTAAAGCCCTGACCCTCCGGCGTCGCCCCCCGGTACAGTCTCACGATCTTCAACTCGTCGTCGAGCTTATATACCCTGAAGATAATGACCGGGGCGGCCCTGTTCTTCGTGCCGGGTCATCGCCTGCCAGATATGGACTTGCCGCATCTTCAGAACAAAAATAGGGCCCGACGAGGCTTCCGAACTTGAAGCATACGATTAAAATGTAATATTGTAACGTATGACCGCGGAGCGGGAGCAGCACCCGCTCCCCTGAGAAGCTTATGCAGATAACAAGGGAAACGGATTATGCAATAAGGTGTGTCCTCTACCTGGCGGGGAAACGCGGCTCAGTAACCATGGTCGATGAAATATCCAGGAAGAAGTCCGTCCCGAAGAGCTTTTTGGCCAAGATCCTGCAGAAACTGACCAGGGCCGGTATCGTAAGGTCATACCGGGGGGTCAAGGGAGGTTTTGAACTCGCCAGAGAGCCGGCGCAGGTAAGCCTCCTGGACGTCATAGAGGCGGTCCAGGGACCCGTGGCAATGAACGCCTGCGCGCTAGATGAGTCGGTCTGCGGTCTGAGCGCGAGCTGTTCGGTACATCCGGTATGGTTGGAAGTGAGAAAAGAGGTTGAGAAGATCCTGAGAGAAAAGAACTTCTCAAGTTTCACGTGAAAAGGTTGACCCCGGATTATTCAAGACTACGCTCCGCAAAGATCCTGCAGCATTCTTTTTCCATCGGATTGATACCTTATCCCTGATATTGCAAAACAGCGCTAAAAGGAACACCGAAAAAGTCTTCTAATGACGACACATTTTATTTATCTTCCGCATAAATGACTACTTAACGTTCGGTGACGTCCCAAAAAAGGCTGGCAGACCGCTCTGAGGGGCTGTAAGGTGTCGCTAAAAGACATTTTTCGCTGCCCCTTCAGCGCTGTCTGATTTTCTTTATGCAACGGGGATGTCAGGTCTGGCCGGCCTGAAAAACAGCTCTTCCTATCATGAGATAAGCGGTATAAACAAGAGAAAACAGTACTTATTCCGCCCTATTCAATCCGGAACGCAGCGGCGTGCGCAGGGAGGGAGTTATCCGCGGTTGCATATATTCCAACATGAGAATATATTAAAACTGGGAGAGGGTGAAAAGAAGAGAAACCCTCTCAAGGAGGTGAGATTATGGCTTTCAGAGAGAAGACAAAAGAGCTCGTAAGAACCGAGAGACCGAGACATGTTGCGCCTTTTGAGGAAATAGAAAGATGGTTCGACGAGGCCTGGAAGAGACCTTTTTCGATGCTGAGATCATCGATGTGGCCGCAGCTGGGGGCCATAGAGGAGTTCGAAACCGGCTTGCCTCACGTAGATATCTACGACGAAGGCAAAGAGCTGGTGATGAAGGCCGATCTGCCGGGCATGAAGAAAGAGGACGTTGATATTTCACTGAGTGAGAACGTATTGACGATTTCGGGTGAAAAGAAGAAAGAGGAAAAGGTAGAAAAAGAAAAGTATTTCAGGTATGAACGCTCGCACGGTTCCTTCTTCAGGAGGTTCGAACTTCCTTATGATATCGACATAGACAAGATAAAGGCACACATGGAAGACGGTGTTCTGGAAGTAAGGCTTCCGAGGACCGAAGAGGCGCAAAGCAGAGCAAGAAAGATCTCGATCAGCGGTTGATTACGGCAATGCCCCTCTGCCGGCAGAAATGCCGGCTATTTTTGGTTCGGGTCCTTTCTTCATTCTCCTTTGCGGGCCCGCGGCAACTGCAATAAGAGACTCCCGCTATTCCTCCAATTGCGGAGTCCATCGAATTATGATAATAAAGAACTATGTCTTCCCACAAAGATCCGGCCGGCCGGGATTTACTGACAGAGGATCAGGTCCGCGACATGATCGCACGGTGGCTGGACCCCGCCAGGGTGCCGAAACATCCCAGGATACTCTTCGACACTTCGGATTTTTTCAGGGTCGACTATGACGACGTGCTCGTGCTCGGTTCCGTTCCCTATCTGATCAGGAACTACGAAAGGGAGGGCAGGTTCGGGATAGACGAGGAACCGAAATTCTGGGTAAGAAGGGCGATGGACCTCACCGACGGTAAGATGAAGATCATCAAATTCGTCTTCCGGGAGGAGTTCAAGGCACGGATCGGCGACGTGGTCTATGACTGCGTGAGGAGTCCCAGGAAAGAGGCCAGGATACTGGAAATGGTGAAGGGCCACCCGAATTTCATGCAGGGTTTTTCGGTCCAGGACTCTTCGGGCAACATCGTAAGAGTCGCGGATTATATCCCCGGCAAAACCCTGGCGGACTATGCCCTCGGGCTGGGTGAGGACCACGAGGATTATTATTACACCCATTTACCCGCCGTGCTGGAAGAATATGTAGAGACGGTCACGGCCATCAAGTTCCTCCATGACCACGGGGAAAAACACGGCGATATCAGGCGCGACCATGTGATTAAGGACAGGGCAACGGGCAGGTGCGTCTGGATAGATTTCGACTACAATTACTATCACAAGGAGCATATGTTCGGATACGACCTTTACGGCCTCGGCAACATTTTTATTTATCTGGTCGGTAGGGGGGACGTGACGGTCCAGTCTCTCCGCAGGCAGGGGTCTGCAGTGATGGAGAAACTGGATGACGGAGACCTGAACGTCATCTTCAGAAACAGGGTGGTCAATCTGAAAAAGGTCTATCCGTACATCACGGATAGTCTCAATTTTATACTCATGCACTTTTCGTCGTCGGCGGAGGTTTTTTATGAAGACACGGAAGAACTCCTGACGGACCTGAAGGAGGCAAAATCCTGGTGAAAATGGAGGAAGGATATGGACGCTGACTATACGGCATGTCCGCTCAACAAGCATTTCGTGATAGCGGTGGATGAATCGGAAAATTCAAGGAGGACGCTTGCCTATGTGTCGTACGTGCTCGGAGGTCTTCCCGAAGTCAGGGCCACACTGCTGAACATCGTCTTCGTGCCTCCGGAGGACTTTTTCGAAAAAGATGAGGACCGGCTGGAGTGGATCGCCGCGCATGAGGAGGTCACACGGAAGATGCTCGACACTTACCGGCAGATCATGGTCAAGTCCGGGTTTGGCGAGGAAACGGTCGCTGTTAAGGTGAGGGTGGGCGATTGTCCGTCCGTTGCCGAATGCATATTCAAAGAAGCCCGGGAACTCGGGGCGGGGACGGTCGTTGTCGGCAGGAGAGGGAAATCGAAGAAGGAAGAGTTTATCCTGGGAAGCACATCGAACAGGATGCTCCACATCCCGAAACAATGCGCGGCCCTGTGGGTGGTAGAGTAGGCATGCGAAAGCGGAAGATGAGTGCGGAATTTTATCTTCTCTCCCGGAAGAAGTCCTTCAGGAGGGCTGCACATTCCTCATCCAGAACGCCTGGGACAACCTCCACCTGGTGATTCAGTCTCTTGTCGTTCAGGATATTGTAGAGACTGTCGACTCCTCCGGCCTTGGCGTCCCTGCAGCCGTAAACGAGTCTGGAGATCCTGGCGTTTATTATGGCGCCGGCGCACATGATGCACGGTTCCTTGGTAACATAGAGCGTGGTCCCCGTAAGCCTCCAGCTGTCGGACTTCTCGGCAGCCGCACGCAACGCGAGCACCTCTGCGTGTGCCGACGGGTCTTTGAGCATCTCCCTCAGGTTATACGCGCTGCTCAGCACCTCGCCGTCCCTCACCAGCAAGGCTCCCACCGGTATTTCCCCTATCCTTCCCGCACGCGACGCCTCTTTCAGGGCCAGTCTCATAAAATGAAGGTCTTCTTCTTTCATTTCCGGCATGGTTAGTCGCTATTATAGCACCCGTCTTCCCCCCCTTTGCCAGGGCCAGGGATAATTACTTCTTTGGATAACGCCCCCGCTTTCGGCACCCCCTCTTAAGATAAGAGGGGAGAAGGGGAGTTATGATCGCGGAGAGGCTTGCCGGTTTAAACATTTCTGATTCTCAGACTCTACGCACTACCCTCGTGCACTCTTCCAGCACTCTTTCCACCCCGAGCGATTCAAGGCATTCCACATCCCTGCAGGTACGGTAGTCCTTCTCGCCGCAGGGAGAGCACGGGTAACCGGAACGCACTATCCTGACGTTGCCGCCCGCCGGTTTCCATACCTCATGGTCCGTCGGACCGAATATGACAACCGCGGGCGTCCCCAGGGCAGAGGCAAGATGGGTAATTCCCGAATCGTTGCCGATATAAAGGGCCGCCTCCCTCAATCCTCGATCACCTGTAAATATTTCCGGAGGGGCCAGCATTTCTTCTTACCTCCGCTTCCCGGATGGACGACAACGAGCGGCGGACCGACCGGACAGGCCACCTCCCGGCCCGCACCCAGGACGGGAAAACTCCGGTCATGGTCGATGCCCGGCCCCGTCAGCTGTTCCAGTTGATAACTCGCGACATGCCGCCTTACACCGGGGGGCGGAAGGGTCGGGATATGGCGGCATTGCGGGATATATCGCCGCAGGTTGTCAAAAAACGCATCATGCCGGCTCCGCATGAACACAAACGCAGCGTCGAACCCCTCCAGGAAAGTCCCCAGTTCGCGGGGGAAGTCTGTACAGTCGGCGAAGAGAGACCCGAATTCGCCCTTCTCGTTTGAACTCACCGTTTCGGCCAGGTCTCTTTCGACGATGACGTCTGCCATGTCCCCCCGGCAGATCAGATGAAGCGGGGTCTCTTCGTAATGTTTTTTAATGGCATGAACGGCGGGAAGGGAGAGTATAAGGTCCCCCAGCGCCCCCTGGTGCCATACGAGTATCTTTTTCATGTTGTAACTCTTTTTCGTCATGCCCGAGGTCCTTAGTCGGGCATCCACTCCTTCTCAAAACCTGGCTTCTCGATGCGAGTCCCGAAGCGGGTCTCCGCGTAGGGTCGCTACGACCCGATTACTACGTCGGGAATGACGGGCTTGAATCTGGAACCGGTTTTGAAGTAGGTCTGGTCACTGACACTGAATTACTACTTTACTGCCAGCATCCGGTCCAGCGCCCTCTTGGCCGGTATCCTTATATTTTCGGGCACCTTGATCTCGTAAGTATTTTCCCTGAATGCCCGGAGGACACTTTTCAGCGTTGTCTTCTTCATGTTGGGGCAGATCATGTCCTTCCTCAGGGCAAAGAAAGACTTGCCGGGGTTTTCCCGCTCCAGCCTGTGCATCAGCCCGATTTCCGTACCGACAACAAATTCCTTTGCCGGGGAAGACTTCGCAAAGCGGAGCATGCCGGAAGTGCTGGTCACGTGGTCGGCGAGGTCCAGGACCTCGGGCCTGCATTCAGGATGGGCCATGACCAGCGCACCGGGGTGATCCGCCCGGGCATTCTTCACGTCGTCCGCCGTCACCCTTTCGTGGATGTTGCAGTAGCCGTCCCAGGCGATGACCTGCTTTTTCGTGTTCCTGGCCGCCCACATCGATAGGTTCTTGTCGGGTATGCAGATGACCCTGTCCCCCGGCAGGGACTCTATCACCCTGACCACATTGGCGGAAGTGCAGCAGATGTCGCTCTCGGCCTTCACGGCAGCCGTGGTATTTACATTAGCGACGACCGGCACGCCCGGGTATTGTCTCTTGATGTCCCTGAGCGTAAACTCCGGGGGATATACAAAGGCAGGGGGGTTTTTAAAGCCGGGGAACGACGTACGCACCGGCCTCGGCGAGTCGACCTGAATCATGTCGGCCATGGGACAGCCCGCCTCCATCTCCGGAAGAAGGACCGTCTTGTCGGGTGAGAGGATAGAGGCGCTTTCGGCCATGAAATGGACCCCGCAGAAGACGATCAGTTCACAGTCCATGGTGGCCGCCGTCCTTGAAAGTTCGAGCGAGTCGCCCACAAAATCGGCAATGTCCTGGACCTCGCTGCGCTGGTAATTATGCGCCAGGATGATCGCGCGCTTCTGCGCCTTCAGCTCCAGAATCTGTTCCCGAAGATCTTCTGTTTCCGGGGGCATCTAGAACCTTGTTCTGTCCGCCCTTGCCAGAGATGAATTGGTGAAAAGGGTGGTGCCGTCAGCCAGCACTACCTTATAGATATGCATGGGAGCTGATTTTGTCTTCCTTCCGAAACCCGAACTTGCGCTTCCACTTCCGTTGTAAAGGGAAAGCACTTTCTTTACGTACTGTCTCGTTTCCTGTATAGGCGGCATGCCGCCGTACTTTTCGACCGTTGCCGGTCCCGCATTGTAAGCGGCCAGGGCAAGGGTTAAATCACCATCGAACCTTTCCAGCAGATACTTCAGATATTTCGTCCCGCCTTCGATATTTTCCTTGGGGTCGAAGGGGTTGCCGACGTTCATGTCGTCGGCGGTGGCGGGCATTATCTGCATCAATCCGATGGCGCCCTTTTTCGATACAGCGGTCCGGTCCCCGTTAGATTCGGTCCTTATGACCGCCCTGATGAGTCCCGGCTCCAGGTCATATTTGGATGCAACCCTGGAGACATACTCCGAGTAATCATGGTTTACGCTGTAAGAGGCTTGCCGGACTTTGACATCACGCCGGACCGGGGCATCCTTACTGACCAATTCGCTCTTCTGCGTCATGGGGGCATCCGTATAGCAGACCACCCCGTTAGCATCGACATATTTATAGACAACCGGAAAGGCGGGAGAAACCATCATAAGCATAAAAAATACCGAAAAGGCTATTTTAAGCATAAAAAATCTTAACATTTAGCGTCCGCACTGTCAATATTATTGAAAGATTTTGCATGGTTCCGGTTGTTCAGGATGCTGCCGGACGGGTTGATTTACGGGGCGGAAAAGGGGCAGATGGAGATGGGCGACGGTGCATTTGACAAATCGTGATAGCATATAGTATAAAAGAATCTTCGGGCGGATAGCTCAGCTGGGAGAGCACAGCCCTTACAAGGCTGGGGTCACAGGTTCGATCCCTGTTCCGCCTACCATTAACTACCCGGTCAATGGATGATGTGATAAGGATGATGTGATAAGCTGTCAGTACCCGGGCTGACGGCAGTTAGATTTTAGATGTTTTGCTCGCTTATTCTTCGCGGGCGGTAGTTCAGTTGGTTTAGACCTTCCCGACTCGTCGGGAAGGTCGCATACGAGGTAGTTGCCTTGCAGTCAGCGGGGGCGGTAGTTCAGTTGGTTTAGAACGCCGGCCTGTCACGCCGGAGGTCGCGGGTTCGAGCCCCGTCCGCCCCGCCATCCTTGCCTATGCCTTTCTATGACTATGTCATTCAAAGCCCGGGCTGAGAATTCCCCCAGTCATAACCAGGGACCGTTCAAATACTTCCTAACGCCGCGGAAAAAGGCCTGCATTACAAGTTCGTCATTCCCGAGGTAGTAATCGGGAATCCAGGTTTTCGGAGAAATTAGACCCGAAGCAGACCGTCACTCCAGCCACTCCACCCCTACCAGATCACCGATTTTCTCAAACTTGTGGCGCCATCCGATTGACTTACAAGGCATCGTCGACTAACCTGATAGCATAGGGAAGCATAACATTGCGGTATAAGGACGATTCTTATGTCCGGAAACGGTCCGCAATTCAACTAAACGATGATTAGAACCGACTACAACTCATAATGCCCAGGGTATCACTCGTTGCCGGTGAATCGAGAAAAGCAAATCTCTATAAAGCTCTTGAACTGATAAGAGATGAGATTAAAGCCTGCGGAAAAGTGTTAATAAAGCCAAATCTCAGTGCATCCAGAAATGAGAATGCCAATACAAGTCTGGAGGCCGTTGAAGGTCTGATAGAATTCCTGAACGACAATTTTAAGGGTCTCTCGATAAGTGTCGGCGAAAGCAGCGGCAGCGCCTTCCTCTCCGGCATGCGTACAAGAACATTGCTTGAGCGTTTCGGCTATTACGGACTGGAAAAGAAATACGGTAACGTAAGAGTTATCGATCTTGACGACTGGAAAGACTTTTCGTTTATGCGTGTGAAGATGGTTTACGGGCATAGCGAAGTCAGGATAATGAAACACGACTTTGATTATGTCATTTCTCTTTCGCTTCCAAAAACTCATGACTTTGTGATCGCCACCTTTGGAATAAAGAACATCATGGGCATGGTACACAGGCATGACAGGATTCATATCCACGGCCTGAGGGGCAGGACATTTCTTCAGGGCGGGACCAGGATGTTCTCCTTCCTGCCGGAGCTCATGTGGAAGCCGCTCCAGAATCTGGGAAGACGCATCGTCTTAAATCTCGGCGGTTACGCCAAATCGGTAGTACTGACCAATCAAAATCTCGCTCAACTGGCAAAAGCCACCAAGCTCGACCTGGTAGTACTGGATGCCATGACGGGAATGGAAGGCGAGGGTCCGCTGCTGGGGGAAGTTGTCACGCTGGGTGTTGCAGTTGCATCTGCAGACCCACTGAAAGCCGACGGGCTCGGTGCCAGGTTAATGGGCCTCAATCCTGAAAATATTGGCTATTTATGGTATCTCCAAAAAGATGGCTATGGCGATTATTCCCTTGACGGGCTGGTAGGAGAGCGGGTTGAACAGTACTCCAGAAAATTTAAGATGCACCCCCGATATGCCGAGCAGAAGGAATGGCGGCGACCGGGGAGAACGCATGGTCCGTGCTTAGATTGACAGTCTTAACCTGCAGACAGCCGTGATCGAAGAAACGGTTACAATCAATGCCGGCATCGGCAAGGTCTGGGGAATATTCATCGATCTGTCATGCTGGCATGAATGGAACACGGTCCTCACCGTCGTATCTTCCGGAGAGACGGGAAAGATTACAGAGGGGACAAGTTTTACTTTCCTGATTCGTCCTTTTGTATTTGAGGTGCTACTGGAGCCGCTGGCAGAAGAAGTCGCACCCGGCAGGAAGATCGTTTTATCCGGACGGAGATTCGGAGTACGGGCGAGGCATGAATTCTTTTTCGACGGAAACGAAGCTGAAACTACAGTGATCAGCAGGGAGACCTTTACAGGGATACCGTGTCTTTTTCCGACCTGGATCTTTGTTGAGGATAAGATGAAGAAGCTGACGGGGGACATGCTGCGTGACCTGAAACGGCACCCTTTTCCGGATCAAGCCGGTGACCATGATCCTTACCTGCACGCCAGCATCATGGCTCCGGCGCCGCCACTCTGAACAATGTTCTGAGCGACATACTCATCGCCTTTTACCTGATACTGCAGGCTGACCTCGTCGCCGACCTTCAGATCACGAATGTTCCCGCTTCCGTTACAAGTGGTCAGAACCGTCATTTTATCTCGTCTTGAAAACGAACCCGGGCGTATCAGACGGCGAAACTGCCGGCTGAAACGTCTTCAGGGCAATCGTTCCCTGCTCAGTGTTGATGGCCGATACCTGGCCTTGGTATGTTCCGGCGTTTCCGGCCGCAAAAGCCGCACCCGCAACGGACAGAAGGAAAAGCAGAACCACACTTATCGCAAACATGGTCCTCATAGCACTTTACCTCCTTTCATCTCCGTTAAGACCTTCCTAAGGGTCTTCCTCAAATCGTACCTTACGACTAAAGAGTACCCTTTTAGTCCTGTTTTAGCAATGAGACGATACGTCAGATACGGGCCCGGCCGGACGTAAAACGGGATCTGCATCGGGATATCCGGTCCGCACGGCTTTTTAAGACGAATACCTGGATATTGCGTGGAATTCTTTCAAACATTCTCCCGCCCGGCGATATCCTCGTCCCACACCTCGGGGCGCTCGTCGATAAAGCGCCGCATGAGAGCGATACATTCCGGATCATCCAACAGAACTACATCGACGCCGTGACTGCGGAGCAGATCGATATTCCCGGGGAAATTCCGGTCCTCCCCGATAACGACCCTCCCGATTCCAAACTGGAGCACCGTGCCCGCGCACATCATGCAGGGACTCAGCGTAGTGTAGAGTGTCACGCCGTCATAACGCGTACGTCGTCCCGCCTTCCGCAGACAGTCCATCTCACCGTGAGCGGTAGGGTCGCCGTCCTGCACGCGACGGTTGTGGCCGACAGAGATAATAGCCCCGTTTTCCACCATCACGGCCCCGATCGGAAGACCGCCCTCGTTATACGAGGCCAGGGCCTGCTGGAAAGCTTCCCGCATGAACTTCTTGTCTGTTTGGTCTGTCAGGTCATCTCCCATATGGTCCTCCCCCGGCAACATTTTCTGGTGTCCTTAAATAGTTAATTATAAACCGATAGTCCCGCTTGCCCAATGACAAGTGTCGCGGCTATGGGGCAGACAGACAGCCCGAAATCCTTAAACCTCCGGAAACGCTCAACCGACTTCAGGTGTCATTCCGGCTTGTCACCTTGCCGGCTTGGCCGCCATTTTTTCCTGTCGCCTATCGCCCATTGCCTCTTGCCTTTTTTCCGCGCTTGTCAGCTTGCTAGCTTGTCAGCCTGGTGGGCTTGTTCGCACGAAGCACATGAGTTCGTTAAATGCTGCCTCAGGGAGCGTTATCCCCAATGACATGGATGAGGTTCTTCAGCTGCTTCACGATCGCAAGCCGCCAGGCGTCGAAGGTCGCATCGCTCAGGTTGTACAGGGCCTCAAAATGCTGCATATCCGGAGTGTGAATGTGCCCTGCGGGTATGTCAAGCCCCATGCGGTCACGAAGCAGAGTTTCGCGGTAGGCGCTTTCATTTGCCAGGTAGTTTCCGCCGCCTCCGCTATAAGAGCAGGAACCCGGCTCAGGCGGGACCGGAGGGATCGCCGGTGGGTAGGCAACGGGCGCGGGGCTGTTGAAGGTCTGAAGGACATCCGATTGGCAGTCCGGGAAGGCCATATAGCTGGTGTGCCAGACCACTCCGAATGCGACGGAAGTGTCCGGCCATGTGTCGCCTGGAGGCCGCGGGACCGACGCACCCGTGTCGGCGGCGATCATTTCTGCGACAGGCAGGCTGCTCTCCGTCCACTGGGGCGGATCGAACAGGTCAAACATTCCAGGTCCTCCCCAGCGGTCGACCACCGTGATGTTGCATTCATGGATGTCGATGGCAAGCTGGGGTCCTTCCAAGTCCGGGCACGGCGCGTAATTATCGTTGCCGATCAAGGTGCCATGGTAGCGTGCGTTCCACTGCTCGATATTAAACTGAAAGCCGCCTGCCCCCTGGCTCGCCGTGACCGAGGCATTCACCCGCCGCTTCCCCGGCAGCATGAAGGGGCCGATGGTATCTTCGAGGTATCCTTCCCTGAATTCAGGGAAATTGACGGGCAGGATGTACGCTTCGATGAATACGACCCTGCCGTCCCCGGATTTGTAATGAGTGCCGTCGAGCGACAGGGCCGCGGCGCCCGAGGGGTTGCCGTGCCGGATATTGTTCCCCGCCGCCCCGGGAGCGGTCCCGTGGTCACCCCCGTCAAGTATGTAAGGGTCGAAACCGCTCATGATAAGCCTTTTCACGCCCTTGCCCGCAGGAAAATCGATATCGAACATCCCCCGGGACGCCCGGTCAAAAGCAGTGATCAGGGAGGCCCGGTCATCAGCCGACAGGTTGAACCGCGGTATCCACTGACTGAGCGCCGCTCTTATTTGCAGACGCGTCCAGTAAAGCGGCCGGTCGTCACTATAGGGAAGGCTCCCCACTGCCGGCCCGTTTTTTTGGGCCCGGTCAACGGCCGCCCGCCACAATCGCCGGCCGCTCCGCATGACTATGCCCCGGGCAACCTTTAAGTTGGGAGCTTTGCAGAGCCTTTTTACGACCCAGGGTCCGAAATCTTGAAATCCGGCCCCCATGATCATCTGTTCTGCAAAGGTTGTGTCCTGCAGAACGGAAGGATCCTGATTATCCGGAAGGGCGTAAAGGAGGCGCGCCTCTTCGGCACTCAACGGGACGGCCGGATCAAGGCATGGCCCCGCAAGCACCTGCGCAAAACCGGTAGCTGATGCGAGCAGCGCGAATACCGCTGCCGAAATCGAAATGAAATCATTTAATCCGAATTTGAGTTTCATGATCCCGACATCCCAATTAAAAATTAGCACGGCTCAGGTCGCGTGTCAAAGCTGATTAAGGCGGGGTTCAAAAAAACATTGCGCCATCTCTCCGGCTTCCCTTTTTTCTCGCCTGCGGCTTGTCTGCTTGGTGGCTCACCTGAATTTTCGAAGGGAGATCTGCATTTTAAGTCCGTCATTCCCCGAGGCAGTAATCGGGAATCCAGGTTTTCAGGCAGGTAGAGGCCGACTAAGCTCACTACTTACTATTCACTTCAGTTGGACGTCCGTGCTTTCTTGATAATTAGCTCGCCTAATGGTATACTTTTGGTACCTAAAGTAGTACTGAAAGGAGTGCTGACATGAAGACAGTTGCTGCACAAGAAATCAAACGCAAGGGGATATCGGCCGTCGACGAAGCCCTCAAGGAGGGGCCGGTCTACGTCATCAAGAACAATCAGCCTCAGTATGTGGTGATTAGCGAGGCGCGGTATAGGGAACTGATCGAGGCCGAGGATGAGGCATATATGGCTCGTCTCCGCAAGTCTCTGGAAGACGTGAAGGCAGGGAGGGTCAGACGCGGGACTGCAGAAGACCTGATACGTGAGTTGGAGTTGGAAGACTGAGGGTGTTTACTCTGGTCTGGACCCCGCATTTCACCCGTGCAGCGAAGAAATTTATAAAAAGCCACCCGGACCTGAAAAAGAAAATCGCGGGTATCCTTCGCGATCTCGAAAAAGACCCGTTTCAGCCCCACCTTGAATATCATAAACTCGGAAGAAAATATAAAGGCATACAGGCTGTGAGCATTACCGACGACTATCGCATTGTAATGACCGTTGTAGTAACCGAGAAGGAAATTCAACTTCTCGACATTGGAAGTCATGACGAGGTATATCGGTGAACCCGCATTTTCAAACTGAAAGGATGATTTAACAGGCATGTTCTGTCCCCGATGCAGATCGGAGTTCAGGGAAGGATTTAAGATGTGCAGTGACTGCCGTATACCTCTTGTCCCTGAACTTGAGCCGGAGCCGGAACCGGAGTTCGTGGAGTACGAGGAGGTCCTCACGACCTTCAACCCCTTCGACATAGCCTTTATCAAGTCCATACTTGAGGGCCAGGATATACTTTATTATTTCAACAACGAGCATTTCAACTACGTCCGGCCTCTTGCCGAGCCTGTCAGGCTTATGGTGGAGAAGGAGAAGGCGGAGACGGTCAGGGAACTGCTAAAGGACATGACTCTTTCCTACGGTCTTTCGGGGTGGAACAAGGATGAAGAAGAGAAGGAATAAGATTATATGAACCCGGGGCTTTGCCCCGCACCCCAGCTACCTTTCTTGCTGACCAGGAAACGTAGCCCAAAGAAGGTCACCCCAACGAAAATTCTTAACGGCTCTGCCGGACGTCCTCAGTAGATTTCAGGAACTCCCCCTTCCACGCCGTTCACGCTTCACTTTTCACTACTTATTACTCACTATTTACTATTCACTGTTGACTATTCACCGTAGTTGGGCATCCGTGCTCACCTGACTTTTCGAAGGGGGAAACACCACAACGACTTAAGATCTGCATTTAAGTCCGTCATTCCCGAGGTAGTAATCGGGAATCCAGGTTTTCAGGCAGGAGCTGAGTTGAACGCAAGGGAAAGGACTTGCAATGTAGAAGCACATAGTCTATATTATTAGTATAGATTACACGGAGGTTATTATGAAAACAGCTAAATTGTTCCAGAACGGTCAGAGCCAGGCGGTCCGCCTGCCCAAGGAATTCCGCTTCGAGGATGATCATGTATATGTCAAGAAATCCGGCAACGTTGTCATACTGATCCCTGCCAAGGATTCCTGGGAGACTCTTTTTAAGAGCCTCGACAAGTTCTCGCCGGATTTCATGTCGGAACGGAAACAGCCGAAGACGCAGAAGCGGGAGTCTTTTTGATGAAATACATGCTTGATACCAACATCTGTATCTATCTCATCAAGCAGAAACCCGATAAGGTACTTCAGCATTTCAAGGCCCTTTCAGTTGGCGATATCGGCATTTCTTCCATAACGCTTGCGGAACTGAGGTTCGGGGTCGAGAAAAGCCGTCAGGCCGAAAAGAACCGGCAGGCCCTTGATGACTTCATTCTGCCGCTTGAGCTTGCAGATTTCGACGAGAAGGCGGCTGAAATGTATGGAAAAGTGAGGGCGTCACTCAAAAAAGAAGGGGCGCCGATCGGCTCGATGGATATGATGATAGGAGCGCATGCCCTTGATCTCGGCGCTACCCTCGTTACCAACAATACCCGGGAGTTCAAGCGGATCAAGAACCTCAAGGTCGTTGACTGGAGCTTATAGCCGCCGGCGCGGTCATCCCTGACATGGCGCTTCGTCTCTCCAAGCCGTTTAACATCACCCCTGAGCTCTGGCTCGACCTCCAGCGTAATTATGACCTGTGGAAAGCCGCACACAAGTCGGATGACTGGAAGATGGTCCACGTGATGGCGGGATGAGGGAATTTCATCGAGAATAAGGGATGTATCCCTCGCTTTTTTCCTTGGATTTACTGCCCTCGGGCCTTGCCCCGCACCCCGGCTACCTTTCTTGCCGACCAGGAAATGTAGCCGAAAGAAGGTCACCCCAGCGAAAATTCTTAACGGCTCGCCCTCCTCACTGGATTTCAGGAACTCGCCCTGCGGGCTCAGACAGCCTGAAATCTTTAATCCTGCGGCGTCCTCGCTCACCTGAATTTTCTAAGGGGCGGCATAGCAGCAGACTTCAGATGTCATTCCGGCGTGTCCGGCCCGCCCGCCTCCGCATCCGGGATACCGCCGCCAGCCCGGCAAGCACGGCGAAGAGGAGAGCCCCCCATTCATTCATGGTGGGGACACTGACAGCATTGACAGCCTGCGGCGCATCGGATAGAAACTCGTCCGCACCGATGTCAACCACCACCGTGCTGTTGCCGTCGCCGTCGACGATCCTGCCGCCTCCGTCGAAATCCGTTGCCGGAATCGAGGGGGCGCTGTTGTCGCCTCTATCGATGCAGGAGGAACCTGACTGAAGGTGCACGTCCCCTGAGCTGACAAAATGGGGGTCCTGCTGGATATTGTTGCCCTGACTGTAGTTGTCGAGAAGCGTGACGACGAGGTCTTCGCTCTGGGCCGACGCGAAGTCAGCATTACCGGAGAAATCGTTATTGAAAAGGTTCAATGGCCCGCCGACTTCGTTGCCGTCGATGTCCGCCTCGACGTATACGTCGTCGCCGTCGTTGCCGCCGGAAAGCGCGGCGTTGTTCCAGAAGATATTGTTGTAGACGTTCAGGGTGCCGAGTTCCTGATACAGTATACCAGCCATACCGCCGCCCTGTGTGGATGCCGTATTTCCGGAGAATGTGTTGTTGACGACATTCGCGCTGCCCGGACCGTCTCCGGGACCGGTGACAAGGCCGCCGCCTATGTCGGCCGAATTTCCGAGAAACACATTGTCGGCGAATGTCGCAATGCCGTTTGTCCCTCCTGCCGCGCCGCCCCCCTGGCCGGAGGCATTGTTGGAGGAAAAGATATTGCGGACGACAGAAACGGGCCCCGAGGCGATTGAAAATACCCATGCGCCGCCGCCGTCGATGGCGGAGTTGTTTGAAAAGGAATTGTCCGAGACCGTGGCGCTTCCATTCCCGGCGATGAGCACCGCGGCCCCCCCTGCCCTCGAAGAGGGGGCGGAATTGTTCGAAAATTCATTGCCTTCAAGCAGGACCGCTCCGTCGGTCCCCGCGGCCCTGATACCGCCGCCGCCGAAAGGATCGGTGGTCGTTGCGGTGTTTCCGGAAAACGTGTTCCCCGCGACCGTCAACGAGACTGCTGCCCCGGCAACGGCGCCCCCGCCGCCCGAGGCGGAGGAATTATTCGTAAAAATATTGCTCGTGAGCGTGACCGAGGCATATTGCGAGGCGGCCGCGAGTCCGCCCCCGCCGCCCGAGGAGGCCGACGACGCGGTGTTGGACGAAAAGGTGTTGCCCGTAACCGTAACTGTCCCGTAAAACGAAAGAAAGAGGACACCGCCGGCGTTGTCCGCAGTATTGCCCGTAAAGATACTGTCCTGACAGGTGGCGTTTGCATAAAATGTGAAAATGTTTGCCCCTCCCCCGGGGTTGCCGGTGTTGTTGCCGGCCCGGAAGGTCAGGTCCCGTATCACAATGTTGCCGCCGGCGTCCCCCCCGTCTAATCCCGTGTCGGTGCTGATGCTCATGATCGGCGTCGTTCCGCCGCCGGAGAGGACCGTCGCTGCCGCCCCCGCGCCCTGGATGGTCAGCGTGTGGCCGCCGTCGCCGTCGTCCGTTTGATAGGTGAGAGTCGTCGTGATGTTGTATGTTCCCGCCGCAACATTGATAACGTCGGCTTCACCGTTTGCGGCCGCAGCAGTCATCGCGCTCTGAAATTCAGTCGGGGTGGTGACGTCGAATGTTGCGCCCAGGGCTGTCGCCGCC
>JARRRI010000072.1:0-7456 GCA_037380845.1 Candidatus Sulfobium sp. | reverse complement strand
ATCAAGACAAACGAGGGATTACTGAATCCGGCGATCTGTGCGGTGAGGGAAAGGATAAGTGATAGCGGGGCGGACTGGCCGGTAGGTGGCCAGACAATACATGGCTGGAAGGTGTTGGTTCCAATTTTACCCGAAGACTCTACGTGTCCGGGTGGGAAGAGCGGATGCATTGGCAATCCCGGGGGTCAACCGGGAGACCCTTATCCTGTGGTGCAATATGCATTGGCGATCGTAACAGATGCCAGTCCTCAAGGTGCAGGCACTTGCTCCGGCTTGTGGCCTTATCCTCTGGGAGCACCCGGACTTGTCATGGTGGGGGAGGGGCCGGGTGGAACCGAAGCGGACGGGACACCTTATTCGACAATTCAGTGTCTGGCATGTGACGATCCGACATTCGAGGACCTCTCACAGACAGTGAAACTGGTCAAGTAGGCATGAAACCGCAAAGAAAAAAGGTATTCTATCGGACGATATGAAACTGGGAAGGTAGATAACTATCAGGAGAAAGAAGGGCGAAAAAGGGATAGCCATCATCTGGCTTGCCATGTTACTGCTTCCTCTCCTCCTGGCCTTTGCGGGCCTTGCCGTGGATATTGCTTACATGTACGTGGTTAAGAACAGCCTTCAGGTTTCCGCGGACTCCTCTGCCCTGGCGGGCGCTGCCCTGATCGGGGATATGAATGACTTGACGCAATCGTCCGCCAGAAATGAGGCATTCGACTACGCCCTGAAAAACACGGCAGCAGGAAGTCCTGTTCAGCTCGCCTCCGATGGTAGCAACGTATTATCTTCGGACAACGACATTACCGTTGGCTTCTGGGATACCGCGACCGGAAGTTACAGCGCGGGGCAGACGCCGGTGAACGCCATGGAAGTCAGGCCTAGAAGGACCTCTGATTCTCCGGGGGGACCTGCGAGCGTTTTCTGGGGACCGATATTGAGTTTTTTCGGTCGGAGTTGGTCCGTGATGAGCGCGGCAGCTCAGGCAATTGCAGTCAGGCCGCCTTTGACGACGCCGGGCATTTCTCTCTGCGTCAGGTCGTGCGAACCAGAACCGGTAACAGGCAATTTCATAGTTCAGACGGATAATAAGAATGTGGGAATAATTAACGGGATGGCGTGGACGGTTTTTGACTGTAACGCCAGCGTTAATGCCAACGATGTCAAGGATTTTATATGGGGAAGAAGACAGTCGCCTGCCCCATTATGCGGCCGGTGTATAGCGACGCAGAACGGCGTTAGCGCCTTGACCGGCCAGGACGGATTTGCCGATGCTTTTGCAAGCTCCTCTTACGACAAGGCCAACAAGACGTTTGATGCCGGCGGGAATGTGACTTCGTGGAAAGTGGTTGTTCCTATTATTGAGAGCAGTTGTGACACTTTTGACAGCAACTGCAATATGGGGAGTCTCGGCTCATCGGAGACGTGTCCGCCTGGCGCACAGTCCATGGGCGGTTTCGACTCAAGAGAACCTTCGCATGTAGTGCAACTGGCGGTAATAACCATAACCGCAGTAACAACAACTGGAGGCGAGAAGGGGATAACCCTCAGCAATAGTCAATGCATCCCTTGTTACGATCCGGTTCATTTCGTAAATGCTGTTATATTGTTAAAGTAAAATTATTGAAAGTGTTATTTATACGCGCTTATAAATGCTTAGAAGGATTGTAAGAGGAATATGGCACAGAACATTTCAGTGGTAATTATAGAAAGCGATTCAGAGTCGTCCGACAGGATCATGAAACAGATCTCTGCTCTCGGCGACCACGTGGCAGTGGAAGGTGTGGCGAATTCGTTTGAGACCGGCTTTGAGCTGATTCACAGGAAGAAGCCGATGGTAGTGATCCTCGATATATGCGATGGGAAGGGTGGGGCCGACATCGAAAGAATATCCAGGATCCTGACGAGGTTCTCGCAGACGACGATATTCGCTGTCTGCGACGACAAGTCGTCCGATACGATTCTCAGGGCCATGAGGGCCGGCGCGGCCGAGTACCTTCTGAAGCCGGTTTCCGACTCGGACCTGGCCTCCGCCCTTCAGAAACTGGGCAGGCTCTGGATCGTGAAGCCTTCTCCCGAGCAGGAAACGGGCAAGATTTTCAGCATCTTCAGCCCGAAGGGAGGCGTGGGCGTTACAACCATCGCGATAAATCTGGCTACAAACATCCATCAGATTACCCATAGGCCTACGGTCCTGGTGGATCTGGATCTGGACGCCGGTGACGTGACTACTTTTCTCAACCTGAAGCCGTCTTACACTATCAGCGATGTGACTCTCAACATCAGCCGTCTCGACAAGTCCTTTTTGAGGGGGGTTATAACAAGGCATGAGTCCGGCATATACGTTCTGGCAGAGCCCCAAAAAGTCGAAGAAGGGGTTTCAGTCTCGGGGGTGGACCTGAGGAAGGTGTTGGGTCTTCTCAAGACCATGTTTTCCTATATAATCGTTGACACCCAGACAGTGCTTGATGAAAGGACGCTGGCCGCGATCGAGATGTCCGATATGATTCTCCTTACGTTCATCCTCAGTCTTCCGGGGATCAAGAACATTCAGAGATATCTCAACTACTTTGACAAAACGATTTCCAGGAACAAGTTGAAGCTGGTAGTGAACAGGTATCTCAAAAGGGGGGACATAAGACTCGAAGACGCTGAAAAGGTCCTCCACTTTCCTATCGGGTGGAGTCTGCCGAACAACTACGACGACGCCATAACCTGTCTGAACAAGGGGATGCCGATCAGCATGGGAGCTCCGAGGTCGCAGCTCAATTCGGCGTTTCAGGACCTTGCAAGGAATATGGTAGGTAAAAAGTAAGGAGGAATCCAATATGGAATTCGGTGGGAGTGTCAACAGGCAGGGAGAAATGTCGAAGCTGGATATATACCAGAACCTCAAGAGCAGGATACACAGGAGGCTCCTGGAGAGGCTGGATTTTTCAAACCTGGACCTGATCCCTCATGACGTGCTGCGGAAGGAAGTCGACAAGGTTGTGGAATCCCTTATCGAGGAGGAGAAGATCCCTCTGAGCCAGACCGAAAAGGAAAGCCTTATTGTCGATATCCAGCACGAGACATTTGGACTCGGGCCTCTCGAGCCCCTTCTTGCAGATCCGGACATATCCGATATCCTGGTAAACAGGTACAACCAGGTGTATATCGAGAAACTGGGACGGCTTCAGAGGGTGGACCTCATGTTCCGGGATGACAACCACCTTCTTCAGATCATAGACCGCATCGTCTCAAAGGTCGGCCGCAGGGTGGATGAATCATCTCCTTATGTGGATGCCAGGCTTCCCGACGGTTCGAGGGTAAACGCCATCATCCCTCCCCTTGCCCTCGACGGACCGGCGCTCTCGATCCGGCGTTTCGGGGTCGATCCCCTGAAGATATCCGATATCCTGGCCTTCGGGACCCTGACTCAGAATATGGCAAAGATCATGGAAGGGTGCGTCAAATCGCGACTCAACGTCCTGATATCGGGAGGCACGGGTTCTGGAAAAACCACTCTGCTGAATATCCTCTCGGCCTTCATACCTAACACCGAAAGGCTTATCACCATCGAAGATTCCGCCGAACTTCAGCTGAAACAGGAGCATGTGGTGAGACTCGAGACACGGCCTCCGAATATAGAAGGCAAGGGACAGGTGACGCAAAGGGATCTCGTCCGGAACAGCCTCAGAATGAGGCCGGACAGGATAATAGTCGGAGAAGTCAGGGGCGGCGAGTCGCTTGACATGCTTCAGGCAATGAACACCGGCCATGACGGGTCCCTGTCGACAGTACACGCAAATTCGTCGAGGGATGCCCTGTCGAGGCTTGAAACCATGGTGCTCATGGCCGGAGTGGATCTGCCGGAGAGAGCCATAAGGGAACAGGTGGCGTCGGCGATAAACGTTGTTATTCACCTTGCACGACTGTCGGACGGGTCGAGGAAGGTCTTGTCGCTATCGGAAATAACCGGTTTGGAAAGCGGTACAATCGTGATGCAGGACATCTTCGTCTTCAAGAAAAAGGGCATTGGCCCCGACGGGACGGTGCTGGGAGAATTTATGCCCACCGGCGTCAGACCGTGGTTTATGGACAAATTAAAGGTGACCGGCTTTGAGGTGCCGGAGCACATTTTCGAGAGGGCATGATATGACGATTACATTGATAGCGACAACATTCTTTCTCGCGGTCCTTTTGGGGATCATTACCATTTACATGGCCTATGTCGCCGTCAAGGCCTCTCCACAGTATGATCTCAGGAGACGCATGAGGACTCTCGCGGTCAGATCTGATGAAAGGCTGCCTGATGACCTGAAGATAGAGATTTTGAAAGAGATGACGCCTATGGATAAATTTCTCTACAGATTTTCGACGGTCAGGTGGCTGGACAGGCTCCTCCAGAATGCGGGGGTGAAGATTGACATCAAGTTGTTCCTGCTTACCATTCTGACCGGCGCCGTGGCAGGTTTAGCAATTGGTTTTGCCTTGAAAAGGGGGATTTTCCTGGCGATCCTTCTCCTTGTGGCCGGCATCGTGGCCCCTATAGCATACATGCAGATCAACAGGAACAAGCGCGTCAACCGGTTTACGGAGGAGTTTCCGAATGCGCTCGATATGATATCCCGCTCACTCAAGGCGGGACATTCGGTATCGGCTGCTATCCAGCTGATAAGCCAGGAGATGACGGAGCCGCTTGCAAGCCTCTTCAAGGCCGCCTATGAGGAGCAGACTCTGGGTCTGTCACTGAAGGATTCTCTGATGCAGATGATGGACAGGATGCAGAGTGTAGACCTCAGGCTTTTCGTAACCGCGGTGTTGATCCACCGTGAAGTCGGGGGCAACCTGGCGGAAACTCTGGAGAGGCTTGCTCACACTATAAGGGACAGGATAAGGATCCGGCGCCAGATCAAGGTATATACCGCACAGGGGAGGCTTACCGGCTACATCCTGGCGGCACTACCTATAGCTATGGCGATTTTCCTGTATCTGATGAGCCCCGACTATCTGGGAGAGCTTGTATCCGTAGATTGGGGGAAGTATGCCATAGCGGTAGTAGTTGCCGGTCAGATCATAGGTTTCCTGATTATAAAGAGGCTCATCAACATAAGGATTTAGATTGGGAGGAACAATGCAGTTATACTTCGTTATAATTCTGGTCTTTCTGGGTATTGCGTCTCTTTTGTTTTTTCTGATATATTTATTTGTACCCGGGAAAACCGTCCTCGAAGAGAGGCTTGGCAGTCTTTCATCCGGGAGGGGACGGGAAGAAGCGACATATTTCGAAAAGCCGCCGACCCCCCTTCAGAAGCTCCTTGGGCGCCTGGGGGCGAACATCCCTCTCAGGGTCCAGGATTACGGCAAATATGCCAGACTGCTGATAGCGGCAGGCATAAAGAAGAATAAAGTCCCCGTGTTCATCGGGGCAAAAGTCATGCTGGCGGTCCTTTTTGCGGTGGCTTATCTTATTTTTTACGGCGTTCCGTTCGAAAAAAATCATACCACGAGGATTCTTTTCGTTCTGATTGCCGGCATTATCGGTTTTCTGGTGCCGAGTTTGTGGCTGTCCCGGGAGGTCAAGAAGAGGCAAACCCGTATTTTTCATGACCTTCCTGACGTACTCGATCTCATGACCGTATGTGTAGAGGCGGGACTGAGCATGGATGCATCCATGGTGCGGGTCTGTCATGACACGCTGTTCAAGGAAAGCCCTCTTATCAATGAGATGGAAATAGCCTTGCAGGAGACCCGTGCGGGCAAGCCCAGGGCGGAAGCACTGAGGGACATGGGTGAAAGAACAATGGAGGATGACTTGAAATCGTTTGTTGCGATGCTCGTCCAGACGGAGCGGCTGGGTACCAGCCTCGCTCAGTCGCTGCGTGTTCATTCGGATTCGTTGAGGGTCACGAGAAGGCAGCATGCGGAGGAGGCTGCGGCAAAGATTCCGATCAAGCTGATGTTTCCGCTGGTATTCTTTATTTTTCCGGCTCTGTTATTTATTATTTTGGGGCCAGGGGTCATCAGGATGTTAAAAACATTCGGTAATTTTTGAGAGGAGGTGAGAGTGGATGATAACAGTTGATACGATTTTATTAATCGTCATCGCAATAGAACTGGCATTAATTTATACAAAGCTCAAGAGGTAAGCAGGCTGCCGGAATGAATGCCTTTAATAAACGAAACGGCAATGAATTGTCTTCCAGTGTCGTGGTTGCCGTTGGTCTTATCAAACGTATGAAGGGGCTCCTTGGAAGGAAAAAGCTCGAAATGGGGGAGTCCTTGTGGTTGAGGCCCTGCAATTCGATTCATACGATCGGGATGAAATTTCCCATCGACGCAGTTTTCATGGACAGGCATAATGTGGTAGTGAGGGCCAGTGAAGGCCTCCCGCCGAACCGCATGACAGGCCTCTATATCCGCGCTGCGAGTGTTCTTGAACTGCCTGCGGGAACACTCGCAGCCACGGATACGCGGATTGGAGACCGAATCGAAATTTCCTGAGACGTTGAGAACCAAAGACACTCTGCTCCCGCTCTCTCTCTTTCTGGTTACCGTCGTTGGCCGCATACCCTTTACAAGCAGTTTTCTCTATCACATGGATTCCGTACAGTTCGCCCTTGCGCTCAATGACTATGATGTGACAGTGCACCAACCCCACCCGCCGGGCTACTTCCTATATGTAATGCTCGGCAGGCTGGCGTATCTTTTCACAGGTGACGCCAACACTGCGTATGTCTCTATAAGCATTTTGTTTAGTGGACTAACGGTGGTGATGGTCTATCTGCTGGGCAAAGAACTTTTCGGAACAAGGACAGGATTTGTCGCGGCCGTTCTGGCTGTTACGAGCCCGAATCTCTGGTTCCATGGAGAGATAGCTCTGACATACATCGTCGAAGCTTTTTTCAGCTCGGCCGTGGCTTATCTCAGCTGGAAAATCTATAAAGGAAAGCACCGATATATCTGGGCTTCGGCGGTGGTGCTTGGAATTGCCGGCGGAATAAGACAGAATACGATTGTCTTTCTTCTCCCCCTGTGGTTTTTTTCAGTCAAAGCACTTCCCCCGCGGAAGATAATCGCGGCCGGTGCTCTTCTGTGTATGGTCTGCCTCTTCTGGTTCGTCCCCATGCTGAGGATGACAGGCGGATGGAGTGCTTACTCCTCGGCATTCAGGGAACTCTGGCTCTTCAATAGCGGCCATGTATCAGTCTTTGAGAAGGGCTGGGCGTCTTTTACAAAATTTTCTTCGGCGGAGTTCAACTTTATTCTGTATGGCATAGGCGGCGGCATATTTGTTCTCTGCCTTGCTGCGTATTCGGTCTTAAGAGATGGGAAAGCCCGGTTGTTCCTCCAGGGCAAGGCTTTATTTTTTTCTCTCTGGCTGTTGCCTTCGGCCCTTTTTTATCTTCTGGTATTTATACATCCGGCAAACCCGGGCTACATCCTCGTCATGCTCCCCGCCCTCTTAATCCTC
>JARRRI010000071.1:0-15504 GCA_037380845.1 Candidatus Sulfobium sp. | reverse complement strand
GGTCATACGCGTTCGCCTTTCTTATGCGGTCCAGTTCCTCCAGGAGCTCTTCCTCCCTCAGGTCTATGTCTTCACAGTCCAGCACCATCATCTGGCTCACCCCGAGTTTCTTATCCGCAATCAGAAATTCCTTGAAGTCGGCGCCGATGAGCTCGGAGGCAGTCTTGCCCTGGATGTTTATGCTTGCCCGCAGGAGTTCCCTCCCGTATTCCTCAATCGACACCCCTGCCAGTCCGGCGAGACGCCCTGCTGCTTCGCGGTCTCGCTGCGTAGTCGTGGAAAGGGTGAGTATCAGGGTATCCGAAAGGATCCCTGAAAGGAGAAGCCCGGCTATCTCGGGTGGGATCTTCACCTGGTGAAGGAACATCATTCCGGCCACCACGGTGCAGGTACTGCCGACCGGATCGTTGTACACATAGATGGGCGCCACCGTGGAGATATCCCCCACCCGGTGGTGGTCGATAATCTCTATGATCTCAGCCTCCTCGACGTTGTCGACCGCCTGGGAAATCTCATTATGGTCCACCAGTATGGCCCGCTTCCTCACCGGACTGAGAAGGTCGGTTCTGGTAACAAACCCTATCACCCTGTTTTCGCTGTCCGTCACAACGGCCGAACGATACTCTGATTCGACTATTTTCTTCCTCAACTCAGATACGGGGGTGTAGAGGCTCACGATAGGACTTTCAGTATCCATAATGGCCTCCACGGGCTCGGACATCGTCATCAACTGGACGGTCGCAAAGGCCGGCTGGGGAGATGACAAAAGCAACGTGCCATGTGCTTCGGCCGCCCGGATCACGTCGCCGCCGACCGGCATCCCGTCAACCACGATCAGGGCGCCGCAGCCCATCTGGATAAGTTCCGCCTGGATATCGTGCTGGTCTCCGATGACCACTACCTCACCCGGGCGTGCCTTGTTGAGGATTGTTCCTTTCTGCATCGATGCGACGTAGACCCTGCCGGTCAGAAACTCCACCTTTCCCGTGTTGCTTACGACCCGTCCTTCAAGAGTGCGCACCAGGATATTGAGGTCTATGGGTGCCCGGCCGAGGTCGGAAAAGCCGACGCTCTCCATATAGTGGCTGGCAACGTCCTTGAGGCCGGAGATCCCTGCCAGGCGTCCGGTTCCGTCGACAACCGGCACGGTCCTGACACCCGTTTCACGCATAAGGCGTACCAGCGCCTGGACAGAATCACCAGTGCGAACGCATATGGGCCTTTTAAGTTCCAGGTCGCTTACGGTCGCCGCCAGGCTTTCTATCTCGTTGGGGACCGGTACCCCAAACCTCTCCAATACGAACCGTGTTTCTTCATTGATCTTACCCGCCCTGGCCGGGAAGAAAAGGAACCTTTTGTCCGTCAGGTTCTTGAAATGACCGTAACCGATCGCCGAGCAGACGGAGTCCGTGTCCGGGTTCTTGTGTCCGATAACATAGACTATCTTTGAGGGACTCGCATTCACCGCCGCTACCGGGTGTGCATCCGGATGAAATTGCCTATGGAACGGTCATAAGTGCGTTCATATTCACTGTTAAAGAAGCAGGCAGGGAGTTCCCCGCTTCTCCGGTGGTAGTGCAGGCACTCGCAGCACTTGAATTTCCGCGGGCAGCTGTCGTACGTGCAGTTGCACACAGCCTTGTTCTTTTCCGAAATACATTCCATGCTTTTCCTCCTGTTTTTAAAAAATGCAGTCTCAGTGTCAGTGATTAGTGTCTGCCAGGATAATCAGTCTTCAAAAAACTGTCACGGATAACTGACACTGACACTAATCACTGACACTGCCTATTTCCCTATACAAAAATCCGAGAATATCCTGTCCAGTATCTCCTCCGTGGTAACTGCGCCCGTGATCTCGCCGATGCTGTCCATGGCCTCCCTCAGTTCGATTGAAAATATTTCGAGTGGCATACCCCGGACCATGACGTCCGATGCCTTTTGAATAGCGGTACAGGCCCTGTCCAATGCCAGCTTGTGCCTGATGTTGCTCACCACTATCCCGTCGTGTTCCCGGGGCGGGCCCCCGATGGCCGATTCGAATATTGCAGACTTCAGCTCTTCGAGCCCCTGCCCGGTGAGGGCCGAGATATGCAGATATTGTCCTTCCCCGGCCTCCCTGTCTTCAAGCCGGAACTTTCCCGGCAGGTCGGATTTGTTTACGGCAATCACCGCGTTTTTCCCTTTGATCCTTCCCATGATTTCCAGGTCTTCTTCCTCCGCCGGACGGCTGCCGTCAAATACGGCGATTATGAAATCTGCCGTTTCCATGGCATCGACACTCCTCCGCACGCCTTCTCTTTCGACCGTTTCAGAAGCATTCCTGATGCCGGCTGTGTCCAGGACCCTTACCGGAAGTCCCCTGATGTTAAGATAGTCCTCAATCAGGTCCCTCGTGGTACCGGGGAGTTCGGCAACGATAGCCCTGTCTCTTTGAAGGAGCGCATTCAGGAGAGATGACTTGCCGACGTTCGGTTTCCCTACGATCGCCACCGCCAGGCCCTCGCGAAAAAAATGTGCCTCCCGGAACGTGGCCGAAAGCCCTTCCAGTCTTTGCCTGATATCCAGTAGTTCTCTACTTATGCGTTCAGAGCCTTCCGTCCCGATCTCTTCTTCCGGAAAATCAATATGTGCTTCAGCAAAAGCGCAGAGTTCAACGAGAGATCCCCTGATGATGGAAAGTCTCTCCGACAGTCCTCCCCTCAGCTGCTCAACAGCAACCCTCAAGCCCTCCTCAGTCCGCGCGGAAATCAGATCCATTACAGCCTCCGCCTGGGCCAGACTTATCCTGCCGTTGAGAAAGGCCCTTTTTGTAAATTCCCCGGGACCTGCGATCCGTGCCCCCTGTGCGAGCACGAGTTCAAGCAGCACCCGCACCGGCGCCGCCCCGCCGTGGCAGTTGAATTCCACCACGTCTTCCCTCGTATAGGAGCAAGGCGCCCGCATTACCGAGACCAGCACCTCATCGATGGTGCTGCCGTCCGAAGGGTCTATTGCATGGCCGTACAGGAGAGAATGAGACTTTGCAGCACCAGGACGGTCTCCTTTGTGAGAAAGAAAAACCCGGTCGGCTATCGCCACAGCGGACGGCCCGCTCATGCGCACAATACCGATCCCTCCCTGCCCCACGGGTGTGGATATGGCTGCTATCGTGTCATCGAGATGGTACATGTCCTGTATGGATATATTAACTTATATGCGGATTCAGCGAACGGATCGGGGCAGATGAGATAACAGTGCTAAGCCTTCTGCTTTGCGACCTTTTTGTTTATGAATATCTGCTGGATGATACTGAGCAGGTTGTTGACGAGCCAGTAAAGCACCAGGCCCGAAGCGAAGTTCAGGAACATAAAAGTGAAAACCACCGGCATGAGCATCATCATTTTTTGCTGTTTCGGGTCCATGCTCGAAGGAGTCATCTTCTGCTGGATGACCATCGAAATTCCCATAACAACCGGAAGTATGTAATAAGGGTCTTTTGCCGAAAGGTCGGTGATCCAGAGCATGAAAGGCGCTCCCCTGAGTTCGATGGATATCAGAAGTACCTTGTAAAGCGCGAAAAAGACCGGTATCTGGGCTACCATGGGAAGACATCCTCCCATCGGGTTGACCTTGTGCTTTTTGTAAAGCTCCATCATCTCCTTCTGCATCTTCTGCGGGTCTTTCTTGTACTTTTCCTTTATTTCGTTCATCTTCGGCTGGAGGTCCTGCAGTTTCTTCATTGATTTCTGGCCCTTGCTCACCAGCGGAAGGAAGGGTATCCTCACAACGAGCGTGAGAAGGATGATCGCCCATCCGTAATTGCCGAGGAAGCCGTAGAAGAACTTCAGGATCCAGAACAGGGGCCGGGCGATAACGGAAAAAAAGCCGTAATTGATTATGTCCTGGAGACCTAATTCTTCAAGTCTTTCCTGTACCTTCGGCCCTGCGTAGAGATGGAACTTGTTCACGGACTTGTTGCCCTCGAAGGCGATTACGGGGGAATCCTTGTCCAGCCAGGCCCGCGCCTCCTGCACCTTCGTTTCCGGCACCAGGGCGGCACAGAAATATTTATCTTCCTGGGCGATCCATCTCAGGTCGCCTTTATAGGTCTTCGGTTCCTTCAGCTTCTTGGCCTTCAGTTCATCGAGGTCCGTACCCTGGAGAAGGACGGGACCGACGTGGGCATAGCTCGCCTCCTTGTCGACGATGCCGAAGTCTGAACCGACGGTAATCCAGTAGTTGGGCAACCCGGAGACCTGGTCGGTTATGTCAACAGTGTACTTATCGGCATGGAACGTATAGGTCCTCTTTACTGAGACGCCGCTTCCGGCATATTCAAATACAATGCTCCCGGTCCTGTTGTGTTCATCCAGTCTGAGGTCCCCGCCCGACACTCTGAAATTGGCATGAGAGAGATCGAAATCGGTGTTTGCCCCGATCGCCATAGCCGGCACTACCCCCGGTTTTTGAAGAAGGATTACCGGTTTGCCAGCCTTGTCGTGATAATCCTTCATCTCCCAGAACCTTATGGTAGCTCCGTTAGAAGAAAGGACAGCGGAATAAAGTCCGGTCTCAACCCTGACCGCCTTTTCTTCCGCCGGCGCGGCCGGCAATGCCTTCACGGGAGGCGGAGGAGCGGGCTTCGCCGCTTCTTCCTTTTTCACTGCCTCCTGTGCAGTTTGCTGCGCCTCTTTCTGCGGCACAGGCGGTTGCTGCCTTGCCGCGAAGTACTGGTATCCTATGATGACTGCTATGGACAGGACTATGGCGAGGAGGGTTTTGTTATCCATGGCTATTTAACGGGATCGAACCCGCCGGGGTGAAAGGGATGGCATTTCAATATGCGCCGCACTGAAAGGTATGATCCTTTGATTACACCGTATTTCGACAGTGCATCTATGGAATAATCCGAGCAGGTAGGGAAAAACCTGCAGCTTCCCGGCAGGACGGGGGATATGAGGTATTTATACAACCTTATTATTGCTATCAATATCTTTTTCATTGCCGAGATCTGCAAAGACCCTTGACATCTCCCTGCTGAAGTCCGCGAAAGAGGCCTGAACGGAAGAGCTCCTGGCCACAAGCACAAAATCGTAACGAACAGATTTTTCCATTAAATGTTTTCTTAAGGCCTCTCTCAGGAGTCGCCTTATCCTGTTCCTTACAACAGCCTTGCCGATTTTTTTGCTGACGGAAAGTCCGAGCCTGCTGAAAGGGAGACCATTGGGCCTCGCATATACTACAAGATATTTTGAAGAAAATTTGGGACCGGATTCAAAGACTTTTTTGAAATCCCCTCGTCTGCTAAGAGGATACAGCGTTTTCCCGCTGTTCAGGCGCTCAGTCTTTTCCGTCCCTTTTTCCTTCTCCTCTTGATGATATTGCGTCCGCCAACGGTGCTCATTCTTTCGAGAAAACCGTGCGTCCTCTTTTTCTTTCTCTTGTGTGGGTGGAATGTAGTATAAGTTCCCATAATTTTTACCTGAGCAAAAAGTATAATCCGTGAAATCGGGGATTGTCAAGCAAACCTCCGCAGGAGTTCCCCGTTTCTTCCTGCGCGGGAATGACAACAAAGAACCTTGAACAATTTTACTCTAATGTTGAATAATGGACATGCCTTACGGGTTCGTCATTCCCGATCAGTAGGTCGATTTCCCGATTATTCCCCTTGATTCAGCCCTTCTCAGGAGTTCCTCAACGGACTCTTCACCCAAGTCGCCGATATCGAGCGAATAATCGTTCACATAGAGGCCGATATGCTGCTCCATGACATCATCTTCTAGTTCCCGGGCGTGCCTCCTGATATATGACCTGGTTTCCTCCCTGTGGGAAAAAGAGTATTCGATGCTCTTTTTCAGCATGCCGTCTATCTTGTCAACGAGGGCTCCGCCCAGGTCCTTCCGGGCAAGAATGCCCCCCAGAGGAATGAGGAGGCCGGTTTCCTCTTCCCACCATTCGCCGAGGTCCATAACCTTCTTCAGGCCCGCCCTTTGATACGTGAAACGGCTCTCATGAATGATCAGGCCGGCGTCTGCTGCCCCGCTTTCAACGGCATCTATTATCCGGTCAAAAGGCATTGCAACAGCCCGGGTTTTCAGTGAGGGATCAAATATCTGCAGGAGAAGAAAGGCTGTCGTCAGCAACCCCGGTACGGCGATTTTTCTGTCCCTCAACTGTTCCATAGTGCACTCTTCACGGGCGACCACCAGGGGACCGCAGCCCTTGCCGAGAGCGCCGCCCGACCGAAGCAGGTAATATTTGTCTCTCAGATGGCCGAAGGCGTGGTAAGAGACCTTTGTCATATCGAGTGCCCCTTCCAGTGCCTTCCGGTTGAGGGTTTCCACATCATCGAGAATTTCATTGAAAACAATGTCTTCTGTGTCAACCGCCCTATGGACAAGGCCGTAAAAGATAAATGTGTCATTCGGGCAGGGAGAATATCCGAGCGATATGGTCTTCATCCTCGTTCCTCCGGGCCCCTGGAGTACAATTCTTCCAGTTCCATTATCTCCGACATCCTCAGGCATACGAGGCACTCGCCGTGTTCGACAGTCCCGCCTTCCCAGAAGGTGGTTTTGACAGAGGCGTTGCCGCACACCGGGCATAAATTCCAGAAGAACTCCCCGAATCCTTTGTCCGAGCTATAAATATAAATTGAGTCGCTCATCGGTTTCCCACGTTCCTTATCTGCTGATTATCTCTTACCAGGGTGCCCTTTCGTCGATTTCTTTCTCTGTCATGCCCGCGGACTTGTCAGGGCCTGCCTGCCGGCAGGCATCCTGTCCGGCTAAAGTAGATTTCCGCCCCTGGTCGCCTCCGGCACAGCCAAAGGCTTCTAAACCTTGCGGAAATGACGTCCGGATAAGTGAAGACTCTTAAGAGCCTCTAATAATAGTATAAATATCACGGGGGAATAAATAAACGTTGCAGTTGCAAAAAACTATTCGGAAAGCGCGGAAGGGGCGTCGAAAAATTCTTGCAGCGACACTTACTGACCTGTAGAACGGTCTGCCAGCTCTTTCAGCAGCTGAACGACAGCCTTGCAGCAGTTTTCGGAGGCTAGTTTGAGATTCCATTTGCCGGTATCTCTGTCCTCGACAATATTGCTGACGCCTCTCAACTCTAAAAAAGGTATCTTGTAAAGTGCACATATGTGAGCTATTGCAGCTCCTTCCATATTCTCGCAAATGGCGTCCCACAACTCCCGGACTTCTGCAGCCCTTTTACGCGTACCCGTACAGGTTGAGACGGTCACAAATCTGCCTGACCTGACCTTTGGCGAGCCCGCCATCTCCTCGATGGCCCTCCCGGCGGACCGGACCGCTGCTTCCGCCAGACTTCCTTCGAGCGCAAACTCGTTGTAGAACTTTTTTCTGCCTCTCTCCAGAAGAGGGATGCCGATATAATCTGCTCCGTGGAAACCCTTACTGTCCAAAACACCTTCGTCCCCATAGATTTCTGCCTCGGCCACCGCAACATCCCCGACAGCCAGTCCCGCCGAAGGGTAAGCTCCTCCGGCACCAAAATTTATCAGAAGTTCCGGCGAATAGTCCCGTATAAGGACGGTGGCAGCATGGGCAGCGTTGGTCTTTCCCATCCCCGAGACGGAATAGATTACTTCCTTCCCCTCCAACTTTCCTCTGTAAAACGAAGGGCGGAAGCCCGGGGATGTCCTGACCTCCCTCAGTCTTTTTGCAAAGTAAAAGCCCTCCGAAGGCACAGCCGTTATCAGGCCGACACACACGTTCTTGCCGGGGCAAAAAAAATACCTTATGTGATAGTCTTTTATACTTATGCGACCTGTCTTTACGGGTCCAAATTCACACGCCGGCTACAGTTCTGCCTTTGGTCCCTTAACCGGGGGTGGCAGAACAGGCGGAGGAAAAAACCAACGGAGGAAAGCATCATGGTAGCTACAATGAAAGAACTGCTTGAGGCAGGTGTACATTTCGGCCATCAGGTAAAACGCTGGAACCCCAAGATGAAAAGATACATCTTCGGGGAGAGGAACGGCATCTATATCATCGACCTTCAGAAGACACTGAAGGGGCTTGAGGAAGCCTATAATTTCGTAAGGACTATGGCGGCTTCCGGCGCGGGGGTGCTCTTTGTCGGTACCAAGAAGCAGGCCCAGGACGCGATTGTGGAGGAATCCCAGAGGGCTTCCGCCTTTTACGTTAACCAGCGTTGGCTCGGCGGAATGCTTACCAACTTTCTTACGGTAAAGAAGAGCATAGAGAGGCTGAAGAAAATAGAGGCCATGAAAGAAGATGGGACGATGGCCCTTCTTCCGAAGAAGGAGGCGTCCGGCCTCGAAAAGGAAAGGGTAAAACTTGAAAAGAACCTCTCCGGCATCAAGGATATGAAGGAGTTGCCCGGTGTGATATTCGTAATCGACCCGAAAAAAGAGAGGATAGCGATTGCGGAGGCAAGGAAATTATCGATACCGATAGTTGCTGTCGTCGACACCAACTGTGACCCCGATGAAGTGGATTATGTAGTACCTGGCAACGACGACGCCATACGTGCCATAAAGCTTCTGACCGGGAAAATGGCCAGTGCTGTCATTGAAGGCAGCGACTTTCTTGCCAAGGAGGCCGAAAAAGAGGCTGAAAAGGCGCAGATAGAAGAGAAAGTCGAGGCGGAAGAGGCGGCGACCGAGACGCAGGAGGTGAACGAATAATGGCGGCGATTTCTGCTGAGATGGTTAAAGACCTCCGGGAAAAGACCGGCGCCGGCATGATGGAGTGCAAGAAGGCCCTTGTGGAGAGCAACGGCGACTTCGAAAAGGCTGTTGACGTCCTGAGGCAGAAAGGGCTTGCCAGTGCCGCCAAGAAGGCCGGGCGTTCGGCATCCGAGGGGGCGGTGGGATGCTATATCCACATGGACAAGATCGGGGTGATGGTGGAAGTCAACTGCGAGACCGATTTTGTGGCGAGGACGGACGATTTCAGGGAACTTGTCAAGGATATCGCCATGCATATTGCGGCTGCCTCGCCTGCCTATGTTGTGAGGGAAGAAGTGCCCGGGGACATAATTGAAAGAGAAAAAGAGATTTACCGGGGACAGGTAACAAACAAGCCTCCCCAGGTAGTCGAGAAGATCATAGAGGGAAAACTTGAAAAGTTTTTCGGCGAGACCTGTCTACTGGATCAGCTCTTCGTCAAGGACCCTGATCAGAAAAAGAAAATAGGAGACCTTATCACTGAAAAGGTGGCCAAGCTCGGGGAGAATATCGTGGTCAGAAGATTTGTCCGCTACCAGCTGGGCGAGACCCAGCCTTCTCAACCCGTGAGTTGCTAGGATAAATAATGCCCTTGCGCTATAAAAGAGTCCTTTTGAAGCTCAGCGGGGAGGCCCTTATGGGCGACAAGGGGTACGGCATCGACGCCGGCACCGTGGATTTTCTGGCGAGAGAGATAAAAGATGTCGCCTCCATGGGGGTTCATCTCTCGATGGTCATAGGAGGAGGAAATATTTTCCGGGGAGTGCAGGCAAGCCTCGAAGGAATGGAAAGGGCTTCCGCTGACTATATGGGGATGCTCGCCACGGTCATCAACTCACTCGCATTGCAGAATGCCCTGGAAAAATATGGGCTTCCGACCAGGGTACAGTCCGCAATAGAGATGAGGGAGCTCGCCGAGCCTTACATACGGCGCAGGGCTGTGAGACATCTGGAGAAGGGGAGGATCGTCATTTTCGCGGCAGGGACGGGCAACCCCTATTTTACAACGGACACTGCAGCGGCACTGAGGGCGATGGAGATAGGCGCGGATGTTATTCTGAAGGGGACGAAGGTAGATGGTGTATATTCATCGGACCCGGTTAAAGACCCAGAGGCGAAGAAATACAAACAACTCACTTATCTGGAAGTATTGAAGAAGGGCCTCCGGGTCATGGATTCCACCGCCGTGTCTTTATGTATGGACAATGACCTGCCTATTGTGGTATTTAATTTAAAAGGGAAAGGAAATATACGGAAAGTAATAGAGGGAAAAAACATAGGTACGATCGTCAGGGGGGAAAATGGAGCCGGAGCTAAGAAAAAGAACAAGTGAAAGGATGAACGGGGCCATAGAGGCGCTGAAGAAGGAGTTCGGTTCTATCAGGACGGGAAGGGCCAGCCTGTCACTTCTCGAAGGGATCTCGGTAAATTATTACGGAACGATCACGCCCCTTCAGCAGCTTGCCAGTCTCAGCATCCCGGAAAGCAGGCAGATTGCCATACAGCCCTGGGAACAGCGTATAATCCCCGACATCGAAAAGGCCATCATGAAGTCTGATCTCGGGCTCACCCCCATGAATGATGGCAAAATCATAAGGATCAATATACCCGACCTGACCGAGGAAAGAAGAAAACAGCTCGTCAAGGTGGTAAGGAAGAGAACCGAAGAGGCCAAGGTGGCGGTTCGTAATATAAGAAGGGATGCAAACGATGAGCTCAAGAAAATGGAGAAGGACGAGCACTTGAGCGAAGACGACGTAAAGAGGGAGCAGGAAGAGATACAAAAAATCACGGATTCCTTTGTGAAGAAGGCTGATGAGATCCTGGAACACAAGGAAAAAGAAATCATGGAGGTGTAAGTGAACAGCAATTTCATGGTCAAGGTAGAGGACGCAAAACTCCCTGATGTCCAGAAGGCGCTGCAGCAGGCCGGCATAAAGGTGAGAAGTATCATTGAGGTCTTCAAGGAAGAGATCAAAAAAGAAGAACCGGAAAAATAATGGCGGCCGTAAAAAAGGAAAAAACTGCGGGCAGGAAGACCGGGACTCCGGGTTCGGCGAAGAAAACCGCCGGGAAGAGTCCAAAGGCAGTCTCACGTGATAAAGTTACCTCCAGAGGCAGAAACGTGACCACAACAGGAAATAAGAAAGTTCGCGCTAAAGCCGGTCCCGCCGGAAAGAAGGCCGCCGCTCGCAAGACTGCGAAAGGAAAAGAAACCGCAAAAACCGACCGGTTGCAGGAACTGAGACGGTCTTTACTGAAGAAGAGAGAGTCCATAATCAGGGAAGCCAAGGAAGAAATCGCAAAATATATAAGCGGCGAAAACCGTCAGCTCGTCGAAACCGCCCTGGACGAAGGGGACCTTGCCGTCGTCGACATCTCGGAGGATGTCAACCTCATGAGACTTGCGTCCCACAGACAAAACCTGCTCGATATCGATGAAACCCTGCGCAAGATAGACGACGGCAGTTACGGCACTTGCGAGGACTGCGGTGAAGAAATCGGGGAAAAGAGGCTGAATGTCCTGCCCACTGCGACGCTCTGCAGGAACTGCCAGGAGAAGAAGGAAAAGCTGGAAGCGATCGAAAAGGGGCAGCCGGGACTGTAGCCAATACCGTCTTTACAATTCTTAATGGTTTATATAGTTGGAATATCTGCTAGGGCAGGTCGACCCTGTTGAACTCCCTGTTGTAGACTTCGGCCAGTATTTTGTCGGCCCCCTTCGCCAGCAGGTTTTCCCCGAGCCTCGTGCCAAGGCTCCCGGCGTCTTCCGGTTTCCCTTCCACGTGACTCTTTATGAGCCTGTCCCCCGACACGCTCCCTACCAGACCGTCAATTACCAATAATCTTTCGTTTCCCTTACCGGCGGTTAGCCTGGCGTGCGCCGCGATCGGCACCTGGCAGCCGCCTTCGAGTTTCTTCAGGCAGGCTCTCTCCGCCCTCACGCATACCGATGTCTCCTTATGGTTCAGCGGCGCTATAAGTTCATTAATGAAGGCATCTTCTTTCCTGCATTCAATGCCGATGGCCCCCTGCCCTATGGCCGGAAGACTTGTTTCAGGGGGAAGGATTTCTGTAATCCTTTTCGACCATCCGAGCCTTTTTACACCCGCTGCCGCGAGGATGATGGCATCGAACTGGCCCTCCTCGAGCTTCCGGAGCCGCGTATCCAGATTGCCCCGCAGTTGTTCTATCTTGAGGTCCGGCCTAATATGCAGGAGTTGGCATGACCGTCTCAAACTGCTGGTACCCACCGTAGCTCCGTCGGGAAGGTTATTGAAATCCGGAATTTTGAATTCTGAGCCTCGAACCCCGGAAATAAAGGCATCCCTGGGGTCCTCTCTCTCGCAGATGACCGCGAGATGGAGCCCCGCAGGAAAATCGGTCGGCACGTCTTTCATACTGTGGACAGCCAGGTCGGCTTTCCCGCTCAGCAAGGCCTCTTCTATCTCTTTTACGAAAAGCCCTTTGCCGCCGACTTTCGCGAGAGGAACATCGAGTATCTTGTCCCCGGTCGTTTTAATCTTGTTCAGCTCCACGGCCAGTCCGGGGTTAACCCTTTGAATCTCGGACTTGATCCACTCGGCCTGCCACAGTGCGAGTTTGCTGCCGCGAGTACCTATTACTACTTTATTTTTCATATGACTGTTGCCTCCGGGCTGTTTTACGCTTTACTTTAGTCCTCATCGCCGTTTATCCCGTACAGTTTCTTTATGGTGGCGATCAATTCGTCTCTGTCTTCCGTGTCTTCCTTCAGGGCGACGGTGGGCGGATGAATGAGTTTGTTGACCACCGCAGTTGCCAGATATTCCACTGCCCTGGCCTGTTCCGCGTTCAGGCCGGGGTATTTGTTCCTGAACTTCTCCACCTCTTCCCTCTTTATTTCTTCGGCTTTCTGCCTCAGGGCGACTATGGTGGGCACCGAATCCAGAGAAGAAATCCATTTGCCGAATTTCTGAACTTCTTCGTCTATGATCTTTTCTGCCCTCTCTGCCTCTTTTTCCCTTCCATGGATATTGGCGTCGACCACCTCCTGAAGGTCGTCTACATCGTAGAGATAGACGTCGTCAATCTTGTTTATCTCGGGATCTATGTTCCTGGGCACCGAAATGTCAATGATGAAGACCGGCCGGTGTTTCCGCTCCTTCATAACCTTCTGCATCTGGTCCTTATGCAGCACATATGAAGGGGCCCCCGTAGAACAGATGATGATATCGGCATGCACGAGCTCCTGCAGGAAATTTTCAAAACGGACCGGTTTGCCGTCGAATTCCTGTGCAAGTTCGCACCCTCTCTCATACGTCCGGTTAACCACCATCACGTCTTTTACCCCGTTGTTTACCAGATGACGGGCGGCGAGTTCGGCCATCTCCCCGGCACCGAGGAGCATGAAGGATTTGCCTGCCAGTTCCGTAAATATCTTCCTGGCGAGCTCGACCGCGGCGAAGCTTATGGATACGGCGTTCTCTGCAATCCGGGTCTCCGTCCTTACCCTCTTCGCGGTGGAAATAGCCTTTTTCATCAGTTTGTTCAGGAGAACGCCGGTCGTTTTCTTTTCGAGGGCGAACTCAAAGGCGTCCTTGATCTGACCGAGAATCTGCGGTTCTCCAAGCACCATCGAATCGAGGCTTGAAGAGACCCTGAAGACATGCCTCACCGCGTCGTAATCAGTCAGGACATAAAGGGATTTTTCAAAATCCGCCCTCTTCGTTCCGTGGAGTTCGGCAAGAAAATCCATAATGCTGCTTGAAGCCCCCTTGTTGTTCACGCACGAATAGATTTCCACCCTGTTGCATGTGGAGAGCACCGCGACTTCTCTCACACCGGCCAGCTTGTGCAGGCCGAAGACCCCCTGCTCCAGTTTAGGGCCGTTAAAGGCCAGCCTCTCCCTTATATCTACGCTGGCTGTCTTGTGGTTTAATCCTATGACAAGAACTTTCATCAGAACGTATGCATACTCTTAAGAATGAAGTTGACGCCGAAGAAGGTGAACAGCACGACTACAAAACCAACAATGGCCAGTATCGCAGCTCGTCTCCCCCTCCATCCGGCCGTGAGCCTGAGGTGGAGGACAACTGCATATATTAACCAGGTGATCAGCGACCAGACCTCCTTTGGATCCCACTGCCAGTATTTACCCCAGGCGTTTTCCGCCCATATGGCCCCCGTGATTATCGCCAGCGTAAGGAGGGGAAAGCCCAGAGTAATCAGCCTGTAGTTTATTTCGTCAAGTATCTGGAGGCTGGGCAGCCTCTCGAACAGCCCACCCAGGTGCTTGGATTTGACGTGGTGCTCCTGTATGAGATACATGATCCCGACGCCGAAGGCGAGGGCAAAGGCCGCGTCCCCCAAAAAGGCCAGCACGGTATGTATGCCCAGCCAGTAGCTCTGAAGCACCGGGCTGAGCGGTTCAATCTTGCGGGGCAGCACAGAAGAAGAAAACATCAGTACAAATACCACCGGCATGATAAAGGAACCCAGCAGACCAAGCTTGTAACGGTACTCCAGAAAGAAGAAAATAAGCACTATGCACCACGCGAAAAAGGATGTCGCTTCATGCAGATTCGCTATGGGGATATGTCCGGAAATGACATATCTTGCTATAATGTTGGATGTATGGAAGAGAAAACCGACCCCCGCGAGGACGAGCATTATGGTCGAAGTTGTCTTTGTCCCCTTGAAAAGCTCCATCACGCAGACGATCGCGGAGGCGAAGTAGAAGGTAAGGGCGATCTCAAAAAGCATCACTTCCATTAGAAGCAACCGAGCTGACAGTTTTTGATCTTGATACCGAGCTCGTTCGCCGCCTCGCCGACTTCCCTGAACTGCAGGTCCAGGGACTGGGCAATCTTCATGGCGGCCGCGCAGGAAAGCTTGCCGTCAACAGCTTTTTTTAGCATCTCTTTCTTGAGTTCTTCCTTCATTGCGAAACCGGAGCTCGAAAAACAGGATGCCCCTGAGGGGCGTTCCCGGCACCACGATAAAACGGATTTTTCCCGGAAAATATCGTTTAATTTTACATTATCAGGATTTAAAAACACAATTGTCCCGGGAATCCGGTAGGTGTCAACAGGTCATCATTTTCAATACCGTCATACGCCGGCCCCGGTCGCCTTCGGTGCCGCCAAAGGCGCGTAAACTTGTCCGGAGTATAGCCGGCATGACACGTCGGCGCCGCAAATTTCACTCTCCTTTAGTCCCTCGCCCCTGGCGGGAGAGTCGGGGCGCGGGAAGAAGGGGAATGACGCGGAGAACTCTCAAAGGCAATAGGAGACACTGGTGAAGACACCATACGCCTGCTTCTACTTCTCGGGAGGCCTGGACCCGTAACCGCCTGTTTCGAGCAGTTCTTTCTCCGCCGGACCAATCTCATCCGGAGTCAGCGAACTCGGTATGAGGACCTTGCGGGACTTAAGGAGAGGCCTGAAATGGCCGTCCGGCCCGAGATGGCCGATTTCGGCAATAATTTCCCTGCCATGTATGCCTATTTTGAAAAAAGCTTCACCCACCCTCTCCGATATGGATATGTCCAGGAAAGATCGGCTGTTCGGTCTTCTGTCTTCCCCCCGTGTCACCTCAAAAAAACGAACTTTCAGTCCCCCTATCTTTCCGGGCAGGGATTCTTTCGTAATTTCCCAGCTCGCATAGACCACGCGGGGCTCAACCGGTATGAGAAAGAATTCATTTTCGCCGTATTCCGCCGGGTCGTCTTACCCGAAGCCTGCCCCTGAGGTCTCTTCCCTTTCCACGAAGCACCGATGACTGCTTCTCCGGTTCTGGAGGGGGGCTGCTTAAAAGAG
>JARRRI010000070.1:0-7962 GCA_037380845.1 Candidatus Sulfobium sp. | reverse complement strand
ACCAGGACCTTGTCGTCCGACAGTTCCTGATGCCATATCCCCAGAGACTTCCAGTCTTTGATCAGTTCCTGCAGTTCCCCGCATCTCCGTTCGGGGAGGACCAGTTCAATCAGACGAAGAGCCATTGTCTTTTCGTTTCCGTTTATGAGAATCGGCTGAAAACATTCGGTGTGACAGCTAGTGATACTCTATCATTAAACAATGCCGGCCGCAACGGACACTTACGGATCGTTCCTTGAATAATTTCCCCTGTATGTGATAATTTCTTCCTGGGGCCGTTGCCCTGTAAAGAAATGGAAAATCAAGGTGCTCAAGATATCCGGGACGAGATCACTGATGAAGATGTCCTGGCAGCCCTCAAAGAATCGAAGCTCGACCTGAATCTCTCGGCGGAGGCTCTCAGAAAAATATACGACGCCGCCTGCAGACATGCACGCTCCAGGACGGCGTCGAGGACTGTAGTGCGGGACGTTATGACGCGTGACGTCCTCGCCGTCAGTAAGTTCGACGAGGTAGACCGGGCGGTAAAAACCCTGTCCGAGAAAAACGTCAGCGGTCTTCCCGTAGTCGACAGGGAGAACCGCGTGGTAGGAGTAATTTCCGAGGCGGACATCGTTTCGAGGGTTGCGGCTGTCGGACCACGGAAGAAGGGGGGAGGTTTCAGGCCGAGAGATGTCTGGACATTCCTCTTCGGAGAGCCTGTGCCGGACCGCAAAATGGGCCACATCGTAGGTGATGTAATGACATCTCCCGCCGTAACTATACAGCCTGGCGCCGAAATAAGCGAGGCTGTAAGGCTAATGGACCGGTACAGGATACGGAGACTGGCCGTCGTCGACAGCAAACAGAGACTCATCGGGCTCATCTCGCGGTCCGACATAGTGAGGACGATGGGGGAAAAGCTGGGCGGCGTAAGGTAAAGACAGAGACGGCCGCAAAAAGGCATCGTGGCGGGCTGCGCCAGCCCGCCACGACATCCGCTGAAGGAACTTCTTAAGAAAGCTGCTTCATCAGATTTTCGGAAACTTCACCTATCGGCGGTTTGCCGTCTATGGTGATGAATTTGGGGCCTTTCAGGTTCTTGAAATAGTTGACCGCCGCCATGGTCCCGTTCTTGTCGTCATAGTAGATATCGTGTCTCTTTCCGATGGCAGCCTCGTCCTGATCATCGGCTCTCGTCTTCAGGTCGCCTCCGCAGACACGGCACACCAGCTTGCCTTCCTTTTCGACCGGCTTGATCGCATCTATGAATACATGGTTGGGATGGTTGTTGTCGTTGACGCAGAGCCTCCTGCCCATGATCCTCTCCTTTGCGGTCTGTCTGTCAAGCGCTATCTCTATAACGTAATCGAGATTGATGTTCGCATCCTGCAGGGCCTTGTAAAGGGCCTCCGCCTGGGCCATGTTGCGGGGAAATCCGTCAAGCAGCCAGCCGTTTTTGCAGTCGTCCTCTTTCAGCCTGTCGAGTATCATGGGGATGGTGATGTCGTCGGGTACCAGGTCTCCCTTGTCGATATAGGCCTTCGCCTTCTTCCCCAGTTCGGTTCCGCCGCTTATGTTCTTCCTGAATATCGCACCGGACTCCACATGCGTAATACCGTACTTTTTCTGGACGATCGCGCCCTGAGTTCCCTTGCCGCTTCCGTTGGGACCGAAGATCAAGATGTTCATAATATTCTCCTTTCGATGATATATTTTCCGTCTCCGGCAAGCAGGAGACCTGATAACGTCAGCTTGAACTATAACAAAAAAGACAGGATTATTTCGAGTAGTCGACGGCGAAACGGGCCCGGAACATAGTGATAAGGACGGATCATAGACACCGCAAAAGTCTTTTAATAACGACATGGTCTTATTTGTCTTCCACATAAATGAGCACTTGACGTTCGGTGACTTACGGCAGTCGGCCGGCAGGCTGCAAGACCGGAAGGTGTCGCTACAGGACGTTTTCCGCATCCTTTCCGTGCTTTCGGAAGATTTTCTTCCCGTGCGTCCGGATCTTTCTTTCAGAGCCTGAAAAAATGCTCCGGAGCAGTGCACCGGGCAATCGGGATATAATGAAGAGAAGCGGCTTCAGGAGGCGACAAAGAATGGCAAACCCCGTAAATATATGCAGCCTCGATTACCTTGTCGGGACGATAGCAACGGCCTACAAGGGCATGGTCACTTCTCTCGTTGCCAAGGACTTCTGTATTACCGACGAGGAAGGGGAGATAACGATAAAGGGGACTATTCTGTCGATGCCTGAAGGCAAATACCAGGCCCGCCTCATGCACGAAGGCAGCGAGCTCGCACGGAACGACATAAGGGACGGCTACTTCGAGTTAGAGGTCGAAAGCGACCTTGTCACCCGCGCCAAAAACCTCCAGGTCGACGTGGTCCGGCAGGGCCGTCATGTCGGGACCTTCCTTCTCAAGAGAGAGAAGAAGGGTGAATTCTTTTTCTCGGCTACGGAACTCTCCGAGGAGCTCCGCGGCGTGGACCTGAAGCGGCTGACGGCCGGCATCCAGGAAAAGGTAGGCCTTCTGAAAAAGGCGGAGGATATTGTTTCGAAGGTCCTGTCTCCGAAAAAGGACTGGAGGAAATTCTCCGAGAAAATCAACGGCTTTGCATCCGATGTCTTCTGGGCTGAGAGGGGGACCTTTCACGAAGGTTACCCGATATTGACCCGGTACTCCCGTCTGGCCTGCGACAAGCTGGAGGACGACAAACCACTGTCCAACTTCCTCTACCTGATCGAACTCCCCCTGGAAAAGGAGGATGACAGCCGGAGACTGCGCGGCATGGTGGAAACCTGGCTGGGCGAACTGAGGGTTTCGGCGGCCGACCTTGCTCTGAGGCCCAACCATTCCCGAAGGATATTGAAAGCCATCCACGAAAGATTCCCCGGGGTTGATATCGGCTTTGCCATCGGGATGCTCGCCTCATCGCTGAAGAAGAGGGCCGCCGGAACCCCTGCCATGGAGGACGAAGTCCTTGACTCGCTGAAGGAGGTCCTGCCGGACAGTGACTATGAAAGGCTCGCGGTATACGGGGAAGGCAGGAAAGTGGAGCTGGTACGGAAAATATCCGGCATCGGGACACTGCCGGCAGAGGAAAGATACAGGGAACTTCTGGAAAAAAGCGGACGCCCGTACCGGGATATCCCGGATGAAACGGATATTGCAGAGGATTTTTTTGCGGTAATCGAAAGGAATCTGCACCCCCGTTCCGCCGAAACGATCGCCCGGGCACTCCTTAAAGTCCTGGAAGGTTTCCGGGCGTCTTCTCCGGAAGTCTCCCGCAGGGCGGCCGCTGGCACCGCGGGGTTTCTGCGAAGGCTGATCGGAATGGGCATGGCGGATACATGCAGGACCATTCTGCGCAGGATGACGGAGGGCGCCCTGGAGCAGGGGGAAGATCTGGTGCTGGACCCGGAAACTGCCCGGGCGCTGTTTGATGCCGGTAACGACGACCTGCTGCAGTTCTATAAGGACATCCTCGAAAGTATCGTCATACCCGCCCCGCGGGTTTCGGGATTTTCCACCGACACCTGGGCCGAGATCGCAAACCCCCTGCACATCGAAAGGCTGAGGAAGTTTCTGAAGATCATCGGTCTGGACGGAAGACGCTTTCATGACGTGCTCGTCCACGTGATCTGCAACATCTACGTAAGCGGAGTATTCATCCCCGATGAAGTTCTCTTCCAGCGCGATGTCTCCTCATACCTGAATTCAGTCAACTTCGCCGACAACTTTCTGCTCAACCATATGCTCCTCCAGAAGCTGCCCGTCTATTTCAACGAGGTGGGCGCCACGGGAAGGATGCGGGACTACACCACCGAGATAGATTCGTGGGGCAACGACACGGTGCTCTATTTCCTGAGGAAGCAGGTCCATGTAAATGCAAGCAACTACAACATCCGCCTGGTCGGGAGGATCATGGAATGCTGGTTTCGTAAAGACCCGGGTCTCCTCAGGGGAGCGGTGCCGGAGGGTGTGATCGGGAAGCTGGATGCGGGGCTCCTCTCCCGTTATGCGTCTGCCGTCCGCCCCTTTTTTGAATCTCTCGGCATTGCGGAGGGGGAGAAGCTGCACCTGGAGAGGCTCACGGACATCAATGAGGAGCAACTCCGCCGCCGGCTGGGAGAGGTCGAAACTGCTGAAGAGATACGGTCCAAGATACTCCTCCTCTGCCGGATCTATCAGGAAGTCGTGAAGAAATACTCGCCCGCAGCGGCCGATACGGAAGGAAACGGCATGTACGAGAGGCTCCCGCAGCACATAGATAAAATGAGGGAACTCAAGGGGATAATCATCTCAACCGAAAAGACCGCACCGGAGGAGTCGCTCTACTTCAAAAGGCACATAGCGTTCGGGATACCGTCGGTAATGGGATCCTATAATGAGCCGAAGTTCAACGCCTTCGGGGAGTTCCTGAGGAATGAGGAGAGGGTCCGCGTCTTATTTGAAAAAATCGCTGCGGAAATAAGTAAGAAGGAGGAACCCCCCGGGGATCAGGACCTGGACAGGTGGACGGGGATTCTGACAGGGGTGAACGACCTGTTCAGCCTCTTCGGGCTGGGCAACTTCCAGGTTGAGGAACTGCTCACCATATTCATGTCAAACGGGCTGTACTTGTCCCAGATTGCCGACATGCTGAGATTGTGGCAGAAGGAACTGTCGTGGATAGTGGATTCATTTCATCGCACCTTTTACGATCGGGTCACCGCGATCCTGAAGGTCTTCCCGCATGAGGACCTGGCCGCGAGTCTCCAGGTTACAGTTCCGGAGCCGGACAAGCCTGCCGTCAAGACCGCCGATATAATAATGAGGGATATGCTGGGCGGCATAGCCGGTCCGGTCGAGCTCGACAAGATCCTCGACGGCCTCACAGCTCTATGCAGAACCTCTTCCCGGAAAGGGGCCGATGATGAGCTGTTCAGGCCCCGGCTGGCGGATCAGAATAAAATGAGGGACTTCGTGGCGCTTGATGAACTGGGAGACGGCGATGCCATGAAGTTGGCGCCCCTGATAGGGACCAAGGCCAAGAACCTCGTTTATCTGCGGAACAGGGATCTCCCCGTCCCCCCGGGGGTGGTTTTTCTCTCCAGAGGGGCCGATGATTACGAAAAATATACGGAGAGCGCCCGTTTCGCGTCTGCCCTGAAAAAGGCGGTCGGAAGGATAGAAGAGAAGACAGGGACCTCTTTCGGGGAGGGGGGGAAACCGCTTTTTCTGTCCGTGAGGAGCGGGTCATACATATCGATGCCGGGTATCCTTTCTTCTATTTTATACTGCGGAATGAACAGGAAAACAATCGATGCCTTTATCGCAGCCACCGGAGACGCCTGGCTGGCATGGGACTCCTACAGGCGGTTTCTGTACCATTACGGTACGGTGGTCCACGGGCTGGATGCGGGGGTATTCGAAGACATTGCCGGGGATTTCCTTCGGGAAACCGGGACCGAAAAGGGCGAGGATCTGGAAGCCGGAGACATGGAAAAACTGGCCGGCCGCTACCGGCAGGAATTGAAAGGAAGAGGGCTGAAAGTGCCGGAGGATGTGCACGACCAGCTCAGGGAAGCGATAAAGGCAGTCTACGGGTCATGGCATTCGGGGAGGGCGGATCAGTTCAGAAAGGCGCTTCAGGTCTCCGGTCATTGGGGTACCTCCGTTATCCTCATGCAGATGGTCTCCGGAAACGGCCGGGGCGCGGGCGCCTCGGTTTTTTTCACGAGAGAACCGTCCACGCTGGAAAAAGTCGTCTTCGGCGAAACAAGGGAAAGGGCGACCGGAGACGACCTCGTATACGGCAGACTCACCAACCTTCCTTTAACGAAGCGGCACGCTTTGGAGCGCCGGAAAAGCCTGGAAGAAGATGATCCTGAACTCTTTTCCCTCCACCGCGACCTCGCCGGGCAGATCGAGGAGGCGATGAGGGGACTGCCCCAGGAGGTTGAGGCGACATATGTGAGGAGACCAGACGGCAGGCGGCTGATCTATGTACTGCAGACACGACGGATGGAGTTCCACCGGGGCATTACGAAGGGGTTCCGGGACGTCTGCAGGATGGAGGAATCCATAATCGGGAGGGGGACCGGTGTCCACGGGGGTGCCCTGAGCGGCCTGGCGACCTTTATCTCTTCACCCGGGCAGATCAGAAAAATGAGGAAAGAGAGGAATATGCCCTTAATCCTGCTGAGGAAAAGCGCCAGCACGGACGATATCTCCCTGATGCCGGAAATCGACGGCATTCTCACCTCCGCCGGCGGGGCCACGTCTCACGCCTCGGTACTGGCCCGGAAGTTCGACCTGACGGCGGTCGTGGGCTGTTCGGACATGGCGATCAAGGCGGATGAAAGAAACGAACCCTACGCGGTAATAGGTCGCTATGCCGTAACGGACGGTACGATAATAAGCATCGACGGATCGACCGGCCTGGTCTATTCCGGTTCCTGTTTTCCCCCCGGCAATGACAAAAACCCTCCGCCCTTGCCTAATCGGCCCCAAAAACGGTAAACTATGCAAATATTTGTTTTCAATCCGAGGGGTTCTGCAATAATTCATGCTGGAAAAGAAATTCGAGAGGCTTACAAGCAAAGGCCTGCTGACTAAAGATGAGCTGAGCGGAATTATAGCCGCTTCCGGCTCTTCGGGAAAATATCCCGAGGAACTGCTTCTTGAAAAAGGCATTCCCAGGCATGAAGTCCTTTTTTGCCTCTCCGAATATTACGACTGCCCCTTCGCGGAATACGACGAAGGCCTTATGGCCCCCTACCTGCTGACTATGAGGCTGCAACTCGAAAAACACAGGAAGGCGCTCTGGTTCCCTCTCGACGTTAAGGGAGACACGGCAGAGGTCGTCGCATACGATCCGGGCGATCCCGGAGTGGCCGAAGATATAAGAAAGACCCTCGGGGTTGAAAAGGTCGGCTTCCGTGTCGCCCTTGCCTCCGACGTTACCCGCATCGTCGAGAACAATTTCGATGTTAATCCCGGCTTTCCGTTTTCGGGAGGAAGAACCCCCCTTGCTCTCGTCAGGGTGTTTCTCGCATACAGGAGGTCCACTTTCGCCCACTTCAGAACTCTGTTTGCAAAAGGAAGGACCGGCCTCGCCTTTATCCGGACCGGCCTGGCCTTTATCGCAATCTCGCTCACCTTCCTGAGGATTTTCGGCACCGGCATCTGGTCGGTCCTGGAGGTCCCGTTTATTCTGGCAGGTCTGGTAATGATCTTTGACGGTACCAAATGGTATATGCCGGCTCGTGCCGTGGGCCACAGCCCGATCGACAACTCCTCGACTGAACCGACCAGCGGGACAAGTATGCTGACGGTCTCGCTCGAAGAGGGCCATCCTGTTTTCAGACGGACCGGGACGGTAAAAGGGGCCGAAAAACTCAGGGCGGGCTGGGACCGGCTTTCACCCGTCATGAGACGGAGGTTCATCGCCTGCGACAGGACAGACTTTGCAGAGGAAAGGACCGCGCTGGCAGGCCACAGAACTATTCTTGCCAAAGCCAGGACCGGACTGGCCTTCACGCGGACGGGCATAGCCTTTGCCGGTATGGGAATAGGATTAATAAGGCATTTTCCCGCCAGCGGGTGGACTTTCTTCGACGTGGCACTGATAGCCGCCGGGGTCCTGATGTCGGCCGAAGGCTTTTACTGGTATCTTGGAGGGCGCCGCGCCGGCATAGAGAGTTTCAGGGCCATCCGCCGGAAGAACATGAAGGAAAGCATATGGGACTTTGTCATTCCGTTGCGCCACAAGCGGACCGGCCCGAGGAAAGGCAGCGCCTGCCCCCCGGTACACGCCTCGCACCTCCCCGGAATCTGGGCCACGACGGGCCTTGCCCTGGAGAGGACGGTACTTGCGGAAAGGCGATGTGTGATGGCCAGGCTCCGTACCATCATGGCAAGGGCGAGGACGGGACTGGCCTTCATACGGACGGGAATCAGCATCACCGCCGTAGGGGCGGGC
>JARRRI010000069.1:0-8201 GCA_037380845.1 Candidatus Sulfobium sp. | reverse complement strand
ATACAAATGCGACATACCTCCTTTTTGTATAAGGTAGTCGACAGGGGTCATCTTATCCAGGGACTTATGAATGCGTTTAGTTAGATAGAAGAGCATATAGTCGGCAAGATGCTGGTGGAAGAGTTCTTTGTCATGGATTATAGCCAGATGGCTATCGATAAACTCCTCCTGAAGGGTTCTGTTGTAGCGTTCGATGATACTGTTGATTTTGGGACACCTCGGGTAGATAAACAGATGAGGGATCTTGGCATCTTTGAGGGCCTTGTCGAACTCTCCAAGATTCTCTGAGCCATTGTCTGACTGCCAGTCTTTTATCTGCAGCGGGTAAAGAGCACGGAAACGCTCGTAGAAGTCCTTCATGTTCTTACTGTTTAGTCGCTTATAGTTGAGCGTAAGGGCGAATTTCAGCTTCGCATCAATAGCATTGTAGAAGTAGTCTTTTACTCCGTCGGTTACCCGCTCTACAGTGTCCGCGATGATGTGGCCAAAGTCCTCATGCCGGGGAGATCGCTTTATCCTTAGACGCTTTTGATGCAGGGGCCTTTTAATACTTGGGTCATGATAAATCCTGCCGGCCCTCTGGTAAAAGAGCTTATTTCGTTTGATCACCTTGCCTATGGTGGACTCTGAGATGCTCTTTAGTCCTTTCCCCTGGCAGTATTCGTCAAGAAGGGGTTTGATCTTCTCTTTGCCCAATCGTGGATGTTCCCGCTTTATTTCGCGTATGAACTGGACGATCTCCACAGATACGGTCATTGTCCTGGTTCGCCTAGGCCTCGTCGACTCAGGTACCAGCCCTTCAAGGGCCCCATCGTGTTGGCTGAGCCTCTGCATCCAGCGATTGACCACTTTCCTGTCTGCCCCGAATGCTTCCTTCGTGGCTTTCTCCCCATACTCCCTATAGAATTTGATTATCCGTAGCCTCTCCTGGGCCACTTCGCTCCGTGTAAATCTCCTGAGGCTTGAAAGCATCCGTCGATACCTCCTATAGCCTCGTATCCTACTAAATATCGGGTATGCTCGGGCATAATGATCCATTACTCCTTAACGTCGCATATGTATCGTAACTTTTTCACAGGCAGGACAATCGAATTGCGCCATACCGGAAGAGGTTCCCCGGCGTCTTTGGATCGCTTAACTTCCACTGGACAAACAGGTGCGACAATGTTAAGAGTTGGGTATCCCTCAATCCCTTTAAGCGATACGATTTGATCATGGCGCGCCATGCCAACAGCGCCGGCATCTGTCTGATAAACTAGTGGCATGAAAAAACCGGCTAGCAGAAAACAGAAGCTCTGTATGGAGTGCCAGAAATGCTGCAGAAACATCGCCGTTTACACGCATCCCGACTTTTACGATTGTTCGGCGAAGGAAGTGGCGGATTTTTATGAAATGCGGGGCGCCGGCGTGCGAGAAGAGAACGGTGCCCTTCTGCTTTCGTTTCCTTTTCCCTGCCCGCACCTGACCCCGGATGGATGCGCCATTTACGAAAAGAGGCCCCGGCACTGTCGGGAGTACGACGGGATAGAAGATTTCGGCGACGGGTGCCTCTGGGCAGGGCTTAAGAAAGAAAAATAGGGACCAGAGAGACAGATACGCCGACCCGTCTACTTCCTGCCGTTTTCCCGGTACACCTCGATCGCTATCTCAGGACAGACGTGCGCGCACATGGCGCATCCCGTGCACTTCTCCATATGTTCGGCTGTGGCCGGGAAGTACCCGCTCTTGTTAAAACGTTTTCTGATGGAAATGACCCCCGCCGGGCAGGTATCTATACAATACGTGCATCCCTTGCAGAGTTCGGTACGTATTTTGATTTTGCCTTTCATCCTATCTCATCCCTTCCAGGAGTTCTTCCGCGTGGCGTCTCGAAAGTTCCGTAACCTTTCCACTCAGCATTCTCGCGATTTCCTCCCGTCTTTCCTTTCCGTCGAGTTCCCTGATTTCCACATATACCCTCCCCTCTTTTTCCTTCTTCTCGATTTTCAGATGATGATTCCCGAAGCTCGCAATCTGCGGCAGATGAGTTATGCAGAGGAGTTGATGAGCCGCGGAAATCCTGTCCAGTTTTTTTCCCACGCTTTCCGCGGTCTTTCCGCCGATGCCGGCATCTACTTCATCGAAAATCAAAACCGGCACGCGGTCGGCGTCCGCCAGGATGCTCTTCAGGGCCAGCATCACCCGGGAGAGCTCGCCTCCGGATATAATCTTTAACAACGGCTTCGGAGGTTCCCCGGGGTTTGCCGAAAAAAGAAATTCGATTCTGTCCATGCCGCCTGGGCCGACCTTCTCTCTTCCGTCGCCCCCCCGTTCCTGCCTTATGTCTATCCTGAACTGCGCGCTCCCGAAGGCAAGCTCCTCCAGTGTCGAGGAAACAAGCGCCTCAAGCTCCCGGGCTGTCTTTTTCCTTTTCTTCGAGAGCTCAGCTGCAGCCGTAAAAAGTTCCTCCTCTTTCAGTGCGAATTCACCGGCCAGAAAATCGACCCGCTCGTCTGTCGATTCGAGTGACTTCAGTTCTTCCTCCGCATCAGCCCTGTACCGCAGGATTTCCTCCACGGAATCCCCGTATTTTTTCCTGAGCTTTCCGATCAGCTCCAGCCTGTCCTCCACCATCTCCAGCCTTTGGGGCTCTCCTCCATACCTCTCGCGGTGCCCCCTCAGGGCAAAGGCGGCATCATCCAGAAGGGGCTTTGCAGACTCTATCAGCTGCAGGGCATCCTCTATGGAGTTATCAATGGCGCACATCTCTCGCATCCTCATGATCACGGAGGACAGCAACTCGATACAGGAGCCTTCTGAAGCGTAGAGACCGGAGTAAGCCGTCTCCGCCAGTTCGCGGAGTCTGTTCAGGTTGGCCAGTATCTTTTTTTCTTCTTCCAGTTGTTCCTCTTCCCCTGTCCTGAGGACAGCCGTGTCGATCTCGTTTATCTGGAATTTCAACAGATCCAGCCGGTGCGCCCTCTCTTTGACTTTTTCTCTCAGTTCCTGAAGTTCGCTGCCGATCAAGCCGGACTCACGAAACAGCCTTCCGACTTCCTCGCGGCCGGACTGGAGTCCCCCGTAGGAATCAAGCAGGAACGCCTGCGTTTCCGGCGACAGTAGGCTCTGATGCTCGTGTTGACTGTGGATATCCACCAGACGTCTTCCGGCCTCAGCAAGGGTTTGCAGGGTCACCATCGTGTCGTTTATGAACGCCCGGCTCCTGCCTCCCGACGAAAGCACTCGTCTTATAAGAAGTCCCTCAGACGTATCTATCCCGATGTCGGGCAATAAGTTCGTATTGCTGATTTCGAACCAGGCCTGCACCGAAGCCTCCTTCGCCCCGGACTTCATCAAATCCGACTGTGCCCTGTTTCCCAGGGCAAGCCCCAGCGCATCGACAATGATCGACTTCCCGGCCCCCGTCTCGCCGGTGAGGACGTTCAGGCCCGGGGCAAACCTCACTGTAAGGTCGTCTATAATCGCCAGGTTCCTGATCCGCAGTTCTCTCAGCATTTCCTGATCCCTGTTAAATATATCACAAACAGCTCAATGCATTACCATATATTCTATAAACGCCGCGATAAATATGAAAGCACCGGCGGGGATAATCTTTCTATAGACCCCCCAGAGGTCGGCATTGAAATACTCCCTGGTAAGGACGAGACAAAGATGCAGGGGAGAGAAGAGTACGCCGATGAACCCTGCAGCGAAGGCCAGGGACATGCTGGCAAGAGGAGCGCCGCCGGAAATGCTTATCAGGAGGGGGAACGTGCTCCCGACAAACCCCACCGTAAGGCCAGTGAGGAGGCCCGTCACGAATGGAAGGAGGCAGATTATGGGCAGGACCGGAATCCCCTCTTTTACCAGAAAGGAACTGAGCTGCGTCACCGCGCCCGAGGATTCCATTGCCTGCTTGAAGAACATCACCCCGAAGATAAGGAGGATCACGTCCCGGGCAAAGCCGTATTTTGTAATCCGCCATACTTCCTTCAACGGGTAGCGGTAAATCAGAAGAAGGGCAGCCACTATCAGGAGGAGTGCATACTGAAGCTCGATATGTACGGCCACAACCAGAAAAAGCACCGAAAATACAGGCAGAAAGCTTAGCCATTTGGAATATCCACTTCTTTTTGCCGGTCCGCCTGCCGCTGTACGGGAGGAGACCGCTCTCCTGCCGATGCCCCTCATACTGATAAGGAAGCCCATGACCAGAAGAGCAAGAGAATAGGTCGCATTGGCCGTAATGAGACTGTAAAGCGGGATATGGGTCACCGCCGCGGCCAGCAGGATGCCCGGATAAAGCGGAAGTATGTATTCCCACGGATGCCTGAACCAATAGTTAACGAACGCCTTTTCCTCCGGGCTCATCTTCAGACCCGAGGTGGCCTCTTTGACCATGGGGGCGGAAAAATACGCCCCTCCAAGTGAAGGCAGCATCCCTATAAGCATCGGCATCGACACAATGACGGCCCTCCTGCTTCTGAAAAACCCCTTCACAGCAGTCATCATCGTCGAAAGTACGTCCTTTTCCCTGAGTATTATCTCGAACATCCTGATGAGGGACAGCGCCAGAAGCAGCTCTATCGTCACCGGATTGACGGCGGCATTTCTCATTGTCGACAAGATATGGGGGACATCCATTCTGAAGAGGAGGATAAGGGCGGCCGAGCCCGCCATCATCACATAACCGATCCCCAATTTTTTCCTCAGTAGGACCAGTATCAGCAGAAATGTGAGCGAAAGCTTTATGACCGCAGGCATCTTTTACCTTACACCCTCAAGAGCCCGGAAGGGCGGCGAAAAAGTCTTGCAGCGACACCTTGCAGCCCTGTAAAGGGGCCTGCCGGCCATCTTCTCGAAATCGCCTCACGCCGGGTCCTCATTCATGTGAAAGATAGATAAGATCATGTCGTCATTACAAGATTTTTTCGCTGTCTTTCCGGGCTTTTTTGCATCTCCGGGACAAACTTTAATTCTATATATTAACAGTCTCATAATCCTGAAGCGGACTTTTGATGCAGGAGCGGCATTCTGCCTTTGAAAAGAGGGGCGGAGGGTTTGTATCATGCACGGAAAGGCACAACCCTTTGATAAGAGTGAATCAAACCGAAAGGTCCGCCCTTTTTGCGACTTCTGGAGAATCCGGAAGTCTTCAAGGGAAAAAAGGGCCTCCCTGCCGTCAAAGGGAGTTGGTGACCCGCACTATCTCTTCGAGTTTTTTAGCCGCCCTGCCCGACTCTATCGCGTCCCTTGCCATCTCAAGGGCGACCGCCATCTCAGGGGCCTTTTCCGAGACCGCTATGGCGGCAGCAGAGTTGATCAGTACGATGTCACTCTTGGCGCTCTTCCTACCATCAAGTACCTCATGCGCGATCCTGGCGTTTTCCTCGCTGTCGCCTCCCACCAGGTCGTCTATCTGCGCCCGCTCCATGCCGAAGTCCTCGGGCGAAAAATAGAGGTTTTCAACCCCGTCCTTCCGGAAACGGGAAGCCTTCGTACCGTCGCATACAGTGATTTCGTCGAGGCCGTCTTCACCGTGGACCACGATTGCATCCTCGGCCCCCAGATTACCCAGGACCTTCGCGAGAGGTTCGGTAAGTCTGTCCGAAAAAACACCCAGCACCTGCCTTTTCGCACTAGCCGGGTTGGTAAGCGGTCCGAGGATATTAAAAAGGGTGCGTATTCCAAGCTCCCTTCTCGGTCCCACAGCGTACTTCATGGCAGGGTGGAACAGGGGAGCGAAGAGAAAGCCGAACCCGGTCTCAAACAGGCACTTCTCCACCTTATCCGGCGGGAGGTCGATCTTCACGCCCAGGGCCTCCAGCACGTCGGCGCTGCCGGACTTGCTCGATACGGCCCTGCCGCCATGCTTGGCTACCGGGACCCCCGCGCCCGCAACTACGATTGCGGTTACCGTCGAGACGTTGAAGGTGTTGGACAGATCCCCCCCGGTGCCGCAGGTGTCGACCACACCTTCCGGAGCCTTGATCCGGGCCGCTTTCTCTCTCATGATCCTCGCGGCGCCTGTTATCTCGTCGACTGTCTCACCCTTGATCCTGAGGGCCGTCAGGAACGCCCCTATCTGCGAATCCGCGGCCATGCCCCCCATGACCTCTTTCATGCACTCGGCCATCTCGGACTCCGAGAGGTCGATGTTGTCGACAAGAAGATGGATCGCCTCTTTTATCATTGCGCTCTCCCTCGCGAGCCATTTCCGGTGCAATAATTGACTGCCTCACCGGCAGGACTGTCATTCCCGCAAGTAAAACGCGCCGGGGCTCTTTCTGTAAAGGCTTCGGAAGGATTCCGGTCAAGTTTACCCGCCTCTGGCGGCGCCGAAGGCGACCCGGGCCTGAATGACAACCAAAAAACACAGACGTCTTCTCCATAGACGGGCTTCGAACAATCTCTGTTCACAGGTACCCCTCGCTTCCCTCTACCTTTTCGTTTTTGCCTTGAGATACTCCTTTATGAACCTGTCGATATCGCCGTTCAGCACCGCATCCACATTGCCCATCTCCAGCCCGGTCCTGTGGTCCTTCACAAGCCGGTAGGGCTGGAGTACATAGGACCGTATCTGGCTTCCCCATGCGATGTCCTTCTTGTCGCCGACAATATCCTCCATCTTCTTTTCCTTCTCCCTCACTTCGAGGTCGTAGAGCTTTGCCTTCAGGACCTTCATCGCTACAGCCTTGTTCTTGTGCTGGGAGCGCTCGTTCTGACAGGTCACAACGATTCCCGTCGGAAGGTGGGTCAGCCTGACAGCGGAAGACGTCTTGTTCACGTGCTGGCCGCCGGCTCCCGAGGCCCTGAAGGTGTCCATCTTCAGGTCTTCATCCCGGATCTCGATATCGACATCGTCTTCCACTTCAGGAAAGACGACCACGGAGGCGAAAGACGTATGCCGCCTCTTCTTGGCATCGAAGGGAGATATCCTTACCAGACGGTGAACGCCCGCCTCGGAACTGAGATACCCGTAAGCATAGTCGCCGCTTATAGTGATGGTAGCGTCCTTTATTCCGCCTTCTTCACCAGGCTGGACATCAAGTACCTCGGACTTGTAGCCTTGACGTTCCGCCCACATGAGGTACATCCTCATCAGCATCTGTGCCCAGTCCTGGCTCTCGACGCCGCCCGCGCCCGGATGGATCGTGAGAATGGCATTGTTCTTGTCGAGGTCACCGGAAAGAAGGTTCCTGAGCTCAAGACTTTCCACTTCCTCTTTGAGCGAATCAAGGTCCGTCTTGATCTCGTTCAGAAAAAGCTCTCCGCTCTCCTCCTCAAGAATGCCCATCGAATCCTCGATATAGGCAAGTCTGCTTTCCAGTGTCTCAAAGGAGACCACAACACTCTCGAGTCTGGATTTTTCCTTAAGGAGCTCCTTTGTCTTTTCGGGGGAAGACCAGACTTCCTCCCTTGCAAGGTCCCCTTCTATCTTTGCTATTGCCTCCCTCTTGCCGGCAATATCAAAGATAACCTCGTAAGGCCTCGTTCCTGGCCCTCAGAGCTGCGAGTTCTTCCTTGAGTTCTGACTGAATAACCATGGTTACCTCCAGAATCTTATGTTTATCACCATAATGATCGATAATACCATGCACAAGTATGAAAAAAGGTCCCCGTACCTGGTATAAAACGTCATGGTACTGTCGGTCTTGACCTTTTCCGTCAAGACCAGCCTCCGGAATATGGGGGTGCTGAAAAGCATCCGTCCGCTGCTGTCTATGAACCCCGATATGCCGGTATTGGCGGCACGTATCAGGGGCTTCCTGTTCTCGATCGCCCGGAATACCGCCATGCTGAAATGCTGGTAAGGTCCTGCCGTATCCCCGAACCATGCATCATTCGTAATGTTCACTATAAAATCCCCGCCGTCAGTATAAAACTTCCTGACGAGACCCGGGAAGATTACTTCATAGCAGATCAGTGTGGCGAAGCTGCCAAAACCGGTCTTCGCCTTTACGTACTCTTTTCCGGGGACATAATCGCCGATGCCGGTTACCAGTTTATTGATGAAGAAAAGAATGCTTCTCAGCGGAACGTATTCCCCAAAGGGTACCATGTGTATTTTATCATATTCATATATGGTTTTTCCCTCCTTGTCGAGGAGAACGGCGCTGTTTGAAAGAAGGACCTTCTCCGCGCTCCGTTGCTTGACCAGGACGGTCCCGAAGAGCAGGTCGGACCCCAGACCCTTCTCAAAGTCTGTCAATTTCGCCGTA
>JARRRI010000068.1:0-8236 GCA_037380845.1 Candidatus Sulfobium sp. | reverse complement strand
GGTTTTTCGGGGAGACGAGACTCTATATACAGATATTCAACAGTTTCCTTTTTTCCGGGACGGTGGTGCTGACCTATCTCACGGGCAGAACGTTGTGGGATGAAAGGACGGGGATGACCGCGGGGCTTCTTCTGATGGGGATTCCTTATCTCTATTCTCAGGTGCCTCTCATGCTGGTCGATGTGCCTTCCATGTTCTTTCTGACCCTCTCGGTTTACACATTCCTGATGGCGCTTGACCGGGGAGGGGCCATGATCGCAGCCTCTTCCGTGGCGATCTTCGTCACTTTCTATTCGAAGTATTCCACATGGCTGATGCTTACCGTCCTGGGCGTCATAACGGCCGTTTACGTCTGGAGGGGCGGGACCCGCCGTCTCCAGTTTCTTTACAGGGGAATTGCCGTCGGCGCAGTTTCGGCGGCGATGATCGGGACGGTCTTTATATACAAGGGGCATGTATTTCTGGAACAGATGAGACTTTTGATCTCTTACCAGAAGCCCGGTCTGAGGAGATGGGGGGAAAGCTTCCTCTCGACCTTTTTCTTTCAGATACATCCGGCCATCACGGCGGCGGCGCTCTATTCCCTTTACTGTGCTTACAGGAAGCGCGACATGAAGTACCTCATACTGTTATGGCTGGTGACGCTCATAGTCGCCCTGCAGATAAGGCGGAGCCGCTATATCATCATGATCTTCCCTATGCTGGTCCTCGCCGCGTCTTACGGCCTGGCGCAGATCAGGAACAGAGAGATAACCAGGTTTATCGGACTGAGTATCGCCGCCTTCTCGATCGTGATCGCTTTCTTCGCATATCTGCCTTTTCTGGAGAGGATCAGCATGGCGAACCTGAAGGAAGCCGGTGAATTCCTGAATTCAGAGGGACTGCGAGAGATAGAGGTCGCGGCCGCGATGCCGGACGATACGGTGGCAAACCCCGCGGTTACGGTGCCAATTCTGGACCTCTACACGAGGGGGCACATCTGCTACCGTTACAGACCCGAAGGCTTTCCGGGCCGGGACGTGATCCGCACTTCTCCCCTGCGGTTTACCTGGGAATACAGGAACCCCGCCTACTATTCATCGGACTGCACCGGTGGAAAGGACGCCTTTACCGTTATATCGGACAAGACGGGAGAAGGGCTTCCGGGAAATGCCGGGCTTCAGAAAGGACGATACCCCCGGGTAAGAATATTCGACACCTCGGAAAACGTGTTCAGGTTCCAGACACTGGTGACGGTTTTTTACAGATAGAGTCTATCCGTAGATTACGGGTTCGGTAAGCGAAAGGGTATGATTCGAAAAAAGGCTGTTTTGCCGCTCCAGGGCCTGATCTGCTTGACATTAAAGGTAGTATGCATTAAATTAAACGACACTATGCGTTATTTCATTGCCGCCAACTGGAAGATGAACAAGACGATCGGAGAAACGAAAGAGTTTCTCGACGGGTTCATTCCGAAGGTGGAGAAGGTTGCCGAAGTCGACATCGTGGTCGCTCCTCCGTTTACTGCCCTGTCTTCGGCAGCGCAGCTGATTAAAGGGACGAACGTTGAGCTTGCGGCACAAGACGTTTTCTGGGAAGAGAAAGGCGCTTATACAGGCGAGGTCGCCCCGGGGATGCTTGTCGATGCAGGCTGCAAACACGTGATAGTCGGCCACTCCGAAAGAAGACAGTATTTTTCAGAAGACGACTCTGCACTGAACCGCAAGATAAAGGCGGCAAAAAAGGCGGGCCTGCACGTGATCTTCTGCGTCGGAGAGTCTCTGGAAGAGAGAGAGGCCGGAAAGACGTTTGAGGTGATAAAACGGGAAGTAGAAGGGGGACTCGACGGAGTCGACTCCGGGAATCTCGTCGTCGCCTATGAGCCGATATGGGCCATAGGCACCGGCAAGACCGCAAGCACGGACCAGGCGCAGGAAGTCCACGCCTTTATCAGGGAAAGTCTTGGCACGCTTTATGGAAATAGTGCCGGTCCGATACGTATAATATACGGCGGGAGCGTGACTCCCGATAATGTTGACGGGCTGATGGCCTGCGCGGATGTTAACGGGGCCCTCGTCGGAGGAGCCAGCCTCAAGCCGGACAGCTTTGTCAGGATAGTCAGTTTCAATAAGGAGATGTGATGCATACTTTTCTTTTAATAATCCATGTCTTGGTATGTGTTTTTCTGATATTTATTGTCCTCATCCAGAGCGGCAAGGGGGCCGAGCTGGGAGCCGCTTTCGGCGGTTCCAGCCAGACCCTTTTCGGGGCCCGCGGCGCCGCGACTGTATTCAGTAAACTGACCACTATCGCGGCGGTCATTTTCATGCTTACCTCGCTGACCCTTGCAATGATAACAGCAAAGAGCAGGTCCGTTGTTACGCCCGCTCCGGTGACTCAGGAGAGAAAGGCGATACCGCCCGCTCCGGGCGCTGCGAAGGGACCGCTTCAGGGTGTCCAGCCGCAAAGTGCGCCTGCTCCGGCACCCGCTCAACCTGCAAAGTCCAAATAAGATCAGGTGCTTCCCCTTTTCGTCATGGCCCAGGTCTTAGTCGGGCCTGCCTGCCGGCAGACAGGCATCCACTCTGGCTGAAAACCTGGATTCCCGATTACTGCTCGGGAATGACGGACCTGAAATGCAAGCCTCTTATGCATCCCCTGGACGCCCGGTGACCTCCTGAAGAGAGTATTGGACGTCCCCCTTGGGGCGCTGTCAGTAGGCCTCTCCGCTTTCAGACACATCCGACTCCCTTATCTTGTGACGGAAGGTGCTGTAAGTCCAGATCTGATAGGCGATTACGATAGGGACGAAGATCAGGGCGACGACCGTCATGATCTTCAATGTGTATGCGCTCGATGACGAATTGAAAATTGTCAGGCTGTAAGCGGAATCGATGTTTGACGGTATGAGGTTCGGATAAAGCCCCGTGACGCCCGTCAGGGTAACCGTCAGGATTGTCACGCAGGAAGACCAGAAGGCAGCGAGATAGCGTTCTTTAGTGATGAAGAACCTCATGCCCAGGAGCGCAGCCACGGCTGTCAGCGGGATTACGAAGAGGAAGAGATGCCGGAGGTAATTGACGTAGAGGTTTGTGGCAAAGTATGTGTACGCAAGAAAGGCTGCCGCAACTATGAAAAGGGCGCCCCAGAGAGCTTCCGAAGTCCGCGCGGCCCTCTCGCTGACCAGGCCGTCCGTCCTGATTGTGAGCCAGAGGGCCCCGTGCACCAGGAACATCAGGACGAAGAACAGCCCGGTGAGCAGCCCGTAAGGGTTCAGCAGATAAAACAGGTCGCCGTGATAGCCTGCTCCGTCCATCGGAAGGCCCTGGAAGATATTGCCGAAGGCGACGCCGAACAGCAGCGTTGGAACGAAGCTCCCGAGGAAGATGGCAATGTCCCACAGGTTTCTCCATGACCTGCTTTCGGACTTACCCCTGAATTCGAATGATACTCCCCTGAGGATCAGCGCGAACAGAATGATGAGAAGAGGCGTATAGAGATAGCTGAACATGAGGGCGTATGTCGTCGGAAACGCCGCGAAAGTGGCGCCTCCCGCGGTGATGAGCCACACCTCATTGCCATCCCAGACCGGTCCGAACGTGTTGATCACCATTCTTCTTTCAGTATCGTTTCTCCCCACAAAACGCTGCAGGATTCCTGCGCCGAGGTCAAAACCGTCGAGCATGAAATACACCGCCCACAGTATACCCCAGAGAACAAACCAGATTATCTGGAATAACATTCTATGCCTCCCCGCCGGTTGAAGTTTTCAGGATTGAAGACAGGTCTTCTTCAGGCCCTTTCCTGGCGTAATGCGCAAGAAGATAGATGTCCGTGACAGCAAGCAGCCCGTATAAGAGAACGAAACCGATAAGCGAGCCAAGGACCTGGGACGCAGTGACGGACTTCGAGGCGGCGTCCGACGTCCTCAGTACCCCGTAGACAATCCACGGCTGGCGGCCCACTTCCGCAACGATCCACCCGACCTGGGTGGCGAGGAAGGGCAAAGGGATCGCGCATATCATCAGCCTGAGGAAGAAAGGGTTGTCCTGTGTCCTGTCTCTCAGTGCAATGACGAAGGCGATCAGGGTGAGGAGGACAAACAGCAGACCGAGAGCCAGCATGGTCCTGAAGCTCAGAAACGTAGCTATCACCGGGGGTCTGTCGGCCGGGGCAAATGCCTTCAGGCCGGCTATTTCGGCATCACCGGATCCGAAAGCGAGATAACTGAGCATTTTTGGTATTTCTATTTGCTGAACCAGGTTCCGCTCGTGTCCCGGGTCGGGAAATTCGATGAGGTAATAGGGTGCACCTTTGGTGGTGTCCCAGAGCGACTCCATGGCAGCGAACTTCGTGGGCTGGGTCTTTGCCACCTCCGCGGCGTGGAAATCGCCCACGACAAATACCATGATCGAACTTACAAGCCCGAATGTTGCGGCCATCCTGAATGACGATTTGAAAAGGGCCAGGTTTTTATTCTTCAGGATATGGTAGGCGGAGACGCCGATGACGAAGAAAGAGGCAACGACGTATGCGGCGAATATCGTATGGAAGAACTTCAGCAGTCCATAAGGGTTAGTCGCAACGGCCAAGAAGTCCGCCATCTCGGCCCGGTTGTTCCTCAGGACGTATCCCACGGGATGCTGCATCCATCCGTTTGCAAGGAGTATCCAAAGGGCGGAGAGATTTGAGGCGATGGCCACCAGCCAGATCGAGAGGGCGTGGACTTTCTTTGACACCCTGTTCCATCCGAATATCCAGAAGCCGATGAAAGTGGACTCAAGAAAAAAGGCGACAGTCGCCTCAATGGCCAGGGGCGCGCCGAAGATATCTCCGACGTACTTCGAATACTCCGCCCAGTTCATCCCGAACTGGAACTCGAGAGTGATTCCCGTGACAATGCCGATGGCGAAATTTATAAGGAACAGTTTTCCCCAGAATTTGGTCATCCGGAGATACATCTCGTTGCCCGTCCGGACGTACCGGGTCTCCATCCAGGCGACGAGAAGGGAAAGGCCCAGGGTGATCGGGACGAAGATGAAATGGAACATGGTAGTGACGGCAAACTGAAGCCTGCTGAGTATTACAGCATCCATACCGTTTCTCCTTCCGGTTTCGGTTAAGAATGGACTGGTCTCTTAAGACCAAATTATCCTTATATAAGCGGTTTGTCAAGACAGGCGTGATTAGAGATATAGTGAAATTCCCCCTCTGTATAGGGGAGGTCAGGAGGGATTTTAGGGAGAATATTTGCCGCCCTCTCCCACTATTCCCCGGTGCGGAGCGGCGCGGGCGCCGGCTGGAGCTTTCCGCGGGTGGCTTTCCCATGGAGGACTCCTTTACTGTCGAACCAGATGCGGTCTATGCAGATGATCCGGTCCCAGCCCCTCGAAGCGTCTGTTTTCTGATGGTAGACCATCCAGAGTTTCCCGTCGGCATCTTCCGTCACGCTGCAGTGGCCGGGACCGAAGACCCCTTTGCCCTTTTTCATTATTGGATTGCCCGGATATTTTACGAACGGCCCAAGGGGACTTTTAGACGTCGCATAGCCGATTGCGTAATACTCCGTGTTCGCGCCTCCGCCGGAATAAAGGAGGTAATATATCCCTTTATGCCTGAGCATCCACGGAGCTTCAGTGATGGCGCGATGGTTTTTTTCCCACTGTTCGGTCGGATGAAGAACGGCAACCGGCCGGCCTTTTTTGAGGACGGGGGACTCCATCGGCTGGACATAAATCCTGAAGGCGGGGAAGCGGACGTAGTAGAGGTAGTATTTCCCGTCATCATCCATAAACATATCGGCGTCGATGGCGTGATTTACGAGGGTGCCAAGGTCGGTGAAAGGCCCCTCTGGACTGCCCGCCACAGCCACTCCCACCCGTCTGTCCACCGTGTAATAGAGATAGAATTTCCGGTCCGGGGGGTTGTATATCACATCGGGCGCCCAGGCTCCGCCTTCGGAGGTATGGAAGACCTCCGGGCCTTTCTTCCAGCGGACAAGGTCGGACGAAATGTAAACATCATAGCCGTGGTTGTCTCCGGTGGGGTATAAGTAGTATCTGCCGTCGTGGCGAATGACATCGGGGTCACCGATGCCGACCGTGCCCATGAAGGGACTCGAAAATGTCTCGGCCAGAACGGGATTCGCATAGGTGCTTCCCGCCGTTGCAGTTAACGGGAGTGACCCGCAAAGGATGCAGAACAGAACAGAACTTATTACCCTCATTGACCTTTATCCCTGTGCCAATATTTTACCGTATCGGGGACATGTTCGGGCAAAGGCCGCCCTTTCCGCCCTTTTTGATATAATAGTAATCAGGAGAAAGAGGCATGGGCAACAAAAAGCGGGATCCCGGGAAGTTTTCCTTTCAACCTTTTGAAGATCTGAAAAAAATCGTAGACCTCAAGGGTATAAAGCTTGAACCGCGACAGGTCCCCCTAAAAAAGGAGGAAGTGGCAGAGGAAGAAGTCAGGGAAGAAGACGACGACCGGGTCTTTGTCGAAGCCATGAGGGAGGTAAGGGAGATAAAGGAGTTCAGGAGACTTCCGGCGCGGCGGCCCGATTTTTCCCCGACCGGCAGAAAATGTTCGACCGACCGCGAGGCGCTGGATGCGCTCAGGGAGATCCTGTCGGGGCGGCGGCCGATGCATCTTCCGGACACCCCCGAATATGTGGAATGGGTAAACCGCGATTACAGGGACGACATAATAAGGAAACTCCACGAAGGGAAATTCTCAATCCAGGACAGCCTCGACCTCCACGGCCTGAACCTGCCGGATGCCGAGGCGGAAGTCGCTTCGTTCCTGAAAGACTCGATGAGAATGCGGCTGCGGTGCGTCAAGATCATCCACGGGAGGGGGTTGCGTTCGCCCGCAGGCCCGGTGCTTAAAAATGCAGTCATGAAAATGCTTTCCGGGCGCTTCAGAAAGAAAGTGATCGCTTTCGTGAGCGCCAGGCAGTGTGACGGAGGGCTGGGAGCACTCTATGTTCTTCTTCGGTGACCCGCAGCGTGCATGAAGACAGGGAAATAGAGGTTATAGCCTATTCAGGTTATAAGGCCGAAGAGAGTCCGAGGTTCTTTTTCCTCGACCACGAGAAGATAGAGGTGCTCCGCATCCTCCGCATGTGGGTGGAGGAGGGGATCGAAGACAGACGGAGAAAGAGGTTTTTCAGGGTAAGGGCGAGCGACGGGTATAACCATACGCTCTATTATGATGAGGGGGTGAGGAGCTGGTTTCTGACCGGGTGACGCATCTGAATCCCTTAAGTTCCGTGCAGGTATCTTTGCATTCACTCAGTTCATTTAATTTCTGTCCCGTGATGAAGTGTAGGCAAACGTGGATTATTCGGTTTTATGAGGGCCTGATAGTCTTTCTCTTTGTGGAATACTTTCTGTCTTCCGTTTCCACGATTAACATGCGGTAGACAGTGTCATCCCCAATCCCTGAACTATCCCATGCATCATCCATTCCCGCTACTTCCAAAAATTAGCCTGTCCTCATTTTTATGTTCTATTAGCTATTCTCTCCTGTATTTATAAGTAAATCCGTCAAAAACGTTTTCTTGGAGGGTTAGTTCATCCGGGGATGGAAATGAATAAGCATAAATAAAAGAGTTCCCCTCCACCTTGACAACCGGGAGCGGATCTTCTGCTATTATTGTCTTTTCAGTCGCCAACGTATAGGTTGATGAAAAGATCATCTCGCCATTAGTATAAAAGGTAACTTTGCCGTTATCTTCAAATACAACCTTGCGACTTTCGCCGGTGATCTCCGGGGTTTCATGTACGCCGGCGAGTCCTCCGGAGGTTTCATACCAAACCCAGCTCCCAACAATGCTTTCATTGCTTTCACTGACGGTACCACTTCCGCAGCCAACTAAACAGATCACTAGCACTACCAAAGCACAATAGATTCCTGATTTCATACGACCCCCAACTTCTTCTCCAAACCCATGTTCTGTTTCTTTAATCTGAATGCCATAGACGTAATCGTCATGCCATGATATTTCGTCGTAATCAGCTTCAGTCTATGTCTTCATATTTGCCATTTATTTTACGGTTAACACCGCGGCTGACCCGCCGGGGCAACCACCTTTGAGCAAAACCGAACCAGCTTTAATCCCGGTCTGCCTCGATGGGCTTGTTATGGCTTGGGTATTCCAAGATCTTTACATATTTTGGTAACGAGGTAGTCGTCGATTTCTTTATGCGGGGAACAGTAGTGACTTTTCTTTCACCACGATTTACGTATACAG
>JARRRI010000067.1:0-17770 GCA_037380845.1 Candidatus Sulfobium sp. | reverse complement strand
GCCTGTTGACACGGTCCGCCTCTGTTGGTACCCTTTCCATAAGGCAAGCATTCAAAGAGGAGAAATAAATGTCCGGGCCCGTCTCTGTACGGTCTTTCAGACTTCTTGATTCCATGTCGTCCATTCTTCATTTTCTGAACGACTCGACATGGTCCCGCAGGCGCGAAGAGTCCGGCATCTGCGATTTCACTATAGGGAACCCTCACGAAATGCCACCCAGGGAACTTGTCGATGCATACAGCCGGTGGATAGAGCCGCGTAATAAACACTGGTATGCCTACAAGATGAACGAGACCGGCTCGCGCGAGGTGGTGGCGGGTTCACTGCAGCAATGGCGGAATATTCCTTTCGAGGCGGAAGACATCTTCCTGACGAACGGAGCGATAGCGGCGCTTGCAGTTGTATTGGGAACGATCGTCGACCCCGGCGATGAGGTTATATTCATTAGTCCTCCGTGGTTTCAGTATGAAGGAATGATTCTCAATGCGGGCGGCGTACCTGTCAGGATAAGGGCGCAGGCTGGGACCTTCGATCTCGATCTGAGGGCGATAGACGAGGCGATCGGACCGAAGACCCGGGCCGTTATAATCAACTCGCCCCAGAACCCTACGGGAAGAATTTATCCTTCGGAAGTCCTCAGGGACCTGGCCGAGATGCTTGGATCAAAAAGCCGGAAATCAGACAGAACCGTTTATCTCATTTCAGACGAGGCATATAGCAGGATAGTATTCGACGGGAAGCCCTATCCGAGTCCCGTCTCTTTTTACCCCGAATCGTTTCTGATCTACACATACGGGAAAGTGCTCCTTGCCCCCGGGGAAAGAATCGGCTTTATCGCGCTTCCTCCCCAGATGCCGGAAAGGGCCCTGATTAGAAAGTCCCTCCTCGGGCTACAGATGATGAACGGCTGGTCTTTCCCCAACGCCCTGTTGCAGCACGCCCTGGGTGACCTCGACGGGATCAGGATAGATATTGACCATTTCCAGAGAAAGCGTGACCGCCTTTGCGCTGCACTGACGGCGATCGGCTATGAAGTGCTCCTGCCTGAAGGAACCTTCTACATGCTCGTCCGCTCTCCCTGGCAGAACGACGAAGCCTTTATCGAGCTCCTTGCCAGGCACGATATATTCTGTATCCCCGGTTCCACTATGGACGTCCCGGGTCATTTCCGGATCTGTTTTACGCCGGGATATGAGACTATTGAAAATGCCCTGCCGGGGTTTGACCTGGCATTCAGGCAGGCTGTCGAGATGGGTGAGGCACAGTCCTGACTTTCTGGACGGTCTGAATAGGGGACATTCCCAGCTCTATTCCTTTCCTTTAAATGCGGACAGGCCGGTCTTATCCCATGTCACTCCCCAAAAAGGTAACCTGCCCTTTTTCGTTTTCCCGATGCGATCGGAAATTGTCAGCAATCAGGAGCGATTTTTGAGGATGAATGATCTCATATCTTCCGGCAGGGGCGCATCGAAGGCAAGCAGCTCGCCGGATAACGGATGATTAATGACAAGCCGTGAGGCATGAAGAAGGTGCCTCGGAGTTTCCAGCCAGGGAAGACCGTAATCTCCAGCCCTGACATTTCTTGCAAACGCAAGAAATTCATCATCGGTCCTTCCATATAACTTATCACCCACCAGCGGATGCCCGGCATGTTCCAGATGGACCCTGATCTGGTTTGTCCTTCCGGTGACGGGCCTGCACCTGACCACCGTGGACGATGCGAGGCGCTCCATGACGTCAAAAGCAGTGTGGGCGTATTTGGAGTCTGCGGCGTCGTCGAAAACGACCTTCTTTCTTATCGAGATGCAGCTGTCCCTGTCAGGCGCCAGGAAGCCCTTAACTCTAAACGAATCGTGATTGATTATTCCGCGGGCTACCGCGATATACTCCTTCTTTACCGTCCCGGCTCCAAACTGCCGCAGGAGCGACCGGTGTGCGACTGCCGTCTTGGCGGCAACGATGACGCCGCTTGTTTCCCGGTCCAGTCGATGCGCAAGGTGAACGGTGCCCTGAAATCCCCTGTCGGCCATTCGCCTGCGCAAAAGGAATATGAAAGTGCTCCTGATGTATCTTCCGCCGGAATGAGACGGCAGGTTGCCGGGTTTATTTGCTACGAGAAAGGTTTCTTCTTCATGGAGAACTTGTATGTTTCTGTTTACAGGAGGTTCGTTGAGGACCTCGAAATAGGAAACAATATCATCTTCTTTCAGGCGATGCTCGGCCGTTATTGTCTCCCCGTTGACCGTCACTTTCCCGAGTCCGATCATCTGCAGCCATTCTGCCGGGGGCCGGTATTTGAACCGTCCGGCGAGAAAATCTATAAGACTCCTGTCCGCAAACCGGGCCGAGATCCTGTATGAAAACGTGGTTTCTTCTGGCATGAAGGGAATGGATTTCTCAAGGTGTATTTGCCGCTATTTTATCACACACCTGGCCTGAAGATGTTTGTCGGGGCTCGGGCACCCATGAGACTGAACGGCATAATCGTGAGTCACATTTAAGCAGAAGAGTGATTCGATAAAGTAGCCTGTCCCTTTTTAGGCTCTACTTGCCGCAGCTCTGGGCCACTTCCGCCCTTCCGGTCAGTATGCTGGTGGTGCCGTCCTTCGCGTTTCTGATGATCTGCGTGTAACGATCATTTGCACCGTCAAAGACGACATGAAAGACCACTTCCTTGATGCAATCATCGCAGGACCCGTCTTCAGCCGTGCCCGTAAGCGAGAGGTCGACCGCCGACGTAGTCGTGATATCTGCGGTACCGCTCAGGACATAAGAGAGTTCTGTCGGAGGGAAAGTGGCCTGGGTCGACAATGCTGTCCCGTTCAACCCATAGACTGTCGGGGCCTTGTAGCTTGCAAACAGGTCGAGGGTCACAGAAGGAGCGCCTGGCATACCCGTGGACAGGCTGATGCAGACGTTCAAATCTTCTGCCTGAGCTGCAGGCAAAGGAGACAGTGCAAAAGACACGAAAAACAGGACCATCACGATTGCGTATCTCATAGCCTTCACCTCGCGAAGCCGTCTCGTCTTCTGTCCAATGGACCCCTTCTTCATCTCACACCCCCTTAAGTGCCGCCTTCCGGTCTGTCCGTACAACCCGCAGCGGCATTGGCTATTGAGCCTTTCTTCCTGTATTAGTCAACTAATCCGTCAACGTCCCAAGTCTGTGTCTGCAACGTCTGCTGTGTCGTTTATAGCTTAGCGCAAAGAGCCGGATTGTCAAACGGAGTGATATTCTTGCGATTATACGAACTCCTCTGCAGTGTCAACGCGGGCTTTGGTCAGATTGTTCAGCGTGGAGATAACTCACGCTAACAAACGCTTGGACAAAGACTTTTCAGAATGTATGATACAAGTGAAAATCGACACCGGTTTTCAGAGCCTATTGGTCTTTGCAAGACGAGAATGCACTTACGATCGATCCGTGGACTTTAGCCTACAGAGGTGGAAAATGCCGCGGGCAGAGGGCCTGCGTGCCGTTTACGCAGAGACTCTTTGCATCGAGGCTTTTCCGCTACACGATGTCATGCGGCAGCCTGTTCGTCGGAATATTCATCGTGCCCGTGGCCTGTCTTTAGCCCGGAACCTTTTCCTTATTTCCCGCGTATCTATCAATAAATACACTCCGGCAGGAAAGGAAAGATTATGAATAACGTACGAAAACCTCAGGCCCCCGGGCAGACCCCAAAGAAATCCGCATTCCGGCAATACGCAGAATCAATCGTCATAGCGCTTGTAGTCGCTCTTTTTGTAAGGACATTTGTCGTGCAGGCGTTCAAGATCCCGTCAGGCTCGATGGAAAACACTCTCGCTATCGGCGACCATCTCCTGGTCAATAAATTCATATACGGCACAAAGGTGCCCTTCACCGGCAAGAGGATTATGGAGGTCCGCGATCCCCGGCGCGGCGACATTATAGTTTTCAGGTATCCCATGGACCTTGACAAGGATTTTATTAAGCGTGTGATCGGCACGCCCCGCGACACGGTCGAGATCAAAGACAAAAAGGTTTTTATAAACGGAATTCCTTATGCGACCGGCCGGGAGATATATAAAGACAAGGGTGATCTTTCGGAAGAACAGGCGCCCAGGGACAATTTCGGGCCGGTGACCGTTCCCGCCGGATCCTATTTCGTGATGGGTGACAACCGCGATAATTCATACGACAGCCGTTTCTGGGGTTTCGTCCCCAGGGGCAACATACTGGGGGAGGCATTCATCAAATACTGGTCCTGGGACGGCAATGAAGACAGGGTGCGCTGGGGAAGCATAGGGCAGCTAATAAGGTGATGCCCGCCGCCGGGAATATTCCCGCAAGTCATTCAGGTGATTCGTTGTCCTTTCACCTGATACGGCCGCGCCCGCCGGTCAGCAGGTGTGAATGCCGGAAATAATTCTGCAAGGACTCCCTCGCTCCCCGTGGTACAATATTGAAACAGGTCGGTCCGCGACCTTCAGGAGGTGCGCACCAGTGGAAACATCCCGCGAAGTGATAGGCAGGGCCCTGAACCGGGAAACGCCGGACCGGATCCCGGCGGCGCTGATCGGCGCCGGCACGTGGAGCGTGCGCGAGTACGGCGTTTCCTTTCAACAGATGTCCACTAATCCCTCGCTCATGGCCCGGATGATCACGGAGATGGCCGGCAAGCTTCAGAGCGACATCGTCTACGTAGGCTCCGGATATCCCAATTTTCCTGTTGCGGCGCTAGGCGGCACAATCAAGTACCGCGAGGTGGGTACGCCTGACCTTGAAGCTCCCCTGGTGCATGCGGAGTCCGACCTGGCGGGGCTCGACCTTTCGCGCATCAGCAGCGATCCCGTGCTGTCCGTCATCCGCGACGCCTACGGCCTTGTCGACAAGGCGCTCGGCCGGGAATATGCGGTGACGCTCACGGCATGGGGGCCGTTTACCCTGGGGGCGCGGCTGATCGGCGAAGAAGCGATGATGAAGGCGCTCTACAAAACCCCGGGCCTGGTGAAGGCGGCGACAGAGTTCGCGGTCGACATGCTGAAACTCCTGTACGAACCGCTCCTGCCGCCCGGCCCTCTCGACCTGGTCCTTTTGGGCGAGCCTACGGCCTCCGGAGACCTGATGTCGAGGAAGCAGTTCGAACAGTACGTGCTGCCGCCCCTGCAGGCCTTCATCAACTGGGCGGCAGACAGGGGAGCGCGGACCATACTGCATATTTGCGGCAACACCACGGACCGCCTCGATCTCTATCCACGGACCGGGGCGCACTGCGTCAGCCTCGATCACAAGACTGACATGGCCAGGGCAAAGGAGATCCTGCACGGCACCATGTGCTTTGCCGGAAATGTGGACCCGGTGAAGGTCCTGCTGCAGGGCACGGTGCAGGATGTCGAGAACGCCTGCCGGAAGGTGATCGGGAATGTCGGCACTGATGGAGGGTTCATCCTGATGCCGGGCTGTGACATCCCCCCTGGTGTGCCCCATGAGAATATCCGGGCCTTCATACGGGTGGCGCGGGAATGGGCCGCCTGAGCCGGGACCGGAAACCCATAGAAGGAGAAAGATCATGGAACGGGAGATCATCGCTGTTTTCAGGGCCGCGACCGCGCGGCCCGATTACCTGACCGTAGACAAACTCGAAGCCGGCCTCGGCGGATGGGGCGCCTTCAATATTGGCGTCTGGGCCGCTTCGAACGTCATCGCCCGGGAGATGCACAGGGGCAGGAAGATGAAGCTGGAGCCTTCCGACGTGATCCACACGGACGTAGACGACATCGCGAAGAAAGCGGTCGGGAAACTGATGAAGTGCGGGGCCGATCCTGCGAACGCCGCGCTCTGCGCCGCAGTCCTCCTGTACTGGGCCGGCGTGAATGTGCAGTGCGGCATGCCCTGCCCGAACCGCAAGCTCGGCGCCGTGACGCGCATGGCGGCCGGCATTCCCTCGGGCCGGGTCTCCTCCATTCCCACCGAGAAGCAGAACAACAAGATATCGGGGTTCGCGGCGACGCTGGCCATTTACCAGGCCCTGGAGAGCGAGCACCTCGCCCCGTACGATTCGCAGTTTCTGCCGCTTGGCGCAGGAGGCCCGATCATCGGGCACTCCGCCATCGGCGAGGACCATCTCTTCCCCAAGCTCGGCCAGAAGCTCAGCCGCATCGGCACGAAGGCCATGGTCAAGGCGTACGGCTCCGCAGGCATGAAGCCTAACCGCTGGTTCTCGGCCCTGTTCGGGACCACGGCGGCGCTTGAGATCATCCATCCCGATGCCTACGTGGGGGAGGAGTACGGCAGCTTTATGGTGACCAGGACGCCGGAGACCGTTGCGAAAGCGGCGGTCGAGGAGGCCGGACTTCCGGCTGTTATACATATCCGCGGCACGGGCGAGGAGCTGAACACTGCGCGGGTAGTGGGTGATCTGGCTATTATCCTCAAGGATTCCGGCACACCCACCGTCGTCGGCATGATCATGTTCGCCGAGCTCTGCTCGATTATCCAGGAAGGTTCGGCGATCGGGGCGGGACGGTCGGGCGGACCGCTCGTGATCCCGCTCCACCACTGGGTCACGACACCCACCCTGGCGCTCTATCTCATGGGCAAGGGGTCATCACGGGAGGAGATAATTTCCGTGATCAACAAGACCATGGATATGCATTTCCAGCGGGACCAGGCCATCACGGCCACGAACGTGCTGGCGCGAAAGGCTGATACGGTCGAACGGGGACCCATTACCGACATGATCCTTGCGGCCACCGAGCCGGGGTTTACAAACGCTGTTGCCGTCCGGGCACTGCACGATTACAACGATATGAAGCAGGGTAAGACACTGCACGAGGTCATCCGCGAAGCACAGGACAGGATGATAGCGTCACTCGAGAAGTCGGTTGCAAAGGCGATGGGCAAGAGGCTCGGCCGCGACATCGAGTACATCCGGTTCAGGGAAGTTCGACCGGGGTCGGGGCGGAGGTCCCATGTGTTCGCCCAGCGTCACTTCGCCTTTGACGCGTACGTGGATGTCGAGGTGAAGATCGACGGCACGGTCCATCGTCTGGACAACGTCCTGGCTAAGGCGGCACCCGAGGCACTGATGAAGGCCGACCAGGCCACCATAGACGCCATCTCGGCAGTCTCGCCGGCCGTCATCGAGATGCTCTGTTCAGGGGCCTCCTGCCTTGATGTCACGGTCTGCGCCTGCATGGCAGCGGCCATGGGGATGGACCCCGACGAGGCGGCGAAGGAGGCGATGACCGCCGCGGACGTACTGCTGGCGCTTCCTGCCCCGAGTCTCAAGCACGCCACGCGCCTGGCTGCCGATATCATGAAGGGACTGAAGTTCTGATGAAAAAGAAGAAGGCGCGTCTGCTATTTGCCCAGGTCGACCACGTTTCCGCCGAGGTGACCGGCTTTGCAGTGGGGCGGATAATGGAGCTGGGCGCGCGCAATGTGCAGCTGATATCGAGCATAACGAAGAAGAACCGGCCGGGGAGCGTCTTCATCATCGACACCGACGACGGGCACGAAGAGGCCATCGCCCTGTTTCTCGCCCGGGAGTTGAAGGTATCCGGGTACCACCGGATCGATACCCTTCATCTCTTTCAGCAGGTCGCTTACGAGCGGCGGGACTTGGTCGTTGCGGTGAACGGGAGGAGGCAGACGATCACGTGCGATGTGAAGATCGTGGGAGACCCGGCCGAGCCATTGTCGATCGACGTGGAGCATGACACCCTGGTTACGATCCAGAAACTGCTGAAAAGGAAGAACCGGGACCTCTCCCTGGGAGAACTGAGAGCCGCGATTGAGTCCAGGCTGAGGGAACCGAAGAAGACGATACAGCTGGACATCTAGGCGTGGCCTGCCCGCGACACAGGACCTGCATTTTTTGTCATATTTACATCCGTGGTCAGTCTGAAGACCGGACAAAGATTTCAGGTTCAACTCTGTTTATTCCATAAACCCGGATAGTTGTGTCAACGACGGTGCCGCTCGGGAATTTCGGAAAGAGGGTTCAATAGGGCACGACAATTGCTACAATGTAATTAAAGAGTGAAGAATCTCTCGGGGAAAGGAGGTAGTATCGTTAACGATAAGGTTCATTAAGGAGTTACTTAAACCCTCGAAGACGTTATCGGAGTCTTTAATTTCCGGCGGCGCATGGAAAAAGAGAAGGAGGGTGCCATGTTCGACTTGTTTAACAAAAGCGGTCTGTGTATCAAAGACCCTGCGCTCAGGCGGGCCTATGCCTCATGCGAAGACAGACAGATCGTACAGGGCATAGATGTCTGCATTGAATGCGACCCGCAGGGCATATTGAAATACATGCAGCCCCGGGCAATGGTATGTTGAGGGCCTGGCCTTACTGACGGGAATATGAAGGTATAAATGAATTGTGCAGTGGGACAGGCTTTCACCTGATGGCTGAAATGCCCGGCCGGGTTGCTTAACCGGGAAGTCACGGTCTGCAGATGACCGCCGCCGAATGACTTCTCACAGTATCCCTCACGTAGAATAAGGCTGAGAAGGCTCAGGAGTATAAATGAAAATTCCTGCCGCTGGATCGAGAGGAGGCTAATAGACAAGTTAACTAATTCATCAACGTCCGCGCGGCCTCGCAACGCGGCCTCGCGGCTGTCTCACAAAAACCACATCACCGTCGCGAGCGTACGGCCAGGCAGTGAAAGTAGAAGTTGCAATTGGGCCTGCGGGTGTATTTGTACTCACCGCCACTGTAGAAATTGAAGTACCACGCGAACGACGGATCTGCATCGTCCAGCTCTGACGTCCATATAAGCATTCCGCCAGCATTAAACTTCGGATCAATGAGCCCCGGCTTGGATGCATCGTATAAGCTCCTCAGTTCCGCCCGTGTCGGCAGACGCCATCCGCCTCCAGCCAGGCTTAAACTGCGGACATAATTCTGTGCCTCATAATGAGTCATCGGCCAATCAGGGTCCGGCACCCATTGAAGTCCGAGGAGCGAGTCATCAATAACCCCATCTTTTAGAGTGAATCTCGTATCATCACCGGCATGGAGGAGCGACGCGTAGAATAACAGAAGCAGGCATGCCAAAAAACCTGTGATCAAACTGCTCGTCTTTACACCCATATAAGGGCTCCTTACATTTAGTGTGTTTGAATTGATCAGCTAAGCCTTAAACACAGTCGAAATAAATTCATCCATCCGCGCCGCCGAGCCCTCCTGTCCGACTTCCCTATTTCGATTGCCATTGCGCTCTCCCGTTCGTCGGTGCCGTTTTTGCGGGCCCCGCCCGCGTATAGTGAGGATAGGGGACGTCGATGAATTAGTGAACTTTGTCATTTCCTCATGCCGTGGCATGCCCCATTATGCATCCCCTCTCCCAATAAGTCAATTAATTCATCAACGTCTCCAAAGTCTGTCTAAAGATCGTGGGAGACCCGGTCGAGCCCTTGTCGGTCGACGTGGAACATGACACCTGGTGACGATCCGGAAACTGCTGAAAAAGAAGAACCGGGACCTCTCCCTGGAGAACTGAGGGCGCTATTTTACTGGGAGAAGGGCAGTATCGCAGCAGACCGCTGATCTGGGCGTGAGCTGTCAAATCCTGTCAAGGGGCTTTCTTACACTCTCAACCAGCGAAGAGCTTTCTCCCAAAATTATCCGCAAACCTATTGATATTGAAGTATAGTTGATCTATCTCACGCAGATGCGCAATGTCTTAACCAGCCACTGGCGTGGGGCCGTCATTGGCACGGTCTATGCTTACATTAATGTTGTTAGGCGATTCAGGGGGCCAAGTTATGAATGACACGAGGAAGACAAAATCGCAACTCAGAATAGAACTGAAAGAGTTGCGTCGTCAAATCAGCAAATTGAAGGAATCGGAAACTTTGCGTCGACAGGCAGAGGACGCGCTTCGAGAAAGTGAAGAGCGCTATAGGAGGATGATCGACGCGGTCACTAGTTACACCTATTCTGTCGAGGTCTCCGAAGAGAAGGCTGTTTACACAAGGCACGGTGTGGGATGCCATACTGTCACAGGGTACAGTCCGGAAGACTATAACTTAAAGCCGGACCTCTGGTACTCCATGATCTTCCCGGATGACAAAGTAATGGTCGAAGCTTCGCTGGGGGACCTCTTAAGCGGTAATGAGGTAGCGCCCCTGGAGCATAGGATCATTCGTCGTGATGGTGTCGTAATCTGGGTTCGTAATACTCTGGTGCCTCACCATGACGCCACGGGACGCATAGTCCGTTACGATGGATTAGTTGAAGACATCACGAACCGGAAAATTGCAGAAAACGCACTTCGGGCAAGTGAGACTTTTCTGCAGACCATAATAGAAAGTGAGCCCGAATGTGTGAAGCTGCTTGGTTCTGATGGAACTTTACTGAAGATGAACAAGGCGGGACTGGCTATAATCGAAGCTGATTCCTTCGAAGAGGTGAGAGATAAGTGCATCTACCCTTTGGTTGCCCCGGAGCACCGTCGGGCCTTTGAGCAGCTCACGGAAGGCGTATTCAAAGGAAAAGCGGGGAAGTTGGAGTTCGAGATATTTGGTCTCAGGGGCGGGCACCGTTGGCTGGAGACACACGCTGTTCCTCTCAGGGACGAGAAGCATGAAATAATTGCTCTGCTCGGGATAACTCGCGACATCACTGAGAAGAGACAGATCGAAGATCAACTCCGCATGTTATCGGTTACCGATGAGCTCACGGGGCTTTACAACAGGCGGGGCTTCTTCACTTTGGCAGAGCAGCAACTCAAAGTAGCGAGACGACTCGGAAAAGGAGTCTTCCTTCTCTCGGGCGATTTGGACAACCTCAAGGAGATCAATGATGCACTAGGTCACCAAAAAGGTGATCAAATGCTCACTGAGGTCGCGGCTGTCCTGAGGGAAAGTTTCCGAGAGTCCGACATTCTCGCACGCATCGGCGGGGATGAATTTGTTGTTTTTCAGATGGAAGATACCGCCGCATTCGCCGAGGCCCTTGTGAGCCGATTGCAGAATAATATAGATGATCACAACAGAGAAAGAGGGCGCGATTACGAGATATCACTGAGTTACGGGATAGTTCACTGTCCGGCAGAGCGGGCATGTTCTGTTGGTGCAATGTTGGTTCGGGCGGACAGAATGATGTACGTGCAGAAGAGACTGAAACACGTGTCTTGATCCAAGCCTTTTTGCGTGAGGGCAACAGCGAGCTTCACCAAAAGAAGCTATTCGCCTGCAACACAATCTTGTCTTAGTTCTTCACTTTCCTCCCGGGGAACAGTTCTTCTTAGGTGTGGCTTTAATTCCAACTCTGTGAAGAATGTCCGGCATAATTTCCACCTTCTTTTATTTGAAGTCGTTCAATCAAAAGATATTCATTAAAAAGTCAAACTTCAAGGACTGCGCGAAAGGCAACGGAACATTCAGCACCACTTCATCCCTCCTTTCTCTTGCTCAATATCGATCTTTCTCCCTTGACAGACACCACACCTCTTTGATTTTGCAGAGTCTTCCAATCATCTCTTCGTATTCCTTGGCAATGGCCGCTCTTTCTGTTATTCCGATAAACTGGACGAAGTATCCAAGGGGGCCGGGCATTATAACAAAAGGATAGCGGCCATGAAGAATCATGCGATAACCGACAATATGTATACTGGGGGGAGTCCCGCCTATGTCTTCATTGGACGCATTGGGAGCGTAGTACATGACGTGGGGCACGTTTGCGGTGTATACCCTGTTGTTTTTATCCGGGTTTTCGTACGTCCTCAGTATCGGAGACAGCATGTATGAAACACCGGCTCGTTCCGGCGCCTTATAGTATCCGGTTCTGATGCGTTCTTTGATGATCTTCTTGAGTTCGCCGGGAGGAGTGCCCTTGGCCTGCATTTCTGCAGCATCGAAGAAGACCCGCATCTGTGCCCTGGCGCCCGCACTATCAAAGGAAATCGGGTAGAGAATATCATCTCTATACGCGGTTAAGGGCCAGGACCCCCTGAAGGTATCATCGCCGGTTCGAGCGACAAAGGCGTGGAACCCATTTGTGCCTTTGCGGGCAACTTCAAAACCCTTGTCAGGGTTTAACACATAAACGGTCGCATTATCTCTGAGATGTGGAGGCAGTGCGCTGAGCGCCAGCTGAATTTCCAGATCTCGCGGCAACGGCTCGATTTTATTCATCGCCTTGGGAGGCCGCATATCTTCTGCGCCCGCCGCAAGCGCGAACAACAGGACTGCTACCACAACAATCGCTTCTGCCTTTTTCATCCTGACCTCCTTCGAAAACGTCGTCATTGCATCCTCCTTGGGTTAAATTTCCTGCCGGAAGAATATTCCCTCTGGCTGAAACGTAGCATTGAAAGTGCATACTGTCAACAGCATTTCTAACGGTATCTCTTATATCGCGGAAACGGCGCTGGTATGATGTTCGTCGGTGGATCTGAGACTAATGATCCAGCGGAATTGTCGTTTTGAGCCAAAACCGGAATGACAGAGACAGCTAAAATCTTACAAATTGCAATTTTGAGACAGGTTCCGAAAAGGCATGAGTCTTAAAGCGGCAGTTCGTCAGTATCTCAGGGTTTTCCTTTCAATCCCTAAAAGCGGTTTGACCCCAATAATGCTGAAGAACAGCTCTCTGTTTCCGACCCTCCCTACGGGACGCACTTCCTTCAGACCGGTTATCAGGAAGAACCTGACCGCAAGCCTGAGTACGGTGGATATCAGAAGCAGGCTCAGGATCCTGTAGCCAAGAAGCGGAGGCAGGATTTGGACAAGATACCCTCCGGTTATTGCACCCGCGAAAAGGGATATTCCGTTAATCACGTTGAAATATGCTATGCCCCTTGTCCGGCTCCGTGAGGGCACGGCATCATATATGAAATTGGCCGCCGAGAGGTTGAACCCCGCCCAGAGGAAGCCGGAATAGATCTGCGCGAAGACCAGAAAGACAGGATCGAGGCTGATCATCCACAGGATCGGAATGGTGCATATCAGAAGTGAGGTGGCCTTTACCACCTTTATGTTGCCCACGTGGTCGGCATGGCGCCCCCATCGCCAGGTGGTGAGGAAGACCGACAGGCTGGCGGCGACCATGATGACCGTATAGATTAGATAGCTGAACTTGAGGTCCCTGAGCATCAGGACTGCAAAGAATGGTCCGGCGAGGTTTACGGAAAAGTTCATCAGCGAGACGGAAACTACAAACCTGGAGAAGTTGTCCTCCCTTATCCTGGAGATGAACTTCACGAATGCAAGCCCCCTTCCTGATTCCGGCGGCATGTGGGGCTCGTACATCTTCTTCAGGTACGACCAGGAAAGCATCCGGAAGAGAAAAGCCGCCACGAATACCAGGGCGAAGCCGAAATACGCCGAGAAGGGCTCCGTATAGTGGACAATCAATCCAGCGGCGAACATGGCGGCGATCGTCACTATGCCTGCCAGCGCGTTCCTCCGGCCGAAAAAATCTCCCCGGTTTTCTTCGGGGACGAGGTCTGACATCATGCTTCCCCAGGCAGGGGTTGCAAAGGCCCCGAAGGCGGTGAAGAGGGTCACGAACACTATAAAGGCGGAGACGCTGCCGGCACTGCCGTGGAAGAAAGCGACGGCCATCATGGGAATGAGCATCAGTGCCTGCAATAAAACGAAGATGTTGAGTACCCTTTTTCTGGACCCCAGGAACTCGCTGACTTCCGTGCTCCTGATCTGGAGAATGGCTGCCACAAGGTTGGGCACGGCCGTCAGAGCGCCAATCTGACTGGCAGTCGCGTTGATCAGCAGCAGAAAAGGGGCAAAGTATTCCTGGGTAAACCCCTGCATGGCGCCCGCAAACGCGCCGTCCCAGATGGAATATCTCAGGCTTTTTTTGACTCTATCGTCTACAGAAGACATCTGATACCTTAAACCGGCAAAACCGGACCAAAAGCATTTTCGCCGCAGAGGCTCGGAGACACAATTAAAGTTAATTTCTTCGTAAAAAGCTTCCTTTTATGCATTATTCCCGAGGTAGTAATCGGGAGTCCATTCTTTTTAAGCAGTCACGCCTGCCGCTCCGGCAATCTGGTTTGCGCGCCTAACATAATTTTAGCCTGATAAGTGATGAATGCAAGGTGATGGTCACAGGATATCGGTTCCGGCGGAAAGGACTTTCGGGTTGCAAGGTTAATCTATGACCAGCGAACTCTTCAGTCTCTCTTCGGGGTCGTCGAAGTGGACATCCTTCGGGTCAAAATCCTCCGGATCGAACTCCCCTCCGGCCGGTCCAGCATTTCTTCAAGGCTTTCATGGGCGGGGTCCATTATCGCTTCAAGGAAATCGGCATAACCCCAAACCCCACCGCAATCTTCCGGCGGACATGCTCTTGCCCCCCCTGAACAGAGGGGATATTCGTTGGCTTCATCACGGGGGAGAATCTCTTCCAGTGTTATTACGTGCTCCCAGTCGTCGCCGTAATCGTAAATGTATCTGGCCTTATCGCTCTTCTTCTTGAAGTAAGAGGCTATCTTCCGTTTCCACCCGGGGCGGACGACATCGTCGAAGTCCTCATCGGGAATACCTAATTGCTCTCTCTCCCGTCGAAGGATTAACAACCTCAAAATAGTGAAGATGGGTATCCGCCCAGCCCATCGCGTCCTGAACGGCAACGTGCAAGTCCCAGAATGTGTACGTCTCAGGCACCTGTATGCGCCGCCAGATGGGAGGCTTGATTCCCTTCAAAGAAATCTTGAACTGAAAAACTCTCGCATATTTTTTGTTCATTTTATTCTTCTCCATCTTTGTTCCTTTAAAGAAATATAACACGTCGATAGGATATCGGTGAAGCGTTTTGCAAAATTAAGGCTGTTCCGTACGCCACGGGATATAAATAGAATGAGTATGACTGAGAGTCCGCAGTTATCGACCGATGCAACTCACCGAGACTTTGTCCTGTAACATGCGCGGCGCCAGGTACACAATGAATACTTTGCTTCAGTCGGTCTTGGCCTTCCCCGTCGTTGAGATCTCCGACAGTTGCTTCTGGTAATCAACGGGCTGAAGGCATTAAGGGCGCGAGGAAGACTTTTGTCCCGAACTCTGTGGCCGCCGGGATCGACAAAATAGATCGCCCCTGGCCCGGATTCCACCGACTCCCATTTAGCGGGCACCTGTCAAGCACAAAAAGACTCCTCAGGTATTAGAAAACGAAACTGTTATCGAGTACGTGTAGAACTCCGCGTAGCCTCGGGTGGCAAAATCGGCATCCTTAGGAAAGCGTTATACTGCTTGACTGTTTGACAGCTAAGAAATTCCTTGATAGCGTATCAGTAGAGGGGTGTAGCATGAAGCAAGGTATTTGCCGTTCCTCCCAGTATCGGTTACGTTCGGCGTTTCCTCTGCATATAAAATCGAGCGACCCGTTGACAAGACACCTGTTTAGGGCGGTATGGCAACTTACATTAATAACTGATTGACGCAGTAAGGAGGGACACAATGTTAGGGGATATCCTGCTCATCGTAACTGTACTCAACTTTGAGGTTGATGACAGAGGGCGGATTGCAGAGAATACTTAACCTTCAAGGGCCACACGGATATATTTATGGGCGCTGGACGAATCAATATATAAGAGTTTTGCTTCTCAACATTATCCCCCGTCTGAAGCCAGCAGGGAAAAAGTGGTTGTCGGACCGGTATCACGGTAAGGTTCTGACCGAGGAACAGGCCAAATCGATAATTACCCTTAACCGAAATATACCTCTTCAAGATCTTGAGCATATCATTCCCTATCCCATGGCCCGCGATATCGTGCTCAATGGACCGCCTGACGTGGTAGCTTATGAATGCGGTTGCCGCCATACCCGTAGTAATTCATGCCAACCGACACAGGTATGTATGGTCATTGGCAAACCCTTTGTAGATTTCATCCTGGAACACAACCCCAAAAGCAGTCGCAGACTAAGCCAGTCCGAAGCGCTGGAACTGCTGGAGGCTGAACACAAACGTGGGCATGTGCATAGCGCCTGGTTCAAAGATGCAATGCTTGACCGCTTCTATGTCATCTGTAACTGCTGTAAATGCTGCTGCGGAGGAATAGAGGCAATGACAAAATATGGTATCCCGATGCTTGCGTCATCTGGCTACATAGCTAAAGAGGATAAAGATCTTTGCTCTGCCTGCGGTACTTGCGTCAATGCATGTCCGTTTGATGCCGTCTCTTTGGGGGAAGAGGGCGCAGCTTTGGACTGGCGGAAATGCATGGGGTGTGGCGCTTGCATAGAGCCGTGCCCGAATGGGGCAAGGAGTCTGGTAAGAGATGAGCGCAAAGGCGAACCGCTAGACCTGCGTCTTTTGGCAAAAGAAGCCACCCAGACTCGATAATGCGACTGGCATAAAATCTCGTCGGAAGTTATTTAATAAAGAAGGGATGCAGCAAAGTTCAAAATAGCTGCATCCCTGAATCGTGGCCGAACTACTTCTCAGTACCTACTTTTTTTCTTCTTTGCTGCCTTCGGCGTCCATGTTGCGTGAAGCGTCCCCCACTCGGTGCCTTTTCTATAATTCCTCACTTCATTTACTGCCAGCAAAGAGAGCTGACTATATTTTAGGAGGCTTGTAGCCTGACTTTGCCGCCTTCTTCATAGCTGCGACCGCCTCCTCAGTCGTCAGCAGTTGCGTAGTCTTAACGGCTTTTACACCGCCTCCTGAGGAGGCCGCCATAGAAAAAGCAGCGGCATTTACACTATCTGGCATTTCAAAAACAAGCGCTATATCATAATCCCCGAAGGCGAACCGAAAGGTGCACTGTTGGGCAGGTGCAGCGTTATGGAAACTACAGAGTCCAGGGCCGGAGGGTTGTCGGTCACAACAAGGAGCCCATCAATAGAGAAGTTGTCGGTGATTCCTCGATAAATTTTATTGTTTACCTGAAATTCAACTTCGCAGCTTCTTTTGAATCTTTTGTGTCCTCTCTTTTCCGGCGCTGTCACAGTAGCCATTGACAGTCATCCCTTTGATACCTTTTGCATTCCCACCCCTTCGAGATACTCTCTTAATACGTCTAAGCGACATTTACAGAAAAAGGACCTGTCTGACGGCGGCATTCACAGCAAAAACCCTCAGATTATTGCTTCCGGAATCAGCTGGGTAGAGGAAAAAGCCGGCTCGCAGAGGGTCGTAGCCCATTGTTGTGCCGACTATCACTTCACCGTCTTTGAAAGTCACTTCCACTTTTCGACCAATAGGTCGATCGTCTTCCAAAAATTGTTTGCGCTCTTCATAAGAGGGATGACCTTCGAAATCACGGACAAAGAACAAACCTTTGAGATCTTCTATACGGACTTCCAGGGGTTCGTGCGCTTGTTTATCAGAAATAGGAGTAACAAGAAAACCAGGCTTATTAGGGAAAAAGTTCTGAGTGTAACCTTTTAAGATCTGGCCATCAGAATATCGCACAACGATCCTCATAGGCTCCGTTTGGGTCCTGTTTGTTTCCTGAGACTTTCCTAAAGTAGCCGTTTTCATGTGCAGATCTCCAAATAATTCTGTTTTCGGATTAGTTCTCGCTCCTCCCTTCATAATTGTGGTCATCCTTGTTCTTAATTTCGAGGATACATCTTCCATAAGTTCCCGTCAATCCTACAGAAGTAGGGGGTTTTGAAAAAATTTAAAAATCTTGCATGTTTGGGAGTAGGACATGAAATCTGTAGCTATCAGGATTTGAAACTGCCGTTGAGTACAGGAAGGAGTCTTGCTCGGAGGACCCATCCGGAGGGGCTTCAGCCATATTCCGCAATCTATCTTCAGTAGTCAGCTTACCGCTTGTGCGCAACCGGGAGGACGCGATGTGAACTCAAATG
>JARRRI010000066.1:0-15407 GCA_037380845.1 Candidatus Sulfobium sp. | reverse complement strand
AGATGATGGTCTGCCGCTTTCCTCAGTGGTACACAACTTGCTCGATAATGGCCGAATAAATTCTGTCTGCCATTCAGCTGTAAGGCTCTTACGGCTCCGGGGGTGTCGGAAAGGGCAACGAGAAGGTGTAGTCGGACAGGTACGTCGCGACACAATGCAAAATTCCAAGGAGGAAAGTAATGAAGAAACTTTCAATAATTACGCTATGCCTTGCCGTAGCGGTATTGTTGGTGGCGGCCAGCGCGTTCGCTATCACATCGCCGTATACAGGTGAAGAGGGAATAAATCTGGGCGGAGACGCAGGCACAGGCATCAACGGAACGGTCCATGACCTTCGCAGGGCAAATACTCAGGTAGGTTACAAAGCCAATCCGGATGACTACCTTGACAGGATCTGTATTTTCTGCCATGCGCCGCACCATACCTACAGGCTTACCACCGCAGGTGCAGTCGGCACGGGTCCGCTGGCTCCGGCCAATGCAACATATTTGCCGCTCTGGAACCACACAATCACCACGACGGTATTTACGCCTTACAACAACGGCCCTGATCAGCCGATAGACGGTGCAAGGCGTTCTCAGGCGATCGACAATTTTGACAGGATCGGCGCAGCGTCACTTCTCTGTCTGAGCTGCCATGACGGCACTATCGCTGTCAACGAGTACGGCCACTCACCGCAGAGCACCAAGTCGCAGAGCGGCGGCGGTTCCACGATAACGGCCGAGTACAACATCGGTGCGCAGGGATATCTCGCGAACCATCACCCGATCGGTTTCGATTATGCCTCTGTTGCAGCGGTAGATGATCAGATTTACCAGGCCGACACGGCTGTATTCGACCAGACAATCGACGGGGGATCGAATATCATTCCTGTATCGGGATTGCTCTGGGGCGGCAAGATGGAATGCTCCACTTGCCACGCTGTTCACAACAAGGGCAACACGGGTGAGAAACTGCTCTATGTCAGCAACGCAAACAGTAACCTCTGCCTGTCCTGCCACAACAAGGGAACAAAGACTATAGGAATAGCCCCTTAGTTTAACAGCGACTATCTTTTTGTACGGAGGGGGGATGAGAGATCATCCCCCTTTTTTCGAGCAGACAAAGTTATCTGATGCAGAGATGCGGGCGGCAATGAGATAAACAGCGTAATGACCAAGAAACCTCTTTACATAGAAGCTCTCAGAAGAGACCCATCCGCGACCGAAAAAGTCAATACTTTGTAGTGACAGATTCCGGACAAGCCGGAGCGACATACGAAGCGGATACCATGAATTTCAACTTCGAGATATGTCCAACACCCTTGGCAGAATTCGACGAGTTTGCCCCTGGTTATCTACTTACAGTCACCTTCGTTTCTTAATATCTTTTAATATTTGTGAAACTGTCTTAGACAGAGAACATGTTGTATAATAATAAATTGCACTTCGGCTTTTTGCTTAGCTGGGCCGGAAGAATTTGTAAAGAGGGAGTTTCTGGTGATGCATAAGGTATTGAAATTTGCAGGATTGGCCGTGCTGCTCTTTGTCGTTGGGGGCTGCGCAACAACTCAACCCAAGATTGAAAAGGAATCCGCGGTATTCTATCCGCCTCCCCCGGACCTTCCGCGGGTGCAGTTCCTGACATCCTACGAGGGAGCTAAGGACATCGAACCGAAAAAATCGGCCTTCGAGAGTTTCGTAACCGGAGAAAAGGAGAGCCGGCGAATACTCGACAAACCTTACGGCATTGCGATGTACGGGGGCAAGATATATGTGTGTGACACAAACAGGACGGTCATGGTATTTGATTTGCAGAAAAGGACCTTCGAGCCGCTGCATGGCGCCAAGGGCCAGGGGAAACTGATCCAGCCCCTGAACATAAGTATAGACGACCAGGGCAATAAGTACGTTGCTGACCCCATCAGGCAGCAGGTGGTGATCTTCGACAAAAACGACTTTTATGTCAAGGCCCTCGGCGGACCGGGGGACTGGAAGCCGGTCGCAGCCGTGTATTACGACGGCCTGGTCTATGTGGCCGACATAAAGAATGGCGAAATCAGGGTGTTCGACAAGGCCACGGGAGAGATTGTCAGGACTTTCGGAAGCAAGGGCAAGGTTGAGGATACGCTGTATATGCCCGTAAATCTGGCATTTGACAGCAAGGGGTATCTCTATGTCGTCGACGCCGGCAGGTTCCAGGTCGTGAAGTTCGACAGGGACGGCCATTTGATTGCTACCCTGGGAAGTCTGGGGACGAACCTCGGGCATTTCGCCAGGCCGAGGGGCATCGCCATAGACAAGGATGACAATGTTTACGTGGTGGACGCTTCTTTCTACAACGTTCAGATGTTCAACAGCAAAGGTCAGCTTCTTATGTTCTTCGGGGAAGGCGGAACAAAACCCGGGAAACTGATCTTGCCGGCAGGGATTTTTGTTGATTATGACAGCGTCAAGTATTTCCAGAAAGATCTCGACCCAAATTTCGAGCCAAAATATCTGGTAGCGGTTACGAGCCAGTTTGGCGACAGACTGGTCAATATCTTTGCCTACGGGAAGGAAAAAGGGGTGAAATACCCGACCTATGAGGAGCTCCTAAAGCAGGCCGAGGAGATCATCAAGAAGAGGGAAAAGGAAAAGCCCCCGGAAAAAAAGTTAGAGGAGAAGGAGCAGCAATTCGATGGAGTCCCGAATCCGGAGATGGCCATTAAGAAGAAAACCGGTGAGCAGGAGGATAAAACGGCATCGATGAGGGCGGTTACTTACCGTATGCACGGCCCCTATGCCTCCAGGCAATGTAACGGGTGCCACACGCCTGGCAGCAATGTTCTGATTTTGCCCCCGGAGAAATTGTGCTTCAGGTGTCACGTGCTGGATCTTTCAAAAAAATACGTACATGGTCCGGTTGCGGCCGGCGGGTGTCTCATGTGCCATGATCCTCACGGCTCCGCTTATCCCTATTTTCTTAATTCAGATCCGGCGACATTCTGTTTGCGCTGCCATAATAAGAAAGATATCTTCAAGAACAAGGCGCATAAGGCGATCGACGGTGAACAATGTACGTCGTGCCACGACGCACACTCGTCGAATAAGGAGTTTTTGTTGAAATAACGGCATAGGTAACGATCCACCGCAGAGACGCAGAGGACGCAAAGAGTGTAAGTTATATATTTCTGCTGAGAGAGCAGAAATATATAAACTGCCGTGACGGGCTTATTTTGTTTTCCGGCCTCTCACCGGAAAACAAAACTGATAAAATCTCTGCGAACTCTGCGTCTCTGCGGTGAAATAGTCTTTTTTCCGGCTTTGCCGGGCTACGGATATGAATCGCAGTATGCATCCGAATTCGGGATGTTTGAGTAAATCTGGCGGATTGCCTGGGAGATATGCAAAGGACTGTAACCTTGATCGCTGTTCTTATGCTTATTCTGACCGCTGCTCCGGAGGTCCAGGCGGACTTCAGGCAGTTCGTACCGAGGATATCAGACTATACCGGATTTCTGACACTTGACGCATCATATGAGAACCAGAAGAACACGACGAACGGGAGGGGAATAACGAGCAAGGACACCTTCCTGAGGGAAACGCTCGAGCTCAACACGCTGGGGTACGTCTATGATCCGAGGTTCATAACTTTTGTCCTGAAGTTATCTGCCGGCACGAAGCAGGAAAGCTTCTCGATAGGGCCGCTTTCGAAGCCCTTCCGTACCATGTTCGCCAACGAATATACCTTCAGGATGGTGGTCCTGCCGGAGCATCCGTATAATCTCGAGCTCTTTGCTCTCCGCGTAGAGCCTCTTACCCGGCGGGCCTTCGAGCAATCCCGGTCGGTAGCTTACAGCAAGGGCGCGATATTCAGGTATAAGAAGAAGCCCTATCTATTCAACGCCCACTACATAGACACGACCGATGACTACCCGGGCGGCAGTTACACAACAAGGAAGTATGGCGCTTTGGGCACATACTATAAGGAGATGGGCCAGGAAAAATATTATTCCTACTCAGGGTCCTATGAGCATACGACATATTCCTTTACCAACGGCTCTACAGACCAGGCCGCCCTCAGCAATATTTATTTTCTGAAAACGATCAGCTTGTCCTCAAACGTGGCTTATACGGAGTCAAGTCAGCGACAAAGCTCCTTGTCGCTCAGCAGCAAGACGATGAACTGGGGGGAGCTGGTCCGTTTCAGACTGCCATGGAACTTTACCTCTGACCTTGGGTTCAACTGGAACAAGAATAAATTGAACAGCTCCAGTGAGACCGGCGGTGAGCAGGATATTTCGTCGACGACGCGCAACGTCTCTCTGCTGATCACCCACAAACTTTATAGCAGCCTCTTCACGACTTACCGCTTCGGCTACGGGTCGCTTGACTCGGGGACAGGCACAACCAAAACGCTCTCGAACACTCTGGGTTTTACCTACTCAAAGTATATCCCCGGGGGCAGGTTGAGGTCCGCCATTTCGGTGGGGCGAACGACCACCGACAGGAAAGGTGTCCAGGCAGTGCCGAACGAACCCCACCCGGGGGTCCGCGTACCAGGCTCGTTTACGTTGGACAACCAGGACATAGATGCCGCCACAATACTGGTTTTCGTGAACTCTTTGGAGGCTCCCGGGCAACTGATTCCTCTCGAGGAGAACGCCGATTACGTCGTCACGCCCTTCGGAAATACCTTTCAGATTACGATAGTGAACCTGCCCCCTCAATACGTTATTCCCGGGACCTACGATTTTGTCGTATCTTACCTGCTCAATAATGCGGAAACCAAGCTCCGGACAACAAACCTGAACTACCAGCTCAATTTTGAGCTGTTCAACGACATGTTCTATCCTTATTACAATTACAGTAAGAGCCGTCAGAAGGTGTTGTCCGGCTTCACGGACCAGCAGCCCTGGGACTTTACCTCGAATATTTTCGGGTTCACCTTTGTCAAAAGGCCATTTACACTCTCGGCGTCATATCTCACGATCAGTTCTAACGTCAATCCCTCCAGGGGATGGAAGGCCGAGGCGACTTACGTGAAAAGTCTGACGCAGCACACTCAGATTCAGGCATCGGCGAATTACTCGGACATCTTCTACCCCCAGGGCACCGCCACGGGCGGAGTGAGTTACTCGGACCGTCTTTTCGGAGCAAGCGCATCGGTACAGTGGACATTCCCGAAGCACAATATGTACCTCTCTCTCCTCGGCGCCTATAGCCGGGACCAGTCGCTGTCAACATCCAACTCTTACTCCCTCAGTTCAAATTATGTGTGGAATTTAGGAAAAATTTATGTGAACGCCGGGGCGACTGCGAGTCTCTCAGACAGCGAGTTCACGGGCGGAAAGAACCGGCAGGTCTACCAATATTATTATTTTAAGGTGAAAAGGAAACTCTTTTGAGAGGCAAAGGCATAATGTTCACTGTAGAGAAAGATCGCCACATAAGGCAAATAAGACACAAAAATTGACAAAAAGGAAGATTTTGGAGTTAAGTATTCGGAGTGGACAAAGACAGTGGATTCCCGACTACTGCCCCCGACTGAGAACTTCGAGGGCAAGCTCTCGGGAATGACGGCGACTTTGTGACTCTGGCTGTTGTTTTTTTCGTCATGCCCGAGGACTTAGTCGGGAATCCAGTCCGGTTTTCCGGGTGACTTTTGTGCTTTAGTGGGACAGTTTTTTCTGTAAAGACGGAAAGGAGTATAATGAAAGACGCGAGGTTGGAAATGTGTATGAATAAGAGGGCAATACTGACATTCGCATGCGTGGTATTCTTCCTGGCAGCGGCTTTGCCGGCTGTTTCCGGCACTGTCGAAGGGCAGAATGAAGCCCTTCGTGCGGTGGAAAATGAGGGAACGGCCGCGCAGTCGGGCAGGGAAGTCGTAGCTAAGGTTAACGGGGTATCGATAACGGCTGCAGCACTCGAGGCGAGAGTGGCGAGGGTTCTCAAGGCGAAGGGGCATGGAACCGCAGGCGCGGGGCAGGAAGATTTTCGCGCCATTGCCAGGAAGGCGCTCGATAAGCTCATAGTCCAGGAGCTGGCGTATCAAAAGGCTCTCGCCGAAGGAATGAAGGTGAAGCCAAGAGAGTTGGATGCGGCAGTAGCAGCACTTAAGGAGAGGGCCGGTGGAGAGGAGAAATACAGAGAGATGCTCGAAAAGAACAATGTGACCGAGGCGGAGCTTAGGAAAAAACTGGAGCGTAACCGGTTGGTCAAGGAAATTTTTGAAAAAGACGTTTTGTCAAAGGTCGTCATATCCGAAGATGACATAAGGGACATCCCTGAGAAGGTGCTTATCGACGACGTAGTGCTATTTGTCGACCCTGCAGACAAGGATTCTATGAAGGCGGCCTATGCGCTCCGCGAGAAGATAAACAATGATAAGGAGAAGGAGCCGAGGCATATCCCCTCCGACGGCACTTTTATAGTAAGGGAAATGGAACTCCACAGGGACAAGCAGAAGGACCTTTACGATGCAGCTGTCAAGCTGAAGGAAGGAGAGGTTTCGGGCGTAATAAAAACAGCCGACAGTATCCATATTATCAAGTTAAAGAAATACTCACCCATGAGGGACGCCGGTTTCAAGCAGGTCAGAGGGTACGTTGAAAGCAGGCTGAAGGCCCGGAGAGCCGGAAAAATGATGGCGGCGTGGGAAGAGAATCTGAAGAAGGGGGCGAAAATAGAGATACTTGATGCGGGAGGGAATGTCAAGGAGAAGGAGTGATCCGGTCCGGTCGGAATTTCGGAAAGAAACACCGTGCAATAAAATGAAAAGGACAATATTCACCGCAGAGACGCAAAGTTCGCAGAGGAAGATTAATTATAAGGTTCTTCCGGCTTTTGTGTGGAAGTTACCCCCCTCCTAAGTTAAGAGGGGGCAGGGGGCGTTATGAAGTTTTTGAGAAATGATCCACAATTAAAGCAAAGGCGACGAGAGTTAAGACGGGATCAGACTGATGCTGAAAAAATTTTCTGGACACAGGTGCGAAATAAAAATTTTAATGGGATGAGGTTTTTTCGTCAATACAGTTTAGGCCCATATATTTTGGACTTCTATTATCCGGCGGTGAAGCTTGCCGGAGAATTAGACGGTGGGCAGCACAATCAGAGCGAGAACAAGGAATATGATGAGTTTCGTTCAGAATATTTGAGGGCAAAGGGGATTGAAGTAATAAGGTTTTGGGATAATGAAGTGTTACTCGACATGCAGGGTGTTCTGAATAAATTGTTTTTGGAAGTAACCCCTCCTAACCTCCCCTTTGCCAAAGGGGAGGAATAAAGACACAGCCACATGAACGCCGGAAGAACTAATTATAAATTTCCGCCGAGGGGGTGGAACTTTATGAACTGCCGTACAGGCGGCCCTTTTTTCATTTTGAGTGCGCTTTGCGCCGCGGCTTTGTTCTTGTCCGGATGTGCGGCTAAATGGGCAGTGGTTCAACAGCCCCTGGAGAGCCGGACAGTGTGGCCGTCGGCCCCTCAGAAAGGCAGGCTGCAGCATATAGAGACGCTGACGGGGTTCAGGGAGACAGGAGGCTCTGTCAGAACCGCCATATTCGGAAAAGAGGAGGTAAAATTCAGGCGTCCGGTCGAGGTGGCCACGGCTGCCGACGGAAGGATTGCGGTCGCGGACCCGGGATGTCGGTGCGTGCATCTGTATATTCCTTCTGAAGCGAAGTATAAGGAGCTGTCCGCCGTCAATGACACGGAGATGGTCTCTCCTGTTTCGGTGGTATTCGGTGACCAGTCGCGCCTCTATGTCTCGGATTCGGCCAGGCGTGAGGTAATGGTCTTCGACAAGGAGGGCAATTTTCTCTATCATATCAAAGAAGCCTTCATGGTCGGATTGAAGAGGCCGACCGGTTTGGCTTACAACAGTGCCAGGAAGCTTCTCTATGTTGTCGATACCCTGGAAAACAAGGTGTATGCCTTCCGCAACAGGGATGCCGTTTTCGTTTTCGGCGGGAGGGGAACAAAGGGCGGCGATTTTAACTTTCCTACCAACATATTCTGGACCGAGCCGGGCAAGATTTATGTGACCGATGCCATGAATTTCAGGGTTGAGATATTCAACTCTTCGGGTGGTTTCCTTGCCTCTGTCGGCCATCACGGTGACGGTTCGGGCGACTTTTCAATGCCGAAGGGCGTTGCGGCCGACAAAAGAGGGATTATTTATGTTGTCGACAGGCTCTTTGACAATGTCCAGTTGTTCAACGAGCAGGGAGAGTTCCTTCTTACTCTCGGCAGCAGGGGGACAGGAGGAGGCGAATTCTGGCTTCCCTCTGGAATATTTATTGACGGCAGTGACAGACTTTACGTATGCGACACTTATAACCAGCGGATCCAGGTTTTCCAGATCCTTGGGAACGGCAGTGAACCGGAACGTACAGAAGAACATTAATGATATGTTTGCCGTAGAGGCGCGGAGCAGATATACCCCAGGGGTGCATAAGTTGCCCGCATTTCAAGTTCGTCATTCCCGAGGTAGCAATCGGGGATCCAAGTTTTCAGAGAGACTGGATGCCCGACTAAGAACCTCGGGCATGACGAAAAGGGGCTTGACCTTGGGACAACATTCGGTACCCTTCGGCATTAGGTGCGTTGAGAGGCTTAAAAGCCAGCCAATTAGGCATTTCTGGCTGTTCATTTGCAATCTTTTTGCAGCTGTAATGTTAACTATCTGCGCGCTCTGCGTCTCTGTGGTGAAATAATAAAGATGCTTGTGCATAAATATAAGTACACAGTATGCGTAGCCCTTGTTATGTGCGGTTTCTTTTTCGGCCGGCCGGGCGCAGCCCAGGTTAAGACCGGAATCAACATGACGAAACATAACCTGTCGGTAACGGGACCCGGACCCATCAAGGCCCTGACTGAAACGAGAATATGCATCTTCTGTCATACTCCGCATAATGCTGCGCCGCGGACACCGCTGTGGAACAAGACAGTCTCGGCAAAGAGCTACGAACTCTATCAGAGCGGTACAATGGTCGCCGGGGTCTCCCAGCCCAGCGGGCCTTCAAGGCTTTGCCTCAGCTGTCATGACGGGACCATAGCCCTCGGTACTGTGCTCAATCCTTCCAGGGGGATAACCATGGCGGGAGCGATTACGCCGGGCCTCCCTTCCTATATTGGGTCCCTCGCCGCCGACCATCCTATCTCATTCTCGTACTATGCCGCGACATCCGATCCCGGGATCAGGGCGGTTCCGCCGGCGAACCTTACTCTCTACGGACAGGGCTTTATTGAGTGCTCCACATGTCATGATCCGCATGACAATACCTACGGCATGTTTCTCGTCATGGATAACAGGGAGTCCGCGTTGTGCGTCGCATGTCACGCTGTTCCCGGCTGGGAGTTGTCTGCGCACAGGAATTCTCTCAAAACCCTGCCTGTCCCATTTCCAGGAATGGAATGGACGCACTGGACAACCGTTGCGGATTACGGCTGCGAGAGCTGTCACGTGATGCATAACGCGGGCGGGCCGGTCAGACTTCTTCGCTATCAGGAAGAGGAGAAGAACTGCTTTGACTGTCATAACGGTACTGTAGCGCAGAAAAATATCTATTCACAGTTTCAAAAGGCATCGAGGCACCCGGTCGAGATTACTACCGGTGTCCATCAGCCGAATGAGTCCCCGACTGCTATCACCGGCCGTCACGTGGAGTGCGTGGACTGCCATAATGCACACTCTGTGAACGCAACCCCTTCGCCTCAGACCGATGTGGGAGGAGTCTCGGGAATGACCGAAAACGTGAGCGGCATGGACAAGAACCGGACCGCTGCCATACCCGCGACATATGAGTATCAAATATGTTTCAAGTGCCACGCCGATCTGAACCAGATGGTCCCGTTTATCCCCCGTGTTGTGAGCAATACCAATATGCAGTCAGCGTTCGATCTGCTAAACACGTCATTTCATCCCGTCGAGGGAATCGGAGTCAATGTGCAGGTCCCGAGCATCCCTTCGACCCTCATGCCGACTCTCAATTTGTCCAGCATTATAAAGTGTACGGACTGCCATGCGGACGACGACAGCGTTTCCAGCGGACCTCACGGATCGAAGTATGCTCCCATACTCAGAGATGAGTATGAGACGACGATGAACACCCCTGAGAGCTTCCAAAGTTACGCGCTCTGTTACAGATGCCACAGTCGGGACAGTATCTTGAGCGATGTAAGTTTCCAGAAGAACATGACGACAATGAAAGGAGGACACAGCGGACATCTGGCGGCAAACGTCCCCTGTTCGGTCTGCCATGATCCTCATGGGATAGTGAATACGCCCGGAACGGGCGACCATACCAACCTCATAAACTTCGATACTCGCTATGTATCGCCCATATCGGGTCAAACGTACCCGACCTTTACCGATACCGGGACATTCTCGGGCAGCTGTACGCTTATCTGCCATACGTCAACCGGTGACGTGACGCATGTAAACACATCTTACCCTTGACTGCGGGTTACAGTTTCACAGAGAAAACAAAGGAAAGCAAAGACAAGCTGTCAGGAGAGGGTAGTGTAAAAGGACTGTCCTATCCTTCTTCCGGCACGGTGCCGGGCCTGCTTATAATACTCAACCGGCGCTTCCAGGCACCGGAGGCAGGTTTGTTCCTCTTCTGCCTGTCGGCTTCCTGGAGGGCGTCCACGAGCTTAAGAATTTCGTAAAAATTTCTGGGCTGACCGGGGTCGAAGTACAGTTTCATCCTCAAGATTCCCCCGGGGTCGATAACGAAGACACCTTTGACGTCCCCGTTAGCTCCGTATTCGCCCAGTCCGTAGCTGGACGAAATTCTACCGTCGGGGTCATCCAGAAATGCCATGTTATGCCGCGTGATGTATTTTGTAAGGAATCTGTTGTCAGAGGCTCCGTTGTCCGAACTGCCGCTTCCGGTCATTACAATCCTTATCTTTCTCTTGCAGAGTACGTAGTTGATCGTTCTCGTCTTGAACAAGGGCAACAGGTCCTGCGGATGAGAAATAAGAATAGTCCATCCGCTCCCGGAATCACGTTTGCGGGTCTTCTTTAAAGCGATGGCTTCGATGAACGGGGCGGGGTCTCCGAGTGAAGGGCCCTTTATGCTTTCGTCATCGACTTGCATACGATAACCCCGGGTTTGAAATAGTCGACAGATTGTCCGTATATATTCAGTCTGAGGCGATACGTACCAACCATAACTGTATAACATTATACCTGAATTCGCCGTATTGTCAAACCGGACAAAGAAACAGTTCAAACAGTTCAAGGGGTTCAAAGGATTCAAACGGTTCAAAAAGGAGGGGAGGGACTTCCTTATTAGTGGGGGAAGGAAGTCCCTCAGGGGGAAATCAGAGTTCCTTTTGGGCGGCCCTTCTGAGAAAAGCCGGCATATCTATGGCTTCTTCGTAATTAATGGAATCAAGCCTTGCAGTATTTGCTTCGTCTCCGCCCCCGAGGCTTTTTGAGAGAAACCTTTCGGAGCCTCTAAGACTAACGGGTTCCCTTACCGGTGTCCACTTTCTGATTTGGGGGAGTTCCGCCTTTTCTCTCTTTTCCTCGAATCCGGTGGCGATGACTGTGACCCTCACTTCGTCGCTGATGTCAGGATCGATGACGGCCCCGAAGATTACATTGACGTCCTCGTGGGCCGAGTCGTAAATCAGGGCGGTCGCTTCCTGCACCTCGCTGAGGGAGAGTTCGAGTCCGCCCGTGATATTTATCAGTATGCCCCTTGCGCCGTCAATGGAAGATTCTTCAAGGAGAGGATTCGATATCGCCTTCTTGGCGGCTTCAAGCGCGCCGCCTTCACCCTTGCCCGAGCCGGCCCCCATCACAGCCCGTCCCATATTCTCCATTATTGTCTTCACGTCTGCGAAATCGACATTGATAAGTCCGGGCACGACTATGATATCCGATATGCCCTGAACGGCCTGCCTGAGGACATCGTTCGCTATAGCGAAGGACTTGAGCATGGGTGTGCCCTTTTCGACCACGAGGCTTATCCGGTCGTTGGGAATGACGATGAGGGTGTCGACGTTCCCGGCGAGTTCCCTTATTCCCTCCTCGGCGTTCAATAGCCTCTTCTTCCCTTCGTAGAAAAATGGCTTTGTGACCACGGCCACCGTGAGAATTCCGAGCTCCCTTGCGATGTCCGCTATCACCGGCGCCGCACCCGTACCTGTGCCGCCTCCCATGCCGGCCGTGATAAAGACCATGTCACAGCCGTCCATACAGTCCATGACCGCCGTTTTGTCTTCCAGGGCGGCCTGTCTTCCGACCTCCGGATTCGAACCCGCACCCAACCCGCGCGTGAGTTCCCGGCCTATCTGGACCTTCTTCGGCGCCAGAGAGGTTTCGAGGACCTGGAGATCGGTGTTGACGGCGATGAATTCGACTCCCTGCAGCGTTGAAGCGATCATATTGTTGACCGCGTTTCCGCCCGCGCCGCCGACACCTATTACCTTGATTCTTGCCTTCTGGCCCCTTACTTCTTCAATTTCAAACATAACATACCCCCTTTCTTTCTGTTTGTATTCAGGTCCGTATATTTCAGAATATTTTTTGTCCAGTCTTTCATCCGTACCAGAACGCTCTTCATCATATCCGCATAAACTGTTTCCGTCGGATCCGGTTCATAATCGAGGGTCGCAAGTCCGACGCCGGCGGCATAAACGGGACTCTCAACCGCCGCTTTTGCACTCCCCGTATCCAGGGGGACGCCGATCCTGACGGGCAGACCGAGGACCGCCTCGGACAGCCTGTCGAACCCCGGCAAGAGGCATGTGCCGCCCGTGAGAACGACGCCGGAGACCGCCTTGTCATACCCCGAACACTTTTTTATTTCCGCCCTGACCACTTCCAGCATTTCCTCGCACCGGGGCTGTATGATCTCCGGGATATATCTCTTCGGCAGTTTGTCGATATGTCCCCCGGACCTTCTGATCTCTATCTCTTCAGAATCGGGGCATCCGCCGGAAAAGGCCTTCCCCCATGCCTTTTTTATCCTTTCAGCCTCGGAAATGCCGACCTTGAGGCCCACTGCCAGGTCCTGTGTTATGTGGTTGCCTCCCATTCCGAAAACGGCGGCATGTCGCAGGCTGCCGTTACTGAAGAGCGCGAAGTCGGAAGTCCCTCCCCCGATGTCGAGCAGAATGACCCCGTGGTCCCTTTCGTCTCGCCTCAGGCAGGACGCTGCCGAGGCGAGGGGCCCGAAGACAATCTCCGCGACCTCGACGCCGGCCCTTTCGCAGCAATTGAGAAGGTTCCGGATTGCCGCTATTCCACCGGTGATTATGCGCACCCTTGCTTCGAGTCTTACGCCGACCATGCCGGATGGGTCTGCAATGCCGTCCTGCCCGTCAAGCCCATACTCCTCCGGGATTACGTGGAGCACCTCCCTGTCGAGTGGGAAATATACCGCTCTTGCCGAATCCAGGGCACGTTCGATGTCCGATTCTGCGACCTCTGCTCCTCTTATGCCTGTCGCCCCGGAACTCCCCTGCACCCTTATGTGGGCGCCGGAAATACCCACGGAAACGGCTTTTATCTTTATTCCGGACGAAGATTCCGTTTCTCTGACGGCACTTTTTATGGAATCGACGGTGGCATCCACATTAATGATCATTCCCTTTCTCAGTCCTGTGGAGGCGGCGGTGCCAATACCTATAATACTGGCCCCCGCAGGCCCCAGTTTCACTGCTACGGCGCAAACCTTCGATGTTCCCACATCCAGGCCTACTGCAATCGGATGCCCTATCACCTGACCACCTCGTGCACGGTCTTTACCACGACCCTGTTTGCGAACCTGAGGTCTATATAATCGACGGGGATGCCCCTCCTCTTTATCTCGTCTTCCAGACCCATCAGTCTTTCCAGCTTCCCCTCATAATCCCCCGTGCCGACCTTTACCAGTGTACCGTCAAGGTTCACCGCAAGTTCCTCCGCCTCATGGGCGATGATCTCCACATGGTCTTTTTCCAGGAGAAGGCCGGTCTTTTTTATAGCTTTCGCAAGGCGGATGGCATCGAGAAAGACCTCTTTCTCTTCGAAAGGGTTGCCCGTTATCACCGGCAGGAAAGGTATCGGGCTGTTCTTAAGCTCTTCCAGCAGTTTGCCTCTGTCATCGACGATGAAAACGTGTCTCTTCATGTCCACAAGAGCGAAAGGCTCGGCTTCCGTGACCACGATGCGGAGCCTGTCAGGCAACTCCTTCCTGATCATTACGGACCTTATCCAGGGAGACTTCATCATCTTTTCGTATACTTCCCCGCTCGACAGGGTAAAGATGTTTTCGCCTTCTTTCAGCCCGGCGAGGTCCTTCAGTTCTTCGTCAGTGAGGTGAGTATTGCCGACAAAAGTAATCTCACGAAGGGGAAAAGCCGACTGGGCCTCCGTGTATATGAAATAAACTGTTATAGCGAAGGCTGCAACCGGCAGCAGGACAAGGACTGTTTTCCCTATCCTGGCCAGAGGATGGGCCAGACTGTTCTTCCTGAGTCCCGCCCTTTTTTTCTTCATTCTCTGGTTCTTCATCACGTCTCTGTCGATTCCTCACCGGGATTACATGCCGTCACGACCTGAAAATGCCTGTCCGTCATTCCCGGGGTATTAATCGGGAGTCTATTCTTTCCTGAGAGACCCCGGATGTCCGCTTGCCGGCCGGAAACTTCGGGGGCGGGCTTTGCCGACATGACGAGCAGCCTCATTTTACGTCCCCCAATATTTCTTCCAGAAGCGAGTGAAAAGAAAGGCCCGCCGTCAGTGCAATCTTTGGCAGAAGGCTTGTCTCTGTCATGCCGGGAATAGTGTTAACTTCCAGAACATAGGGGTTTCCTTCCCTGTCGATAATCAGGTCGACCCTTGTTGCTCCGCTGCAGCAAAGCGCATTGTGGGCCGCAAAAGCCACCCTTTTTGCCCTTTCGTAAATCCCCCTGCCCAGCTTTGGGGGGAGGATATATTCCGTCATTCCGGCCGTATATTTTGCCTCGTAGCTGTAAAATTCCAAAGACGGCCTTACCTCTACACCGCCGAGGACTTTGTCGTTCAGTATGCCTATCTGCACTTCCCTGCCTTCGATAAATTTCTCCACGATCACCCTGTCACCGTAAGAAGAAGCCCTTTTCATGGCCGCCTTCAGGGATGAACGGCTCTTCACGATCTCGACGCCGACACTTGAGCCTTCGGAGACCGGTTTTACCACCCAGGGAAGAGGAAACGGCAACCGAACGGCCCTGGCTCCTGACTCCCCACTCCTCACTATCCTGAACGGGGCCACCGGAAGTCCGTGATAGTGAAACACCTTCTTTGAGGCCTCTTTGTCCATTGCCAGGGCGGATGCCAGTATGCCCGACCCGGTATATGGTATGTCCATGACCTCCAGCAACCCTTGCAGGGCGCCGTTTTCGCCGTGCCCGCCGTGAAGGGCGATAAAGGCGATGTCTATTTTTTTCTTTTTCAGG
>JARRRI010000065.1:0-24910 GCA_037380845.1 Candidatus Sulfobium sp. | reverse complement strand
TCAGGAGGTTAATAACAATCTGGCTCAGCTTGTCGGGATCGGCATTGATAGCGAGAACCCCGCTGCAATCCATCACAATACCTACTCCCCTGTCATGAAACACCTTGGTGAACCTTTCGACGATATTCCTGAGAAAACTGCACAATTGAAGTTCCTGCCTTCTGAGAGTGAGGGTGCTTGCCTCCGCCTGGGAAAGTTCTTCAATAGCCTCCAGGACATTTCTGAGTCTTCCGATTTCAGCATATAAAGACTGCAGGTGTTCCTTATCTGCCGGGATTAAACCGTCGATCATGCCTTCAAGTTCACCCCGTATCGCACTTATCGGCGTCCTGAGTTCATGGGCCACGTTGGACGTCAGCTTTTTTCGCAGAGATTCCTGTATTTCCAGAGATTGCGCCATACGGTTAAATGCCCCGCCGAGCCTGGCTATCTCATCATGTCCGGTAATGTCAACCCGCCTTCCAAGCTCCCCGTCACCGATCGCCACGGCAGCGTCTGTGAGCCCCTCAATGGGATTGGTCAATTTTCTCGAAAATATTATACTTAACAGAATGGCTATCCCGCCGAGAGCGACGAGCGATATCAGGAGCAGCCTGTTCGAACGTGCTATGAACAACGATTCTTTCTTCGGCCTCAGAAACTTCACCTTCAGCTCGCCTATCTCTTTCCCGCCCAGAAAGAGGACATAGGGAACATATTTACCGCTCTTCCTGCCGGTCCTCGACTCCGAAATGGCCATAACTCTCTTTTTCACCAGAGGCGAGAGAGTCTCGATTGCACTTTCGGTATCAATAATAAGCGTCCCTTTTGTATCGTATAGTTTGACGTCGAAGCCGAGCATCAGGGCCCATACCGCATCCTCTACTATCTGCTCACTATCCCAGCCGGAAAATTTCTCGTAAGTGCTTTCCAGCGACGCGGTTACCCAGTAGACCCTGTCCTCCATCTGGCCCTCAAGATATTCCCTGAAGTCCCTCACCATAAGTTCACGCAGTACCAACGCCGCAGAAAGCGCGATGAGAGAGACGGTAAACAGGAGGAGCAGGAACCTGACCCAGAGACTCTTAATCATCCCTCTTCCCGGAAAACCTGTATCCCACTCCGTATATGGTAAGGATCAGCAGCGGATTTCTCGCATCGTCTTCTAGCTTTCTTCTGATATTCTTGATGTGGGCGTCGATGCTCCTCTCGTAACCTTCGAACTGGTACCCGAGGGCCTTCTCCACCAGCTCCTCTCGCGTAAAAACCTTGCCCGGATATGAAGCCAGAGTAAAGAGGACCTTAAACTCGGTCGGCGTGAGGTCAAGCAACCTCCCTTTCTTTTTCACGGTGTAGCTGTGGCCGTCAATTATCAGAAGGCCCTTCTCGAAACTCATCGGCTCTGTGGAGCCCAGATCGCCTTTCTGTGCCCTCTTCAAGACGGCCTTCACCCTGTACACCAGTTCCCTGGGACTGAAAGGTTTGACGACATAATCGTCAGCTCCGAGCGCAAAACCCGCAACCCGCTCCTCTTCAGAAGACTTCGATGTAAGCATGATTACCGGAACATCCCCTATTTCCTTCAATTCCTGACAAACCTCCTCCCCTGAGGTATCGGGCAGCATCAGATCCAGTATTACAGCCAGCGGCTTCTCCTTCAAGGCCATCTCTACCCCCTCTTTTCCCCTCACGGCATGAACGACCCTGTAGCCGGCTCCCTCAAGGTATACCTTCACCACCCTGGCAATCTTTACGTCGTCTTCGATCACAAGAATCGGATGTAACACATTTTCTCCCCTATGACAATATTGCCTTCATTATACCGGAAAGACAGGGTGTCCGAAAAATCCGGACCGGGCTGCTGAATATCCTCTATATCTGAATAGAATCTATCTCAAAATTGATTATTTAGCATTATGAGTTCGTTTGCATCATTCCCGCGAAGGCGGGAATCCCTGTTTTTCAAGGTTCAAAAATGGACTCCGCCCCTGCTCGCCGCCGGCGCCGTGAGGAGGTGTCGGATTTTCCTGAAAGTCGATTTTGAGACAGGATCAAAACAATTCTATGAGAGGATGGCAAGTGCCGGGCAACCAAAAGGATCTGCCCTCACCTGATGATAATTCCCGCATACCCCACAACGCTGTCGTAGTCTCCACTCACCTCTCCGGACGTGGCATATTTCACCAGGCGGGCCGACCCTGCGCCGAGGAGCCTCGCGGCATGGAGCATCACCGTCACCGGCAGGTAACCACACATTGATATTCTCTCCCTCTGCACTGTTTCATAAAGCCCCTCGGGGTCGATATCGAGAATCCTCTCGATCGCAAGCCTGTCCTTCGCTCTCGCAGCCTTGTCCGGCTGGTAGTGGCTCATATCCGAGCTGGCCAGAATCACCACCGGATAATCGACAGCCTTCACCGCAGCGGCGATACTCCGGCCGAGTTCAAGACATTCACCGACAGTCAAGGAAAGCAGCGCAACAGGCACTATTCTGATTTCCGGCGATAGCCGCACTACGAAGGGCAACTGCACCTCCAGCGAGTGTTCAAAAAAGTGGGCCTGTGCGTCTCTCGAAACTATCGGATTATCAAGCGCTATCTTACTTGCAAGTCTCCTGTCAACACCTACTGTTCCGGTCGGGATTTCCCATTCCCCTTCGTCCATGAGGGCAGCCCGTGCCCCGAGGCCGGTATGATTCGGCCCGAGCATGACGAACGTCCTGGGAGGTATGATCGACGAATACACGGCTCCCGCGACACCGCCGGAATATATGAGACCCGCATGCGGAACAACTATGCCCACAGCCTCTTCCCTCGGCAGGTCCGTGTCTGTATACTCCTGCACCTGCTCCTTCAGTTTGGAATTGGTCCCGTGATAGAATTGTCCGGCAACTGCAGCTCTTCTCTTCATCATCCCCTCCCGGCAGACAAGACCCGGCCACGACTCTGCCAGACTCCAGAAAAAAGAAAACTCGCCGGATCGACAAAATCAGTGCAGCTTTTCATATTAATGCTACAGCGAATTTTCCATCATTCCCGAGGTAGTAATCGGGGATCCAATGCTATTAATAAGAGGGAAACGTGGATTCCCGCCTGCGCGGGAATGACGAAAAAAACATTTGAACTTCTGAAAAAAAGCTCTGGATACGCAATGTTAAAACGTGTCTTCAACGTCACTATATTCCCGGTCGGAATAGTCGGTAAACCTGGTACAGTCCGAAAGAAAGGTCAGAGTCACACTTCCCGTCGGACCGTTCCTCTGCTTTGAAACGATTATTTCAGCCTTGTTTTTGTTATCCATGCTCTCCTTGTTGTAAACCTCGTCGCGGTACAGGAATATTATCACGTCCGCATCCTGTTCAATGGCGCCCGATTCCCTGAGGTCTGCCAGGGTCGGCTTCTTGGTTCCCGTCCGGGTCTCGACCCCCCTGTTCAGCTGACTGAGCGCAATGACCGGAACGCGCAGTTCCTTGGCCAGCGACTTCAGTGAACGGGATATTTCGGAGATCTCCTGTTCCCGCCTCTCGGCGTTGCCCCGTCCCCTCATCAGCTGGAGATAATCTACTATGATCAGACTCAGACCGTGTTCGGCCTTAAGCCGCCGCGCCTTTGCTCTCATCTCCAGTATGTTGACCCCCGATGAATCGTCGATGAATATGGGTGACTCTGCCAGCTTTCCGGCGGCGTTCGTGAGATTGTGCCAATCGCCTTTCTTGATAAACCCCTTTCTCACACCGTTGGAATCTACCATGGCCTCGGAGCAGAGCATTCTGAATGCCAGCTGTTCCTTGGACATTTCAAGGCTGAATATGGCAACCGGCTCCTTCAAATTTACTCCCACATGCTGGGCTATGTTAAGACTGAAGGCGGTCTTTCCCATCGACGGCCGCCCCCCTACTATTATCAGGTCGCTCCTCTGGAAGCCGGTCGTAAGCTCATCCAGTTCCTTGAACCCCGAAGGCACGCCGGTTACGGTCTCCTTCCTGTCGTACAGCTGTTCGATCATCTGAAAGCTGTCCTTGATAACATCCTTCAGGGTCGTAAAAGAGACCTTGATCCTCCTGTCAGAGAGGTCAAAAACACTCTTTTCAGCATAGTCGATGAGTTCATCCGCATCCAGCTCACCATCGTAGACGTTCCTCGCGATATCGGTCACGGACCGGAGCAGACCTCTTATCATGGCCTTTTCCCTTACGATCCTGGCGTGATAGCGAATGTTTGCCGACGTAGGTATAGTGGAAACAAGTGCTGCAAGATACTGTGGACCTCCGACAGAGTCGAGGTCATCTTTTCTCTTCATGTGATCGGCCAGGGTTATGATGTCGATGGGCTCTCCCCTGTCGAACAGTTCCGCCATCGCCAGAAAGATTCTCCTGTGAGAATCCTTGTAAAAATCTTCATGAGTCAACAACTCGAGTGTGGTCGTCAATGCGTTGTTGTCGATAAGAATTGCACCCAGGACAGACTGCTCTGCTTCGATGTTCTGGGGAGGGATTTTTTCGAGTGTAGACTCTATCTCTTTCATGCCGGGGATTCTTCTATTCAGATGCCTCTGATACGACGTTCACCTTCACATGAGCCGAGATATCAGCAAGCACCTTGACCTCCACAGTATGCTCCCCCAGCCGTTTTATCGGCTCTTCAGTGGATATCCTTTTCTTGTCGATATCATAGCCCTCGGCCTTCAACGCCTCCGAGATGTCCATGCTGGTGACTGAACCGAACAGTTTGTCCTCTTCTCCGGCCTTTGCCCTGATAGTAAGCGTAAGCGATGAAAGCTTTTCCGCCAATGATTTGGACGCATCCCTGACTTTGGCGGCCTTTTCCTGGATAATCCTCTTGTGATGCTCAAATTCTTTTATATTCCTGGTGTTGGCTTCCACAGCCAGGTTTTTGGGGATGAGGTAATTTCTCGCGTATCCGTCGGCAACATTCACAACATCCCCCATATCGCCCACATGCTTCACATCTTCCTTAAGGAATACTTTCATGTTCAATCTCCTTGGAATAACAAAAAATATATTGTTTCAGGATTTCTTGACGACTCAACATTATGATGCTATATTTTGATCTGATGCATCCTTGCGGAATTTCGCCAAGCGCAGCCTATTCTAACTCATTCACATCAATTACTGAGTTTGGACCGGTGTTCAAGTGTTCCTGCTTCTCTGGAAGGCGCGGAAATCTTTTAAAGGGAGGTGATATCCAGCAGACAATGTCCGGCGTATTAATGTCAACTATTTAAAGGAGGATTGAATGAAAAGGCTTTTGATAACACTACTGGTTTTGTCCGTTGTAGTTTCCTTCGCCTCAATATCGTCCGCCACGAACGGTACCAACCTCATAAGCATAGGTCCGATTTCGAGGTCGATGGGAGGAGTCGGTATAGCCGCCCCTCAGGACGCAATAAGCGCAGTTTTCGCAAACCCCGCCGCAATGTGCTTCGGGCCTTACTGCCCGGGATCTGAAGTGAACTTCGCCGGTACGATGTTCATGCCGAAAGTCAAAACGAAGGTGAACGTGGGCGGCATGGTTACAGAGGCCGACAGCCACCAGAAGGTCTACGGCATACCCGCTTTCGGTCTCTCTGTTCCTATAACCAATAAATTTCCCCTTCTGAGGTTCGGCATCGCCGCATACGGTGTCTCAGGTCTGGGAGTCGACTACAGGAATACCCCGATAGACAACCCGCAGGGACTGGGTGGTTTCCCGCTCGTGGCAGGTGAATATACACAGTTACAGATCATGAAATTCGCGCCTTCACTGGCATATCAGCCCAATGAGAACCTTTCTCTCGGCGTGGCTGTACACGTCGATTATGCCAATCTTGATCTGAGGGGCGGTTCTTCATTCAATTACGGCCTTGGCGTTGAGCTCGGCGCTCTGTACAAGGTCAATGACGCAATCTCTCTTGGCGCTACCTATATTACGCCTCAGAGCGTAAAGCATAGCGATGTAAAGGACTTCAACTTTGACGGCAGAGCTGACACGCTCTCCCTGGAATCTCCTCAGCAAATCGGTGTGGGCATTGCAGTTACACCCATACCGAATGTATTGCTGCTGGAGGTCGACGGCAAGTGGGTCAACTGGTCTGATGCGACGGGATATGAAGATTTTGACTGGGACAACCAGTGGGTGCTTGCAGTTGGCGCCCAGTTTAATCCGACTAAGAAGCTGGCACTCAGGGCTGGCTACAATTATGGGAAGAATCCCGTCAATGAGCACAATAATTTCAACGGGTCGAGCCCCGTCTCCGTACAAGGGAAAACTTTACCTGCCTACTATTATGAAACTTTCAGAATCGTGGGGTTCCCCGCCATAGTACAACACCACCTCACGTTCGGCGTCGGCTATGAACTCTCCAACAGCTTTGCCATCAGCGGCGGATATATGCATGCCTTTCAGGAAACTGTTAAAGAGCATGGTACAGATCCGTCAGGGATGTATCCGGTTACGCTCGAATCCACACTCAGCGAAGACAGCGTAGAATTCGGACTTACCTGGCGCTTCTAAGACTTTTATCGAGGGGGAGGGGACTCCCTCCCCTTTTCTTCTGATCCTCATAATTCCAATAAATTTCAGCGGACACAGCGGAGCGCCCAACCAAGATTCCCCCTAATGCAGGGGCGCAAAGCGTTCTTTTCTGTCTTACTCAACATTTCGGCTTTACCCTAACGTTAAATAAAAGACCTGTCTTTCACGTTCGTCATTCCCGAGGCAGCAATCGGGAATCCAAGTTTTCAAACAGACTGGATGCCTCCTCACCCTCAACTCAGACAATCATTACCGGTACAGGGGTAAACGTAAGCACAAAGATGGCAAGTGCCGCCCAGCCTATAAGCCTCCGTTTCGGATCGAGCGGTATGGTCGAGTACATGATGGGGGGATGTCTGAACCCGAGGATGATGAGAAGGACGGCCCATACCATCCAGCCCTCCCATACAAAAAAACCGAGGAGCACCAGCACACCGATCAGGATCTTGGAAAGCTTCGCGTGGCGCTCTCCCAGAAGCGCATAGACAATGTGGCCCCCGTCAAGCTGACCCACCGGGATGAGATTCAGAGATGTGACAAAGAAACCTATCCAGCCCGCAAAGGCTACGGGACTCAGGACAACGTCATAATTGGCGGGCACGGAACCGACTATCAATTTCGACAGCCCCGCAAACAACAGGGAATCACCCAATTTAATACCGCCGGCGCTGCCGGCGGGGGCAATCCCTGAAAAGAATAACCCGACAACAGTCGCAACCACTGATAGTACAAAGCCGGCGATGGGGCCGGAGGCCCCGATGTCCATCAGTGCGTTCCTTGTGGCTATAGGGGATTTCATCTTAATGAACGCGCCAAAGGTCCCGAACAGTGTAGGCGCGGGTATAAAATAGGGCAGGGTCGCATCCACCCTGTGTTTCCTGGAAGAAAGGTAATGAGACAGTTCATGGGCCAGAAGGATTCCCAGCAGAGTAGCTGCAAAAGGAAATCCCCTGTATATCTGCAAGGGCTCCTTTATTATATTTACACCCTCCTCCAGGGCCCCCACAGTCAGGGTAGACAAGAAGGTCAGAACAAAAAGGATTATGTTCAGATAAGGTACTCTCCTCATCTGATCACAGCACCCTTCAGATCATAATCGTATGCCCCCGTAATCTCCACGTTCACAAACGTGCCTTTCTCCAGTTTCGGGTCTTCTATAAACACCACTCCGTCTATCTCCGGCGCCTGGGAACAGGTCCTCGCCACGGCAACATTCTCATCGACCTCATCTATGATAGCCCGGAAGGTACGTCCCACAAGTTTCTCGTTTAGGTCAGCCGAAATCTCCGACTGCAACTCCATCACCCTCCTGTATCTTTCTTCCTTCACGCGCAGGGGGACCTGTCCCTTCAATGCATATGCAGCAGTGCCCTCTTCCCGTGAATATTTAAATGCCCCGAGTCTGTCGAATTTCATCTTCCCGATGAATTTCAACAACCCCTCAAAATCCTCCTCCGTCTCCTGGGGAAAACCAACAATCAGGGAAGTTCGTATGCTCACGTCCGGTATGACTTCACGTATCCGCGAAATCAGTTTTTCGTAATAACTCCTGCTTCCCCCCCGCCCCATCAACTTCAATATTTTTCTCTCGGAGTGCTGGAGCGGCACATCGACATACTTGCATACCTTCTCTTCCGACGCTATCGTTTCAAGAAGTCTCTCATCAACAGCGCTCGGATAGAGGTAAAGAAGCCTTATACGGAAGTCACCATCGATAGAAGATACTTCTTTTATCAGCCTGCTCAAATCGTATCCCTTAAGATCCTTCCCATAGGATGTCACATCCTGCGCGATCATTATCAGTTCTTTCCTGCCGGCCCCGATAAGGGCTTTGGCCTCACGGATGACATCCTGGGGCTTCCTGCTCCTGCATGCTCCTCTTATCTTCGGGATTACACAGTAAGAACAGCGCCTGTCGCATCCCTCCGCTATTTTCAGGTAGGCATATGCGCTATCGGTAAAGCTTTCGCCTCTTCCCGCCCTGCCCCTGACATTCCTGGAGCAATACTCGACAATCTCGTCGGCCTCGTCCACGCCCCAGAGGGCGTCAATCTCGGGTATCTCCCTTGCCAGTTCCTCCCCGTATCTCTTTGCCAGGCAACCGAATACGACAAGCTTGCGCCCTTCCTTCCCGCTGAACTTCGCCAGCCTCAGTATCTCTTCTATCGATTCCCGTTTTGCGTCTTCGATGAAACCGCAAGTGTTCACCATGATGATGTCCGCTTCATCCGGATCAGAGGAGTAACAGAGTCCCCTGCAGCGCAATTTTTCCAGAAGATGCCCGGAATCAACGAGGTTCTTCGGGCAGCCCAGACTCAGCAGATGGACCTTACCCACGGTTCTTCCTGACCACCCTGTAAATCGTCATGTAGCTGATAACTGCGGCTACTGACCCGACGAGCAGACTGCCCACAACAAAGGGCATAAGAAGAGGCCGAAAGTTTTCGATGAAGCCGAGAAAAGTTATGTGTGACCAGTCTACCGCAGGGATGATATTCTCCAGTCCCATGACCTTTGCACCCACCCAGGTCCCGAATGAATAGATCGGGACTATCGTCCACGGGTTCGTCACATACACGCCTATAAGAGTAACGAACTTGTTCAGTTTAAACTGCCAGGCAAGGGCAAGGCCCAGGACGGTGTGAATGCCCAGGAAAGGAGACATGCCGATGAAAACCCCGAGTGCAAAAGCCGTTGCTATCCTGCGCGGAGGCTCCCGGACCGCCAGGATTTGTCTCAGACCCGCTTTAAGCCGATGCAAAGTGTTGATATCCTTTTATCTCCAACCTGTGCATTCTTCCTTCTTCATCGACTGCCCTCAGTCCCCTGCCGCCAATTCTTCCTATATGAAAGGCATCGCCCCCGGCGCCTTCAGGAGCGGTGAAGAGCAGGCGGTAATCCTCGCCGCCCCCCATAGCCATCTCGACCGCCGAGATCTTCATATGAGCCGCCGCTCTCCGGAGTTCCCCGGATATCGGTATATTCTGAGTCTCTATCACCGCTCCGACCCCGCTTTCCCTGCACAGCCTCGACAAATCCATGAGCAGACCGTCGCTGACATCCAGCATGGCAGTGGCGCGGCGGGCAAATTTCTCAGGGCCCGTCGCCCGCGGCATAAGATGACGGCTGATGAGGGGAGATACAACCCTCCATTCCAGGCCGAAGTCCGCTTTCTTCCCCTTTTCTATTTCCACCGGCCTTCCAACTCTCTTCATCAGTTCAAGGCCGCAAGCCGCATCTCCGAGGGGACCGCTCACATATATTCCGTCACCAGTTCGCGCGCCTCCACGCGTAAGGACTCGGGACGCGTAACCGACCATCGAGGCGGAAAGGACAACATTTTCGGACGATGACACGTCTCCCCCAATGACGGCCACGTCATAAATCCGTGCGGCACGTTCGATGCCGTCAAATACGCGCTTGAACATTTCGGTGCCGGCGTCTCCGGGTGCTGCGAAATTGATGAGGGCGAACCTCGGACTGCCTCCCATGGCATAGATGTCGCTGACATTCACAGAGATGAGTTTGAAGCCGAGTTGGAAGGGGGTCGTCCATGCCAGGTCAAAATGCACCCTTTCCACCATCATGTCCGTCGTGAGAAGCATGTTCTTCCGCGAGGGCCTCACGACAGCGGAATCGTCCCCAATGCCGCAGATGACATCGGGGAATCTCCTGTTGAATTTCTGCCTGATCTTTTCTACGAGAGAGAGTTCGCCCGCTTCAGCCAGCTTCATTACGTTCGCCGCTGCATCATCTTTTCTGCACCGCCCGCCGCTTCGGTTTTCCGTCTGTCTTCAGTGCAACCTTGAGTACCTGGTCCATTGTATCCGCATAAACGAATTCCATACCCTTCTTGATATACTGCGGAATCTCCTCCAGATCCTTCTTGTTTCTCCTCGGGATAATGACCTTTCTGATTCCCAGTCTTTTCGCCGCGAGGGTCTTCTCCTTGAGTCCTCCGATCGGCAGGACCCTGCCCCTCAGGGTCACCTCCCCCGTCATCGCTACATTTTTGTTCACCGGCCTGCCGGTAAGGACGGAAGCCAAAGCCGTAGCTATGGTAATGCCGGCGGAAGGTCCGTCCTTCGGTATGGCCCCGGCCGGCACATGCACATGGATATCGGTCTTCGAAAAAGTCTCTTCATTTATCCCCAGTGCCCCCGCCCGGGAACGCACATAGCTGAGGGCCGCCTGCGCAGACTCCCTCATGACTTCCCCCAGCTGTCCTGTCAGCGTCAAATTGCCCTTGCCCATCATGGTAGTGGCCTCAATATATATAATGTCCCCGCCGGCCTCTGTCCACGCCAGACCGGTTGATACTCCCACCTCGTCCTTTTCCATCTCTTCTTCGGGAAGGAACTTGGGGGCCCCGAGAAAAACATCAATGTTTTTCGTTGTGATCTTGAACTTTCTCTGCCTGCTTTCGGCGATCTTTTTAGCCACCTTCCTGCACAGGTTCGCGATTTCACGTTCGAGGTTCCTTACTCCGGCTTCCCTCGTATACTGGGATATGAGGAGCATAAGAGCCGGGTCGCCGATTTCAAGTATCTTGCCGGTGAGTCCATGTTCCTCAAGCTGTTTCGGCAGGAGGTATTTCCTGGCGATGCCCAGTTTCTCTTCCGATGTATATCCTGAAAGATATATGATCTCCATCCTGTCCTTAAGCGGACCGGGTATGGTGTCGGCAAGGTTTCCGGTAGTGATGAACATCACGTTCGTCAGGTCGAAAGGGACCGCGAGGTAATGGTCGGTAAAGGAGAAATTCTGCTCGGGGTCGAGCACCTCGAGCAGGGCGGAAGAAGGGTCTCCCCTGAAGTCCATACCTATCTTGTCCACCTCGTCGAGCATAAAAACCGGGTTGTTTGTCCCGGCCTGTTTTATCCCCTGAATGATCCTTCCCGGCAGGGCGCCGACATAAGTCCTCCTGTGTCCCCTGATTTCGGCTTCATCCCTTACCCCTCCAAGAGATAACCGGACGAATTCCCTGCCCAGGGCCCTGGCTATCGATCTGCCAAGCGAAGTCTTCCCTACTCCCGGCGGTCCGATAAAACAAATGATCGGTCCTTTCATCTTCTCCTTTATCTTACGCACGCTCAGGTATTCAAGGATCCTCTCTTTGACTTTTTCCAGGTCATAATGATCCTTGTCGAGTACTTTCTGGGCCGCCTTGATATCAAGGTTGTCCCTCGTACTTTTGGACCAGGGCAGCTCCACGAGCCAGTCCAGATAGGTCCTTATGGTCGCAGCCTCGGCACTGTCGGGATGCATTTTTTCAAGCCTCTTCAGCTGTTTTTCGGTCTCCTTGTGCACCTTTTCCGGCATCCTGGCGCTTTCTATCTTCTTCCTGTATTCCCTCGCCTCCTCCGCCCTTTCATCGATATCGCCCAGTTCCTTCTGTATCGCCTTCAGCTGCTCCCTGAGGAAATATTCGCGCTGGGTCTTGTCGATCTCCCCCCTTGCCTCAGACTGGATCTTCTGCTGTACCATCAGGAGCTCTATCTCGCGGCTCAATATTTCACTCACTCTCTTCAGCCTGAGGACGGGATCTATGATCTCAAGAATCTCCTGTGCCTGCTCGGCCTTCAAACCGAGGTTCGAGGCAACGAGGTCCGCCAGTCTGCCGGGATCGTCAAGGTTTTCGATGACGACCATTATGTCCGGAAGGATCGTTTTGCCGTAAGAAACGGCTTTATCCAGCTGTTCCTTAACGGTGCGTATCTGGGCTTCTTCTTCTATGGACAGGGCAGCCGGCTTTATCTCTTCTATCTTCTGGATATCGGCCGAAAAGAAATTCTCGGTCTGCGAAAAACCCGTCACCCTCGCCTTGGACAGTCCCTGAACCAGGATCTTTACCCGTCCGTCCGGCAGCTTCAGCATACGCATTATCATGCCCACGGTACCGACCGTGTAAAGATCATTGACTGTCGGGTTCTCTATGCCGAGGTCCTTCTGCGTCAGCAGCAGGATCATCCGGTTCGTGCCGAGTGCGCGGTCGATCGCCTTGATCGACATTTCCCTGCCGACGAACAACGGTATAATCATATAGGGAAACACCACGATATCCCTTACCGGCAGCACGGGCAGACTATCGGGTATCTGTACTTCCTTCTCGACTTTCTCTTCGTTCTTGTCTAACTCTGCCATCCTGTACCCTCATTCTTTCCGTTTTTGTATTCTGCTGCTCTGATCGAATGTCCTTTACCAAATTTAATCATATTTCTTATTCCGCGGCAACAAAAGAGGCCCTAGGATTTCAGCCTGCTTGAAACTTCCTTGATGTAAGACTTGAATTGATCGGAGAGTTCCGCGTTCTTCAATGCGAAATCAACCGTTGCCTTCAGATAACCGAACTTATCTCCCGCATCATACCTCTTTCCTCTGAAGAGGAAGCCATAGACCGGCTGTGTTTTAAGCAGCGTGCGTATGGCGTCGGTCAGCTGTATCTCCCCTCCCCTTCCGGGCCGGGATTTTTGAAGAACGCCGAATATATCCGGGGTGAGTATGTAACGTCCTATTATAGCCATGTCGGAGGGTGCGCTCTCCGCCTCGGGTTTTTCCACGAGGTCTTGTATTCTGTAAACCCCGTCACCTTCAGACACCCCGTCTATGACACCATACCTGTGGATATCGGCCGCAGGGACCTGCTCCAGCGCGAGGATGGGACTTTTCAGTTCCTCGTACAGTCTGATCATGTCGGCCAGAAGGCGCTCCTCGGGATCGATGATGTCATCACTGAGGATAACCGCGAAAGGTTCGTTCTTCACAAAGGGTCTGGCACAAAAAATCGCATGTCCAAGGCCGAGGGCATACCCCTGCCGGATGTAGGCGATATTGATCCTGTTCATAAGCCCGTTGATCTCTTCTATCAGTTTCTTCTTGCCGCTCTTCTTCAGTTTGTGTTCCAGTTCGAATGCGTAATCAAAATGGTCCTCAATGGCGCGTTTATTCTTGCCGGTAATGATCACAATTTCCTTGATATCGCATGCTATCGCCTCTTCTATGCCGTACTGTATCATCGGCTTGTCCACGATCGGCAGCATCTCCTTCGGAGAGGCCTTGGTTGCAGGCAGGAATCGCGTCCCGAGACCCGCAGCAGGAAAAATCCCTTTCTTTACGGCACCTTCCTTCACTCCTCACACCTCCGTATCATGTAACCTAAATTATAACACAGATAACAGCGTCAAAAAGGCCGGTCAATCGGTATAATTGCATGCCGGCTGTATACCGGCCCGCCCGTTCCCCAGCCTGGCAAATGCCCTTTTTGATGACGAATCCTAGCGCCGTGAATCGAGGACGATGGTGACCGGTCCGTCGTTAATCAGATATATGTCCATGTGTGCGGCGAATTCGCCTGTGGCCACCCGGAGACCTTCTTCACGCAAAAGCCCTACCAGTCTGATGTACATCTCCCTGGCCTTCTCGGGATCCTCGGCATTGTCAAAAGACAGCCTGTTGCCTTTCCGGCAGTTGGCAGCCAGCGTAAACTGGGAAACAGCGAGGACCTCTCCCCCGGCGTCTTTCACGGACATGTTCATCCTGCCGCTGCCGTCTTCGAAAATCCTCAGGTTGGCTATCTTTCTGGCCATGTACATCAGGTCGTCGATCGTATCGCCCTTTTCAATTTTTTTTTGGAGATTGCCGACCCTCACCCCTATAAGCCTGACTCTCTTTTTGAGATCGATCCTGCCCAGGCAATCGAAGGCGGCCCTCCTTATCTCTTCCGTTGAATCGGTCGCCTCCCCAAGAGTCTTCGCCCTGGTGTGCGTTTTGAAATCATTGAACCTTATCTTTACCGTGACCGTCCGGCCGCTGTATCCGGTCTTCTTCAGGTCGTCTGAAACTTCACGCACAAGAGCGGCGAGATTTTTTGCAAGGAACTGCCAGTTGTCGGTATCGCTCTGAAAGGTCGTCTCCCTGCTGGTAGATTTCGGTTCCCATTGAGTAACGAGGGGACTGTCGTCGCGTCCCCTTGAGGCGTCAAAGAGATAATGTCCGTAAGACTCTCCGAAAAACTCGATCAACTTTTCCAAAGGAACTGCGGCCAGCTGTCCTATAGTGTTTATCCCTGCTTCCTTCAGGTAAGCTTCTGTCTTCGGCCCGACACCCCAAAGTTTTCTTGCCGAAAGAGGCCAGATGCGCTTCTCTATATCTTCTTCTCTTATAACGGTGAGACCGTCGGGCTTTTCCATGTCCGAGGCAATCTTTGCGAGAAGCTTGTTCGGAGCAATACCGATGGAACAACTGAGGTCCGTCTTCTCCCTTATCTTCCTCTTTATTACCCGCGAGATTTCCTCCGGGGTACCGTCGATTCCGGATACGTCCAGAAATGCCTCATCGATCCCGACGTCTTCCATAACTGAAGAAAATTCCCTCAGGATATCCTTGATGACAGCCGACACCCGGGAATATTCCCGGTAATCCACGGGAAGAAAAATCGCCTCCGGACAGAGTTTGTACGCGGTCCTCAAGGGCATTGCGGAATGTATGCCAAACTTCCTGGCCTCATATGAGGCGGTCGACACAACTCCTCTGGCATGAGGATCGCCGCTGCCACCGATGACGACGGGCTTGCCGACAAGTTCGGGATGTCTCTTCTGTTCCACTGCAGCAAAAAAGGCGTCCATGTCAATATGGAGAATGCGTCTCACGAGGTAATTTTACTACAGGCGGGAAGAGAATTTTCCAGTCGAATTTCAGTGTCTATGAAAGGTTTAACACCCGTGAGAAGGCACGCCACCCCCCATCCCTACTTTTTCTTCTTCGCTTCGTCCCATATGGCGTCCATCTCGGCAAGGGTCATGTCTGAAAGGTTCCTGCCCTGTTCCGCTGCGGCCATTTCGATGTGCCTGAACCGCGAGATGAATTTACTGATCGTCTTCCTCAGGGCGTCCTCCGGATTGATGCCCACAAACCGCGAAATATTAACCAGCGCAAAGAAGATATCCCCCAGTTCATCTTCTATCTCTTCCTGCTTTTTAGCCCGGAGCGCCGCCCTGAATTCTTCCAGCTCTTCTTCGAGTTTGGTGATGACATCCTCCACCTTCTCCCAGTCGAAACCCACCCGTGATGCCCTATCCTGTAAGCGGTGTGCTCTCAAGAGTGATGGAAGCGTCTTTGGAACACCTTCCAGCACAGACTCCCTCATCTTGCCTTCCTTCTTCTTCTGGGCCTCCCAATGGACAAGCACCTCGGCAGAGGTCTTATAATCCGCCTCGCCGAATACGTGGGGATGCCTGGCAATCATCTTCGAGCCGATCTTTTCGATCACGCCGGATATGTCAAACTCGCCCTTCTCCTTTGCCACCTGGCACTGAAAAACAATCTGAAACAACAGGTCTCCGAGTTCCTCTTTAATCGCCTCGCTGTCCTTCTCGTCAATCGCCTCCAGGACTTCATATGCCTCTTCAACTATAAAAGGCTTAAGCGACTCTCTCGTCTGTTCCCTGTCCCAGGGACACCCTTTATCCCCTCTCAGAGCCGACATTATCTCAAGCAGAGCGTTAAAATCCATATCCATGTTCTTATCATATGAACCCCATGAAGTGATTGTCAAACACGACATCTTTCAGACGGGATGGATGCCCGATTAAGACCTCGGGCATACGAAAAAAGGAAAGCACTGGCCTCAAAGTTGAGTGACTTCCTGCACCAGGATTGTCAGGGAGACTTAACGGCCATCCAGGTCAGGCATTCGGGGCTGTTTGTTCGGGAAATTATTCAGATGAAGGGTTAAAATAGTCTATGGCTGAATCTCTCTACATACACATCCCGTTTTGCGTAAGGAAGTGTCTGTACTGCGACTTTATTTCGGTTCCTTACGAAAAATCGCTCGCCGAGAGATACATTGATTCACTGCGTAGGGAGATCAGCTTGAGAAAGAACTCTATCGGACCACTCAAGGCGATTTATGTCGGTGGTGGGACGCCCTCCATTCTCAGTGAATCGTCTCTAAGGCGCCTGTTTGATTGTCTGAGAGAAAACTTTTCCTTCTCTCCCGGCATTGAGATAACGGTCGAGGCCAACCCCGGCACACTTAGCGAATCATTCATACACACCATACTTTCCGCGGGTGCAAACAGGATAAGCATGGGGGTTCAGTCGTTCCATGACAAGGAATTAAGGGCTCTGGGCCGGATCCATTCGGCGGATGAGGCCAGACGCTCTGCGGAACTGTTACGGCGGTGGGGCGTGACGGACCTCTCTTTGGACCTGATGTACGGTATCCCTTGTCAAACACCTGGGACATGGATGGAAACCCTGTCGGCTGCAGTTGAGTTGTCGCCCTCCCATGTCTCCGCGTATGAACTCACACCGGAAGAAAAAACACCTCTCTACGACCTTATCTCTTCAGGTGCTGTGACACTCCCCGACGAAGATACGATCGTCGAAATGTACGAATACGCCATAGATTGTCTCGTCTCGGCAGGCTACTATCATTATGAAATTTCAAACTTTGCCCTTCCCGGCAGCCAATGCGTCCACAATCTCAACTATTGGAACAGGGGAGACTACGTGGGCGTCGGCGCAGGAGCGCATTCCCTTGTCAACGGGGAACGCCGCGCAAACACCGGGAATATTGAAGAATACATCTCATGCATGGAAGCGGGGGGCATTCCCGCCGGAGAGCCGCACGTAGTCTCCCGCGCCGAAGCATCAAAGGAATTCCTGTTCCTCGGCTTGAGAAAGCGCGAGGGAATAGGCATAAAAGAAGCAATGGAAAGGAAAATTAATATCGTCCCGGCATGCCGGGAAATGTTCGATCAGGGATACCTCACGATGGACGAGACTCACGTCAGGCTGAGCGGAAAGGGATTGCTCGTATCGAACACCGTGATCGTCAGGCTCTTCGAACGACTGGGCCTCTGACCTGGCAGGGGGCATAGGGCAACGACAATTAAAGGCGCTTTCTCTTTTATACACGCTTTCGTACTTCTTGTCACGTCCTGCGAAAGTCGTCATACCCGCGGAGGCGGGCATCCAAGCTTGGCGTAATAGCTCGGAGAGAGTGGATTCCCGATTGAGAACTTCGGGAATGAAGACCTCAAGAAAGATTTGTTAAGCCTTTAGCCTTTTTTATTTACTCCATGCCCTGTGAGCTGTACTCTATGCCGCTGTTTTACCCGTGGGTCCTGGACAGAAGCCAGGCCATGTTCTGTCCCAAATTCTCGAATGTCGCCACACCCTCGGCATCTTTCAGCACATCGCCCGGATTCCTGGCAATTCCCAGGTTCCAGTAATTGGCGCCGACAATAATCATCTGCCCTATCCCGAAGAAGAAATTTATACTCGAATACACGTGCGTGCCTCCAGCCCTTCTGGCTGCTACGACGGCTGCGCCTACTTTTCTCTTCAAGAGATAATCGTTGGCGCGGGCGACCAGGCCGGCCCGGTCAATAAGGGCCTTGACCTCGGTGGATACGTTGCTGAAATATGTCGGCGAGCCGATTATGACACCGTCGGCTTCTATCATCTTTTCCACGAAACCGTTCAGGTCGTCGTTATGAAAACAGCGGCTGTTCTTCTGTTCGAAACACTTATAGCAGGCCCTGCAACCTTTGATGTTCGCCCCGCCCAGCTGGACTATCTCCGTCCTGATTCCTTCTTTTTCGAGTTCTTTCAAAACTATGCGGATGGAATGATAGGTATTGCCTTCCCTCCTTGGACTGCCGTTAAAAGCTACAACTTTCATTATTCAATCTCCTTTCCTTTCGCTTCAAACGATGTATTATAACACCGTCCGGAAAGGAGGCTACGAATTGCCGCTCCTGAAGAAAAACCTCCGGAGATCGATGCCGATCAGACCGGCAGCGCTCTTCCATCTTTCGACAACAGGAACATCGAAAATGATCCGGTCGTCAGGCGGAGCAACAAGCCAGAAATCCATCATCAACTCCTCATCGAGTTGATTGGCTGTCCATCCCGCAAAGCCGAGGGCAAACATAAATTTCTTTGGCCCTCTTCCGACGGCAAGGTCTCGCAAAATCTCCTGGGACGCTGTAACGGAAAGTTCGTCCGAGATCCTCATTGGTCCGTAACGCGGGTCATGAGACGAATAGATTACATAACCCTGCTCCGGCCTTACAGGACCGCCGTAGTAAACCGGCATATCCACCATGCTTTCCTTGATATCGAGAGCACCCAGAAGCGGGATAAAGCTCGTCATCAGCACCTTGTTGACCACAAGGCCGAACGCCCCTTCCTTGTTATGTTCGCAGATGAGCACCACCGACTGGCTGAAATTCGGATCATCCATTCCCGGGGAAGCTATCAGGAACTTGCCGGACATATTGCTGATGTCGACCTTGACGCCCATTTCCTTAAAATATAGCACAGGAATGGTCCAGGCCCTATCCCCCCAAGACGGGTAAAGTACGACAAGAAAGCCCGATATGGCTTCCAGGCCGGTGCCGGCCGACAAATATTGACAATTTCTTACTGTTTACAGTATCTTATCTAATTGAATTTTTCAAAGAAAGGTGAAGAGGGTTTAATAATGAAGACGGAGTTCGCAAAGAAGGGTGACGTAGAGCGCCGATGGTATGTTGTTGATGCCAGGGACGCGGTGCTGGGCAGACTGGCCGTAAAGATAGCCACGTACCTGAGAGGAAAGAATAAACCGGTATATACACCTAACGTTGACACGGGGGATTTCGTTATAGTGGTGAACGCGGATAAGGTCAGACTCACGGGCAGGAAGTTTACCGACAAGGTTTACTATCATCACTCCGGCTATATAGGTGGAATCAAGTCCAGCACAGCCAAAGAACTGCTGGAGAAGAAGCCCGAAAAGGTCATAGAAAACGCCGTATGGGGCATGCTGCCCAAGAACAGGCTGGGCAGGTCCATGTTCAAGAAACTGAAAGTTTATAAAGGCGCCGAACATCCGCACAAGGCGCAGAGTCCCGAAATCTTACCATGATAAGGAGTTGAAATGGCTGAAATAAAATACTCTGCCACAGGCAGAAGAAAGACTTCAATAGCGCAGGTGACCGTGGCACCCGGAACGGGTTCCATCACGGTGAACAAGAAGCCTATCGATACTTATTTCCCAAGAGAAACACTTCGGATGATCATACGGCAGCCCATAGAGCTGGTCGGCGCGACCGGCAAACACGATATATCCGTCAGGGTCCAGGGCGGAGGGCCGACCGGCCAGGCCGGGGCCATAAGGCACGGTATATCGAGGGCACTGACGAAAATGGATGCGGACCTGAGAGGCAGGTTGAAGAAAGAGGGCTTTCTCACCAGAGACCCGAGGGAAAAGGAAAGGAAGAAATACGGTCTTAAAGGGGCCAGGAAACGCTTCCAGTTCTCAAAGAGATAAATTTCGCCCGATACGGGTTTGGCTTTTGGGAAAAGGGCTCGTTCTTAGGACGGGCCTTTATTTTTAGTAGCTCAGGAGATGAATCTCACGCAAAAGCGACGGGGAATCAACCGCGTCTCTACCTGAGATTATCTCCTGGTTCCGACTGGGGGAGAAAATATTATTATGCATAGGGTAGCCATCTGCGGCGGCAGTGGATATACGGGAATCGAGCTCCTGCGCATCCTTGCACGCCACAGGCATGTCAGGGTCGCAGCCATAACATCCCAAAAATCCGCGGGAAAGAAATTGTCCGATATATTTCCGCACCTTCGGTGCTACGGGGATCTAACGTTCGAACCGCTCAACAAGGAAAAGCTCCTTCGCAAGGCCGACATCTTCTTTCTCGCTCTGCCCCACGGTGCGTCACAGGAAGCGGTAAACTTCTTCTTTCGGAACGGTAAAAAGGTCATAGACCTCTCTGCAGACTACCGCCTTCACGACCCCGTCGTTTATGAACAGTGGTACGGAGTGCATCATGACTTCACTCCAGCCCTCAAAAAGGCCGTCTACGGTCTGCCCGAGCTTTACAGAAAGAAAATCAGTCGGGCCTCGCTTGTAGCCAACCCCGGCTGTTACCCGACAAGCGCGATACTCGGGCTTATACCGGCGATCAGGAACCGTCTTGTCGATATGTCTTCTATTGTTATCGACTCCAAGTCGGGAACCAGCGGGGCAGGCAGAAAGGCTGATGTTGCCGTCTCGTACTGCGAAGTGAACGAGGGGTTCAAGGCATACGGTATAGGCACTCACAGGCACACGCCGGAAATTGAACAGGAACTTTCCCTGTTGACCGGCAAACCGGTCATAATCAATTTCACGCCCCATCTCCTGCCTGTCGACCGGGGGATACTGACGACTATTTATGCCCCTCTGGCCGGGAAGACCGCCGCTGAAACTATCGTGAAATTCTTTAATAATACATACAGAAAAGAGAAATTCGTGCGTGTTCTGGAAAAAGGGGCTTTGCCGAATCTAAAAAATGTGCGGGGGACAAATTACTGCGACATCGGTTTTAAAGCGGTGGAGCGGACAAATACTCTCGTTATAGTCAGTGCCATCGACAATCTGGTCAAAGGGGCGTCGGGTCAGGCGGTCCAGAACATGAACATCATGATGGGTTTTGCCGAAACGGAGGCCCTCGAAGATACGGCTCTTTTCCCCTGATGAAGGAGGGGCCTCCTTAAAGGGAAGGCCCCTTCATTCCTGTGCTATAAATTCAAAAGAAAAAGATTTAAGGATGCCTCCGGTCCGACGCACTTTCGGGAAGTGCCCCGGCGTAATGTTGTCATTTCAGATATCCCTTTTTCTATCTGAGCATACCCAGTATCTTCTTCAGCACATCTTCCTTATATTTCAGGGTCTTTCTCACGTCCGCACTTTTCGTGTCCCCGATCTCGCCCCGAAGTTCCGTAAAGTAGTTTTCCAGGAACTCTACCAGAAGCTCTTGTTCCTCCTTCGTAATATCCAGTTGAACCATATTTTCCCTCCTTTCATTGGTTTTTATGATGACGGAAATGCATTAAGGCAGACTCTCGGTGCTCAGGCGGTCATTGAGATGCCCTCTTGTCATTCCAATCACCATATATATCAAATTATATGTCAAAAAAGTTGCGTATTCCAGAGATTCCCATTGAAAATCTGCCTAATAAGAATTATCTTATAGCATGATGAAGAAGAGTCGGCCATTACCCAGGGGTTTTTCCTTTTCCGCAACCGAAGCCGCCATAAAGAAACCGGGTCGTAAAGATTTCGCCCTTATAGTGTCGGAGGAGCCCGCGGTCATGGCCGGCTGCTTCACCACGAACTCCGTGAAGGCTGCCCCGGTCAGACTATGTATGAAGAAAATCCGGTCAGGCAGGGGGAAAGCCGTAATAGTCAACAGCGGCAACGCAAATGCATGCACTGGAAAACAGGGGCTGAAGGACGCCGGCGCGATCATATCCGCCGTGTCGAAGAACCTTGGCATCCCGCAATCCATGGTTTATATCTGTTCCACCGGAGTGATAGGAACGCGCCTTCCGATGGAGAGAATAAATAATGCGGTGCCTGCCCTGGTGAGAGACAGGGGGAAACTATCGATTGACGACGTTGCCGAGGCCATTATGACTACCGACACTTTCCCCAAGGTCCTGCATAAAAGGATAAGGATTGCGGGAAAAGCAGGATCGATATCCGGCATATGCAAGGGATCCGGCATGGTAGCACCCGACATGGCGACTCTGCTCTGCTTCCTGATCACCGATATAGCCGTAGAACGGAAAACCCTCGACAGGCTGCTCAGAGAGGCTGTCAAGAAATCTTTCAATCGAGTAACCATAGACGGCGATATGTCGACCAACGATACGGTACTCATGATGGCTAATGGAATGGCCGGCAACGTTCCCATTACCGGAAAGTCGGAATATCTCGAACCCTTCAGAAAGGCCCTGCATGAAATTACTTACGGACTTGCATGGCTTCTTGTCAGGGACGGCGAAGGGGCGACCAAGGTGATAAAGGTTTCGGTCAAAGGGGCCCGCTCGGTCACAGAAGCTGAAAAGGCGGCCTTCGCCGTGGCGAATTCAAATCTTGTAAAGACGGCGATCTACGGCAACGACGCCAACTGGGGCCGGATCATGGCCGCTCTCGGATATTCGGGAATCAGGTTCAGCGAGAAAAAGACCGACATATCGTTCAACAACGTCAAGGTGGTAAAGGCCGGTTTGTCGAACGGCAGGGACGACGAGGCGACCGAAGTCCTGAGATCAAAAGAGGTCAGGATCACCATCGACATGCACTCCGGGAAGTCGTCGGCCGAAGTCCTCACCTGCGACTTTACGGAAGAATATGTAAAGATCAACGCCGAATACAGGACCTAGCACAGCCGGCATCATGCTATTTTAAGCGTATCCAGAATCCCATACAGTGCGGCAACTGCCGGGGAATCCGCAGGCAGGTCCACGATGGCCTTTCCCTGCAGGTCGTATTCAAAGATATTCCGGTCCTGGGGTATAAGACCGGCAACTTCGATGCCCAGCTCCCGCGCCAGGTTGCTGAGTTCCCGGCCCTCCTCTCCCGACACCCTGTTGATTATAAGAGCGTGTCTTCCGATGTCAAGCTGCTGAGATGCTCCATGCCGGCCTCATTGTCTATTACGACATAGGAGTAAGTCTCCGAGAGTTTGTCTGTGTATTTTCTGATTATGTTGTTCGCCGCACAATAACACCCCGGACCCTCCGGCCTTCCCATAACCATCAGGTCGAACCCCTTCGACTCAATCAGCGACTGCTGGACCTGATAGTCGAAGAGCTGCTCCATGGACATGCCCCCCGGCCTGTCCGTCCCGCTCCTGATCGTCTGCAGGGACTCCTCTCTCAGGTGCCCTATCGTTGCATGTACGTCTACGCCCAGCGCCTCATTCAGACAGGAATTGCTGTCAGCGTCAACGGCGAGTACCGGTTTCTTCCTCTTTTCCATGAGATATTTGACCATGAGAGCAGCAACGCTGGTTTTTCCGGTGCCGCCCTTCCCTGCAAGGGCAATTACATATGCCATGTCTAACCTCCCGCTTTATTTCCCCTGTCCGTCTCTATTATATCTTTTTTGGGGCGTAATGGTAGAATACAGCAGTTCAGTAAAAGGAGAGATTATGCTGCCGTTCTTTCTTAACGCAAAAACTATATCAGACGCATGGTTTCAGCTTATCTATAATATTTTCGACTATTCTTACGAGCAGAAGATACAGAAAGGTTCCTTCGAGAAGGAACAGTATCGACTGCAGTACCCGGGTATTGCGGTATTCATCGAGCACCCCGGCGAAGATATCGTGCCCGTCATGCCGCCCGGCTCTGCAATCCCCGCACCGACGACAATTGAATACATAGAGGACTACTTCGCAAATTACCTGATGGACCCCGAGTTGTCCGAGAATGAAACTTACAAATATGCGAGCAGGATCCATTATCCGATGCCCGGGGGAGGGACCCAGCTTGGGCGGGTGATCGAGATGCTGAGGGACACCCCCCTCACAAACCAGGCCGTGGTTGAGATCGGGTCTCCCGAAGACCACGACGTTTGCATCGGCGCCGACCACAAGCTGGACCCCCCCTGCCTCAGACTTCTCGATTTCAAGACCGTCCCGGACAGAGGTGACCTGGTCCTTACCGTCACCTGTTATTTCCGGTCATGGGATCTCTGGGCCGGTTTTCCTACAAACCTCGGGGGCATCCAGCTCCTGAAAAACTATGTGGCCGGTGAGGCGAACCTGGAGGACGGCCCACTATATGCTTACAGCGCTGGAGCGCATATTTACGGCTATCAGGAAGACATCGCGCGGTTAAGGACGTTAAAGCTGAGGAAGCCCTGATAGCCCAGATTAGAATATTTAATGAGAGGTAGATGAAAGCACAGCCATGAAAGGCCTTTTCGAGTTCGCTCTTTCCAGGGCGCCTGTCGGAATAATCGTTTATGACAGAACGATGAGTGTCCTCATGACCAACAGGAAAGCCGATCTTTTTTTACGGCGGTACGACATGCCGGAGGACGTTACAACGATATGCAGCAGGATTGTCGACGACGTCCTACACCCTTCTCCGGTGGAAAAGTTTCCCGGCGAAGTCATTTTATCCAAAAACATGGAAGGCTCTCCGAGCAGATGGACCTTCAGGTTCGAGATAGACAGGAACGAGGCCCGAGTCTGTGTTTTTATAATCGAGGACACCGCTTCAAGCAAGCTTGATCTAAACAGTATCAGGCGGCAATACAGGCTGACCAGAAGGGAGACAGACGTGCTCAGGCGGATACTTGACGGTCTGAGGAACAGTGAGATCGCCCTGGAACTCGGGATCGCGGAGCAGACGGTAAAAGATTATCTGAGCAGCGTGTATTCAAAAACCTCCACATCAAACAGGGTCACGCTTATGAGAACCCTGTTTATTTCCGCCCCTCCGGATCGGGCTGCCCCCTGACCCGTGAATTTCTCTCCGACCCTACCGCCGTAGGGTTGACAAGGACAGCTGAGGTACGCAAAGTATACAGTGAAAAAGGAAGGGGG
>JARRRI010000064.1:0-9347 GCA_037380845.1 Candidatus Sulfobium sp. | reverse complement strand
AAGAATCGATCAGCGGCACGCCGGCAGCCAGCAGCGTCGAAAGCTGGCGGGTTATATAGGGAAGGAGAGCCCCGTCGTACCGGCCCGCGAAGCGTCCCTTCTCTTTATGGCCGTACTCGCCAACGTCCTTCGGATAAACACCGAGTGCCTTGATGCTGAGGACGGCGTCCTGCAGGCCATCCGCCTCGATTGTGCCGGAGGCCTGAGATCCATCGGCTCTGTATCCTTTATAGTGAAATATGGGCATCGGCCGAACCGGGGTTCTCCCGCTACACCTCCGTTACATCCTTCTGCGTCACCCTGAGCACTTCCTCGACGGTTGTCAGCCCTGTCAGGGTCTTCTCAAAGCCGTCCTGCCTCAAGGTCCTCATGCCGTTGGCGGCTGCTGCGTTCTTTATCTGCTTGGCGTCCGCCTTGTCCGCGATCATTTGCCTTATCTTGTCGTCTATAACGAGCAGCTCGAAGATCCCGGCCCTTCCGAGGTACCCCCTGCCTCCGCATGTGTCGCAGCCCTGACCCCGGTAAAGTGAAAACGGAGCAGCGGGTTCCCGGAGCTTCGGTCCGGAAAGATATGACTTTTCAGTATCGGACGGTTCGTAGGGCTCTTTGCAGTGGGGGCAGGCGGTCCTTACGAGCCGCTGGGCCAGTACCCCGATGAGGGAGGACGCGACCAGAAAGGGTTCTATCCCCATGTCCACAAGCCTCACTATGGCTGAAGCCGCGTCGTTCGTATGGAGGGTGCTCAGGACCAGGTGGCCTGTAAGGGACGCCTGGATGGCTATTTCGGCGGTCTCGGCGTCCCTTATCTCCCCGACCATGATCACGTCAGGGTCCTGCCTGAGGATCGACCGCAGCCCGGAGGCGAATTTGAGTCCTATCCTTGGATTTACACTTATCTGGCCTATCCCCTTCAACTGGTATTCCACGGGGTCTTCGATTGTTATGATATTCTTTTCCTCGGTATGGATCCTGTTCAGCGCGGCGTAAAGGGTTGTGGTCTTGCCGCTCCCGGTGGGACCGGTAACGAGTATGATTCCGTTCGTCCTGTTAAGCAGTTCCTCCAGGCTCCCTTCGTCACGGCGGTTCAGGCCGACTTCCCACAACCCCAGCAGTCCCTGTTTTCTGTCGAGAAGTCTCAGAACGGCCCTTTCCCCATAAGTAGTCGGTATGATGGATACCCTTATGTCGATATCCCTTCCCCCTATGAGAAGACGTATCCTCCCGTCCTGGGGCAGCCTTTTTTCGGCTATATCAAGAGTCGCCATGATCTTGAGGCGGCTTATGAGAGCGTCCTGTATGATCTTCGGCGGGGACAGCACCCTGCGGAGGATGCCGTCCACGCGCATCCTGATATCGAGCTCCTTCTCGTAGGGTTCTATGTGTATATCGCTGGCCCGCTCCTTTACCGCCTGCTGCAGAATGGCGTTCAGCAGTCTTATGATCGGCGCCTCGCCCATGAGTTCGAGGATGTCTTTCGGCTTTTCGAATTCCGTAGCCACAGATGAGAGGTCCTCTCCGGTTATGTTGTCCATTACTTCCTCTGCGGACCCCACCTGGCCGTAAAACCTGTTGATTGCATCGATAATGACGCCGGCCGGGGAGGTCAGGGGGAGGGGCCGGAGGCCGAAATGTTTCGATAGTTCACTCAGGGCCAGCAGACCCCGCTCGTCGGCCACCGCCGCCGACAGACAGCCGTCGTGCCTGCGGAGGGGCATGATCATGTTGCCCTTTGCGAATGAGAGTGGGATTTCCTTGATGAGGGAATGCTCTACATCTTCGTCTCTTATGAAATCAATTGCTTCCATCTGTCCTCGTACACGGTTGCTGCCTTCTGAGCTAAAAGAAGGGCATAGCACCTGGTGAGATTATTGTACAGGATTTCCCTATGCAGGGGGAAGGCCGGCTCCGAACGAGCCTGTCCTGCAGTGATATGCCGGAAACGATGCCGTATCCCTACCTCAACAACTTCATGACATAATTCGGTTCCGCGTACTCGACTTCCGGCATCGCCCGGTAATTTTCAGCGGCTTTTGTAACGGATTGTCCCTCTTTCAGCCTTATCTGGTAAGTGTCCAGATTTTCGAGATATTTCAGGACCGCGTCCCCCTGTCCTGAAATAATCGACACTATCCGGTCCTTCGGCACCCCTTCCCTGAACTTGACGATGAGTTCGCCCTCGGCATACTGCTGGTTCGCTGCCGCGAACTCCTTCTGTTTCCGTTCAGTTATCTCCGCCAGCTTTTCGGGTCCCCGGGCGACATGAGGGCTGAGGAAAACTATAAGGTTCGTCTTGTTTCTTGAAACGTGTTTTGTCTTGAACAGCCAGCCGAGGATCGGGATATCGCCCAGGATCGGCAATTTTGTGACCGTTTCCTCGTCGTTGTCCTGCATCAGCCCGCCGATTACGACCGTCTGGTCATCTCCGACGACGACCGTCGTTTTTGTCGACCTCTTGGTGATCGTCGGCCCCACGCTGGCAGTGAGGACTTCGGACTGGTTTTTAACCGAGGAAATTTCCTGGTAGATGTCAAGTTTGACATGGTCTCCTTCCGTAATGTGAGGAGTGATCCTCAGGATTATGCCGACATCCTGCCGCACAATCGAATTGACAATGCCGGAGACCGCACTGCCGCCGGAGGTGACGCCGATGGCAGACGTCGATTGGCTTTGCGTGATAAACGGTACGTTCTCGCCGACGAGGATTTCGGCTTCCTTGTTGTCAGATGTGAGAATCTGCGGAGTTGAAAGGACGTTTATCGTGTCCCTGAACTCGTTCATGCTGAACAGGGCCGCAAAGCCCGGTATCTGAAGAGTCTGCTGGACAGGCGCCCCCGTGTCCGGGTTGACTGTGGTGATCGGGATGTTCAGGAAATTTCCGATCCCGCCGACGCTTGCTCCCTGCAGACCTTGCAGAATCTCCTGGAACGCCGTATTATCTATCGTGCCAAAACCCCCTATGGCTACAGGAGATCCGCCTTCGGTTGCAGTGGCCCTCCATTGTGCGCCCAGGTCGCGAAGCTTGTCCATCGACGCCTCGACGATCATGGCCTCGACGTAAACCTGCTTTCTCCTTTTGTCAAGCTTCTTCAAGATCTGGGCTATGTTCTGATAATCGGCCGGCGAGGCGACGATGACCAGTGAATTGGTGGCCTTGTCGGGTGTTACCGTTATCCCCCCCGGCGCCTCGAAAGGGGTCACCGGAGCTCCTGCGGCGGCCTGCCTGGCAGGCCGCGCCTGTGTCCCCTTGATCATTCCCTCCAGCACCTTGGCCAGCTCTTCCGCGTCGGCGTTTTCGAGGAAATAGACGTTTATTCTGCCCTGGGCCTCGGGGGCCGGTACGTCTATAAGCGAGATCAGCTCCCTCATCGCGTCCCTGTCCGCTTTGTCTCCGAAAAGTATCACTGCGTTGAGCCTCGTGTCGGCCACCGCCCTGGCCTCCGCGGCGCCCAGGGGCCTCCCCGGGATGTTCCTCCGCCCGTTCTTGCTGACCCCTTCATTGATGGTTTTGGCAACGGCGTCGGCACTGGCGTGTTTCAGGAGCACCGCTTCCGGCTTGTCCGCCGTGGAAGGCTTGTCTATCAGTTCGGTGAGAGAGAGTATCTTGTCGATGTTCAGGCCCGAGTCTACCACCAGGATGAGATTGCCCGGCCCGAAGGTGGATATGAGTCCGTCCCTGGAAACGAGGGGCTGGAGAAATTTCATTGCGTCATCGGCCGGTATGTGCTTCAAAGTAATCACCCGGGCAATGTAGCTTGCATTGGTAGGGGAGCCCGTCGTGGATATCTGCATGCCCTGCTGCTTTGCCTCTATAGAAGGGATGATCTTGTAAGCGTCAACGCCCGAAGGGACTACCGTGAACCCCTTGATCTCAAGGACGGCCGTGAACAGATCGTATGCCTGATCTATGGAGAGTTTTGAGGGGGCGATTATGGTTATCTTTCCCTTTACCTTTTCATCAAAGATGAAATTCTTACCCGTGATGTCGCTGATGAACTTGGTCACCACCGGGAGGTCGACGTCCACAAAGTTGAAGGTCACTTCATTAGACTTCTTCGCCTGGGCGACGGATTCGGCGGCCTTATTCGATTTTTTTGCCTCGGCGAGGGAATTGTCGACCTTTACGATCTGGCAGAGCACCGTCATGACGGTCAGTACGCATGCCAACAAAGGGTACCGGATTCCCCGGTCAGGGGGCACTAGCTTTTTCATGTGTAAGTATATTATTAAAAAAGCCCCGGAAGGTCAATAATATTTAGTTGAGGGCGTTGAACTGCTTGGAGTCTGTGTATAAACTGCCTTTGGCCGTCATGCCGGACTTGATCCGGCGTCCAGAAGCAATGAAAACCTGGATTCCGGCTCAACACACTGCCTGAATGACAGACTAAAGATTGACTGTATGCACAGACTCTACTTAAGCACGGATTCCAACCTTGGCCTCTGATGACGGTTACCGGTCCGGAATGATGGAAGATCCTATCTTATCTGGTAGGTGAGGGTCATCTTTGCCCCCTGCCGGATTATGTCCAGTTGGGCCCTGTCAATTCCTTTTAACGCGTTGAAAGCCTGCAGGGCGGCCTCGGGGTTGGATATATTGTATTGGTTGATACGCAGGAGAACGTCACCGTTTCGAAGGCCAAGACTTGCATAAATCCCTCCCGGCTTGACCTCTCTCAGCATAAAGCCCTGCTGTACATTACCCACGATGTGGGGTATGAAGCGGGCGTCGGTCAGGAGCTGGTCCGGTTTGTCAATTGCCTGGAGGACTTTCTGCTGGTCGACAACGTAAGTCGAAGGCCCGGTCCTCCTTCCGAAGGAACCGCGGGTCGTACCGCGCGGGGGCGAATACGCCGTCTTTATCTCCTTGACAGCTATGATGTCCGCCAGGGGTATTTCCGTTTCCCGGCCATTGGAAGAGAGCAGCACGCGGTTTTTTTCGACCCTGTCGAGCATCCCCATGCCGAAAACCTCTTCTCCCGCCCTGAATATCTGTTGCTTCCCGGCCTTGTCAGCAAAGACCGCGTAACTCAGGTCCCTCCGTCCTGCGACCGTCCCCACGAGAGACATTTCTGTTTTTAATGCAGCCTGATGTTTGCCGGCGGCAGACAGGGGTGCCAATTCGCCAGCCGGAAAACCGAAGGGGTTATTTTTCAGGATGCCCGCATAATCCAGGAGCCTGTGCCGCGCAATGACGGCTGTCTTTTTCCCGGCCACTGCGGTTTCCGCCCTGGAAGTGAACAAAACCGATGCCACGTCTCTGACCAGCAGCAAGACAGCGAGCGTCAGGACGGCGGCCAGTAACGTGTTGACTGCAAGGAGAGTATTCGGTTTCTTCACAATATGGGCCATGCCTGATGTCTTCATAGGGACTTGACGATTACCTAAACTTAACAGAGAAAGTAAAAAATGTCAAAAAAGGCAAGAAAATATTTCCAGGTATCTCTAAAAAAGTGTTGCGGGCATTTTTATGCCGTGATACTATTACCTTAAATTCGCCCCAGGAGCGGGGGTGGCTCCGTTTTTTAACATCCTGAAGTCGAACTCTTTTGGATTATGTCCGCGATGGAGTTTTGATAAATGAAAGGAGGCCGGCGTTATGTACCTGAGGCATTGAGGAGATAACAAGTATTTAGAAGCTTCATATAACCTTAATAAGACCAATGAAAGGAGGGGTTAGATGAGGAAGATCTTCCGATGGTCATTTTTTCTTGCCGCAGTCTGTTTTTCGAGCCTCCTCGTTTTGCCGAAAGCCGAGGCCGGACCGCTGCAGCTAAACACATCTACCCAGTTCTTGTGGGGCGACGACCTGCTGGGCGAGAGCCAGGCGATCATCGCGCAGTACCTGAGGTTTACTTATAAACCCGAAGGGAGGAACTACTCGCTGACGGGTTACGGGCGGCTGTGGCAGGACCTGGGGACGCCGGTTGTCCGCAGCGACGACTTCGAAGGAAGGCTGTATTACCTCTATCTGGATTATAAGCCGCTTGATAATCTCGCTCTTCGCCTAGGGAGGCAATATGTGAATTTTTCGGCCGGCTCGTCGATCATGGACGGTGTGGCAGTAAATGTGGACAACCTGGGACCCATCGGCGTAACGGTAGCCGGCGGGAGAGACGTGGTCTATTCCCTCGACTCCGAATATTCCAGCTCAAACAACTATATTATCGGACTTGACGTTCACCTCCAGGGCATAAGGACCCTGCAGGCCGGTGTCAGCTATGTCAGGAGATACGTCGAAGGGTATTTGGCCAGAGAAGAGTTCGGTTTTAATTTCAGATATTACTACAAATGGTTGAGCCCCTATGCCGAGATACGGTATGACAGGCTGTCGGAAACCTTTAACGAGCAGACGGCGGGACTGGACATTTTTCCCCTCGGCAACCTCATGATAAAGGGCGAGTATTACCAGTCATATCCCACATTCGATGCAACTTCCATCTACAGCGTGTTTGCCGTCGACAGGTACCGCGAATATCTGGTAAGGGCCGAATACAGCGGCCTCCCGATACCCGTGACCGTCTTCGCATCCTACACCAGCCAGGTATATCAGGAAGGGGCGGACGCATCCGTGTACTCGGTCGGCGCCAGGGCCTATCCCATCGATAATCTGACTGTGAACGCGGCATACAATTACCGGGACGGCTACAGCGGGTTCGACGGCATCACGGGCGATTCGAAGGGCAGGCTCTCAGGCTTTGAATTCTACGGCAATTACCGCTTCATGAAGGTGCTGACCGTCTTTGCCGGGGTCCAGTACGACACTTACAACAGGCCGGAAATTAACGGCAACAACTATGCGACGCGGTACTGGGGAGGCGGGCAGTGGATTGCCAACGAGAACGTCTCGGTGAGCGCCCGGATCGAAAACAATGTCAATGAGAACTTCGATCACAGGACCCTGGGAAGGGTCACGCTTGACTGGAAACTGTAGGAAGGAGGGAAAATGTTAAAAAAGACGTATATACTCATTGCAATGATCTTCATTTTCGGTCTGGCGGCAGCCGCCTGGGCGCTTACCCCTCATCAGGACTATAAGGATCTCAGCTTCAGTGAGTGCAATGCCTGCCATAAGTCAAACGGTGTCGCCTTTACCCATGATGAATCGTGGTTGAGGGAGCACCGGCTTTATGCGGAAAGAAAACCGAGAAACTGTCAGGATTGCCACCAGCAGTCTTTCTGTCTCGACTGTCATACCGGTGGAGAGATTGACCAGAACCTCGCTTTTAATAAGTCCAACTTCGGTGCCGACTACACGCCGAAATCTCACAGGACCGATTTCAGGGAAATACACCCGATCAAGGCCCGTGAGGACCCGAAGGCATGTTACCGCTGCCACAACGCACAGCGGTTTTGCGCGGAATGTCACAACAAATTCAAACCCGATGAAATTGCGCCGGTCTCACACAGGGAGCAGTTCAGCAGCATAAAACTCTCCTCCATAGGGCCGACTCATGCCAATTTCAATCCGTCACAGTGCCCGACATGTCATCTCAGCGGAGTCTTCCCCGCTCATACCTGGTCCTCGGCACACGCCAGGGAGGCCAGGAGGAACCTTGCGTCGTGTCAGACCTGTCATCCCAACGGCGACGTCTGCATGAAATGCCACAGCGCGGAGACCGGGTTGAGAATAAACCCTCATCCGAGGAACTGGGGCTCGATCAGTAATAACTTCGGACGCGCAAGCGACAACAGAACCTGCCTGAGATGCCACAGGACAGTGCCCTGAGGAAGGCTGAAATCGACAAAGAGAGGAGGATAACATAACATGCTTATAACATTAAAGAAGGAGGGAGATATGTTGAGAAGGCCTCGGTTTATCATCGGTTTGATATTACTTGTCATTGTGTCTTTTGCCCTCGGCGGCTGCGGAAGCGGCAAAAAGGAGGGCTCCGTCCAGACCACAACCATCGATCTCGCCAATGCCGTTAAACTGGGCAACGCAAATTGTCTGCAGTGCCATAATGCCGGAAAAGACCTTACCATGATCAACGACCTGGACACCAGGACCATCGGTGCTGTATATGAAGACTCGGTGCATTTCAATCCGCTTTTCTCTCCGAATGCCGATGGGTTCGTGCAGTGCGAGGATTGCCACGGCGGCGGGGAGTTCCACTGGGGGACGGGTCCTCTTGCTCATCCCGTACCGGACTGGCATGTCTGCATTGAATGCCATGACGGGACCCACGGGGGACCGAACTTCCCTGTAACGTTCCCGGAGACGGTACATGCCAACACAGACATGCGTCCAGACAAGTTCTTCTTCCAGGGCAGCGTCGGTACCACTCAGGCAACAGACCACGGAGTCCCCGAGGTTACACCTGACGGGCAACCGGTGACCAAGAACCAGCATATCGAGGAATGTTCCGCCTGCCACGACTCCAACCAGAGGTTTGTCTACGATGATTCCGGCAACCTCATACTGCCGGACCCCAACAACATGCCCGATCCGACCGTTTCCTGCGCCAACTGCCATGACGCCCACCAGGTAGGAAAGATAACCATGGTGCCTCAAAGGGCGGGCAACGTGGTATATCCGATCTTCAGAAAAGAGCAGATTCCTCAAAATGGCAAGATTGTGCGCACCGGACCCTGGGTGAGGCCTGTTATCTATCAGCCAAACGGCGCCGTACAGCCTGACGGCACCGTTGACCCGTCCAGGGTTATGGGCACAAACAATCAACTAAGTGTGGAGTTGATCTGCGCTGCCTGTCATACCAAGGGGCTGTACAAATACAGCCAGAAGCCCACACACCAGGAAAACGTATATCCGCAGTGGCTGAACTCGGGCCACGGAACCCGGAACGACCCTGCATTCGCAGAGTTTTCTGCTAACCCGCCGGCTTATACAAATCCGGATACGGGTGAGACCTATTCGCTGGGCAGTCACTATACCTCATATCCGTTCGACATGGCGCTGAACGCAACGGGGGCTACGGCAAATACGACGCAGAACGCCGGCAACAACAACTTTGCCTGTTTCCACTGCCATAACGGTATCGGAACGCTGTCCTGGATGGAGGACATACAGGGTACTCCTGACGCCGACGTCGTCTTCGGCGACGAACCCGTAATGTGTCTGACCTGCCACTCGCCCCATTCCCAGCCCACGGGCACCAAATTCATGCTGCGAGTGCCCGTCAAGATGACACAATACTCGGGAGCAGTTAACATCGACGGCAACTTCTTCCTGGACGGGACCCCGATCCCGCCAATAAAAGACACAGACAACTCAACGATCTGCATCTTCTGCCATCAGGGAAGGGAGAGCGGGCTGACCCTCTATGCTGAAAAGCTGGCGCCGGGCGCTGATATCACGGGATCCTTTTTCAATCCTCATTACCTCGGTACCG
>JARRRI010000063.1:0-12844 GCA_037380845.1 Candidatus Sulfobium sp. | reverse complement strand
CCCAGATCCGCAGTTCCCGTAAAAGTCCCCACGGCTATTATGTTACCACCGGCGTCCACCGAAACACTGGCACCGGCATCGTTCCGCGCTCCGCCGAAATCTTCAGCCCATATTGTGCCACTTCCGGCTGAAGGCGCTATGTCCGCAATAAGGCTGACTGCCGCCGAGACCGCTGCATTTCCCGTCGCGTCATATGCCCTCGCAGTCCAGTTATGCGTCCCGTTATTGGCAGAAGTGATAGCCCACGAATAACTATAAGGTGATGTTGTGTCACTTGCCACTACCGATCCATTGTCCAGGAACTCGACCCTGGAGATGGTGCCGCCGCTTTCAGCTGCGGATGCCGAGATCGTCACTGTCTGGGCCGTTGTATAAGTAGTGCCTGAAGTAGGGCTTGTGATGGAGACTGAAATGCCGGCCGCCGTGGTTGTAAATGTCGAATCAGCACCATACGTTGTCCCTCCGCTGTTCGTCGCAACCAACCGGAAATGATAAGTCGTCTGACTGTTCAGCCCGCTGATACTCGCTGCTGCGCTGACGGCGTTGGTCCCGCTGCCCAGACCCTGTGATGCGGTAGTGCTTCCGTAGCTCGTTGTCGTGCCGTACTGGAAATATGCCGTGGTCGTCGCCCCGTTGGGGTCCACGGTGCCGTTCAGGGTTGCAGACGTCGCCGTGGTGCCCGAGGCGCTCCCTGTCGTTACCGCCGGCGGTGTCGCAGGACAGGCCGATGTCGTAAGCGTCATATCCGATCCGTATCTCGTTCCCCCGGCATTGGCTCCCACAGCGCGATAATGGTATGTCGAGTTACAGGTCAGCCCGCCTATGCTCCCGCCAGGGATTGCCACCGCGGCCGTCCCGCTGCCGACGTTCTGCGCCGAGGTTGTGCCCCCGTAGCCCGTTGTCGTGCCGTACTGGAAATATGCCGTAGTGGTCGACCCATTGGGGTCCACCGTGCCGTTCAGGGTTGCAGATGTAGCAGTGGTGCCGGAGGCCGACCCCGTGTTTACTGAGGGCGCTGCGGGTGGTGGGGGCGGTGTTCCTGAAAGAGTCGCGTCCCACGCGTTATTCGAGTAAGTTGAATAGCCAGCACTGTTGTAAGCTCGGACCATGTAAACATAGGTGGTGGACGCAGCAAGGCCGGTACTGGCATAAGAAGTCGTATTTGCACTCACCGTGTCTATGACGCCCCACCCCGTGGACGATTGATACCGCCAGATCTCGAAGAATGACTCGTTGGTGGAATTGTCCCGCCATGTCAGATTGATCTGGCTGGAAGAGACCGCCGTTGCCGTCAGATTGTCCGGAGCGGTCGGAGGAGCTGCCAGACCAAACGTCGTGTCCCACGCGTTATTGGAAAAAGTTGAATAGGCATCAGACTTCCAGGCCCGGACCATGTAAACGTATGTGGTGGACGCGGCCAGGCCGGTACTGGCATAAGAAGTCGTGCTTGCCCCGACCGTGTCGATCACGCCCCACCCCGTGGACGATTGATACCGCCAGATCTCGAAGGCTTTCGCGCGGGTTGAATTGTTCTGCCATGTCAGATTGATCCGGCTGGAAGAGACCGCCGTTGCCGTCAGATTGCTTGGCGGCTCCAAAGGCGGCGGAGCCGCCTCTGCAAAAGACCAGCAAAAGATGAAAAATGTCGAAAATATTATTGATAAGAGCTGTTTCCTACCCATAATAGTTGCCCTCCTGATTATAGACGGGTTTGTGAAAAGATCTCCTTTAGACAGTCTAACGATAACACGGCCGGGGTCCAGAAGTCTGTGACTCCGGTCACGTGATTTGTCTTCTTGATTGTCATAACCACTCTTTTTACCCTAACCGCTGAATCCCTCTGGAGTCAAATTAACTTTTCTTAATGGAGATCACGGACAGCCCTTATTCTCAAAGTATCCGCTTCCTTGGTGTATGTCTATGATAAATATTGCTTTTAGGCAATAATTGCGTTTTTTTGCAGAGAATTTTGTGAGCAAATTGCTGAAGGCGAAGTCCGCTCTAATTCCGAATTTCGTCTGCCTCCTGCCACGGCACAACCGATTCGATGGGACAACCATTTCACGAGGGTCGAGCAGGCGGGCAGCCCTAATCCCGGAACGATGGGCCGGGGACCCGGGCAAGCTGAAATCTCTCGTCGATCTGCGGGGCTCAGTCACATTGCTTCCGGAGCCGAGTTGCCACTAAGATGTTTATTCAGATCTGTTCGTTAATGAACCCTGGCGCGTCTTGAGACGATATCATCGAGATGCCGGCGTGCTTCGTGCAAATCAGGCTTCAGTCTTAATGTCATTTGGTATTCTGCAATTGCCTTTTCCCATTCGCCCAGCGATTCGTATGCAACGCCAAGGTTATAATGGGCCTTTAGGTAATCGGGCTTCAGCCTTAATGCTGTCCGGTATTCTGTAATTGCCCTGTTCCATTGGCCTTGAGATGCGTATGCAACTCCAAGATTGATGTGAGCCTCTGCGTAATCGGGTTTCAGCCTTACTGCTGCCTGAAATTCTACCGTTGCCTCATCCAGTCGGCCTTGAGATGCATACGCTACCCCGAGGTTATAGTGAGCCTCCGCATAATCCGGCTTCAGGCGTAATGCCGCCTGGTATTCCGCGATCGCCCTATTCCACTGGCCCTGAGTTTCGTATACAGTGCCAAGGTTAAGGTAAACCTCTGTATAATCGGGCTTCAGGCGCAATGCCGCCTGGTATTCTGCAATTGCCCCGTCAACCCGGCCTTGAGATTCATATATAATGCCAAGGTTATAATGAGCCTCTGCGTAACCGGGCTTCAGCCGTAACGCTCGTTGGTATTCCGCAATTGCCCTGTCCAGCCGGCCTTGAGATGCATACGCTACCCCGAGGTTATTATAGGCCTCCGCATAATCCGGCTTCAGGCGTGATGCCGCCTGGTATTCTGCAATTGCCTTGTCCCATTGCCCCTGAGCTTTGTATGCTACGCCCAGATTAATGTGAGCCTCCGCGTAATCGGGCTTCAGCCGCACTGCCGTCTGGAATTCTGACGTTGCCTTGTCCAATTGGCCTTTAGATAAGTATGCCAGGCCAAGCTCATAGTGAGGACGGAGCTTATTCGGACTCTTCATTACTGCGTCCTGCCACAAGCTTATGCCGTCCTTCCATGCAGTATTCCTCGCATAGGTGAGGCCTGAAAGGACGAGTGTTATAAGGACAAGCGTCGGGATAACAACCCTTTCGACCCTCAGTCTCTTAGCCGCAATCATTAATACTGTCGTTGAGGCGATAGTAAGGCGCATCTGGCTGGAGGTTTGAGGTTGGAGGCAAAGAACCGGCCCTTCGACCTTCGAGCTTGGTCGAAGGCTGATCGGCCGCCGAGGTGTCAGCTTGCCGGATTGTCGGATTGTCACGTTCTGTTTTTTCTTCCTGCTGATCGCTGATCGCTGACAGCTGCTTGCCGTTTGGCGCTTGCTGCCTGTCAGCTTGTCGGCTTTTATGGATCAGATATACCGCCAAACCTAAAATCGCCATAAGGAACAGGACTGAGAAAATGACGGACGGCGTAAACAGGGAATGATATAGCGGATAGTCATAATCCAGATTCTGGTTTACCGGAAGAAAGATGAGCCGTATATAGGTGACGATTACCCGCATCTCGGTCAGGAGATACTCCCATCGCGGCATCTGAGTCTGGATCCTCGTCTGTCGGCTCACATCTGACAATATCTCTCCCAGGGGCTTGCCGCTGTGCATGACGCTCAAAGGGATTATAAACAGGGTAAGCAATACGGGCAGAAGGAAGAGAAGCTTCTTCCTGCGCGAAGACCGGAAAAAAGTGAACTCATAGAAGGCTATCATTATTGGAAGCGTAAAAGCTATTTCCTTCGTCTTCATGGCAAGGACAGCGGAGAGCAAAGAGCAAAAAAAGCTTGCAAGCTTGCCGGCCTGCCGGCTTGAGAGCCTTCCTCTTATATACATAACCAGGGAGAGCAGATAAAAGAACGTCGTAAGGGAAGCGAACCGCTGAACGACGTACGTCACCGCCTGTGTCTGTAAAGGATGCGAAACGAAAAGGAGCGCTGAAAAGAGGGCGATCAAAAGCGCAGCGGGAGGGGAGGAATCGGCTGATTGCCGCATCAATGATGTCCTGAAGGTCAGAACTACAAGAAAGTAGATGAGAAGCGCATTGCCTATGTGGATCAGAAGGTTCACGATGTGGTAGCCCACAACACCCGGACCCCCGAAGTGATAGTTCAGGGCAAAGGAAAGATAGCCGATGAAGCGCCGGGGATTATAATTGTAACCCTTTCTGTCTGAAGTGAAATTCTTCAGATCTTTAATAATAGGATTATCAACAATCTGAGGTCCTCCATCAAACAGGAGCGGGATGTGAAAAGTATTGGAGTAAGCAAGAAGCGCAAAAGCGGCTACCAAAACAATATGAACAAGTCGTCTTTGGAAAATCGTACTGGCATCAAGGGCTTTTGCACTTGTTGAACCCCCTCGATCGGTCCGGACTCCCCGGGCAACCCTGTTTTTTCTCCTTGAAGCCTTGCCCACGCAAACACTATAACATGAGAGACGCTGTCCGCAAAATCATTTTGCATCTGACATGGTTTATTCCATGGCTTCCCGAAGAGAATTTTGGTCCGCCGTATTTAAACACCACTTCTTCGCACTATAAGATTGAAGCCTGACATAAACCTCAAGGTGAGGCCCGTCAGGTTGCCAGGCCATCGCCTCTATATATAGATGGATATAAAGTTATCAAATGCTTACCTATCAGTATTTCCTGACACCTGTCGTTGCCGAGGGGCCACAGGGGTGATAGAATCTAATCGTGGACACCATCCGGCGTGCAGGGAGCTGCATGGCGAATCATGAGAATTTTTAAAGAAATAGTCATCGCTGTCATCATCGCCGCAGCTGTCGGGGCGGGCATAACCGTCTGCGCTTCTGAAACCGACTCCATACTGGACAAGCTCCGGGGGGATGACTGGCAGGTCCGTATCCTCAACAAGGCCGCACTCGAAAAATTGGCCGGCAGGCAATCGACGGAGGCTCTCATCAATTTGATCGTGAACCGCGGTTTAAACTGGAGAATCCAGATACGCGGCATTCAGGTATTAAGCCGGATACACACGCCCCGTGTTAAAGATGTCCTCGTACAGCTTTTTTCCGATCCTTTCTTTCATCGGGAATGCCCCGCGGTCAAGAGCAGCCTCGCCGTGGCCCTCGGGGATTTTGAAGGCCCCCGGGTGGTCGGGGCCCTTATTGGCAGCCTGGACGACCCGGAGCTCCTGGTGCGGGAGGCGTCCATTGTCTCGTTGGGCAGAGTGGGTGACGCAAGTGCGGTGCCCTATCTTATCCGGCAACTGAAAGACGGGAGCTTCACGATAAAGTCAAGCGCCATCCGCTCCCTGGCTCTGATAAAGGATGCCGGAGCGGTCCCCTCTTTAAGGGACGTAGCCGACCATGACCGCGATCCCCTTCTGAGGGAGGAGGCCCTTTGGGCATTGTCGATGATACGGAAGAAGGATAATTCTCGGCCGTACCATTTGCAGACGGCGCGTTAAGGATATAGTATGTAAGTAGTCCAGTGCGGAAGGAGGTGAGAGTGATGAGAAGGTCTTTATCATTGTTGAGCCTCATGAGCGTATTAATGATTTTGTTTATAGCAGGCTGTGCCTCGAAGGACTATGTCAGACAGCAGACGGAACCTCTCAACAACAGGATAAGCAAGCTCGAACAGAGAGTTGCGGCTCTCGAGGCCAGGATCGGCGAAGCCGGGGCTTCTTCAGCTGAACTGCAGCAGGTGAAGAAAGAGGCTGAGGAAGCCAGGGCCCTGGCGGAAGAGGCAAAGAAATGCTGCACCGAAGGCGCCGCGGAAAGAGCCGAGGCCGCTGCAAAGAGGGCGGAGGCTGCTGCCGCCAAGGCCGAGAAGGCTTTCGAACTTCAACAGAAGAAGTAGCCTTCATCCGGGCCCGCCCATCGGCGGGTCCGGGCTTCACTCCGTGATGTCCACCGGCATGCCGCGCCGGGCATCAACCGCCTTATATAATTTTTTTGTATTTACAAGCTTCAGCAGCCCCCTGTCGGTCAACAGTCGGACGGCCACGGGGAAGTAATCCACATTTTCCCCGTGCCCGTTCCGGTGGACCTCTATGTATATCCTGCCGTTGCGCGTGCCGACTTTTACCGGCTGGTGCACGATTTCGACATCCGTACCCCTGGAAACCAGCGCAAACAGTCTCGGGATGTCCTCGGGATACAACCGTATGCAGCCGTGGCTGACCCTCCTCCCGACACCCCACGGCTTGTTCGTCCCATGTATGAGGATAGTCGGCAACGAGAGTCGCAATGCATGGGATCCGAGGGGATTCCCGGGGCCGGCGGGAACAACCTTCGGCAGGGCCGGGTTTTCCTCTCTTATCGACTCAGGCACATGCCACGCCGGGCCGACGATCTTTTCCACCACCTTGAACCTGCCGACAGGCGTCAGATCTCCCTGTCTGCCTATTCCCACGGGAAATGTCCTTACGTACCGCGCCCCGTTTACCGTGAAATAATAATAGAGCCGCATTTCGGAGAGGTTTATAACTATGCCGTCGCGGGATGCGGTCTCCGGCAATACCCATGAAGTGGGCAGGGCAATGATGGTCCCTTTACCGGGGACGAAAGGATCAATGCCCGGATTGGCCTCTGTAATTTCGTTATATCCGAGGTCGAACCTGCGCGCGATCTCGATCAGTGATTCTCCATCCCGCACCCTGTAGGTCCGGTCCAGACCCACTACCGTAAGGGCGTTGTCACAGGAATAGACGCGCGCGTATGCCCTCGGCGCTCCGGCCACTGCCGCAGCAAGCAATATTGCCGTTATGACGCCGACTGGAAATAACCTCAAAAACCGGATGACGGGAAAAGTTGCCGACTCAATCAACATATCGTCTGTACCTGCGGACCGAATCTCCTGAGCGGATCACCTTGTCCACTTCGACACGGTCCGATGAATGTAAAGGCTGCCACAGCAGTGCTCTTTTGTTGGACCCGGTCCGGGAACCCGGCAAGGCTTCTGCGGGGGCGGGCATCCCCTTAAAGCCACTCCCATGGCCATTACCATAGTGCGAAAAAAATCGACTTTTTGTCAACGAGGATCAGGCTGCTGCTCCACAATTTGGAGATATTCTACCGGCATGGAAATGTCCGGTTATTCTGTTCCGCCCGGTATCAACGAGAGACTGAGATATCCTTCAGTCTATGCTCCGGGATGTAGCTGCTGCGACATCCGCTGGAGGAAATCCCGGTGATGTTTCCCGCTCAATTCAAGGTGGTGGTAAACATGCAACTTTGCCCGGTCTTCAATAAACAGCCACACCAGACAATATCCCCAGATGAAACCTACGTATATCCATGGAAGGCGTGTGACCAGAATGCCGAACCCCACTATCATGGCCGCAACCGCCTGGGTGCAGAGAATCGCAATGAGCAGTATGGGAGCAGGACGAGGTTTACTGAAAAAGGGCCGCTTCGTCCGGGCGACAAACAGCGTCATATGGCCGGCAACAGCCAGCTTCAGGTAGATGAACGACTGGATCTGGGCATCGTCCAGCTTAAGCAACATCTTCGCTATCATGAGGATACCGAAAGTCTCCACGACCCCGATCAGACCCAGGACCGTCGAGACCGAAAGGACCCTTCCCATCGCCCAGCGTACAGGTTTCGGGTCAAGCCAGGTATTGTCGTATGCGATGGTCATGATGGGCAGGTCATTGAGCAGTGCCAGCAATATGATCATGATGGTGGTAATCGGGTAGAAATCAAAGACTACCATCGCCAGGACAACGAAAAACATTATACGGATCGTTTCCGTAATCCGGTAGATGGCGTAACTGTTCATCCGCTCGAATATTTTGCGGGCCTCCACGACGGCCTGGACAATAACCGAAAGACCGGGCGCCGTCAGTACCAGCGCAGAGGCAGCCCTCGCAGCGTCGGTGGCTCCGCTGACCGCAATGCCGGTGTTGGCCTGTTTGAGCGCCGGGGCATCGTTCACCCCGTCCCCTGTCATGCCGACAATGTGGCCCCTGGACTGAAGGGCTTTCACTATCTCGAATTTGTGTTCCGGGAAAACCTGGGCAAACCCGTCCGCAGCTTCAACTCGGGATGCCTCCCGGGGAGAGACCGAATCATCGTCAGAAGTTTCGTGAAACATGGCTTCAGCCGACTGGATTTTAGTGCCCATACCGAGGGTTGAAGCGATCTGTTTTGCAATGGCCAGGTTATCGCCTGTGACCATCTTTACCTTAATCCCATGCTCCCCGGCTCTTCTGATAGTCTCCCTGGAATCCTCCCGCGGCGGGTCGAACAGGGGCAGAAGTCCAAGGAAATGCCATCCATCGCCGTCGGTCTTCCTGGCCACTCCCAGAGTGCGGTAACCCTGGCGTGCAAGTTCGTCCACCTTGTCATTTACCTTCCCGGACAAATTACTCTCGTTGCCGCAAAGTTTGAGAATAACCTGAGGCGCGCCTTTCGTAACTTTAAAGGATTTTCCCCCGGAGCCCTTTATCTCGGCTTCCGTGCGTTTGTGCACCGGATCAAACGGCATAAACTTTACCTGCTTATAGGAATCCAGCACCTCCCGATTCTTGAGCCCTGCCAGCACAGCTGCATCGATAGCGTCATTGTCTTCTGCCTTGGATGCCAGCGCACCGGCAAGAACCAGTTCCTGTGCGTCTTCCGCCTCAAAGAGGGCCAGCTCTCCAAGGGTCAGTTTGTTCTGCGTCAGTGTACCGGTCTTGTCCGAGCAGAGCATATCCATGCCGGCCATCTCCTCTATCGACTCCAGCCTGGTAACAATAGCCTTCATTTTCGAGAGTACGACCGAGCCGATAGCCATCGTGACCGAAAGTACGGCGGGCATGGCAACGGGAATTGCGGCCACGATCAGAATCAATACGAATTGAAACAGGGAAATGAAGGAAGCGCCTCTCAAAAGCATGGACAAGATGAGGAAGGCGGCGAGTCCCAGGCTGAGGAAGATCAGGTAATCCCCGATGGTGAGCACCGCCCGCTGAAAGTGGGAAACGGACTTTGCCGAGGATACCAGCTTCGCCGTCTTGCCGAAGTATGTATCTCTTCCGGTGGCTGTTACCAATGCCTCCATTTCACCCTGCTTGACCGTGGAGCCGGAATAGGCAACGTCCTCCTTCTTCTTGTCCACGGGCAGCGACTCGCCCGTGAGCGCCGACTGGTCAACGCTTAGATAATCGCCTTCAGCGAGCTTGACGTCGGCAGGAACAATGTCTCCCAAGCGCAGTCTTATGACATCTCCCGGAACCACAGCGGCAGCGGCGACCTCCTTCCATTTTCCGTCACGCTTTACGCGCGCCTTGAGGGCCAGCTGTTTTTTCAGGGCGTCCACCGCATTAGCCGCCTGATGCTCTTGCCAGAAACCCACTGCCGCATTGAAGACAAGCAAAACGGCGATAATAATGAAATCTACCCAGTGTCTTATTACGGCAGAAAGGGCCGCTGCAACTTCGATCATCCAGGGAATGGGCCCCCAGAAATAGGAGAGAAATTTCAGAAGCGGGTTGACCTCCTTTTCTTCCAGAGAATTGGGCCCGTACTTTGCAAGACGTTTCTCGGCCTCCGTCTGACTCAGGCCATCCACGGAAGAATTCAGACGCTTCTCAAATTCCTCAAGTGATATCTGTTGCGCCTCCTGCGCAGTTTCGGCTCCGGCCGGATGTTTCTGTTGTTCATCGTGGCTGCTCATATGAGATTCCCCCCATGTACCTGATTCATTATCGCTCCTCCTGAATACAGGTAGTCACCGGCTGTAAAATCATCCGGCCATTGATATCAAAGTTGGCTACCTCTTATTTCAATTATATGTCCCAAAGTTCCCAGGAGCAATTCTGCATGGATCACACCCGCCATTGAACGTTTTCATTAATGTTGATAATACTGAATACAGGGAGAATTCCGCCGGGAGACGGCCTTTAATTTCTTGACGGGAAACGGAATGATTTTGACATTATTCTCAATTCCTGATACATTAATTTTAAGGTTATGGCGATGGAGTTCGCCACAAACGTCCGCACGGACTGATGACTCCTGCTGAAGGACATTTTGGCAGGAGTTTTTTATTATCCGTATGAGGAGGTGCGGTAATGCCGGAAGAAACGTTTGCGGTCGCATCTTCCGCAATGTCGGCTTATTCAAGTCTGAAGGGAGACCTGTTACGGTGCATCGATGACATGCTCGCCATGGAATGCATCAGGGGCTGTCCGTGCGAAGAACTGAGAGAGAAGATTGAAACCAACGCCTTTAATCTAGTCGTTGCGGGCCAATTCAAGAGAGGGAAAACGAGCCTTATTAATGCCCTGCTCGGCGCGGACATTCTTCCTGTTGCCGTTGTGCCGCTTACATCCATCGTGACCATTATTACTTACGGCGATGCGCTGAGGATCAAGGTCAGTTTCAACGACGGCAGAGTCGCCGAGATCAATCCGGAAAGCCTGCGCGAATACGTAACTGAGAAAGGAAACCCCAGGAACGCCAAGGACGTAAACGAGGTTGTAGTAACTTACCCCTCGCACTACCTGAAGGACGGCGTGCGGCTGATCGACACCCCCGGGGTCGGCTCCATCTACCAGCACAACACGGATGTGGCGTATCGATACCTGCCGAAGTCTGACGCGGTTCTCTTTCTTCTGTCTGTCGACCAGCCCGTAAGCAAGGCGGAGCTCGACTTTCTCAGGGACGTAAGAGAATATTCAAACAGGATTTTTTTCCTGCTCAACAAGGCCGACCAGGTGGACGAAAGGGACCTGGTGGAATCCATCGATTTTCAAAAGGATGTGCTCCGGGACGCTACCGGCTCCGATGTGCGGATATTTCCGCTTTCGGCTAAGCAGGCCCTGGACGGCGAACTCAACAACGCCGCGGACGTGATCCGAAAAAGCATGCTTCCGGAGTTTTCCCGGAAGCTGAACGCTTTCCTCATGGAAGAAAAAGGGAAGGTCCTTATCACCTCGGTGGCCGACAACCTTATGAGGCTGATCTCTCAGGCAGGACTTGAACTCGAACTGGAGCTTAAATCGCTTACTACACCTCTTGCAGAGCTTCAGCAGAAGATCGCGGCTTTTGAGGCGAAAAAAAGGGACGTATTACTCGAAAAGCGGGATTTCGATATCCTCCTGGACGGCGAAACAAAGAGGCTGATCAGGAGCGTACTTCATGAGGACATGGCGAAGTTCAGGAGAGAACTGCTTTCTCACGAGCAGAGCCAACTTGAAGAACTGTTCTCCCGGGCTAAAACACTGTCCTCCAGGGAACTCAAAAAGACGGTCGAAGAATCGATCATATCCCGTGTAAGACAGGCTTTCAATATATGGCGGGCAATGGAAGACGACAAGCTTGCCAGGGCATTCCAGGTGATCTGTAAGAGGTTCGTGATCAAGATAGACAGTGCTGTCGATGAGCTTCTCAAGTTCTCATCTGACCTTTTCGAAATCCCTTTCGAGGCCGTCAAGACCGAGGCCATCTGGTCTGCAAGATCACGGTTTTACTATAAATTCAAAGAGCAGCCTGTCGGCATAGAGATAGTCGCTTCCTCCCTGACCCTCGCTCTGCCTAAATTCATAGGCGACAGGATTATCCATAAGAAGATGTGTGAGCAACTGACTAATGCCGTCGATATGCAACTTGGAAGGTCCGGGAACGACTTCGATGAGCGCATCCAGAAGAGCAAGCTGGATTTCAGGTGGGAGATGCTCCAGAGAATCGAGGCGACCATCGATGGGATAGGAACGGCAGTGGAAAAAGGGATGGCGCAGAGAAACAGAAGCAAAGCAGACATCGAAAGGGGACGCCGGGAAATCGGGGCGTCCCTGCAGGCGCTTGACGAAATGAAAGACAGGCTGACAAGGATCAAGAATTATACGAACGCCATGAAAGAGTAGGACAAAACGGCCATCATGACCACGGCGGCGTAACGTAAAGCCCGAAAAGCGGCTGACTGTACGGGCGGTCCTTGATTTTTGCACTTTGTGGTAAAATATATCTAGGTGCTTAAGAGTTGAAAAGGGCTTTAAAAAAAGAGGCAAATCCCATGGAATGAGCTTCCAGGTGTTTGCTAATGCGGACTTTTCAATAAGGGGGGAGGAGATGTTTGGATTAGGCCTTCAAGAACTGCTAATTCTCCTGGTAATCGTCGTGATCTTGTTTGGTGCCACAAGATTGCCTGCATTAGGAAGGAGCTTCGGAGAGGCAATTAGAAATTTCAAAAAATCAACGTCTGGTCCTGAAGAAATTGAATCAACTCCCGGGGTTGCAGCAGGGGAAAAAGACCAGGCATCGGGAACGTGAAACCTCCTGATTTTTTGAAAAAGATCGGGGGTCTCATCCCCCCCTTTGAGAAGTGCTCTTTTCTCAATTACGTTACTTTTAATGTCGATGAGACTAAAGATAGTACTTTCTTGACCAGAAACAAACTCCTTTTCTTTACTTTTTTTGTCTTCATATCCGTGGCATTAGTATCCGCGAGCAGGCCGATTATAGAGCAGTTTTTAGGGTTAGGGAATATGTTCTGGGTAAATTCTTCAAATCACACCCTCATTGAAGTTTTTTGCGGTTTGATCGCAATCATTATCGGCCTGATATTGTCCTGGGAATATCTGGTTTCCGGGAAAAAGAATATTCTTTTTCTTGTTTACGCCCTCTTTTCCATGGGCATCCTTGACTTTTTCCATGCTTTTTCTGATTACTGTCACAACCTTTTCGTCTGGTTCCATTCTTCCGGTGCCTTTTGGGGCGCTGTTCTCATGTTCTCTTCAACATTTTTCATCAATGATAAAAAAGGCAAC
>JARRRI010000062.1:14370-32400 GCA_037380845.1 Candidatus Sulfobium sp. | reverse complement strand
GCACAGCCCAAACGAAAACACTCCAATGGAGAATACGCCAACAGAAAAAATCCCGGCGGAGAACACCCCGATCGCGAAGGTGCCGGCGGCAAATATGCCCGCCGAAAATTGGCCTGCCGAAAAAACGCCTCGCGCAAAGTCTCCCACGGCGAAATAGTTGGAAACGAATTGACCGGCCGAGTAGGGGTCCTTCAAGAAGACGATGCCGACAAGGAGCAAGATGATCGCCAAGACTATCCCGCCGTACATCTTTAGTGTTCTCATTGGTGCCTCCCTATGGTAATCCTCCTTATATCAATTACCTCTGGTACTTAACACAATTATATCAGGTTTCAGAAATGAGGGCTTCAGGAAGAAGTCGACAAAAGCGTCTGCAAGTGCCGCAAAGATAATTCTTGACTATTGCTTCCAAGGCCAAAAGAAGCCCTATTTCCCCGCTCCTTTTGCGTAATTTGAAATAGTTGCCTTGTTCCGACCCCAGGGAGGGAGTTCTTTCTGAACGTTCTTATCGATTTGAGGTCAGCTAGCCTATCCACACGGTTTTCATTCTGTCAGCCATGCCCTCAAGGATGTTGTTGGTTGTCCCTCGGTAACCGACCTTGAGGCTCGATTCAAGCCCGTAATATTTGAGACAGGTGCCGCACGAAAAGATCTCTGCCCCCATCTGCTCGATCTTATTCAGCACGGTTATCAGTTCCTCATTAAGGGTCGTAAGTTTCACCCCTGTATTGAGAAAGAAAATCGTGTGCGGAATTTCTTTCGTTACTGTCATTGTTTCAAAAAATCCTTTGATGAGTATCCGGCCAAGCTCCTCCTCTTTGCCCAACTGATCAGTAGCCACCACCATAAGTATGTCCTTCCTTGAATTTATGACCTCCTCCCTTTTCTTTTCCGATATTGTATTGGCAGGCCGGCAAGTATATCCCTTCACAATTTTGACCCGGAAGTCCCGACCTTCTCTGGAAACTTCGCCATAACAGCCGGCACTTTGAGCGAATGTCAAGACATTTTCCGATGAACCTTCATCATCCACCAGCACTTCCACTATACCGTCCTTTATCCCGGCGAGGGCTTCCTCCGCCAACAAGACCGGCTTAGGGCATCCAAGACCCCTTGCGTCAATTATCATTTTTTGAGTCTCCTTTCACTTTTTTGGAGGAGGATAGTGGGAATCGAACCCACCGCAACCCCCTCAGGGCGCGAGCACAGTTTTGCAGACCAGGTGGGGCACCAGCCCCTTATCCCCCTCTGGGTTCATTCTTCTAAAGCATACAGGGCAGTTCCAGGTGCCCATGCATCTCCGGAAATTTCAGCATGATTAGCGGACAATTATTGCCTGAGACAGCTATGGAGGTTAGAAAATCTTTTTCCTTATGGAGTTTTTATTGGAGGGTTGGCTCGATCTACTTAGGCGGACTAAGTGCTACTCTTCGGAGCGTGAACCGCAATGACCGCCGAACTCCACGCCGGAAAACCTCGACCAGGCTTTTGACGAACATTCTCAACCAAACCCGGCTTTAAAAAGCCCCGGCATAAAACGGGCGATCACCTGTCCACCTCCTTTCAACGCAATAGTCTTCTTCAGTATACGTATGAATTTCACATCCGTCAAATCGATTCAATATTGAGGCACTGTTAACCTCTCGTATGCCTCAAGAAACTTCAAGACTATGACAAAACGTGACAGTGTGATTAACAGGAAGAAGATGAAAATTTGACCAATACCGCCGAACAACTTCGCCTGGGCTATAGTACGGGACAAACTGCTCGTTCCGGAAAGAAGATCGGCCGCCGCAACCTTCCTTCCTGAAACAAATAATTGACAGAGCCCAACCAAGATTGTAGATTACTACTGTAATTATTGCGGCGAGAATTTCAGCGGAAGTTCGGTCGCCTCATGAAGCAATTGGGCTGGAACGGTGCCTGACCATAGATTGTTGAAGCTGGTGTAGGGAGGAAGATGCAGACGTGGATTCTCATGGAACCGTAAAAGAAATCCTCGAAACCGCCATCGACAGCCTCGTCGACAACTTTACCCGTGAGCCGTACATCCATCGGTGTGAGCACTCGATCCACTGTGAGCTTTACAGCATGCTTACGGTGCACCGGGCACTTCAGGGACTCCATAGGCTCAGGGGTGACGCCGGACGGAGCACGAACCTCATACACAAGGAATGGCCGGAAACCAAGCCCCGGCCAGAGAAGCGGAGGAGACGAGGCAACTTTGACCTCGCCATCCTTGATCCCGAGGACATACCCGAGCACACGGTCGAAGACTTCACAGCCGGCCGGATCCGTCCCGCCTTCGTCGTAGAGATGGGGTTAAACTACGGACTGGATCACCTTAAGGACGACGATAGGAAACTGAAGAACAGTGGTTGCTGCTGTGGATATCTTGTTCACCTTTGGCAACCGCACAAAGGCATTTCTGACGCTGAGATCCGCAGTCTGCAGCAATGGCTCCCGACCGCTGCATCATCCGTGGCGGCAGTCGTCTTTGCGAGTTCAGGGCCGATGGTCAAGCACCTGACGGATACCGGCATGGTGTTGAGGAACTGAAGGAGACAAAAGAGTCCCAACATCCGGGTCCACTTGACCTCGTTCCACTCCGCTCCACGAGGCAAGTGACGCAAGCGTTGGTCTGGAAAAAATCATGGTTCAATTGAAATATGCCGGTCCACAGCGACGCGCCAGAAGGGCGGCGCGTGACCGGTGCGTTATATCTGTCAGTTTCCTCTGTCTCAATGGTTTCGCTGCCGCGAAACTGAGAAGTTGTCGGTGTACTACTCAGTCGGCTGTCCATAAAACCCTCTAGAATTCTGGCACGAGGAAATGAGAGCTGGAGCGAGATAAGCCTCTGTAAAGTGGCTGTCCATAAATCAAATGTTTTATGGACGGTAACAAGGGGCGGAACAAATCGACGTACAAAAGTAAGTCCAGGAGATGCGAACCCTGGACCTTCTATTTTGCCTTGAAAAGTAGTACCCTTTTTATGGGGCTCATGAAAACAGTTTTCAGACACCGATAAGGAGGGAATTATGAAAGTATTCGTTGGGTTAGTATTCAGTTTCCTTTTTCTTGTTTCAGTGGCAACGGCCGAACAGTACCCCTTGAATCTCTCAGCTTCGAAAGTAGACGTGACGGCAACAGATACTATCAGGATTCATCATATCACAGCGCCATGGGCGGAAGGCTCCTATTGGATAGATTTTCAGTGGGACCCGGTAAATTTGGTCATGATCCCGGTGAATGTTGGCGTAGAGCCGCAGCCGACGGGCGTGACATGGAATATAAGTAGCTCAGCATATCAGGCTGTGATTAGTCAGACACAACCGAAAGATCATTGACGATTTTCTTCAAGTGCATTGGTTCTTCGTGCAACTTTGCTGCTTCTTCCGACTTAGGTCTAGGTTGTGGGTTGGGCTTATTGTTTTCCCAAGGGGCCAGCTTTTACTTCACGTTGACAACGAATAGCTCACGGGTAAATAGTTCAAAAGCGCTCGTCTCCCCTTTGTCGTCGACCAGCAATTGGAATGTATGCGGGACTCTTTATTACAATGAGGAAGTCGGGATAAGAATCACCCATTTGCCAGAGTGGTTTGATTTTACAAATACGTTTAGAGTTAGTGAAGTTGGTCTATTTTTGGTTTCCTGGACCTTGAATCCTGACGGTAGTGGTTATGTGAGTTCTTTTTAGTGCAGAGCTATGTTCACGGCATTTTAAAGTACCAAAAGAGGTCAAGTATAGAGCGGCATAGAGCGGCATCCGTCATCGTAGAGGCCTGATTTTGTGGTTCGGTGCCAAATGCGAGTACCGCAACAAAATGAGGAGCTCTGACAGGTTTCTTTCTTTTCGGTGCTAGGCCGGTAGCTCCAGGACCCGATGGTCGCATTTTTTAAAGGAATCCTTTCCCGCGCACACCCGTATACACCTTTTTTTACACAGATACCCCCCAATAGCAGTCTTACTTTTGCTCATGCCCATATAAAGGGGGAAATTTTGAACAGCTGGGGGCCGGTTTGTCTTTTGTACACCATCTGCACACCGCGGTTATGTAAAAGGAGACAGCATAACCCCTTGATATTAAAAGAGGTTATTGGTGGAGGCGGCGGGAATCGAACCCGCGTCCGAAGGTACTACACTTATGCTTCTACATGTGTAGGCTGTCTTTTAGATCTCGGAATCCGGGACGCCGGCAACCAGGCTTCCGGGATTCCCATCTCCCCTTGTCTCGCCGCCGGATCGGGAGAAGTCCCCGGCAGCCAGCCTGCTGATTGTCGCTATCCCCGGAACGCAGACAATCCCGGAGCAGCGAGCTGCTTCTAGTTAAGCAGCGAGTGCCAGTTCGTTGTTGGCGTTTGTGTTTGTTTCCATCTTTTAACGTGGTGATGGAGCCACGACATGCCACATAAGCCTCATAACCCCCGTCGAGCCCATTCGCCCCCGAGGTATGCTTATACATCGTATTTTACCATATCCGGCAATTCAGCGCCGGGATTTCATAGCGCGCTCTATTTCCCGGTCAGCCTCCCTTTTCTTGATGGTCTCTCTTTTTTCATATTGTTTCTTCCCTCTGGCCAGTCCGACCTCAACCTTTACATGAGAGTTCTTGAAGTAAAGCTTCAGTGGAATAAGCGAATATCCTTTTTGCGCCGCTTTGCCCTGGAGCTTCGTGATCTCCCTTCTGTGCAGGAGGAGCTTCCTCGTCCTCAGGGGGTCGTGGTTCATGATATTTCCGTGTGAATAGGGACTGATATGGCAATTCAGGAGAAAGACCTCTCCATCCTTAACGATGACATAACTGTCCCTGAGGTTGGCCTTTCCTTCACGGAGTGATTTCACCTCGGTGCCCTGAAGCAGGATGCCGGCCTCCAGAGTCTCTTCGATGGAATAATCATGGAATGCCTTCTTGTTTTGAGTGATGATCTTCATTGGGAAATTGTACCATTCTGCCGACATAATCGGGAAGCATCGGTAGTTTGGCTGCGGAGGACATCTGAATAACTATTCAGCCACAAGGTCACAAGGAAGTCGTCATACCCGCGAAGACGCGTATCCACGATGGCTTGAGTATTGAAAAAGTGGATTCTCGATGCGAGTCCCGAAGCGGGTCTCCGCGCAGGATCGCTGCGACTTCGCTGAGAGTCGCTTCGACCCGATAACTGCCTGGGGAATGGCGAAATCGAAACGGAGATCCTCTCGCAAGTGATTATATCATCCCTGAATTTATGTGCACTTGTGCCTTATGCTACTATCTGCCTCTGCAGGGAACCATTACAGGCATTGTATAATACACAATGAACAAAAAGCTCGCGGAACGGGCCGATTATCTCCTTTCGAGGGAAAAGGGAACGATCTACAAGGACCCCGGAGGTAAGCTCAAGATAGTCCTGGTTTATCCCAACATCTATTCCGTGGGGATGTCGAGCCTCGGCTTCCAGGGCATCTACGGCCTGTTGAACGGCTTCAGTGACGTAGTGTGCGAGAGGGTCTTTCTGCCTGCCGAAGACGAGATAGAAGAATACGAAAGGACGGGTTCTGAACTCTTTTCGCTCGAGTCCAGGAGACCTCTGTCCCGGTTCGACATCGTGGCTTTCTCCGTCTCTTTCGAGAACGACTATCCCAATATCTTAAAGATACTGAGGATGGCAAGGATACCTGCAAGGAGCTCCGGGAGGAGTCAGGCGCATCCTGTCATCGTCATGGGAGGTGTATGCAGCTTTTCAAACCCGGAGCCGCTTGCGGAATTCATGGACATTGTCTTGGTCGGAGAGGCGGAGGAGATGGTCCCGGAGTTTCTGTCTGCTTTCAGAAATTCCTCGACAAAAGATGAATTGTTCAACAAATGCCTGAAGATCGACGGTCTGTATGTGCCTAAATATTACTCGGTTAATTATGCGCATGATACCGGTCTCATCCTCGGCAGGCAGGTGATTGACGACGCCCCCGAATTTATCAGGAAGAGGACGATAAAAGACATCTCCCGGTCTTCTTTCAGGCCCGTTATAACTACCCCCGAAGCCGAGTTTGCCGACATGTATCTGCTCGAAGCCATGCGGGGCTGTCCCTGGTCCTGCAGGTTCTGCCTGGCGGGCCATCTATATAATCCACCCAGGAAGAAGGACCTGGAGACCGTCAGGGCCGAAATAACAGATGCAAAGAAAAAGACGGGGAGGGTCGGTCTCATCGGCCCCTCGTTGACAGACTATCCCCATGCAGAAGACGTCATGTCGATAGAAGGGGTCGATTTTTCCATTACCTCGCTGCGTGCGAGCGAGAGGAGCGGCCGCATCTCGGCGCTGATGAAGCGGCACAGGAGCGTGTCGATTGCTCCCGAAGCCGGAACGCAGAGATTAAGAGACGTTATCGGCAAGAAGATCACGGATGAAGACATCCTTGATACCGCAAAGCTTATTCTGGATGGTGAGACTGAAACGCTCAGACTCTATTTCATGGTGGGTCTGCCCACAGAAACAAGGCTGGACGTGGAAGGCATTATAGACCTTGTGGGAAAAATCAGGGCGATTTCCAGGAGGGGTCTCCTCGCACTGAGTGTCAGCACTTTCGTTCCGAAGCCATTTACTCCTTTTCAGTGGCACTCCATGGAGCCGATAAAAGAGGTCAAGGAACGACTGAAGATGATCAAGAAAGGTCTTTCCACGACTAAAGGAGTGAGGGTTTTTCATGATGTGCCTAAATATGCCTATCTGCAGGGAGTACTTTCACGCGGCGACCGTCGGGTCTCTGAATTGATCGAGCGTTTGGCGACGGGTCAAAGATTCTCTTTGGGCGGCGCAGAATCCCGGGAAGAGTATGGTTTTTATATCTTCCGGAAAAGGGACGCGTCCGAGAACCTTCCGTGGGACTTCATAGACGCGGGGATGGCGAAGGAAAAACTCTGGAAGGAATACCGGAAGGCTGTCGACACGACGAGCTGACATTTGGGCGAAAAATGACACCCGCCTGCCGCCGCCTATTCCCATTGAATTTTAATTTGGCAGAGACTAGTATAATAGTGTTCCGCGTTCGAAGATGTTGATTGATAACATAAAAACGGTCTACAGGAGAATCGGCCAGGCTGCGACGAGGGCCCGGAGGGACCCGCATGGCGTCAGGGTTGTTGCCGCCACCAAGCTGGTGGATGCCGGTATGATCCGTCAGGCCGTGGAGTCCGGATTGAGGGAATTCGGGGAGAACAGGGTTCAGGAGGGACGGGAGAAGATAATGACACTGAGGACGGAAATCCCCGAATCGTCAATTACATGGCACCTGATCGGCCATCTCCAGAAGAACAAGGCAGGGGTGGCGGTTGAACTCTTCAATGTCATCCATTCGGTTGATTCTCCAGAGCTGGTCGAAGTTATCAACAAAAAGGCTGAAAAGGCAGGGAAGTTGCAGAGGGTGCTTATTCAAGTAAAACTTTCTGATGAGGAGAGCAAGTATGGGGTTGTAAAGAAAAATGTGCTTCCTTTACTGGAAGTAATTGATGGCATGAGTAATGTGAAAGCAGAGGGTCTTATGACTATCCCGCCTTATTTCGATAACCCTGAACTGTCCAGGCCGTATTTCGCTGAACTGAGGGAACTGAGGGATTTCGCAGAAGAGGAAGGGTTTATGCTGCCCGAACTCTCGATGGGCATGACGAACGATTTCGAGGTTGCAATAGAGGAAGGGGCCACCATTGTGAGGATCGGCACTGCAATATTCGGCGAGAGACAAAAGGAGGTAAAGTGACAGGTTTTATCGGGGGCGGAAACATGGCCCAGGCACTTATAAAGGGCATGACATCTCATGGAATGAAAGACATTTTTGTTTCGGAACCCACCGAAGAAAAGAGGCGACAGCTGGAGAGGACGTATGGTATCAGAACGACCGGCTCCAACATTGATGTGGCTTCAGCATGCGACATCATCATACTCGCCGTGAAGCCTCAGAACATGGAAGAAGTGACGGATGAAATCTCTGAGGTGGTTACTGAAGAGAAGACTGTGGTATCCATAGCTGCCGGCATTACTCTCTCCTATCTCGGCGCGAAGCTTCGCACAAAAAAACTCATACGGGTGATGCCCAATACTCCTGCGATAGTCCAGGAAGGCATGTCTGTCATCTCGCTGTGCGACTGTTCCTACGGCAGAGAGGTCGACATTGTCAAGAGCATACTGATGTCGGTCGGTAGGGTAATTTCACTGCCGGAAAGGTACATGGATGCCGTGACGGCGCTTTCGGGCAGCGGTCCGGCCTTCATCGCATTGTTTGTGGAAGGGTTGACGGAGAGCGGTACCGCTATGGGAATAGGCAGGGCGGACGCCGCGGCGCTTGCCGTCCAGACGCTGCTGGGAACGGCAAAGCTTCTTGACACAGGTATGTCACCCGAAAAGCTCAGGGAAATGGTAACCTCGCCGGGCGGGACGACGGCGGCGGGACTGAAGGTCTTTGAGGAGAGGAACTTCATGTCGATTGTCACCGGGGCTCTGGAGGCGGCGCGCAGGAGAGCGGAAGAACTGGGAAGGAGGGAGTGATGTTTATTTTCGGTGATTTCCTGATCACTCTTGCAAAGATTCTGGACATAATCCTCGAAATATACAAGTGGGTGGTGATCATTGCCGCTTTGATCAGCTGGGTCAATCCCGATCCCTACAACCCTATAGTAAGGTTCCTGTATTCAATTACGGAGCCGGCCTTCAGACCGGTGCGGAGACTGATCGGCTACAGGCTCGGGCCTATAGACGTTTCTCCTATAGTGGTTATTCTTGTTATTATATTCGCGCAATCTTTTTTGGTTACCACGTTAGTAAAAATCGGTTACAGGGTCGGAGGAGGATAGTATGAGGATCACACCGCTTGATATCCAGCAAAAGCAATTCCCGATGAAATTCAGGGGATTCGATGTCGAAGAGGTATACGCCTTCCTGGAAGTCATAAGGGAGGAAATGGAGGAGCTCCTGAGGGAAAACGCTTCCCTCAAAGAGGGTGTGCAAAGGGGGGAGAACCAGATAAAGGAATACCGGGATATGGAATCGACTATGAGGGAAACGCTGATGACGGCCCAGCAAATGGTCGAGGATTACAAGACCAATGCCCGGAAGGAGGCGGAACTTATCATCAAGGAGGCGGAACTGAAGGCCGATAGTCTGGTAAAGGAGGCCCAGGAAAGCGTCATAAAAATACACGAGGACATAGTGGACCTCAAAGGGATCAGGCGGCATTTCAAGGAGGAGATCAGGAGACTGATCGAAAGCCACACCAGAATGCTTGAGCACGATTCCTTGCGCGAAGGAGAGAGCCGGGAAGAGGGGGTTCAGTGAGTCCTTCCACTCGCTTCAAGGCCCTTAAGGGCATGAGGGATATCCTTGCGCCCGATATCTATATATGGCAGAGGGTCGAGGCGGTCGCTCGCGAGATTTTTTATTCTTACGGCTTCCAGGAGATACGGACGCCGGTGGCCGAATCCACGGACCTTTTCACCCGGAGCATAGGGGAGAACACGGACATCGTGGAGAAGGAGATGTACACGTTCAGTGACAAGGGCGGCAGGAGCGTATCGCTGAGACCGGAAGGGACGGCCTCGGTTGTAAGAAGTTATGTGGAAAATCACCTTTTTAATCTCCCTCCACCCCAGAAGTATTACTATTCCGGGCAGATGTTCAGATATGAAAGGCCCCAGTCGGGACGGTTCAGACAGTTCTACCAGATCGGGGTAGAGGCCTTCGGCTCCGCCCAGCCGGTGATGGATGCGGAGATCCTGTCCATGCTACACGAATTTTTTTCCGACCGTCTTGACGGCCTATGCGTTGATTGCCAGAGAAGGTACAACCAAAATCCGCTTCGGATTCTCGACTGCAAGGTCGAGCGTTGCATCGAACTCCGCAGCGGCGCCCCAAAAGTGACCGATTACATCTGCAATGATTGCAGGAAGCATTTTGACAGGCTCCTGACTCTACTGACACGACTTGGAGTTCCTTACACTGTAAACCCTGACATGGTGAGGGGACTCGACTATTACACGCGAACGACCTTCGAGGTCACAAGCGAAAACCTCGGCGCACAGAACGCGGTAGCCGCCGGCGGCAGATACGACAGGCTGGTGAAGGAGTTCGGCGGGCCCGAGACACCGGCGGTAGGCTTTGCAGTGGGAATGGAGCGGATTGTGGAACTGTTAAGGGTCACCGGGGTGCAGGAAGTCCCTGTCCCGGAGGTCTTTATCGCCAGTATCGGAGAGCGTGCCAACGGCGAAGGTCTTGCCGTTGCCGACAGCCTCAGACAGGCCGGCCTGTGGGTCGAGGTGGGAGACTCTGGCTCGTCTCTCAAGAGCCAGATGAGGAGGGCCGACAGGCTGTCTGCGGGATATGCCCTGATAATCGGCGACGAGGAGATAGATTCCGGCGTTGTAAAATGGAAGAAACTTTCTGATTCGAGCCAGGGGGAATTGCCTTTGTCGGGAATCATAGAATTCTTTTTCCGTAACAAATAATACCCGCCCGGTCGACGGGGACCGCCAGAACTACCGGAATGTCGATCTTTTCTGTTCGATTTAGCATCATCCCCCTCCTTTATCGTCCCGTTCCTGCGGGGAATTACCGAGGGTATATGAGTCCCGCTTTTTGTGATAGACTGGAACTAGCCTATGAACACTGTCGCCGATGTCCGCGGACCTTTGGAAACACTGCCATGACCTCGCCGTCATCGCGGGTTACATCGCTCCGGGCGTCTCTTGATGTCCCGTTAACACTTGTCTTCTTTCCTGTGGAAGCCGAATGAGCAAGGTTGTCGTTATCGATGACGAACCTTTTATCCTGATGATGCTGGAGGACCAGCTCCGGAGGTACGGAATAGATGTGGTTACTCTAAGGGAGAGCAGAAATGCGCTGGATGTCATCAGAAGAGAAATGCCGGACCTGATAATACTTGACTGGATGATGCCTGAGGTCAGCGGGCTGGAGGTCTGTACCTCTATCAAGAAGGATGCACATCTCAGTAAAATCCCCATATTCATGCTTACGGCGAAAGACCAGGACACCCACGAGCAGCTTGGACTCAAATGCGGTGTGGCACGGTACATAACAAAGCCTTTCAGCCCCCGGGCGCTGGTCGAGATGGTGAGGGAAGTTGTGGGTAAAAAATAAGACCGGGCCGAGGAGCCGTCAGCCTACCACGTCGTACTTGCGAAGCCTGAAATGGGCACCCAGTTCGCCGGCTATCCGCTTGCATTTTTCCACGTCGACTCCGGGCAGTTCTACTACCGTTACCTGCACGTCGGGGATTATCTCGGTTGAGCGTTTAACAAACCGGAGGACTTCGGCATAAGCGTTGCTGAAAGCCGGCTTGCACAGCCTGTTATAGGTCTCTTCGTCCTGGGCGTCGAGACTGATCGAAATGCTGTCCACAATGCCTTTCAGTTCAGGGACCACGTCCCTCTTATGGATGAGATTGGCATGGCCGTTGGTGTTGATCCTGACCTTTCCATTATTGTCCTTGACCCATTTGGCTATCTGCTTTACGGTCTCGATCCTCAGGAGAGGTTCTCCGTAACCGCAGAACACGATCTCCCTGTAGGCTGAAGGGTCTCCGATTTCGCGCTTTATTTCTTCTTCTTCGGGCTCATGCATCAGCCTTAGTTTATGCCCCTTCACAAAATCGGAGCGGAACTTGACGCAGAAGGAGCAGGTATTGGTGCACCTGTTGGTTATATTGAGATACAGGCTGTCACGGATCTGATAGGCGATTTCAGCCTTTTCCGGGACGGAGCCTATCCGGAAGAGACGACGGGCGTTGAGGGTAGTGATGCGCGCCAGGTCCTCGTAGCTCACGCCCCGCAATTCTGCTATCAGTTTTACTGTGTGCTGCATAAATGCGGGCTCGTTGCGCTTTCCCCGGAACGGCTCGGGAGTCAAATAGGGAGCGTCAGTCTCGACCAGGAGGTAGTCGTCAGGTATTATCCCCGCTATCTCCTTCAGCTGCGTAGACTTCTTGAAGGTTACAGGACCGGCCAGTGAGATGAAGAGTCCCATGGACATCGCTTCTTCCGCCATTTCCATGTCGCCTGAAAAACAGTGAAGCACTCCGTTAACAATCCCCGATTCCCTGAGTATCTCCATGGTGTCGTCTTCAGCCTCCCGGCTGTGAATTATGACAGGCAGGCCGCTTTCGCCCGCAAGCTCCAGGTGCTTCCTGAAGACCTTCCGCTGCACCTCGCGGGGTGAATGGTCGTAATGGTAGTCGATTCCGGTTTCCCCTATGGCCACGACCTTTTTCTCTGTTGACCAGTCCTTGAGACGCAGAAGGATTTCTTTTCTGAAATCCTTCGCGTCGTGGGGATGTATACCGATTGAGGCGAAGACGAAATCGTACTGTCGGGAGAGTTCCATCCCCTTTACGGTCCCGTGGAGGTCGGAGCCTACGGTAACGAGTGCCTCAAATCCGGCGTCCCGCGCCCGCCTGATCACTTCATCCCTGTCCGGGTCGAATTCCCTCATGTCGAGATGACAGTGGGTGTCTACCAGATGGGCTACCCGGCGGAGGGGCGTTGTACCGGCTGTGCCACTGGACGCTTCTACCAGTTTCCGGTCCGGGTCGTTCACTTCGATATGGGCCTTACGCACCGAATTTTTTGAGTCTGCCTGCGTTGGCGAGGGCGAGCGGCATAAGGTGGATGGTGCGGAATATCCCGAGTTCGCCTTTTGTGCATTCCCTTTCCGAGAAGCCCTCACAAAGCCCGCCAAGCACGTATGGGGATCGAAGGAGCACGGGCACCGGATGCCAGCTGTGGCCTTTGAGCACCGCCGGTGTCGAATGGTCCCCAGTGATGATGAGAACATCCGGTTTGAGTTCCAGTATCTGGGGCAGAAGGGCGTCGAACTCTTCTATCCTGCGGCACTTTTCCGGAAAATTACCGTCTTCCCCATAGGAGTCGACCTTCTTCACGTGGAGGAAAAAGAAATCGTAATGGTTATATTTGCTTTTCAGGAAATCAACCTCATCCTGGACGGTCCCTTCTATGGCCGGCGTGTCCATCTCGACCAGCCGCGCAAGGCCCCGATACATCGGGTAAGTCGCTATGGCAAGGGCATTGAGCCCGAAGGCATCCTGGAAAGTCGGTATGTGGGGCATCTTTGAAAAGCCCCGCATCAAGGCATAGTTCGCGTTTGTTTCATCCTTCAATATCTCATGAATGGAATTGATAAGCTTCTCGACGATCCTCGACACCCTTTCGGCATTTTTTGCCAGTGGGGTCGGGTAGAGCGGCCGCTGCCCTTCTTTCTGCGGGTCGGTGTCGGAGATCATGGCGGCGTCCGGTTCAAGGGGCTCGGGGAACCGCAAAAGCACGGCGAACCTGTGCTCCATGCCGGGGGCGAAGATAACCTCGGCCTCGTCTATCTTTCCGATCCCCGACCGGAGTTTTTCCGTGAGTCTGCGACTGTGATCGGTCGGTATTCTACCCGCCCTTCTGTCAGTAACAACTCCTTCCCGAACCGTCGCATAGTTGCACCTCACCGCAACGTCCGTCTTTTTTACTTCAAGCCCCAGTCCCAGCACCTCCAGAATCCCCCTGCCGATCTGGCATTCTTTGGGATCATAACCGAAAAGGGCGAGATGGCCGGGTCCACTCCCGGGGGTGATGCCCGGCTCCACAGGTATGTGAAGACCGCATGCGGCGGTTTTAGCAACCGCATCCATGGAAGGAGTGTTCGCGGCCTCGAGTTCGGTCTTACCGCTAACGGGAAGACCTCCCAGACCGTCAAGGACGACAAGGACAATTTTTGTTTTATTTTTCTGAAGGAGGCTGCTTACGATTTTATCCATGATAAGAGATATTACTGCAAAGAGAAGATGCTTTTCAAGTGAAGGTTATAACTGCAGAAGTTTGGAAAAATCCGCCAACGAATAGGCGGTATCCCATAATTCCTTCAGAAGGGAAAGTCTGTTCTCCTTTGTCTTTTCTTCCTTGTCCATTACCAGAACCTTGTCAAAAAAAGAATTAACCTGCGCTGTGATCTCGGAGAGGCGTTTGAGTGCGTCGGAAAACCTCTCCCCGGCCATGAGTGAAGAGACCTCAGCTTTGGCTGCCAATAAAGCGGCAAAAAGATCCTTTTCTTCATCCTGCACGAAAAGTTCTTCTCTTACCGGCGGCAGTACTTTCCCCTTTGGGACGATATTGTGTATCCTTTTGACGGCCAGCAGGAAATCGGGGAATTGCGGGTCTTCCTTGAAGCTTTTCAGTGCATCTATCCTTTCTGAGACGTTCTTCAACGGAAGGATCGAAGAAAGATAAAGAACCGACTTTATAACGTCTTGTGCATTTCCTTTTGAAGAGAAGACGAATTCTATCCTCTGTTCCATGAACCCGATAATGCTTTCCAGAGGGTCCTTTTCACTTCCCCGATGCCCCAGGTGTGTCAGCGCATCGGCAAACATCTCGCGGAGAGAAAGAGGGTACCCCTTTTCAAGCAATATCGATACTATGCCCAGTGCCTGTCTTCTGAGGGCGAAGGGATCTTCGGAACCTGACGGCACGAGTCCTATGGCAAAAAAAGAGGCAATATTGTCTGCTTTATCGGAGAGACTGAGAAAGGCACCCAGTTCCGTCTCGGGCATCTTGCCGCCGAAGGAACCGGGCAGATATTGTTCTTCCAGTGCGGCGGCGACCTCCTCATCTTCCCTGTCATGCAGGGCATAATATTTACCCATAATGCCCTGAAGTTCGGGGAACTCCCTTACTACTCCGGTTAAAAGGTCCGTTTTTGAAAGGAGTGAGGCCCTTTCGAGACTATCTTTCAGAGAAGGTCCAATCTTTGCGGAGAGAAACGCGGCTATCGCGGTCACCCTGCCGGTCTTTTCAAAAAGACTACCCAGCCTGTCATGAAAGGTCACCTGCTTCAGTTCTTCCACTCTCCCGGAGAGAGGCCTCTTTCTATCCTCATGAAAATAGAACTTCGCGTCGTCGAAGCGTGCCCTGATAACCCGTTCCGCTCCTGTCCTGACCGTTTCCGCGTTGTCGGCCCTGGTATTGCTCACCACAACAAAGCTGTTAACGAGGTTCCCCTCGTCGTCGTGCACGGCGAAGTATTTCTGATGGTCCCTCATTACTGTTATCAGAAGCTCCTTCGGCAGTTTAAGATATTCGGTACTGAATCCACACAGGACCGGGACCGGAAACTCGACAAGGAAAGTCACCCTGTCCAGGAGTTCATTATCGATAATGGGCAGCCCGCCTGCCGCGGCCGCGAGACTGTCGATCCCTTTTTGTATCAGATCTCTCCTCTTGTCCTGATCGAGAATGACGTAATTATTGGCCAGGATGTTCATATAAGAAACAGCGTCTTTCACCTGGAATGAGGCGGGTGAGAGAAACCGGTGCCCGCGGGTGATATTCCCGCTCTTTATGCCGTCTACATCGAAACGGACGGTTTCCGTACCGAACACGGACAGTATCCAGTGTATCGGCCGGGCGAAATAGAGGGTGCCGTCCCCCCACCTCATCGACTTGGGGAAGCGGAGAGAGAGAATGATTTTCTTCAGCAATTCCGGCAGGAGAAGCCCGGTGTCCAGACCCTTCTCTTCTATTACTGCCGCGACATATTCGCCCTTGCCCTTGCTGCGTATAACAAGACCGGAGGCCTTCACTCCGACAGACCGGGCAAAACCTTCAGCGGCCCTTGTCGGCAGTCCATTTTCGTCGAATGCCGCCTTCTTTGAAGGTCCGAACACTTCTTTTGTTACATCGGATTGCCGCGCTGCGACGCCTTTTACTATCAGCGAGAGTCTTCTTGGGGTAGCAAACGTGCTGACATCTGTAAAGGCGATGCGGTATTCGTCAAAGACTCCCCCTGCGAGATTATTCAGATCCGACAGGACCCCGGGCAGGAACCGGGAGGGTATCTCTTCGGTACCTATCTCCAGTAAAACCGCGGCCGTCGATTCCGTCTTTTCCATGCTTATTTCCCGCCCCCGAGCAGGGGAAAGCCCATTTCTTCCCGCTGTCTGTAAAAGGCCGCTGCCGCCATCTTTGCGAGGTTCCTCACGCGGGCGATATATTTCGTCCTTTCGGTGACCGATATAACCCCTCTCGCGTCGAGGAGATTGAAGAGGTGCGAACACTTGAGACAGAATTCATAAGAGGGGATAACAAGTCCCAGCTCGTTCATTCTGATGGACTCTCTTTCGCAGTCGTCGAAGTGTCTGGACAACAATTCCGCATCCGAGTGATCAAAATTATATCGGGAGCCTTCGATCTCGCTCATGTGGTGGAGGTCGCCGTAAAGAAGGTTTCTGTTCCACCGGATCTGGTAGACGCTGTCGACACCCTGAAGGTACATTGCGATACGCTCAAGCCCATATGTGATTTCGAGAGAAACGGGTTTGAGATCGATACCGCCTATCTGCTGGAAATAGGTGAACTGCGTGACCTCCATGCCGTCGAGCCAGACCTCCCATCCCAGCCCCCAGGCACCGAGGGTAGGAGATTCCCAATCATCTTCCACAAACCTTATATCATGTTTTGTGGGGTCTATGCCCAGGGAGGCGAGGCTGTCGAGATAAATATCCTGACTGTCGGCCGGCGAGGGTTTTATAATCACCTGATACTGATAATAGTGCTGAAGACGGTTCGGGTTCTCGCCGTATCTGCCGTCTGTCGGGCGCCGCGAAGGCTCGACGTAGGCGGCCCTCCAGGGTTCCGGTCCGATCACCCTGAAAAAGGTGGCGGAGTGGAACGTCCCGGCGCCGACTTCCATATCGTAGGGCTGAAGGAGGACGCATCCCTTCCCGGCCCAGTAATTCTGCAGTGACAATATCAAATCCTGAAAATACATTGAGGCCTCCATGACCAAAAAACAATCTTAATTAAAGCCCCGGGCTTTTGTCAATCGGAGAGAATGTTTCCAGGGAAAGACATACTTTAACTATCGGACAACTGTGATATAATTACCGGGAATGCCTCTGATTAAGGAAGGGAATCGGAATCAAATGAAAAAAGTGACAGATAGCGGGCAGATGTTGCTCATGAAAGGGAACGAGGCGCTGGCAGAGGCTGCGTTGAGGGCCGGATGCCGCTTTTACGCAGGATACCCCATAACGCCGCAAAACGAAGTGCCTGAATACATGGCCAAACATATGCCCGAGGCGGGAGGCATTTTCATACAGGGTGAAAGCGAGCTTGCTTCGATTAACATGGTATTCGGGGCTGCAGCGGCGGGCGAGAGGGCGATGACTTCTTCCAGCAGCCCGGGCATCAGTCTGATGCAGGAGGCCATATCGTTTCTTGCGGGTGCCGAGCTGCCTGCGGTGATTGTCAATATCCAGAGAGGTGGTCCGGGTCTGGGCAATATTACCGGCAGCCAGGCAGATTATTTTCAGGCGGTGAAGGGCGGTGGCCATGGAGATTATCGGTGCATCGTTTATGCTCCCTTCAGCCTGCAGGAGATGTGGGACCTGACCATGAGGGCATTCGACAAGGCCGACGAGTACAGGATGCCCGCTATTATACTGGGAGACGGTGTAGTGGGACAGATGATGGAGCCCTTTTCCCCGACTGAATACGTGAGACCCGAACTTCCGGAGAAGGACTGGATTTTGGACGGATGCAAAGGGCGTAACCCGAGAGTGATCAGGTCCCTGTGCATGGGACAGGGAGAGCTCGAACAGAGGAACAGGAAACTGCTGAAGAAGTACGATCAGCTCAGGAAGAAAGAGGTAATGTCCGATGCCTATGACATCCGTGATTCCGAGCTTGTGGTAGTGGCCTTCGGTACTGCGGCGCGCATAGCTCTTTCAGCTGTTCAGGAATTGCGCAGGGAGGGTGCTAAAATCGGGCTTTTCAGACCGGTAACTCTTTATCCTTTTCCGGAGAGGCAGCTGGCCAGAATGGCCGTGCAGGGAAGGACTTTTCTGGTTGTTGAAATGAACGCCGGACAGATGGTGGAGGACGTAAGACTCGCCATCAACGGCAAATCGGATGTTCTGTTTTACGTCAGACCCGGCGGCGTCGTCTTCAATCCCGAAGAGCTATACAAAAAGATTAAGGCAGTATATTC
>JARRRI010000062.1:7108-14305 GCA_037380845.1 Candidatus Sulfobium sp. | reverse complement strand
AAAAAATTCATGACCTGGCTGGAATGGCGTCATACCCGCCGAGGTCGGTGCGACTCTGCGCGGCTCGCTTGGAGCGGGCATCCAGACTACCCGGGATGATTGGATTCCCGTCTTCACGGGAATGACGAAAAAGGCTAAAAGCGCTTTATTCAGCGCTCTGCTGAAGGCATTGAGTATTCTTTACCTTACAATATTTCGTTTCTTTTCTGTGCCTTTTATGGCTTCTGTGGCCATATGCCGTATTAGCGGTCATTCCGACTTTGCGAGACGGTCGAATTCTTTCTTGAAAAAACCCAGGGTGTGTTTATCGAATATACAAAATTCGACGATGCGGATGCTGGTTTGAGTGTTCTTTCTCAGGAACGAAGCCGATTCCCCGACCAGGATCTTTGCACACCTGTCTTTGGGAAAGCCGAAGGTTCCGGAGCTGATTGCGGGAAGAGAGATACTGAGGAGTTTTTTCTGTGACGCCAGCTCAAGGCTGCTGAGCACTGCTCCCTTGAGCTTATCGTCTTCATCTCCTTCTCCCATCCTCGGCCCCACGGCATGAATTACGAACTTCGCCGGGAGCTTTCCACCGCCGGTTATTACAGCCGATCCCACGGGCGTAAACCCGATCCGGTCGCTTTCCTCCTGGATAGTTTGTCCGCCTTTTCTTACAATGGCGCCTGCAACGCCGCCGCCGTGTTGAAGATGTGAATTGGCGGCGTTTACAATCGCGTCGACGTCTCTCGCCGTAATGTCGCCCTGAACGAGACGGAGTGTCTTTCCGCCAATGTGATATTCAGAAATAACCTGCATGGTGCCTCCTTCTTGTCAATACCATCGAGAATTTTCCGGAATACCGCAAAAAGCACAAAAAGGTACAAAATGGGCACGGTTATTGTGTATTCTGCGCCTCACGTGGCCGTAAGCAGTTTCTGCCTCTGCCGGGCCGCCGAGATGCATACCGGCTTCTATGGTAAAATATTAGCAGGAAAAGGAAAGAATTACATTTTTATGGAGGATTAGATACCGGCACTTTACGGAAAACTGACCGGACTCAAGGGGAGTCAGATTTACTCGCTCGAACGGATCTACCGCAGGCGGGTGCATAACGAACTGATTACTGCAGAACTCGGGAAATACCTGTCGCAGGTCTCCCATGAGCTCAACCGGCAGATAGGCATACTGATTTCCAGAAAGGGCACCGTTACCCACGTCATCGTGGGGGACGCCAAGGGAATATTCATACCCAACCTTGAAGATTATCCTCTCGGGAGGCGTGCCCTGCGGGGTCTCAGGTTTATCCATACACACCTGCACGACGAACCTTTGGATCAAGACGATCTTACGGACCTTGCCCTTCTCAGATTTGACGTGATAGCCGCGATAGGTCTGAGCGACGGTGAGCCGGGCAGCGTCTACATTGCGCACCTTGTTCCGCGGGCCGGCAAGGCGTCTTTCGAGGTACTGCCGGCGGTCGACTTCTACCGATTGAGGTTCGATTTCAGGTCCTTCATCGTTGCCTTCGAAGAGGAAATGGAACGGGCGAGGAGTTTCGAGATCGCCGGGAGCGGGTCTCAGGGGGGCGCAGCCGTACAGAGGGAGAGGGCGATTCTGGTAAGCGTCTCGCGAAAGCCCAGGTATGATCAGGAGGATTCTATCGAGGAACTCTACGAACTTGCCGTCTCAAGTGATGTGACGGTCCTTGACACGGTTGTCCAGAGGCCGAAAGAAATCAATCCCCGGTATCTAATGGGGGAAGGCAAGCTGAAGGAACTGGTCATCACCGCCATGAACAAGGGCGCGACCCTGCTCATATTCGATCAGGACCTGAACCCTTCCCAGGTAAAGGCTATAAACGAAATCACGGAACTTAAGGTCATAGACCGCTCTCAGCTCATCCTGGATATCTTTGCAAGACGCGCCCACAGCCGGGACGGCAAGGTCCAGGTGGAACTCGCCCAACTCAAGTACACGTTGCCGCGACTTACAGGCAAGGGGACTGCCATGTCCAGACTGATGGGCGGAATAGGCGGCAGAGGGCCGGGCGAGATGAAACTTGAAATTGACAGGAGGCGGGTAAGGGAAAGGATCGCCCTCCTGGAAAAAGAACTGAAGGGATTGAGCGAAGCGAGGCGTCAGAGAAAGGCCCGCCGGGTCTCACAGCGCATCCCCATCGTATCGATCGTGGGATATACTAATGCCGGGAAGTCTACATTGCTGAATGCCCTCACAAAGAGCCGGACGTTCGTGGAGAACAAGCTGTTTGCCACCCTCGATACCGCAAGCAGGAGGCTGAGGTTCCCGAGGGAACGCGAGGTGGTTGTCACGGACACCGTCGGTTTTATCAGGGACCTTCCCAAGGACCTGATCGCCGCTTTCAAGGCGACCCTGGAGGAGCTCGAAGACGCCGATGTCCTTCTGCATGTTGTCGACGTATCCAATCCCCGGTTTGAACAGCAGATAGAATCGGTCGAGCATATCCTGGGAGACCTCAACCTTGGGGACAAGAAACGGCTGCTGGTATTCAATAAAACCGACATGCTCGACAAGAACGAAGTGGAGAACCTGGTCGTCCGTTTCGGCGCAATACCGGTGTCTGCGCTGCACAACAGTACATTCGGTCCGCTCCTCGGGGCCGTGGAAGAGGCGGTGTTTGGTGAAAAATTAATGGAGGCGAGGGTATAATATCGTGATGTTCTTCCTGCCGGATGTAGTGTATCATATTCGGACCGGAGCACTTTCCGGAGAATGGGCAAAAAGCTGTATGGAGAGAGAGGAGTAGCGGATGGAATTTTCCCCTAAGTGGATAGCATGGGAGATAACAAGACGGTGCAACCTGCATTGCGTTCATTGCCGTTCGTCATCGGAGATGGAGGTAAGCGGACATCCCGATTTTTCGACGGAGGAGGCTTTCAGGATTATTGACGATATCGCCGGCTATGCAAAACCGGTGGTAGTGCTTTCCGGCGGCGAGCCGCTGGTCAGAAAAGACGTCTTTGAGATTGCCCGGCATGGGACGGAAAGAGGCCTGAGGATGTGTCTCGCCACAAACGGGACGCTGGTGACAGAAGAGGTATGCGCCGGCATAAAGTCTTCGGGCATCAGGATCGTCTCCCTGAGCCTCGACGGATCGGAAGAGGCAGTGCATGACGATTTCAGGAGCCAGAAGGGTGCCTTTGCCGGGACCCTGAATGCTGCGCGGCTCTTCAGGGAAAACGGCATCGAGTTTATCATCAACTCCTCGTTCACCAGGAGGAACCAGGAAGAGATACCGAAGGTATACAGGCTGGCCAAAGAAATCGGGGCTACAGCCTGGTATATGTTCATGATCGTGCCCACGGGCAGAGGGGAGGAGATCATGAACGAGTTGATATCGAAAGAGGATTATGAGGAGATACTGGACTGGCATTACGACATGGAGAAGGAAGAGGACTCGATGCTCGTCAGGCCGACCTGCGCGCCCCACTATTACAGAGTGGTGCTCCAGCAGTCGAAGAAGAAGGGGGAGAAATTCAACAGGCGGTCGCTCAAATTTTCTACCGGAGGCGCCAAGGGGTGCATCGCCGGACAACTGATATGCCTCATAGATGTCGACGGCAATGTCCTTCCCTGCAGTTATTTCCCCCGGCCTGCCGGAAACGTCCGGGAGAGGTCATTCAGGGATATTTGGGAGAATTCCGAACTTTTCAGGGAATTGAGGGACTTCAAGAAATACAAGGGCAAGTGCGGTTCCTGCGAATACATCAACGTATGCGGCGGCTGCAGAGCACGGGCATATTCCGTACACGGCGACTATCTCGAAGAGGAGCCCTTCTGCGGCTATGTGCCGCGAAAGCTCACAAAAACCGTCATCAAAAAATAGGCGGGACAGCCGCCTTGCAGTCGCTGGAATTGTGGGAAGAAAGAGCCCCCGCAGTTTGTCGTTTGCGCGAGCGGAGCAGGCCGGGAAGTTTTCTTTCTTTAGGAAAGATTTCCCGTGAGTGACGGTATTGGCCCGACCTTCCATGTCGTCAGGCCGGAATGACGGAGCGGCGCTCGATATAGCCATATTCGCGACTGCTTCAGCACATTAATTTGCTTTTCCAGGAGGACCTATGAACGATACTTTTTTAAGGGCCTGCAGGGGGGAGAAGGTGGAGTATACGCCGGTATGGCTCATGAGACAGGCCGGCAGGTATCTGAAGGAATACCAGGAAGTAAGGTCTAAAGTGGATTTTCTCACGCTCTGCAAGACCCCCGAACTTGCGGCAAAGGTGACGCTCCAGCCTGTCGACATTCTAGGCGTCGACGCTGCGATACTTTTTTCCGACATTCTTATACCGGTAGAGGCGATGGGAATGCACCTTGAATTTTCAGAAAAGAAGGGACCCGTTCTGGGAGAGCCCGTCCGGAACAAATCAGGCGCCGACAGATTAATTATTCCCGATACCGAAGACAGCATGTCTTTCGTGCTCGAGACCATAAGGATATTGAGGACTGAACTCCGGCACAGGGTACCGCTGATCGGGTTCTCCGGAGCCCCTTTTACACTGGCAACTTATATTATTGAGGGAGGCAGCTCGAAGAATTTTGTCAATACAAAGAAGATGATGTACCAGAACCGGCGGCTCTTCGACGGGCTCCTGGATAAGATTACGTCAACGGTGATCGAGTATCTTTCGGCCCAGATTCATGCCGGGGCTCAGGCGGTGCAGTTGTTCGACTCGTGGGCGGGCATCCTTTCTCCCTATGATTATGAGGAAATCATTTTCCCGCATGTGAAGGCGGCGATCAAGGCGATCAAGAAGTTCGGCGTCCCGGTTATCTACTTTGTCAACGACTGCGCCGGCCTGCTGAAGATCGTCAAAAAGTCGGGGGCCGATGTTATCGGTGTCGACTGGCGAACGGATATTGAAGACGCCATAAAAAGACTTGGGAAGAAGGTTTCCGTTCAGGGGAATCTGGATCCGTGCGTTCTGTTCGCAGACGGGGAGCATATCGAAGAGCGGGTTGGGGAGATACTGAACAAGGCAGTTTCGGCCCGCGGACATATCTTCAACCTCGGACACGGTATCCTGCCCGAAACACCTGTTGAAAACGCGGTCGCAATGGTGGAAGCGGTGCACCGTCTGAGCAGGTCATAGCGATCATTATTTTCTCTCCCCTCTCCCGGAAGACGGGAGAGGGTTCATCCGGCCGCAGAAATATGGGGATAATCATCTTTCCTGCCCGGCAATTGGCGCACTGATAATCATGTGTCCGTCATCAGCGCACAAGTGAAAACCTAAGGTCTCTTTCGTGCAAACGGAGCGGCCAGCCTGGGCTACAGCGCCGTCGGGCTTTCATCTATTTAATTGCCCGGGCAAGAAGATCTGAAAATCTCTTCTGTCCACTCCCTGAAGGGTTCTCCTCCGAACTGCCCCCGACGTTGCCGGATCCAGCAATCTTTCCGGATATGGCATGGGAGGCCGCAAATAATTGACATTTTTCGGCATCATGATAAATTGATAGTGGAGGTGAGTCGATGTTTTTGGCGTCATCTGCGCTTTCATAAAAGTATGGAACAGGCTACCGGACAGGAACATGGGCATACGATCAGAGTTGAAGGCGAGAAAGGGGGCGATATTACTTTTTCCGTCCAGGGGCGGATAGCACTCGATAATATCGGCGTCGTCATGCCGGCCATTAAGGGACTCATGGATGAGATGTCCCCCTCGAGCCTTACCGTCGATCTTTCCGGTCTTGAATATCTTGACAGCGCCGGCGCTCTGGTACTTGTTGAGCTGGAAAACATGGCGCGCTCGGCATCTCTGGCGTTCCGGTTTGTCAACCTCAGCCAGGAGACACAGGGCATCATGGCTCTGCTGGACCGCGACGCGATCTCCAGGGGACCTTTAATCACGGAAAGGGGGGCGTCGGGTATTATCGAGGAAGTCGGAGATGTGGCCCTGATCCTCTTCAGGGACTTCGTAAGGTTTATGACTTTCCTGGGAGAACTTCTGACAGCGGTGGTCTATTCCGTCACGCATCCCCGTTCCCTGAGGTGGGAAGATGTCTTTTTTTATATGAAGAGGGCAGGTGTTGACGGCCTTCCGATTGTCGGCCTGATCAACCTTCTTCTGGGATTCGTCATAGGCATTATGGCCTCCGAACAACTAATGCAGTATGAATTCAACATTTTCCTCGGTTCGCTCGTGGCGATAGCGATGGTAAAGGAATTCGGACCGATCATGACGGCCATACTCGTTGCGGGAAGGTCGGGGTCGGCCTTTGCAGCAGAAATAGGGACCATGAAGGTGAATGAGGAAGTCGACGCCCTGATTACCATGGGATTCGATCCGATGAGATTTCTCGCTATTCCCAAGGTCCTCTCCATGATCATCGTACTGCCCATCCTTACCCTTTATGCCGATTTTCTGGGTGTGATTGGGGGTTTGATAGTGGGCATGTCGAGCCTCGGGCTGGCGCCCTATACCTATTTTCACGAAATCCCCGGGAGCATAACCGTGTTCGATGTCCTCAGCGTTTGCCTTGGCGCTCAAGTACCTGTCGTAAGGTCTTCGGGAGGAGGAGAAGGGATTGGCGGAAAAAGAAGCGATCATTGTTGTTGAGGGCCTGAGCGCCCGTTATGACGGCGACGTCATATTGGAGAATGTAAGTTTTGAGGTTTACAAGGGAGAGATTTTTATAATCATGGGTGAGAGTGGTTGCGGCAAATCCACCCTTCTGAAGCACATGGTCGGTCTTCACAGGCCGTACGAAGGACGGATAGAGATCAACGGAGTAGACATTTTTGCAGCGGACTATGCGGAGATGAACAAGGTAAGAATGAGTATAGGAGTGCTCTTTCAGACCGCTGCCCTTTTCGGATCAATGACACTTGCCGACAACGTGGCTTTGCCGATCCGCGAATATATGCACCTCTCACGGGAGACGGTGGATCTGATAGTCAGAATGAAGCTCGGGATGGTCAATCTCGGTGGCTACGGAAACCATCTGCCTTCCGAGCTCTCCGGGGGAATGAGGATCAGGGCGGGGCTCGCACGTGCCATGGCTCTTGACCCGAAGATCCTCTTTCTGGACGAACCGTCTGCCGGTCTTGACCCTGTTACTGCGGCGGAGGTCGATATCCTTATCAAGAGCATAAACGAGGGTATGGGCACCACAATGGTAATAATTACCCAGGAGCTGGAGTCTATCTTCAATATCGGGGCGAGGGTTATCATGCTC
>JARRRI010000062.1:0-7087 GCA_037380845.1 Candidatus Sulfobium sp. | reverse complement strand
GGTACTAAATTTTTTCAGGAGGCAGCCCATGACATCGAAAAGAAATAAAGAGGCGAACGCATTAAATGGCTAAACAGACCTCGAAATTCCTGATAGGTCTGTTTGTCACTGTAGGTTTTTTTATCGGCGTGATCGCGATAATCTGGCTTGGGGCTACACGCTATTTCAAGAAAGGCACTACCTACGTCTCTTATTTCGATGAATCGGTCCAGGGACTGAAAGTAGATTCAAGCGTCAAGTACCGGGGTGTCGAAGCGGGGAGGGTGAAGAGCATACGCGTCGCTCCGGACGACAGGCTCGTGGAGGTGGTAATGAAGATCTATCTCAAAGATGTGATACGCCGCGACACGGTTGCCCAGGTGAGCCTGTCGGGGCTGTCCGGGACGTCTTTCGTCGGTCTTTCCCCCGGCACACCTGAAGAATTGAAGCAGTCGCCGCAGGTCAGCTTCCCGGTTAAGTACCCCGTGATACCCACGCGTCCTTCCGAGCTGAAGTTGATCCTCTCCTCACTGGACGAGACCCTGGGTGGAATGAAGCAACTCGATCTCAAGGGGATCTCCGATCAACTTAAGTCGACGGCAAAATCGGTGAGTACGGCCCTGTCGGGCAAAAGAGTGGATAAGATAATGAAGGATCTGGAATCCACGGCCGTAAACCTCGACAGAACGAGCCGCAAGATAAATGAGATAGTGGCGAAAGGTCATATCGGAACGATTCTGTCTGATACGCAGGCAACGGTCATCCAGGCGCGGGAGACGATCGGCCAGGCGCAGGCGCTGATATCGGAGGTCAGAGACGATGTGCATGCCATGAAGCTTCGCCAGACCGGCGAACATGCAGATGAGCTGGTACGGGGACTGGATACCAGAACGCGCGTGATAACCGGCGAGGTCAGGGGCGTTCTTGATAACATCCGGCGTGTAACTAACAGGCTGGAGGTATTGATCGAAAGGCTGAACGAGAGTCCGTCAGACCTTATCTGGAGCAAGCCTCCGCCGAGAGGCAGGGAGAAATAAGAGGAGAGAACGATATGAGGAACTCGGTTCTGGCGCGAAGAAGAAGGCTCTTGGCCCGCTTTTACTGCCTGGCAGGGTTGTGGACGATAATCGTACTATGTACGGTTGTTGCGACGGGTTGCATATCGGGCGGAAAGAGGACGCAGGCAGTATATCAATACTCTCTTGACTACGGGAGCCCGGCCTTCCCCGGCCTTCCCCGGCTCGACGCAGTATTGACCGTGAGCAGATTCCCGGCAGTGAGCGCTTATAACAGCCTCTCGATGGTCTATAGCCCGTCGCCTTTCAAACGTGACGTCTACAACTATTACCGCTGGAGGGTAGCTCCGGGGGACATGACGACCGATTATCTCCTGCGGGATTTAAGGTCATCCGGACTTTTCAGAGCGGTTTTCTCATCTTCGGAATATGAAGGTACGCATTTCCTCCTGCAGGGCGAAGTGGAAAAATTTCTGGAGGTTGATGAAGACGGAAATTCACGCGCAGAGCTTCTGGTCAATGTTACCCTTCTTGACACTACTCAGGCAGACGTCACAAAACAGGTAATCTTCCAGAAATCCTACTCCTCTTCTGCGCCCATCCATGAGAGAACACCCGCCGGATTCGCTGCCGGCATGAGCAAAGCCATGAAAAAACTGTCCGCCGACGTGATCCGCGATATCTATCGTGCTGTCGCACAGGAAAAATGAAAATTTGCCCCCGGGGCCCTCTTAATCCGCTTGCCCGCCGGCGGACATGGGATTACCGCCCTGGGAGTGGGCGACACGACCCAACATATTTTGCAACGTCAGGGTTTAACCGGGGCTGAACTGGATAAGCACGGATTTAACAATCTGCAATTCAATTTTCGGTGGTTAAAAAAGGCTTCAGGACTTCCTGGCCATACCTGTCAATCCACGGTCATCCGCCGTTAAAATGTTTTTCTGGCTCAGGTTTTCCTCGCACCCGCGAGGCCTTCGAGGACTCTGAGTTTCGACGTCTCACCGAGCGCAATGAGTGTATTGCCGGCTTTTATCGTGCTGCGGAAGGTGGGATTGAATTTCATTTCGCCCGACAATTCCTTGATAGCAACTATGATCACCCCGAGGTCCCTTCCGATGCCGGACTCGTCAAGCGTGCGGCCAACCAGTTCGGAGTTTTCCTGAATGACAACTTCCTCCATCTGAAGGTCCATATTTCCGCTCCTGGTGGCGAACTCGATGAAGTCGACTACCGCCGGCTTGAGAATTGTCTGGGCCATTCTCAGTCCGCCGATATGATAGGGCGAGACCACCCGGTCGGCTCCGGCACGCAGGAGTTTGCGCTCCGAACCTTCCTCGCCGGCCCTGGCGACTATCTGCAGCCTGGGGTTCATCCCTCTGGCGCTCAGGACTACGAAAAGGTTCTCGGCGTCCGTGGGGAGGACCGATACCAGTCCCTTCGCCCTTTCTATATGGAGATCCTTCAGTATCTCATCCCTCGTGGCATCTCCCTTGAGGAGCAGGATGTCTTCGCCGACGGCCGCGGCGTCGGGTTCCTTTTCGATGACGGCAAAAGGGAGGCCCTCCGCCTTCAGCTCACCGCATATTATCCTCCCCATCCGGCCGTAGCCGCAAACAATGTAATGGTCCCTGAGATCCTTTATTTTCCTCTCCACTCTTCTCCTCCCGAATATTTCCTGGAGTTCACCTTCGAGAATGAACTTCGCTCCCGTACTCAGCGTATAAAAGACTGTCCCGACCCCCCCGATAATTAGGATCAGGGTAAACATTCTGCCGATGAGCGAAAGATCGTGGACTTCCCTGTACCCTACGGTGGTCAGAGTTGTGATAGTCATGTATATGGAGTCGAAGAAATTCCAGCCCTCCAGCAATATGTAGCCCGCGGTACCGAAGGTGACAATGAATATGATCATTCCTGCGGAAAGCAGCAGCCTCTTTCTGAGTTCTCTCAAGCGTTTTGTGTCCTCTTGGAAAAGTTTTTATTGATAAATGATAACACTTTTTGTCTTTGTCGACGATGTTATGATGTCCGGTCCTTTCGGCCGGACGCGGAAACGCTCTTATTTGCCCTTTGCTGAGGGAAGGTAAGAGGGGGTGGTGTCCGTCCCTGATCCCTCCCATCCGGGGGAGAGTTCAGGGAGACCGGACCGGCATATTCCGGGAAAAGCTCCATATTGTATAATGGAGGATAAGAATGGGAGAAGGACTGACTGCCAAAGGGGCCCTGAGCCTTTATGAGCTGAACAATGTTATTAGATCCGTCCTGGGTGAAGCATTCCCGAACGCCTGCTGGGTTACTGCGGAGATTGCCGACCTGAAATGCAACCGCAAGGGTCATTGTTATCTCGAACTTGTAGAAAAGGAGGAAGACAGGACCATCGCACAGACGAGGGCCACTATCTGGGCGTATGAATACAGGAAACTCGGCTTGAAATTCGAAAAGGCGACGGGAGAATCCCTGAAGCCGGGAATGAAGACTCTCCTTCTGGCATCGGTGACGTTTCATGAACTCTACGGTCTGAGCCTGACCGTCAGGGACCTCGATCCCGCATACACCCTCGGAGAAATGGCCCGGAAGAAGAAGGAAGTGATCGAGCGTCTGAGACAGGAGGGCATAATTGATCTGAATAAGAGGCTGCCGCTTCCCCTGGTGCCGCAGAGGATAGCCGTGATTTCTTCTCCCACTGCTGCCGGATACGGGGATTTCTTCAACCAGCTGGACGGCAACGCTTACGGCTATAAGTTCATACATGTCCTTTTTCCGGCAATGATGCAGGGAAACGAGGCCGGGGCTTCCATTATCACAGCGCTGGGCGATATAAGGAAACGGCAAAGTGGTTTCGATGTTGCCGTCGTAATCAGGGGAGGGGGCTCGGTCGTTGACCTCAACTGTTTCGACATTTATTCCGTTGCTGCGGAGATTGCCCGCTTTCCGCTTCCGGTAGTTACCGGTATAGGACATGAAAAAGATGACACGGTAGCAGATATCGTGGCACATACGAGGATGAAAACACCTACGGCAGTGGCCGAGTTTCTCATATCCGGTCTGCGGTCCTTTGAAGAGGGTGTTATGGACATCGGGGAAAGGGTCCGGACCTGCACGGAAAGACTTTTGAAGGATGAGATGTACAGGTTGAACGGCGTTTCCCAAAAGCTGTCTTATGTGCCTTTGCGCCTGTCGTCCATCCATGAGAACAGGCTTCTGATGTGCAGGAAAGACCTCTCGAACGGCGTCAAGAGGATGCTGACCAAAGAACACGAGAGGTTCAGCTACATGCAACGGGCGGTCAGGCATCTGGACCCCCGGAATGTTCTCCGAAGGGGATATAGCATTACCCGGCACAGGGGAAAGACCTTAAGGGACGGTTCCGCGCTGAAGAAATGGTCTGTGATCGAAACGACGCTGCACAGGGGAATAATCAGGAGTATAGTACAGGAAAAGAGGGAGGCCGTGAAAGATGAGCAAGAGCAGGCAGATATCCTACTCCCAGGCTTTGAATGAGTTGGAGAAGATAATAGGCCGGATAGAATCCGAAGAAACGGATATAGATGTCCTGGCAGAAAAGGTAAAAAGGGCCGCCTATTTGATTAAAGTGTGCAGGGAGAAATTGAGAAGCACCGGGGAGGAGGTGGGAAAGGCGTTGTCTGAACTGGAGGAAAGTTCCCGGAAAGAAGAAACGCCGGCCGGCGGCCAGGAAGAGGAAACGGATGGTTATTAACGCCGTCTTTTTGTTAAGTTTAAGCAACCGTAAGTTCAGGATAGGAGGTGAAAGAAATGGAAAAATGTCCCGCCTGCACTACGAGCCGCAGCCATACTGATAAGTTCGAGAAAATCTTTGCCGCCATATCGGCCGAACTGGAGAAGAGGGAGATCACGTGCGTCGATGACAAACAGGAACTGGCGATGGCGCTGTCCGTTCTGGTTGCGGATTCTCTCGATATGGATATCTATAAGTAGACCGCAACGTCACAAGAAGCCCGGAAAGAGCGGAAGAAGCGGCGGAAAATGTCTTGTAGCGACACCTTGCAGCCGCTTTCCGCACATAACGAAACGGTTGGGCCTCATTTATCTGGAAGATGAATAAATCATATAGTCATTACGAAACCTTTTCGGTGTCCCTTCCGCTCTTTCTGCAACGTCAGGACAGAATCTGTGTAAAGTCTTCTTTTCATGTCCCGGATGGTCCCGAACGAGGTCAGCGGGCGGGCGATCCGGAAGCCTGAAATAACCGGATTCCCCGCTCGGTCGTGGAATGACAGCCAGCTTTACGCACGGATATAAGGTCACAGTTCAGGCCTGAGGGCCGCTTTCCCCTCCCAGTTTCCTGTAGATGCTCCCATCAATAGACCATCGGCCTCCGCCCCTGATCATCAGGAAAGTTGTTATGGCTACCACCAGTATGTGGTACTCAAAACCTTCACCGGCCTGTTTGCCGAACCAGTTCATGAAAAAGCCGTATTTCCAGTGTATGAGGGCCACAGCTACAACCATGTTCACAGTGATGCCGAAGGCAGCGACCCTGGTAAGGAAACCCGTGATCAACCCGATAGAACCCGCTGATTCGGCCAGTATGGCCAGGACGGCGAAGAAACCCGGTATGCCGAGCCCCTGCTGAAAAGACTGCATTGCACCCTCAAACCCGCTGCCCCCGAACCAGCCGAATGCCTTCTGCATGCCGTGTGGGAAAAAAACTCCGCCAAGAAGAAGTCTTAAAATAAAGATGGCGGTATCGTTCTTCGTTTGGAAAAGTTTCTTCAACACAGTGCATCTCCCCGTCAAAAAATTTGTTGCCATTCCGTGAAGCAGCCGGACCCGATATTTAAAGTATATCAGACATTCGGCGGGATGGCATCTGGGGCCGAAAAAGCCAGATGACAATAAAAAATCAAATCTTGAGACGGTCCCGGCCGGAATTCACCGGCTGAAAGACTATTGGCGGCTCTCAATGTAGGCCCCCGACGTGGTCGTGCCGAGTACCGCCCCGGCCATTGTCGAAATCGAATCACAGAGCATCGGCTTTTCGATCTCGGTCAGGTTCCCTTCGTCATCAAGAAAGCCAGCCTTGTAAGAAACCCTTATCAAAGCCCCCATGGTATCAACGAAGATCATAACCAGCAGGGTAAGGACAACGGGGAATGCCTTTATAGTCAACGCTCCCGCTATGTCAAGATGGGCGAAGACAGGGGAGAGGGAAGGCGGGGGACCCATGAGTGCCTCCGGCGTTTTCGCCATGCCGGAAATAAGGGCAGCGGCGGTGACGGTGAAGATGCCGATTAAGATGGCGCCGTTGACTTTTCTGATCATCAGCACGCCCGTCAGAATAAATCCGAAAACTGCCAGAAGCACCGTAGGGTTTCCGAAATTTCCGACGTGCAGAGGTGCACCGTGCACCCCCAGCCTCACTATTCCGGTTTCGTTCATACCTATGAAGGCAAGAAAGAGCCCTATCCCGGCGCTGAAGGCAATCTTGAGATTATCCGGTATCGAGTTAACGAGCCATGTCCTGATGTTGCAGAGCGTCAAAACTGCGAAGATCAGTCCGCTTATAAATATGGCCCCCCAGGGCCGTCTGCCAGCTGTATCCGAGGACCTTGACGACCGTGAAGGCAACGAAAGCATTCTCACCCATATAAGGCGCGACAGCGAAAGGTCTTCTGGCGTAGATGCCCATGAGCAGAGTACCGAGAAAGCCGGTAAGTATCGTCGCCGCCATGGATGGACCGAAAGGTATGCCTGCGGCCTGGAGTATCTTGGGGTTGACAATGATGATGTAGGCAATGGTAACAAAGGTAGTGACACCGGCCATGACTTCCTGCCTGACGGTCGTCTGAAGTTCTTCGAGCCTGAAATACCTTTTGATCAAGTTCACCCCCGGAATCGGAATTCGGCGGCTTGTTTTATCAGAGAGCTACGGATGATGGGAAGAAAAGCGCTGGACCCCGGCAGCAGGCGATCCCCGGCCCCCGAAAAAAAGGCACTGTAAAATCAGCTGCCCGGGGCGCGCCAGATCCACCAGTCGAGGATGGACTGTACCTTGAACACCTCGGCGAAAACACCGATTCCCAAAAGTATGACGTAGAGAAGAAGGA
>JARRRI010000061.1:16495-25345 GCA_037380845.1 Candidatus Sulfobium sp. | reverse complement strand
GATACAGGCAAACAGAACAGAACTGGCTATACCTTCGGGATACTGAACGAGCTTCCGGAGGGCAAATACATACTGGACGAGAAGGCGGATGACCTTGCGGGTAATACAACTGAGAGGACTACCGATTTCACAATAGACAGAAGTCCCCCGGTGGTTACTATTAGTTCTCCGCTGAACGGGAAATATTACGGAGCCGACAAGGACGCTGTCAGCATCACAGGCAGTATCACGGAGACAAACCTGGATAGCTATACCATAAGATACGGCACTGGCGACAATCCCTCCACATGGAACGAGCTATCAAGCGGACAGTCTGTACCAACAGACCAGCGGTTCTTTTTGTGGAATGTGGGAAAGAGCAGCGGACTGCCCGACGGCCTCTATACCGTCTCTGTGCTCGCGAGAGATAAGGCTGGGTTGACCGGTGAGGCAAGGGTCAAGGTCACAGTTGATAACACGGTTCCTCAAGTAGCTATCACCTCTCCTCAGGACGGCAGCTACGCGACAGCCCCAACAAACATAAATGGGACTGCTTATGATGGCAATCTTGACAAGTATACTCTTGAGCTGGCGGAAGGTCAATGCAGTGCCGCCGCCAAGTGGAGCGTTATGCAGGCCAGCTCCTCTTCTGTCAGCAACGGGTTAATTGCCTCATGGCTGGCGCCGCCCCCTGACGGCTATTACTGTTTCAGGCTTACGGCAGTAGATATGTTGGGACAGACTGGGCAGACAACGACAAATGTTAAGGTTGATACCCATCCTCCGGCGGCACCGGCTCTATCAGGCGATATCGAAAACAAGTCTACCGCAAGACTCACATGGACGCAAAACAGCGAAGCCGATCTTTCAGGGTACAATTTTTACAGAAATTCGGTGAAAGTGAACGGATCGCCGCTAAGTGACTTGGGATACGTCGACCAGAACCTCGAAGAAGGTACTTATACATATACCGTCAAGGCGGTGGATAGAGCAGGGAATGAAAGTGCCTCGTCTAACCAGGTAACACTGAAGGTGGACGTAACAGGCCCGGACACCAGGATTGATTTACCTAAGGACGGCTCGTCGGTGAGCGGAATCGTCGACATAAAGGGAACCGCATACAGTTCGGACGATTTCAGGCAGTACAGAGTGTATGCAGGTCAGGGCCAGGCACCGGCACAATGGAGTCTGGTCAGGACATCCCCTGTACCGATTCAGTATGGGACGCTGACTCAGTGGGACACAACAGGACTCAAGGGACAGTATTCTATCAAGCTTGAGGCTGAAGACCTCACAGGAAATGTCAATTCTAACCAGATAACGGTAACAGTCGATGATACACCTCCCGCCGCACCTGTCCTCCTTTCTGCTACTGCGAACGGATCTGATGTCACCATCAGGTGGCAGGCTAATTCCGAGGCCGATTTGGCCGACTACCTGCTCTTCAGAAACGATCAACCTGCTAATGGAGACAGCCTCGCAATAAGTGACCTCAGGCCATATCTGCTAACCGGAACCACATATGTGGATAAGAGCCTGCCGGATGGTACCTACAGGTATTTCCTGATCGCCATGGACCAGGCGGGAAATATGAGTGATCAGTCCAATGTTATTGAGGTGAACATAGATACCCATCCGCCACACGCCACCATTGTTGAGCCGTCCGACGGAAAGAAGTTCGATAGCAGGACTCTTATCAAGGCCGAGTCCCCTGACCTCGATATTGCATCTGTGCGTTTCGAGTATAAGAAGAACTCCGAAACTGTCTGGAACGTTATCGCTACTGTTACACAACCGCCTTACATCACTTATATCGACCCGTCTGCTCTTGGACTGACATATGGCGACTATCAAATAAGGGCTGTGGCTCTTGACAAAGGGGGGAAGACAGACCCGTCGCCATCTTACAGCACACTTACATATGCGGATTTGGCGGCACCGCAAGCGCCCGCTGACCTTGTGGCCCAAACAAACGGAAGCGATGTTACGCTTTCATGGTCGCCGAGCGCGGAGACTGACCTCAGCGGATACAATGTATACAGGATATCGGGAAGCACAAAGACAAAAATAAATACATCGATCATAAAAGAAGCAACTTACAAAGACAGTGGTCTTCCCGACGGCCAATACAGTTATGAAGTGACGGCATCCGATACGGCCGGCAATGAGAGCCGACCTTCCAATACCGTATCGGCACAGATATATGCCCCTGTATTGATGCAACCCTATACACCTACAGACCAGGAAAAGATAGCAGTAACAGGCAGCGCCGATCCGAATGCAACAGTTGAAATATACGTTGATTCGGACGGTGGCTCCGAATTGAGGGGCACGGTAGCTGCCGACAGTTCGGGGAATTTTGGCTCAGATGTGACATTATCTATCGGCGAAAACAGGATAACTGTAACGGCGAAGGACACCGGCGGTAATACAAGCAGGCCCTCCGAGGAGCTTGAGGTCACTTATGGTAAAGCGCCTGCTACGCCGACCGGCCTTACTGCAGCATTTCAGGACCGTAACGTTACTCTTACGTGGAACTCCAATAGCGAATCCGACCTGGTAGGGTATAACCTCTACCTTAATGGGACAAAGGTCAATAGACCTCTGGCAATAACAGCCGGTGATCTAACCGCGTCTACTTCTAATTCTATTCACTATGCCTCAAGTGCCTTCGATTCAAATCCTTCGACGTACTGGTTATCTACATACAGTCGTGGTGTATTCATTCCACAGTGTGTGGAGATCGACCTCCCCTCTCCCGAACTCATATCCCATATTGAGATTAGGTGGATCTATAATTCTTACGCTGGAAAGGACTTCGAGATACAGGCATGGACAGGGTATGCGTGGTTGGCTCTGAGAAAGGTGACAGGGAACAGCAAAATTCAGAACTTCTTCGATCTCACTCCTTCTTACAGAACCGACAGGATACGAATTTATATAACGGATGTAAACTCGACGTCTACTTACAAATACGTCGGCATGTCCGAAGTCGAGATACAAAAGGACAACCTTATTACCGTAACGTCCTATAATGATACTGATCTCCAAAATGGCGTGTATAAATACAGACTTACTGCTGTGGACTACTATGGCTTTGAAAGCCCGTCATCGGCAGAGGTGGGCTCGTCTGTTGGCGATTTAGTGCCTCCCGCGCCTCCCCAGAATCTGTCAGCCATTGCGAGTGGCTCCAATGTGGAGCTAAGCTGGAGCGAAAATTCCGAGCCGGATTTGGCGGGTTACAATGTTTATCGAGTTACGCCTAACGGATTTGTCAAACTTAACTCTTCGTTGCTTGTCTCACCCACCTATACGGACGTGGGTCTTGCCAACGGAACCTACACTTACACTGTAACGGCGATAGATACTGCCAACAATGAGAGCCAACATTCCACCGAGGCTTCTGCGGCCGTCCATGTCGTGCTGCCGCCACCTGGAAGCCTAGCGGTCGCGGCGTTGCAGGGAGGGGGCTCCCTTCAGATTTCTTGGGAATATGCAGGATTACCTGATTTGGGGTTTACCCTTTACAGGGGCACAAGCCCTGGTGGCCCTTATGACAAAGGCACTAATACTGGGGCACTGTCATATATCGATAGTGGGCTTACTAACGGAACGGCATATTACTACGTCGTGACAGCAGTAGACGGGCTGGGGAATGAGAGCGCATATTCCAACGAAGCTAGTGGCATTCCCTCCTATGCGATTTCCTGGACGGACCCTGAGATATACTTTCCCACCATCTCAGGAAAGCCGTTGGTTCTTTTTGAAGATAAAACGGATGTTGACGGTGAGGCCGACCCAGCATATCCTGTGGAGCTTTACAGAAACGGCGTCTTAGTGGGCTCTACAATGCCGAATGACAAGAATGTCGTAAGAAGCTTTCCTCTGCCTTCGACTGCAGCCGTGTTCGTGTCGCCGGACGGGGGGAAAGTGTTCTACTCTTATGATGGTTCTTTGTGGCTGGAGAATCTCGCCTCCGGCGATAGCAAGCGGACGACATTAACGAACATTTCTTCTGTTGCCTGGTCACCGGACGGCAAAAAAATTGCCTATCTGTATTATGACTACTACCATCACTCACGCATCGGCGTCTACGATATAGATGAAGATGTCAGTTCAGATCTAACTGAGGACTTGTCTGTAACCGAGCAGTATCCATCGTGGTCGTCTGACGGCAGCAAGATTGCTTATGTTAGCGACAAAGGGGGGCATTACAATTTGTGGTTAAAGGATATTAGCACTGGCACATTCACACAGTTGACGAGTGGTCTATATCCAAGTGCCCCGAGTCTCTCACCTGACGGAACAAAAATTGCTTACGCTTTTAACTTAGTTCCTTATCTTCTTGATGTCAAAACTGGAAGTACCATCCAAATCGGTGCTTCATCCGACAACAAGACATTCAGTTGGTCTCTCGATGGCAAGCGGATTCTTTTCATGGGAGGGACAGAGAACAACTATTACAATTTGTTTGTTTTCGATACGAGTACAAACTCAACGACGCAAATCACCGATACACCGGACTACAAATACTGGCCCCTCTGGTGCCCTGATGGGAAGAGTGTTCTTTATGAAGTGCGCGATACCAATAGTTATTCTATTGTTATTGCGTACCTGGACAATGAAGAACATGATATCCACCTTATAAGTGGACTCCCTTATTGTTATATTACGCGCACGAGATCTGGTGCTATAACGTGTTCGCTGAACGACAATCTCCTTGATTTCTTTTATCCGAAAGGATATTTCAGTTTCAACGATAGTCGGCTAGGAACTGGTGACAATACTTTCGAGGTAGTGTCGTCGGATGCGTCAGGAAGTGAAAGAAAGTCTCCACAGATTTCTGTGCTCTTTGACAATAGTCAAACTCCTGATATGTCAGTGCGGGAAAACGACATATTCGTTTCCCCTGCCTTTCCTCAACCCGGACAGGGAGTAACAGTAAACGTAGGGGTAAGAAATACCGGTGTGGTTGATCTCAACGATGTGGATGTGGATGTTTACCTCCTTGACCCTGATGGTAATGTCCAACCACTGAAGTCGGAGACCATCCCCATGATCGCCGCCGGATCGGAAGAGTTGATTGTGCTTGACTGGGGCGGCAGTCCTGTGCCCGGGAAATACACCATTATGGCTGTAGCGGACCCGACTAACAGCATCGAGGAGTCGGACGAGACGAACAATGTCGCCACGAAGGATATCTTTGTCGTTACCGGCGATAAGATCATCATGACGACCACCTCGGGTTCGGACAAGTATCATTCCGACCGTCCGGTGAATATCGACATAAACCTCGTAAATCCGGGAATTGAGAAGACGGTTACTATTACGACATCCATAGAGGACACACAACGCAATGTCGTCAGTCCCCTCGACACAAGGAGCATTGACTTGCCCTATGGCGTTCAGGATGTGCCGCTTACATGGAACACCGGTACAACCATGGCAGGAGATTACGTAATACACGTCGTCCTGGCGGATGACAGTGGTGCATTGTTCGAAAACACGGTCCCCTTCAGCATAATGCCCAACTTGGCGATTGATTCAACTCTTACAACGGACAAAGCCGATTACGAACCGAACGAAGACGTCAACTTGAACGTAAACATCAAGAACGCAGGCGATAACTATATTATTCCCGAAACAGTTGTGCGGGAGAAGATTATCGGCCCGGACGGGAACGTACCTTATTCCGAAGATAAGAGTCCCTCGAACCTCCTGCCCGGTGCAGAGGCAAAAATCGACTGGAAGTGGAGCACGGGCGACTCCGCCCCCGGCTCTTACAAGGCGGCAGCGGATGTGTATATAGACGGACAGCTGATATCGACCGCGGAGGCACCTTTTACGATCAAGCCCACGGTGACAATAACGGGGACGCTGGACATAAGCCCTGCAAAGGTCGAAATGGGAAAAGACATTACCGCGGATTATTCGGTCAGCAACGAGGGGAACGTGGACGTAGCGGGCCTCGGACTTGGGGTACTGATAGTGGACCTGCAATCGGGACAGACAATCGATAGTCAGGATGCGACAGTCGACTTGGCGATGGGTGCAAGCAAGGACGGCGCTGTCGTCTTCTCTACGGCAGACTACGAGCTTAAACCCTATAGCGTTGTCCTCCGGTACACTTATAATGGCCAGAGCAAGACACTGGCAAGCCAGACGGTGACCATAATCGACGAGGAGCCTCCTTCTGTAAACATAACATCGCCTGTGGCCGGCTTTTTCAACTCGACCATAACGCTTGCCGCTACGGTTACGGATAACCTCTCGGGCGTGGCTGTGGCCGAATACGAGATGGACGACGGCCCGTGGCAGCCTCTTCAGCCCCAGGATATCGCCCATGGCGGGTATTCTGTTACATGGGAGCCTGTAAAGGCGGATGAAGGGGTCCACGTTATCGGTTTCAGAGCCACCGACACAGCCGGAAATACCAGCCAACCTGTGACAATAAGCATAACGGTTGACCTTACGCCGCCTGCTCCGCCTGTGGTGGTATCTCCTGATGACAACACTACCTTGTTTACTGAGACAGTGGACATCCACGGGACGGCGGAACCCGGTTCCGAGGTGGTAATGAGGGGAACGGACACGGTCCGGACGAAGGCGGATACGGCTACTGGCGACTTCGTATTCAGTGCAGTACATCTCTTGCCGGGTGATAACAGCTTTGCTCTTACGGCAGAGGACGCTGCGGGGAATGTGAGCACATCTTACAATTATGGGCTGTTCTTCGATATCAGCGACTGGTTTACCGGTACTGTAAAGTCCGAGCCCGATCCCGTGTACCAGGGCAGGGACGAAACCATTACTTACAGTATCTCAAACGGCGGTGACGATGTCTCTGGTCTTACAGTGACTACAATTATATTCGACCCTGATACGCAGGGAGTGAAGAAGAGCTTTGAGGACTCAATCGATGTGGCGGCCAATACTTCGGTTACCGGACGTGTTGTGGCATCTACAGAGGACCTTTCACCAAAAGTATATGGCATAAAGGTCGAAATCTCGTCCCCCAACATGAAACAGGCTAAGAAGCTGGCTGAAGCTCTGTTCGAAGTAAAGCCCGCGCTTGAGGTAAAGGCAACGTTGCCCGACAGAGAGAGAGTCCTCTTATGGCTCAATTACGCCTGCTTCGCGCGCGACGATCACGCCGAATGTCCCGATGAAACACTTATAGAACAGTCCCTCGTGGATGCGGGCATAGAGTTCAATGTGGTCTATGACAAGAAGGACTTCGAGTCCGAGCTGAGAAACCCCTATTACACCGACATCATTGTCCTGGGGAATCACAGTCCTATCGAAGACCATTTCTCAGAGGAGGTCTTCGGGATGAAGCGGACAGGGGTCTTGCCCGACAGGGATTACTCAATAGAGCTTCCCCAAAGCGAAATTTCGGATGGCGGGACGATCGTGTCTCACGGCAAATTACTGCGCATAGAGGCTAGGGACCCCGATGAGGTCATCGGCTGGATCGTCGGGGGGTCGGACAATCAAACCGAGGATTATCCCGGCATCGTGAGGCATCGTTATGGCAAAGGAAAGGTCCTTTACTATGCCTTCGATCTCGGGATAAGCGCCTCATATGATCCCTTCCGGAAGCTCCTTGATAATTCAGTGCAGTACGTCCACAGGACGGCAGACTCCGGTGATGCCCGCGTCTTCGGCCCTGACCAGCTCGTCCCCGCGGAAATAAATGTGAAGAGCCTTGGCGATACCTTCGATTTGAGAATTACTACATCCTATCCGGACACATTCAGACTGTTCTACCCGCTAGAGGGCCTCTGGGTAGCCGACAACCCCTGGACCGTAAACATGACGCTCGATCCCGACCAGGCGGGAAGCCTGAATTATTACGCGCTATCTCCGGACAAGGCCGGGTCATACCTGTTCAAAACGGAGGTTGGGTATATTGACGCCGAAGGGTCCTACAATTTTTATCAGGATATAGAAAAGGAGGTCAGGATTGAGAAGGAGACCGCCTTCCTCTATGACGGCATTATCACATCGCTGAGCGCTCTTCCCTTATCAGGCCAGGAAAGGGCCAAGGCTGACGGTGTTATCAGCTACATGGAAAATGTCCGGGAGAGACCGGTGAAATCAGTAGATGACATAGAAAAGAACATTTCGGACCTTGTCAGGGCGAAGGACTCTCTTCTTTCGATTAAGGGCTTTGACATATCCGGGATCAGGCTGTCGATAGACGAGATACTTAAATCATGGGAGAGCAGGTACTATTATGGTACGGGGGGAGAAAAAAGAAAAGATTGAATAAAGAGTAAGGTCAGCAAAGAGATGCTTCGAATTCCAGTCTGTCTTCTTCAAGTTGCTACAGCCGCTTTACCGTCACTTGCAGCCATTCCGGCATACCATCTTGCCAGGAAAGCTCTTTTCATAATGGAACATCTCTGTTTCAAAAGGGAATGAAAAACTGTGCTCCATTCCGGTTTTTAAACAATTTCATATGGTTTTGGGTTGGCATGGTGTTTGATTCACAAATAGCTGAGGAGATAACGACTTGAACAAAGGTTTAAGTGGGCGCATTTAATATTAGCTGTGTTTTCGTTCTACTCCATTGGCGACCATATGGAGGCCGGAACAAATGGCTGAGGGGGGAGAACCCTCGTAAGAGCGGAGATACACTCCGGAAATTTTAACTTAGAGCGATGACCGAACACAGCTAAAAAAGATTGAAAAAAGGAGGCACATGAGGGGCCTTCGAGGCGCAGTTGTTTCAATACGATTGAACGGGATGACCGCTGCTAAGCTGGAAAAGCTTGGCAGCGGCGACGGTATCCGCCGGTCAAGAGAGGCCGAAGCCTTCATGCCTGGGGCTCTCAAGCAGACTTCTCATGCCTGAAACTGACCTTC
>JARRRI010000061.1:0-16459 GCA_037380845.1 Candidatus Sulfobium sp. | reverse complement strand
TTTGTTTGTACCGGTATTTTTTGGCTTTATTTTTATTATGAACTCGCCAAAAGTTTCTTGTTCGGCCGATTTGCGCATGCCCTTAACAGCCACGGTGAGCGGTATCAAATTCCTTGGTGGCGACAGGTATGAAGTTAGAGTTTCACTTAAGAACTACTCGGAAGGTGTTATTTCCATTAAAAAAATAGACACCATGTTTTCCCTGCAGACAGAGGTCCTCGGAAACTGGATTAGCCTTGCAAACCATCCCCGCGGGCATGCTGAGGGCCTTTCGATTGCCCGAGGAGGGCAGAAGGAAATAGTTTACATTATTGAAATCCAGCCGGATATTTCGCACCTGTACAAGAATTACCGGGGGGATATCAATCTCAAATTTAAGTATGGAATTGAACTTGCCGGAACTGGAAAGCAGTTGATTTCAGGCGACAACCTTTATTGGATAATTCCAGGAACAGACCACTGGATGTTGAGAGAAGAAAGGTGAAAAACGCCATAAATGCAAGAGTACTTGCTGCAAAAAGGAAAAAAGTGCCGGGTCGGCACAAAGCTAACTGGAAAGGAGGACGCTTTGGTTTTAGATTGAAACGTTGCGGGGTAGAGAGGAATACATTCCAGGAACACGAGGACTAGCTATCGGCTGGAATGGGCCGGGTAATTTAAGAATTAAGCTTGCTGGAATAGGGGGAGAGCGAGATGAAAAGATTGATTGCAGGTTTGTGTTTTGTGCTTTTTTGGGGGACGGCTGTATCGGCCGACGTCACTCTTTACGGTAATCACGGGACGAAATTATCGCTTTCAGGTGAAGTTACGGGCAGGGTGGAATACTGGAATTTCTTTGAGCCTGCCGGACCTTTCAATAATGACTATTTCTATGAGTTCACACGCACAAAGCTGGGAGTGAAGTTTGAATCGAATCATCTGGACGCCTTTCTGCAGCTTCAGAATGTAAACATGTTCGGGCTGCCCGATGATGCCATTGCCCCTCCGCCGCAGGGGGTCCTCGGCGGCGGAGCGATATACTTTATCCATGACCGGGAGGAGAATCCTTCCTCGACCTACATAAGGCAGGCAAATGTGAAGCTGAAATTTGCGCCCTTTACGCTCAAGGCCGGCAGGCTGACCTTCTTCGATGGAGAGGAAGTGCTTTATAAAGACGACCGCAAGATGAACTGGCTTAAGAAAGTAAGGATTTCGGAAAGGCTTATAGGCCCCTTCGGCTGGTCCTCCTTCCAGAGGAGCTTCGACGGCGGAGTGGGAACGTATGACAGTGCCTCCGTCAACGTCACAGCCGCTGCATTTCACCCGACGCAGGGCGGTTTCGAAAAGAACGGCCAGACGGAGATAAGGGAGATAGATGCCGCCTACCTGGCATTGACCCTTAAAAAGGGGGTAGTACCCTACAGCGACACGAGACTCTTTTATATCTACTATGAAGACGACCGGGGCCTGACAAAAGCGGACAATCAGCCCGCCGGCTCACCGCTTGACAGGGGAGATATAAGGATAAACACACTGGGCTTCCATCTTGCTTCCGTATACAGACCGTCCGAAAAAGGGGAGATGGACCTCATCCTGTGGGGAGCCGTCCAGAGGGGCACATGGGGCAGTTTGGACCAGAAGTCATGGGCATGGAACGCCGAACTGGGATACCAGTTTCTCGATGTGCCGCTTAAACCCTGGGTGAGGGCCGGCTATTTCGTTTCATCCGGAGATGACAATCCCAATGACAATGACCATGGAACCTTCTTCCAGCTTCTTCCCACTGTGCGGAAGCAGTCCAATACCCCGGCTTATTACAATTACATGAACATAGAGGACCTTTTTGCAATGCTTATACTGAAGCCTTCTCCCAAAACGACCGTCAAGCTGGATTTGAATTTCGTCGGTCTGAACAATTCCAGAGACAGGTGGTATTTCGGCTCCGGCGCCACATCAAGGTCCGTATTCGGCTTCACCGGGAGGCCCAGCCAGGGAGAGGATAACATTGGGACGATGGCAGGCGGCCACTTCTTTTACAATCTCAGCAGGAACCTTAGCCTCTATTTCTATTACTCCCATATGTGGGGAGGAGATGTCGTAAAAAAGACATTTCCTGATGGCTCTGAAGGAGACTACTCTTTCCTGGAACTGACTTTCAAATTCTGAAGCGCAGGTAAAAAAAGATAAATTGAGAATACTAAACGGCAGGACGATCAAAAAAAGGCAGCGGAGCCGCGGCCGGATTAAGGGCTCCAGCTCGATGGGTGAAGGCTCGCTGAAACAGAAGTACAAACCGGGACGTCAAGGCGACCAGTCCTCTCAAAATGATCGAAAGCAGGGAAAGAGGCGACATCGGAGCCGGCAATTGGTACTTGTCTAGATATTCCGGCTGGGTTTCCTCAGGTTTCTACACCTTCGACCGGGATCGGGGAGAAGAAGCGTGAGGACGAAAGAACCTCAGTATAATCTGCCCGGACGACTCTGTACTGCACTTTGCTCCTGAATTGATTGCCATGTCCAATCTGGATGCATTGCGGGGCCGTGACAAACAGCCCCCTATTAGATCGCTTCGACGACATCAGGCATCCCGAAGCCTCCTTTACTAAACTTCATTTTCAGACGATAGTGGTAACGGTGATACACCGCCTTTTGCATTTATCGCATGATCTTCAACTTCCCCCCGAGAATTTCTTCGAGGGGGATTCAGTACGCAATGTTAATTATCAATTCAACTCCTTTTTCATCCGGAACCGGCTTGCGACCCTTTAACCACGATTTTTTTCACTGCATGAGTTTGTTGTTTTCATAATGAAACAAATGGAACTGACTCATGTTTCGCAATGAACAAAGCCGAGTGTGTACACTCTCAAAAAAATCCTTTTAAATCAAACAATGGAGCGATACAGGATCCGGGCATGTAATTTGAAATGATATGCATATCTCGAAAGAAAGGAGGCTGCTTGCAGAAAAGAGTTGAGGGGATGTTTCAAGGCGGAAAGTAATTTGCAGGAAAGGAGGTATTTAAATGGGAATTTCGAGGCGTGGTTTGTTGAAGGCCGGGATTGCCGGCACAGCTGCGGCTGGAGTTGGAATCGGCTCGAAACTCGGACTGGGTTCATTATTCCGGGCGCGAGAGGCTGAAGCCGGCATCTTCAGTGATCCCACTTTTCAGGACGTCTATGACCAGATTGGCAAGTATGTTCATCTGGTCCCGGGCAAATTTGCCGGCGGCGTTGGTGCATATGATATGTCCACGGGCGAATGTATGGCATGGATCAATATGGCCATTTCAGCCGGCAATAAGACACCTATAGTGCACCATCTTGCGGCGTTCCATTCTCCAGATCCCTATAAGGAATTCGAGTATATAGTGGATTCCCAGGGCGGGAAGAACCTGTATATTTATGGCGTTACGACGCCGGTCAAGGATCCTGCGGAAGGGTTTAACATCTGGAGGGTTAAGTACGATGGAAGCAAGATGGAAATACAGGAGGACGTCGCAGAAACAACAGGGGTAGGTCTTGGCGTGCATGTTACGGCTGCTCCTGACAATGAAAGGTTTGCCGTGTGCGACGGTCAGAAGGATCTGATGGGTATTTTCAGAAGGGGGAAAGGGACAAATCCTTCGTCAGTCGAAGCCCTTGTCGCCTTTAACTGGGAATACAATAATTCCGAGCTCTCGAGGGCATGGATCGACGGCGGCACTCTCACAATCAAGAAGTTAAGCCCTCCCTATGACCTGAAAGGTACCAAGGGGATCAAGATCGATTGGGAGCTTGTTCCGGGTGGCGAACTCTTTGCCGAGCAGGGCAAGGTGCCGGGTCACAAGCTGAAGAACGTCGTTGCACTTGATTCTCTTGGGTGGGACCCGAATCACGAAAGGTACGGTATAGCCGCCCTCAGATTACTCGGTGCTGGTGTCGTCTTCGATACGAGGACGTGGGAACCAAAGGCTGTTGTCGTTGGCTCTGACAAGCAGGCCAAAATAGACTTTCAGATACCCCTGCGGAAAGTGGGCAACGGGGAATGGGAAGCCAAATTTAAGAATGTGCCGACACCGGCACATCAGGCCGGCTACAGTCCGGACGGCAATTTCTTTGTCCTAATGAACAACAGCAGAGAGAACATAATGGCGGTGTTCGATTCTTCCAACCAAAATGATCCTACGAGTTGGAAAAGGGTCGCAGGAGTAGGAGACCGGAGCTGGAGAGGCGCGTATCCTAACCCCTTCCATATGGCGTTTACTCCTGACGTCAGCAAGATGTACGTTACTCTCTGGTGGCCACCTCCGACTAAAAATTCGATAGCCGTTGTTGATACGCGATCCTGGAAGATAACGAAAGTGATTGAAATCGGTCCCGATACTCATACGATCGCCTGTACCGGTGACGGCAAGTGGCTCTTTGGCGTCTATAGCGGATATCAGAAGACCAATACCGGTACCTATGTAGTGCGCGTCAAGGACGACAAGTTCTACGGTTATCTGCCGAGTCCGTATGGTCATCACGATTCCGTAATCGTGCCACGGAATAAAAAGGAACTTTCGATTTCGAGATGTCCGACTACATAAAGAACGGCTGAACATGAACTGAATCTTCAAATTTCTCCATGATGGAGGCTCCTCCATCATGGAGAAGATCTTTTAGTTACGAGTCCGGCGGGAAGACTCAAAAGACATTAAGAACAATTGGAGATGATCAGCTGATGGTCTTATCGTTATTCAGACTGGCTTATCAGAACCTTCAGGTTAAACAGTTAAGATTTTATATCATACTTTTCGGTGTGAGTATGGTCATAGGGGCCTTGTTCGCCAGTTCCATACTCATAATAGGAATCCATCATAGCCTGGATAAAGGCCTCTCGAAACTTGGAGCTGACATTCTGGTAATCCCCAAGGAATCATTGGTCAACCTGAAATCGGCCTTACTTACGGGGGAGCCGTCCGCTTTTTATATGAACAAATCTGTCGTGGAGGAAGTCCGCTCGTTAAAGGGCGTCAAGAGAGCGTCTGCTCAGATCTTCCTTACGAGCGCAACCGGGGAATGCTGTATTACCGGTAATTCTTTCTTAATCGGGTTCGATCCCTCTGATGATTTTACTGTTCTTCCATGGGTCGAAAAAAAGAGCAAAAAAGAAGAGTTTCCAAAAGACGGGGCAATTATCGGCGCTATGACCATGTGGAATGTGGGTGATAGTATAAGATTTTATGGAGTAAACCTGAGAGTCTGGGGGAAACTGGAAAGGACCGGCATCGGATTATATGATAACGCCATCTTTTTTGATTTGGATAAAGCTTATGAAATGTCCGAGAAATCGCGGTCGGATCCATCGATTCAACCGCTGCAGCCGATTAACGGCAAAATATCGGGTGTACTCGTCCAACTGGCAGTCGGAGCAAAAATACCGTTTATAACATTTTCCATTCTCAGGGACAATCCTAATCTCAAAGTCGTTACTACCGGCAATATTCAAACGTCTGCCCGGCAGACAACTGTCGCGGTTTTTTCCGGAATCATCGCATTGATTGTTGTTCTTGTCATGTCTAATATTCTCATGATCAATGCTATATTTTCTGCCGTAGTTAATGAGAGGAAAAGGGAAATAGGGATCATCAGAGCGATCGGTGCGACCAAGGCCGCAATATTTAAGCTTGTCCTTTACGAATCTACCATGATAAGCGTGATCAGCGGCCTTATCGGCATGCTGATCGGAGGTATAATGCTTAAACTGTTTCAAAGATCGATTGTTTTTTATCTTAAGCTTCTCAATATCCCCTTCATGCTGCCCCCGCCGGAACTTATAGTCATACTTGCCGCCGGCGCAATCGCGATCGCTCTGCTGATGGGAATCACCGGGTCCACATATCCGGCCTTCATCGCTGTAAAGATAGATCCTCATGAAACCATGAAGCAGGGGCTGTGATGATGGGATCATTTATTGAGGTAAGGGATTTGACTAAGATTTATCACGTGGGAGAGCAGCACGTGGAGGCGCTGAAAGGGATAAATCTTGACATCGAAGAGTCTGATTTTGCGGTCTTCATGGGCCATTCCGGGTCGGGCAAGACGACTCTGGTCAGCGTGATAGGCGGTCTTACAAAACCTACGGGTGGGACAGTCCGAATTGAGGGAGTCGATATATGGAGCCACGATGATAAGGCTATATCCAAATTCAGAAACAAAAAAATAGGATTCTGTTTTCAATCCTTCAGTCTTTTGCCATCTCTCGACGTAATGAACAATATTGTCATGCCCCTGATATTTGCCAACGGCGGGAAGAAAGACCGGGATAAAATCAGGGAAAAAGCCGTCTCTATGCTGCGCGAGCTTGATATGGTAGAAAAGGTCGCCGCTTTCCCCTCGGAACTTTCGGGAGGTGAACAGAGAAGAGTGGCTATTGTGCGCGCCCTTATGAATGACCCCGATATAATTCTCGCTGATGAACCTACAGGGGAACTGGATATCAGAACGGAGCAGGAAGTAATAGAAATATTTCGCCATATTAACGAAGAGTATAAAAAAACTGTGATAGTTGTCAGCCATACACTGGCATGGATAGAAAAGGCAAAAAAGGTCTTTGTTATGAAGGACGGTGTGCTGTATGAGAATGTAGCTGATCCGGTTACGCTGTTGATGGGAGGATGCTGACAAATGGGAATATTGAAGGTTGCTCTCATAGAGTTGATCAGGAGGCCCGGAAGGAATGGATTAATTGTTCTGGCCATAGTCATTGCAGTTGCCCTGCTCACGTCACTTTCAATAGTCAGTGATTCCGCCAACACTACCATACTGGAAGTTATTACACGGACTGGACATACCTTAACGGTACGGCCGGCCGGTGTCTCAGGCAATAAGGGAGATAATGTAAGTCCCGGAACTGTGTCATCGTCAGATGTGGTCCTGGGGCAATATATCCCTGAATCAGCGGTCCCGCATATAGCAAAAATCTACGATGAAGCGATAAAAACGGGATGGGAAAAGAAGGGCGGCCTGGTTTCAAGACCGGGTATTGGCGAGATAAGTATACAGCCTCCTACGTGGGCTCCTCGGCTTTATGAGAAGACTGATGTTGACGGTATACAGACAATAGTGGCAGGGGTTGATTTCTATAAGGAATATTTCGTCAGATTCTGGTGGGACCTATCCAGTGGGACATGGCCTGAAGACTCAAATCGGCTTAGGAAGGCCAGAGAAGACGAAGCGGTGCTCGGCGGAACATTCGCCAGTGTTAAGGGATTGACAGCCGGCAGTTCGGTCACGGTAAAAAATAAGAAATTTAATGTCGTCGGAGTGTTGCAGGAAACAAATTCCGCTGACGATTATATGGTATTTATTCCCCTCGGGACCGCTCAAAAAATCTTTAATAAGGAAGGATTTGTATCCCTGCTCAGCGTCAGGGCCATGTGCCCGAAATGCCCCGTTGGTGACGCGATGGTTGAATTGAATAAGAAAGTCACCGGAATTACATCAGTTTCTCAGCTAAACATTGCAGAAGTTCAATTTGAGTTCTTTAATATGCTTTATAAGTTTCTGCTTTCGATAGTTCTGGCGACGCTGGCCGTGGGCTTTTTCTCGATTTTTAATACGGTTACCGGCGCCCTCTACTCGCGCGTTAAGGAGATCGGACTTTTAAAGTCAGTAGGCGCATCGAGATTTCAGCTTCTCAGATTGTTTCTTTATCAGCATCTTATCCTCGGTCTGCTTGGGGGTTCCGTCGGTTTCCTCGCCGGCGTAGGAATGGCTTATATCCTGAATTCTCTATTGGACATCGGAGCGATCATTAGAATCAGCACCCAGTATTTCTGGATCGCCCTGTCGCTTGGCGTCGTATGCAGCCTGGTCGCCATTTTTTATCCTGCTTATAAACTATCAAGGATAAAGATCACCGAGACCTTTAGAACTCAGTGGGAGGTTTGATGTGAAGCTTTTTTCGATGGCAACAAAGGATTTGACCAGAAGAAAAGGAAAAACACTTTACGTATTGATAGCTGTTGCCATCCCTGTTGCTATCCTCAGCACAATAGTTTTGACTCTTGACAACGCCGATAGTTTTCTCACAAACCTGGCATCCAAATTTGGATTCACCCTGATGGTTCAGCCAAAGAATATTCAACCGGCGAGCCTAGATCAGATAGGGGTCATTCTTAATGAATACATCCCGGTTTCTGTTATTGCTGACGTAGAGGGAATCATCAAGCAGAATATTTCCGGGAAGAACCCGGCAGTTCTTATTACTCCCAGGATTTACCAGAAAGCCGACATCCGGTACCGAACAAAGCGATTGGAAGCTGTTGTAGCAGGCATCGATTTCAAGAAAGAATTGGAGGCGCGATCTTCGTGGAATCTCGATAGCGGGACATGGCCTGCCGCATATGACGAAACAGTACTGGGCGGAACATATGCAAAAGAGAAAAGTTTGATTGTTGGCGAAAAAATCATGGTAAACAATCGAGAATTCAAGATTGTAGGTCTGCTGAGACCGACCAATGCAGCCGAAGATTATATGGTCTTTTTACCTTTTTCGGTTGCCCAGAAGCTTTTTGACAGAGAAGGCCTTATGTCGGTCGTAAATGTCCAGAGTTCTTCGTTGGACAGAGACAAGAAATTATTGACTTCAGTAACGGATCAATTAAATAACAGCATCCCCAATATAAAGGCCCTCTCTCCCCAGCAGTTCAGCACGATGAAGTATATTTTACTGAAGAAAACGTTCAGATTTCTCCTGTCGATTGCAATTGCCACGATCGCAGTAAGTATATTCTCAATATTTAACATCGTCACCAACCTTCTATATTCGAGGGTAAAGGAAATCGGCATGTTGAAGTCGGTGGGTGCTTCGAGAACTCAACTTTTGATAATATTTCTCTACGAATACGTTATTGTGGGAATATCAGGCGGCATTATCGGCTACCTTATCGGTTTAATTTCATCATATCTCCTTGATGCCTTTTTCCTGAAAATCGGAGCGGCTATAAGTGCCAAGCCTCAGTTCCTCCTTATCGCTTTACTGGTCGGTGTATTCTGCAGTCTGGTCGCAAGCTTTTATCCAACCTACAAATTATCCAGCATAAAAATAACCGAAACCTTTAGAACGCAGTGGGAGGTATAGATTTATGTCGAGCGGCGATAGCAAGCATTTCCTGGCATTGCATAATGTAGGGAAGTCTTTTTTTACCGGAGCATCAGAGGTTAAGGCTCTCGATGGAATCAATTTGAATATAGATAAGGGCGGACTTATTGCCCTTGTCGGTCCCAGCGGGTCCGGTAAGACCACATTGCTGAACATACTGGGTGCCCTTGACAAACCTACGACCGGCGAGGTTTATCTGGAAGGCGTCAGGATAGATACCCTTTCAGAGGAAAAACTCGTCAATTTCAGGAGGGAAAAATTCAGCTTTATTTTTCAGGACGCAAAGCCTCTGCGTATGCTTAACGTTCTTGAAAACACCCTTTTGCCTTTTAATTTCTGGAAGCCCAGGAGCAATAACAGAAATCTCAAGGAGGAGGCGATAGAAACGATTAAATCCCTCGGTTTGGGTCACCGGATATATCATATGCCGACTCAATTAAGCGGCGGGGAGAATCAGAGACTGGCTATCGCGCGTGCCTTGATAACACATCCCTTGATGATCCTTGCGGATGAGCCGACCGCTAATCTCGACAGGGAAAACAGGCTTTTTGTAATACAAACCTTCAGGAAACTCACCGAAGAGAAGGGGATTACTATTTTATATTCTACCCATGATATTGAGATATCAGGGCATTAGCGGTTGGTTCATCCGCGAGGATCAGAGATCTGGAGACAAAGGCTTTTTATATGCTCTCTGCCGATATCCGGGACATCAGACCCACCAGGGATATTGAAATGACCGAGGAATATGAAGTCTGGTTGAGGACAGACAATGTCTCTGACGAGGCTATCTATATATCGCCTCCTGTAGTGAAAGCATTTGTCCAGACGGGAAGTATTTCCTGGACCGAGGTCCCCGTAAAGGACGACGAAAACAAAGAGGAAGAGCAGGTCCATAAGATTGAGCCGGAAGACCAGAGCCTCTTCAAGAAATACGTCAGGATTAGTCGCGATTTGCCCTATAACGAATATCTGATAAGAAAATATATGCATGTCCATTTTTATATTTTTATGTATGTGGTGCCTGAAAGCGGTTTCAAGGAGGGTGAAGTTGTAGAGAGGAGGTCGTCGTCATATGTCTACCTGAAGCCTTATTATCTGAGTGATCAGGAGATCAGGAAAGTTATAGATTTCGGAGAAACGAAAGTCCCCTTTTACATGCCGATTACGGCATTCAGGAACTGGAATGAGACAAAAATCAACAGATAAATGAATGATAGTGAACTTGGCTTAGCAAAGGCCGTGCAATGAAACTGCCAGGAGCATTAAGAAAGAAGAAAAAGACGATAATTATAATCATGGCGGTTCTCTGCGCGGTTTTCTTGGCCGATTATTATGTAGGGTACAAGCAGGATCAGATCATCAGAGAAAAAAAGGAGAAAAAAGAGCGTCTGGAAAAACTTGCTTTTTTTATGGTGTTTCCCGATATACATGATGCATGGGATATAAAAAAACAGCCGGAGAAATATGAAGCAGTGATCAAAGTAGACAATGTATCTGATGAACCTGTTTATGTGACGCATCCCCGGGTCACAGCGCGCCTCTATCACTATCGCGGGGCCATAGACCGCAACCTCACATATGCCTAGTAACTGATGGATGGTTATATGCAGGTGAAACTTCATAGTTCTTTATTCGTCCTGCCCGAGAGTGCCTTTAAGGAGGAAGAGGTTGTTGAGAGGTATACGGATGTATACGTTTATTTAAAGCCTTTTTTTATGACGGACGCGGACATTTTGGCGCAGGTCGATTTCGCTGATAACAAAGTCCCTATCGTGATCCCGATGCCGCCCCACTGACAGGAGGTATTGTTAATGAATATGTATCTCTTGAGACGAACGATAACCCTGGTTTTCCTGTTTCTGATCGGGCCTTTTCTTTTCGGTTTTCAAAACAGCAGGACTGAATCGGAACAGGGGAATTATATCGTTTCTGCAGAATTTCTAACCAGCCCCATTAAAACGGGAAGGAATACCATGAGACTGATTTTCTATGACAGGAAATCAAATGAGCCGGTAAATAAGAAACTTGAATTGGAAGTTATTCCTTGGATGCCGACTAATGTGCATGCCATCACGGGGGTGCCGGTCATTAAATACAAGGGAGAAGGAGTGTACTCGATTGAAAATATTAGATTTGACGCTGCCGGAGATTGGGAAGTTTACATTAAAATAAAGAACGGAAATAGGGAGGATTCCGCGGTTGTCGATGTCAGCGTTGTTGGACAATGATACCGCTGCGTCATCTTGAGGAGGTTGCTAATGGATAAGAAGAGGTTTAGGTATATAGTCTGTGTTGGGACCATTCTGGTCAGCGGCTTTTTCCTCACGGGCTTCAAGAAAATTCAGGCAACGACGGAAAACGGTGTGTTCGATATTTCCGTTGAAGTTCCGGACAGCGTAAAAGTGGGAAGGAATGCCATGGAACTGTCGGTTGTCGATAAGAAAACGGGTGCGGCCGGCGGAGGAAAGCTGAAGATAGAAGCGGCGCCGTGGATGCCGGTCCACCAGCATGGCTCAAGTGAAGCGCCGGTGATAAAGGAAAAGGGGAAAGATCGGTATCTCATTGAAAGGCTGAATTTCACCATGCCGGGCGAGTGGGAAGTTTATATCCGTATAAATGATGGCAATAAGGAAGACACGGCAGTCATTACTGTCGACGTCAAATAAGGGAAGTTGTCTGGTGAATTTCAACAATATTCATGTCAGTCGAACAGAATAGGAGATTCTGCCGGTCATGCAAAAGATGAAAATCAAAATTGCCAGGTATTCGATTTTATGTGCCGGCTTCATTATGGCACTGCTGATTTGCCCCCGGGCTAATTACGGGTATGGCACGAACTCCAGTTGCGTGAATGTTGGAATTAAGAACATTTCCTATCAGGGAGGCGGAACTTATAAGATCACATTATCGCTCAAGAATATATCCAAAGCCAGGGTCGTTCTCACGGGGTTCACGAGGGAGTTCTTTGCTCAGGCTGAAGCTCTCGGTCAATGGATCAAACTGATGCACGATCGGGACGGTGTATTCCCGGACGGCGGAAACTCTTCCCTGCCGCCGGGCCGGGAATTGGCCGTAAACAGTCTAGTGGAGATCGACAGGGATACCCCGTCTCTTTACCTCAACGGCTTTGGTGAAATTAATTTGAGGTTTTCATATAAACTGGATGTCCTCTGCGGAGCAAGAGCCGGCCGCACCCTTTCCGGAGAAAAACTTTATTGGATAACCCCGGAGAGCGACAAATGGACTCTTAGAGAGGGAATGTGAAAAAGGACCATTTGTCACAGACGGCATTGCTGATTCCGGTAGTTTATACATCAGGCGACAGACTTGCTCATGATAAAGGGCGAGGATATAATGGCGCAATCGCCTATGGATGTCCTGAATGTAACGTGAACATTCTAACCCGCAAGTATAGACTTTAAAAGGGTTGGAAAAGTTGGAACTCATCGCAATAATAATAGACATTGAGATATGGATGATATTCATGCGAAAATAATAACATGAAACTGAATTTACTCTTGTTTGGATTGTTAATAGCAAACCTGACATCATGTGCGTCCTTGCAAAACGGTGGAAGAAATGCCGCCGTGATTGCCGGGCAGAAAGATTATGCCTGTATCCGACAAACCGGGGGGCGGGAAATACGTTCTTTCCTTCATCATTCGCAAAAATATTGGGATGCAGTTACAGCGGCTGTCACGGAAAGGAGAAAGAGTAACCTGATCTCTTATATAGAATGGAATGATTATTTGGTACAGAACAGAGAGTTTGCAAAATATTTCAATAATGCGGCAATACTCTATTTAAAAGGGGATATTTCTTCAGATTTCATATGGTCTGTAGCCGCGGTACAGCAGTTGTTATTGCTTACGCGGAGATGCTATCCGGATTTAGAGGGTTTACTTGAGCATATCAGGACATTTCGCGACGATTGCATCACACCGGAATTATTGGAAGAGGATCAAGTGCGTCTATCGTTATACAACGCGAAATTGCAGTGGGATGAACTATTCACAATCATGGGCAGCAGAAATGCCGACAACTTATCTGACGGAGATAATAATGATTTCATTCATTTGGATGAGGAGTTCTATAATCAGTTCAACAATGCCCTGAGAGCATATTTGGACGGCGGTAAAGCGTCAGAGGGAATTGGAACTACACTCGGACGGTTAAAGAAATTGATTCAGAGAGGAAACATTATTTTAAAAGGGAGATACGAGAGCAGTTTACGTTAGCTGGGAGATAATGAAGTGCGGAAGAGAGGCCGGGGGAGTGAACGCTGAGGAACTGGGCGTTTGTCCCGCAGCTGTATTTGATGAACTCGATGGTGCTCATGGCGGGAAACACGCCGGAAGAGTGTGCTGGGTAGTGGCCGGGACCATGTGCGGTGGGGAGCCCGTCGGAAGTTTTGCGAAAAAATATAAGGACTGCAGGATCTGTGAGTTTTATCGGCTCGTCAAAGAGGAGGAGGGGGAAAACTTCCTTATTACTATAAACTTGATCAAATGGCTTAAGTAATTTCCTTATTAAATATTATACTTCTTCATTTTTCTCCAGAGCGTGGTCCTGCCGATCCCTAATTCAGCACTGACTTTTGAAAGATTCTGATCATGTTTCTTTATACTCTTCATAATGAGGTCCTTTTCCCATTCATCAAGAGTTTCAGGAGGGCTTTCCTGATCTGAGCCTGCGGACATTTCAAATAATTTGTTCGTAAAGCTTAATGCGAGGTCCTGCGAAGTTATGGTGGCATCCCGAGAAATTGCGGCTGCGCTGGATACAATGTTAGAAAGCTCTCTGATATTGCCCGGGTAGTCATACGATGACAGCAAAGAGATTGCCTCAGGCGTAAACGTTAAATCAAGCCGGGAGAATTCCTGCCTGCACAGGTCGAGGAAATGCCGGACGAGAATGGGAATATCTTCGGAATGTTCTCTCAGAGGAGGAATATGAATATGTGTGACTTTTATCCTGTAATAGAGGTCTTCACGGAAATTGCCGTCCAGAACGGCCCGCTCGAGGTCAGTATTAGTCGCAGCCATAATTCTGACATCAACTTTTTTTGTCTTGTTGCTTCCAACCTGACGGATCATGCGTTCCTGAAGAACATCGAGCAACTTTGCCTGCATCGTGATCGGCATACTCCCTATTTCGTCAAGAAGCAATGAGCCTCCTTCCGCTTCCTCAAACAAACCTCTTCTGTCCATCAGAGCTCCTGTAAAAGCGCCCTTTGCGTGACCGAAGAGTTCACTTTCAAGCAGATATTCAGGAACGGCAGCGCAATTAACTGAAATCAAAGGTTTTTCAGACCGGGAGCTTAAGCCGTGTATTGTCTTTGCAATAAGATTCTTTCCAGTTCCCGTTTCCCCGGTTATAAGTACAGGCAGATCGACTCGTGCGATCCTGTCGCATAATGATGTCAAGTCTTGAATTGCCTGGCTGGTCCCCTTTATATACATAAATCTACCATTTCTCTTCCCAATGGAATGCATTTCCGCCATTTCTTTCTTGGTTTCCAGATGATTCACGGCTTTTCTCACTCTGTGAATGAGTTCTTCATGTTTGAAAGGCTTCGCTATGTAATCATAAGCCTTCATTTTCATCGCCAGAACCGCCGAATCTATGGTGCCGTACCCTGTCATAATTATCACTTCAGTCAGGGGGTGCTTTTCTTTGATATAGTACAGCACATCCATACCTGTACCAGGCGACATTTTCAGGTCAGTAATAACGACATCAAAGGTCGTACGGTGAAGATGCGAAATAGCCGCCTCGCCGTTTTCGGCCTCTGTAACGTGAAAGTCGGCTCTTCTGAGCAAGATGGCAAGACTTCTTCTCATGCCATCCTGATCGTCGATAACCATAATATTTGTTTTCTTTTCTGCCACCTTAATTATGTTCCAGTGATGTCACAGTTTCCGTTTCTTCCCTTAGAGCAGTCTCGTCAGGATTAACGGGCAAAAAAAGGTTCAAAAACTCTGGCCAGAATGTCGTCAGACATTCCGGTTCCTGTATCAGTAATATTTATTTCTGCTTCATTTTCCGTTTTTTTATATTTTGTCTGTACAGATAAGACACCTTTCCCGGCCGGCATCGCCTGAAGAGCATTAAAGAAGATATTTAACAAAACCTGCTTTATTTTATGATTATCGATTTGAACAAGAGGGATGGGATAAGTAAATATTTCTCTGATGATCAACCCCCTGGTCTTTTCGTTCATTTTAAAAACCTTAAGCGTTTCGCCAATCAGCCCATTTATATCTGTCTTCTGCACGTTCAGTCTGGATGGCCTGGAATAACTCAGAAAATCCTCTACCAGCTTGTTCAGCCGGTCTATTTCTTTATCAAGAATTTCAAATAATTCGGCATCTTCTACGCTTGCAGAGCCGTATTTCTTCAGAACTTCAAGAGAATTTGTGATTGCTCCTAATGGATTTCTTATTTCATGCGCCATTGATGCCGCAATCTTGCCTATAGAGGCAAGTTTTTCCGACTCGCTCAGATATCTCTGTGTCTCCTTTAATCTATCGTATGCTTTCATGATTTCAACATTTTTATGTTCTATTTCTTTAAGCAGCGTCGATAATGCCATTTTTGACTTGTCAAGATTATAAAAAGAACGTGCGAATCCATAGGCAAGTCCCAGCAACAGACCTGAAAAAACAATGACTTTGATGAAGTGCCAGTACCACCACATAAAATCCCATAAGTTTGAGATCGTGAAAGAAATCTCACTTTCAAACAGGAGCAGGGCAGTTAATCCGAAAATTAAATAAATGACATCGTTTGATTTCAGAAAACCTTTAATGAAAAAGAAGCCGGAAAATAAAAAGAATAAGCACGCGGAGAAATTGAAGATATAGATAAAATCGCTGAAATGTCCCTTTACTAAAGTTATATGAGTATGATGCGGCAGTTTCATTCGAAGGACATCGGGAATTAAAAGATAATATTTCATGGACAGCAGCGCATAAAGAAGGACCAACCCGATACCCAATAATATATGAAATCGTCTCGTCCAAATTTTTGACTTTTTGTTTCCGATTTCACGGCTGATGAAAAATGTTGAAGAGAACATAAGAGCGGCGCCCCAAAAAGCGCCGGAAGAATGGAACCACACGAAGAGATTGTGACAGTAATCAGAAAAAGCATGAAAGAAGTCAAAGATACCCATGGAAAAGAGTGCATAAACAAGAAAAAGAATATTCTTTTTCCCCGAAACCAGATATTCCCAGGACAATATCAGACCAATAATGATGGCGATTAAACCGCAGAAAACTTCAATAAGGGTGTGATTTGAAGAATTTACCCAGAAGGTGTTCCCTGATCCTAGAAGCTGGTCTAT
>JARRRI010000060.1:0-11756 GCA_037380845.1 Candidatus Sulfobium sp. | reverse complement strand
TCGATCAGATCGTCCTGAAGAGGGCGGGTGCGGCAATCGTCGCCGTCGATAACGTCTCGGGAAGACTGAGTTTTTCGTCGCTCCTGAAACTCAGCCCGGCCATCATTTTCCACGGAGACATAGCCGGGGGAACAGTAAGAGGGGAGGTTCGTTTTTCAAGGGGAGGCCGCAGTCTCAACATAACACTTGAAAACGGACACATTGAGGAGGTACCCTTCTTCAGACAGGCGGGCCTCGGCGGCAGCGGTGTCATTTCCGGAGAATACGAGGCCAGGAACAACAGTGGCAACCTGAAGTTCACCGTTGACGACGCCGAGATCCGGACCGCTTCCTTTGGAGGAATCCCTGTTCCACTTGACATGTTCCATACGGCCAGGGGAGCAATGGAAACAAACGGCAGAACACTCAGGATTATTTCCTTCGCGATGGAGGGCAAAGGAATCTATGCTCGCGTAAGGGGAGACGTGACCGGCAGGATGCTTAATCTCACCATGGAGATTATGCCGGACGCCTCGCTGGAAAGACAGAATCCGATGTTTTCCATGATACGGAGGTACGAGGACTCTCCCGGACACTATTATATCCCTATCAGAAGCGCTATTCCTTTCTGAGGCATTCCCGGGCTGTCTGTGAGAGAGGACCCCAAAACGGCGAGTCTCCAGAGAAGCCGCGTCCGTGAGAAGGAAGAGCGATTCTGGTCCTTTATCTATTTTGAAACCGTATTTTTTCCCAAAAAATGTTTGCCCTCAGGTATTGACATTTGCAGTATTTCCGGGGACTATATATTAATTATTTGGGGAGACAATCGTCGGCAGAATATAAGTCAGAGTTGCCGGTATATTAAGGACACTGTAGTAACCTGACGTCTCACTTCTATGCGAGGAAATTTAAGAAGGGAGGTGAACCGGCGCGGAGTGAAAGCAATGAAGGGGAAGTATTTAAGAATTCTTAATCAGATGGCGCTATGCTGCGCACTTGTTTTTGCTTTGGCGGCCCTGCCCGGCTGCGAAGGTGACACGGGAGACACGGGCCCGCAAGGACCGCCCGGACCGCCCGGGGCATCCGCTGAGGTAAGCGTCGAGGACCTGGCGAGCCTGGGGCTCGTGTATGCCAGCGATGTCACGCCCATTAATCCCGTGCTCGATCTTAGCAAAACGGTTTCCTATGATGCGGCGACGGGCGCCGTTACAGTCCATTTCTTCCTCACCGACGGGAGCGGAAACGGCATCGATATCACAAGCATACCTGAAGAAGAACCATACGGGACGCTGACCCTTGTCGACGCAGCCACGGGCGAATATACTTATGCTTTCTCCAGTAGCCTCTATCAGACAGACCATGTTATCCGCGTTACGCTCGTTACGCTTTTCCGTTTCAGGGACAACAACGGCGACTATGTCTATGTCGCCAACCCGGTCAATGCCTGGTACGATTTTCTGGAGTCCGACCCCGGGACCGAACTTGCATCCTCCGGAGCCGAGTTGGTCACCGTGTCTGCCTGCCAGCAGTGCCACGGCGGACAGCTCAAGGATGCCGACCATGGCCGTTACACCGATCCCAAAACCTGTAACAACTGCCATAACGTCAACTACATGGCGAGTCGTGACCCCAATGCAGACCTGGCCTTCATGATCCACAGCATCCATGATCACAAGAATTTCAGCGTAGGAGATTTTTCTGAGGTGACCTATCCGCAAAAGATTTACAGGTGCGCCACATGCCATAACGGGGCTCAGGCAGACCTGATCTATTCGGATCCCACCCGTAAGAATTGCGGCTCCTGTCATTCCAACGTCGATTTTGCAACCGGAGCCGGTCACGCCGGCGGTCCCCAGACCAACGACGCGGGCTGTTCCGGATGCCATCCGCCGTCAGCCATCCAGGGTTACCACAATGTTGCCAGCCTTACGCCGGCCGCTCAAATCCCCGAATTTGATGTCGCAATCACGATGACGCCTCCGGCCAACGGTCAATTCTATGTAGCGGGTGAGGCACCGGTGGTTACCGTGACCCTGAAGGACCATGCAACCGCTCAGCCCGTTGATCCTTCGGTGTATACTTCTCCTCAGGGCGCTGCAGGTCAAGCAGGCGGCGGACTGTCATCGGCCGAACTGTTCGTCTACGGCCCGCGCAGCTTTGCGGTGCCGGTCCTGACCACCGATTCGACAACCGATCCGTCGTTGACAGGCGAGCCCGAGCAGGGCCACCCGTTACAGCCCATGCTGCTTGAGGACAGCAACACCGTTCCCAATCCTGATCCCCTGGTCAAGACCGATGCAACAGGCTACCATTATCAGCTGATGTCCATTCCCACGAGCCTGACCACGGGGACATACCTTGTCCAGTTCCAGGGCCAGGACTACGGCGCGGTCAGCTCCAGCAATTTCGTAACTACGTCTGCTTACAAGATGAACTTCCAGGTAGGGACCGCGACGATACAGCACAAGGTCTCCGGCGACGCTTGCGTGAACTGCCATGACGACACCCGTATGCATGCGACCGGTTCTCACGCCCACAACGTGCCCTTCGATACGGACTATTGTCTGGGCTGCCACGACCACACCGGCAACCATGGCGATTACATCGGCAACAGGGTGCACGCCGTCCACAGCGCCTCCGCTACAGGCGACTATGTCGAAAGCGGTGGTTTCCCTCGTAACTGGATCGAGATAACCTTCCCGCAGTCGGCCAACAATTGTGTCATCTGCCACACCAATCCTGATGTTCCTGTTCCGCAGCAGATCTACATGCTGGCCTGCGGTGGTTGTCACGGTACTCATCCGGATGCCGATGCGGCCGCTGTCGTCGCTCACGAGGAAGAGGTGAACCCGGACGCGGACGAAGCTGAAGAGCTGGCTCAGGTCACCAGGGAAATCAGCGCCGCACAGCATATGCAGCAGAATGGCGGCGACGCCGCGGTCGATGCGGAAGGCGGGCCTCACACGCTTTCATGCCTGACCTGTCATGGCGCAGGAAAGGTGGCTGACATCTACCAGAAGCATAACCTCAACAAGTTCCCGCCGGAACCGACACCGGAACCATAGGGGACTTCACATCTTCAACCCAAAATGCCCCCGCTTCGGCGGGGGCTTTTTTTATGGAAAAAGATTATGCCACAACCTGCAACAGGCTGAAGAGGCTGTTTGTGGAAATCAGTGAAGGAAGGTCTTGATCGGCTTGCCCTTATAGACGGTGCCGCAGGGGTTCACCTTCACTACAGGCGAATCTTCCCAGTTCTGAAACAGGTCGACAATCTTGTCCACGGACTCCTGATGGAGGTTTTCGATGGTAGCCCTGACGGGCAGGGAACTGATAACATTCTTGTCTATGAAGTTGCCTATCTTCTCCCTGTTCATGACAGACAGCAGGACCATGCTCTTCAGTATCCGCTTGTTCGTTTTAAAAGAAAACATGAACCGAGACAGGGAGTTTTCCAGGAAAACATCATTTCTGACCTGTATTCTCCTGTCGATGGCCATGGCCTGCAGCCAGTATTTCTTGTCGATGATGCAATCAGCCTTCATTTCGACCACGGTATGGCCGATATTCTTTCTGTCGACGGTGTAGACATTATGCGCCACGGTGTCCGCGGCCAGATGGCTCATGTAGCCGTATACGAAGCCTTTCTGCTGGTCCGTCTTCGCGGCTTTGAGGAGGTCGAAAGCCACGTCCCAGTTGTGGGAATTCTTGCTGGCGGGCAGGAACTTCTTGCCGATTATAATATCGGCCATGATATTCCCGTAAAGAAAGTCTTTCCTGTACCTCCTGATGATTTCCAGCAGTCCCGGCGGAATAAGAGGGCTCAGCGAAAGCAACTCATTGCCCAGGTAGATATGTGTCAGGGGTCCCCAGGCGAAAGCCGCCGTCGGTATCAGGAGAAAGGATATCACCAGCATCATCTTGAATAATTTCATCTCAGTTCCTTTACGGCCTTCAATAGCAGTCTGACCCCCACTCCGGAGGCGCCTTTCGGGACATGAGGTTTTTCCTTTTCCACCCAGGCGGTACCGGCGATATCCAGGTGGACCCATGGGACATCACCCGCAAACTGACTCAAGAAGATCGCGGACGTTGCAAGCGAGCCGCTTCTGCCTCCCACATTCTTGATGTCCGCGATATCGCTCTTCAGATATTCATTATACTCTTCGAAGAGCGGCATTTCCCACACTCTTTCATAGGTGGACTCGCCGGCCTTTTTGAATATGTCGAGAAGTCCGCGGTCGTTCCCCATCATTGCGATCGCTTCGCTCCCCAGGGCCACCGAGCAGGCACCGGTGAGTGTGGCGATATCTATCACCGCACGGGGCTTAAACCGCCTGGCGTAGCAGATCGCGTCGGCGACGGCAAGACGACCTTCGGCATCCGTATTAATTATCTCCACACTCTTGCCGCAGGCGGTGCTCACCACATCGCCCGGTTTGGTCGCCGAGCCCCCGGGCAGGTTCTCGGCGGCCGGGACCAGTCCTACAAGATGAACGGGCAGCCTCGACTCGGAAGCGGCCTTGATCACTCCCAGGACAGCGGCCCCACCCGCCATGTCGTATTTCATCTTTTCCAGCCCCTCCGAAGGTTTCAGCGATATTCCGCCGCTGTCGAAGGTGACCGCCTTGCCGACCAGGACCACCGGGGCCCCACCGGCCCCCCCATAATCAAGGACTATAAATTTCGGCGGCTCACCGGACCCCCTGGCGACCGACAGGTAGGCCCCCATTCCAGCCCTCAGGGCATCCTTTCTTTCGAGCACCCTGACCGAAAGGTTTTTCCGCTTCAGGGAAAGGGCCTCTTTCGCCAGCTGAGAGGGTGTCATGTCGTTTGAAGGGGTGTTTACCAGGTCCCTCGCAAAACAGACCGAAGAGGTCAAGGTCCTGGTCCAGGCAAGGTCGGCTTCGATTTCTTCGGCAGGCTTCGCGAGGATTGACATGCTGCTCACCCTTTTCTTCTTCTTTTCGCCCTTGTACCTGTCGTAAGTGTAAAGCCCGAGGACGGCGCCTTCTATGAAATCCATCGGCAATAAATCAAGGTGAGGGAAGACGAAAGTGGAAAGGGCGATCTTCTTCATGCCCGCGTCGCGCAGACAGGCGGCGGCCTTCCCGCCGGCCTGCCTCATTACCTCGGCGGAAGCCTTTCCCTTTTCACCCAGACCTGCAAGCAGGATCCTCTCCGGCCGGATATCATCGGGGGCCGGGATCAGAAGGACTTCATTACGTTTGCCGCGGAATTCCTTCCTCCAGACCTTTCTGATTGCTTTTGTAACGGCAGGCCCCAGGCTATCGTAAAGTTTTGCGTCGCCTTCTGTAACAGGCAGGATCAGCGCATCGCAGACGCAGTCTATCTCCATCACGTTTTCTATATGTATGTTCATCGGGTAAATTCAATAACAAATTTACTCCTTCATTTTAGCTCATTTCGGGGCTAAATATCCACACGGAAACTACAGGAAAAATTGGGCCTGCCCGGCTGGTTTTCCCTGCCGCGGATTGACAGAAAAATATAATTAGGCAATTATTCTATATGAATTCGGACGGGTCGATCCATTCCCTGAGAAAAAACATCCAGAGGGTCTATGGCGGGCATTTCGTCGAAGGCAACAGGGTAACGCTTCTCTGGAAGAACAGTGAGCTGTTCCGCGGCATCTTCGACTCGGTCAGGAGCGCAGAGAAGCTGATATGCCTCGAATTTTACATATTCCGGAACGATGACACGGGGACGGAACTCGCGGAAATCCTTCGTCAAAAGGCAGCCGAAGGGGTAAGGGTCTACCTCCTCCACGACCATTTCGGCTCATTGGGAACCCCGCTCAAATTCTGGAAGGGCCTGAAGTCCGCCGGGGTGCAGATAAGGGCTTCACGCCCCTTCAAGTGGAAGGCTCCGCTGCGCTATGTCCACCGCGACCACAGGAAGCTCATTATCATAGACGGCACAAAGGCCTTCACGGGCGGCCTTAACATAGCGAACGAATACAGCGGCTATCATCTCCGGAAGAAAAAGAAAGGCTGGAGGGACACGGGCCTGATCCTCGAAGGTCCGGCGGCGAACATGCTCCTCGATACCTTCAAGAAGAGCTGGCAGGTCTGGAAAGGTGAGCCGATCCATTTCAATGCAGACGTGAAGCCCGTGGAAAACGGCCTCCCGGTCCTTCCGATCTTTGCCAGTTCCGCCAGGGGAAGGCGCAGAATGCGAAGGCTCCTCTACGAAAGCATTAACGGGGCGCAGAAGAGCATCTACCTTACGACCGCCTATTTCACGCCGAGCAGGAGACTGATACAGATTCTCGAAAATGCGGTAGCCAGAGGGGTATCGGTAAAACTCCTGCTACCCGGAAAATCCGACATTTCCGCCGCGCGTTATACCGGCCGCGCGTTTTATACCCGCCTGCTGAAGGCAGGAGTCGAGATTTACAATTATTCAGGCCAGATACTTCATGCAAAGACCGCGGTTTTCGACGAGGTGTGGAGCATAATAGGCTCGGCCAACCTCGATTTTCAGTCCCTGAGGAGGAACGACGAGGGCAATGTCGGCATTATAGACGCCGACTTCGGAGCAAGGATGTCGCAGATTTTCTTCGAAGACCTGCAGAATTCGGAGGAAATAAAGATCGCGAAATGGCGCAAAAGACCCTTTTGTGAAAAGCTGAAGGAGCATTTCTATGTCCTTTTCAGGAGAAAGCTCTAGGCCGGAACCGGCGAAGGTCGCTTCACCCTGACCCAGCAAAAAGACCTGCATTTCAAGTTCGCCGTTCCCGAAGCCCGACCGCAGTCCGCGGGCATCTCAAAAAGTGGTATGACCGGGAGGCAGCATCAGGCGGAACCGGGTATAGGTCGTTCGAAGAGGGGAAGCGTCACGACCGCCCTCGTGCCCTCCCCCTCGACCGGTTCGAGCTGAAGTCTGCCGAGATTGTTCCTGACCGCCTGCCGGGCAATACTCAGCCCGAAGCCGCTTCCTCCCGGCTTGGTGGAATAAAAAGGGGAAAAAAGCTGCTCGCTGTCCTCCACTTCCAGCGGCACGCCCGTATTGAATATTTCCACGATAAGGCTGTGCGGAGGGGCACCCTCGACCTTTGAGAGGATCCTTATGTAAGGGGCGCTCCCCGCCAAAGCCTCCAGACTGTTTTCGAGGAGTTGTCCGAACAGCGCCCTCATGTCCGTGAGATCCGCCAGAATATTGGACGCGTCAGGTTCAATATTGATCTCCATGCGCGGCCGGACATACTTCCCCTCCTTGAAAAGACCGTCCAGCACCCCATCTACCAGGGTCCCGAGGTCGACCTTTTCAAGGCGAGGTTCCCTCTCGAATACCTCCATATAGGTCTTAATGTCCCGGACCAGTCGCTCACATTTTACGCTCTGAGCGGCTATGAACTCGTACACGGGAAATGCGGGGTCCTTGTTGTCGGCATGCTTCATCAGCCTGTTTATATTCCCGCCGATAATCGTCACCGGATTCCTGATCCTGTCTGCAATGCCCTTTATTATCTCGATGTCGCAGCGCGTAGTCGACTCTATGTAAGCGTCCGTTTCAACAAGGAGGCAAAAATCGACCAGTTTGTCGACCAGTCGCAGTACGCTGACTGCTATGTCCGGAGGAAGCTCCTCGATTACAACTTCCTGGCAGAACTGTCTTACCACCGAAAAACCCATGTTGGAGAAACGCTTGTCGAGTTTGATCTCCACATGTTTCATACCCACCTTCCAGAGATATCCCAGGAACTCTTCATCGAGCCCCTTGCAAAACAGCGCTTCAAACCAGTGGGCCCAGGCCTGCATGAGATAACCGGCCCTGTGTTCGTGTTCGATAATCAGCTTCGCCTCCGGTATGCCCATGAAGTAATCATAGAAATAGCGGGCAAACCGGTCCTTATGTCCCGCAAAGAAAGTCCTGAGGGGTTCGAGCTCTTTAAGCTCGCTCTCCCGTATACCGAGCCGCTGCCTGAAGATATGAAGCTTCTTATAGGGTATTTCCATTTTTACCATCGGGAACATTCATATTCTATCACAAGATCGGCGAAATGCCAGAAGGGCGGGCGGCAGCTTTTCTTTTAGCGGCTGTGTTTCAAGTTACGGTTTGAGTGGGCCGTCATTTCCATGACTTGATCCCGAATCAAGTCGGACGATGACAAGATACCAGTGCTTTGCACTTGCACAACCTGGGAAAATGTGTATAATGTTGAACAAAATTCTTTTTAGGGGGCACTGATGACAAAAGCAGACCTTATCGACAAAATGGCCAAGGACGCCGACGTCTCCAAGGCGGCCGCGGGCAAGGCACTGGATTCCTTTATTGACGGCGTAAAGAAGACTCTTAAGAAAGGCGGCAAAGTTTCACTTGTTGGCTTCGGCACGTTTGCTGTCTCCAAGAGGAAGGCCAGGAAGGGCAGAAATCCGCAAACCGGGGAAACCATAAAGATCAAGGCTACGAAGGCCCCGAAATTCACGGCGGGTAAAGGTTTCAAGGACGCTGTAAAATAGCGATAAATCTAAAACGAAGGGGCACGGTCCGTGCCCCCTTCGTTTTGTCCTCCAGCCGGACCGTTCCCCCCTCACCTTTCACAGACCAAAAGGCTTATTCCCCCGCCGTATCTGATTTGAGGACCGGCAGGTATATCCTGAATACCGTTCCACCGCCCGACGGCGACTCCACGTCTACATAGCCGCGATGCTGTTTGACAATCCCGTAAGTTATTGCAAGCCCCAGCCCCGAACCCTTTCCCACGATTTTTGTCGTAAAGAACGGCTCGAAGATTTTTTCCTTTACGTTCCCGTCTATGCCGGTCCCGGTATCGGACACCGTTAGAAGGGCATATCTGCCTGCGGTTCCGTACCCGTGCACTCTGATAAATTCTTCGTCTATCTCCGTCGTATCAGTACATATGGTCAGAATACCGCCGGCCGGCATTGCGTCCCTCGCGTTTGTTGCAAGATTGACCAGGACCTGTACGAGCTGGCTCTCGTCTCCCATTACTTCCGGGGTATCCGGGCTGAACTTCGTCTTCAGATCCGTCTTCTCACCGGCTACACGGGACAGCAGGCCGGCCGTTTTACGTATGACTTCGTTCAAATCTATCCGCTTCAGGGCAACGGCCTGCTTCCGGCTGAAGGCCAGAAGACTCTGTGTCAGGTCGTTTGCCTTTTCAACTGATGTGAGGATCTGTCCGGCATATTTCATCACCGGGCTTTCTTCCGCCAGCCTTTTCTGAATCATGTATAAAGACCCCTTTATAGTGGCCAGTATGTTGTTGAAGTCATGGGCGATCCCCCCGGCAAGAAGCCCTACCGCCTCCATCTTCTGGGACTGGCGCAGCCGGTCATTCAGAACCTCGATCTCTTTTGTGCGCCGGGCCACAAGTTCCTCCAGATGCTCACGATATTCCGCCAGTTCCCTTTCCGCCCGCATACGTTCGGTGATGTCCCTGAATATGGCACATATGACCTTCCGGCCCTTCAGCGTAAATGTGCCCGCCGAGATCTCGACCGGAAAGATTGTACCGTCCTTTTTTCTGTGCCATCGAACAGGCACATAGTCGCTTCCCCTGGCGACAGTCCGCCCCGCCGAGGCTATGGTCTTTTCCGGCTCTTCACTCAGGTCCGTTGCCTTCAGCCCGGCCGTCTCCGCTCTGTTATAGCCGTACAGCCTTACGAATGAATCGTTTGTCTCAAGGACCATCAGCGTTTCGGCATCATAGAGAGTTATTGCGTCCGACTCCTTTTCAAAGAGCAGCCTGTATTTTTCTTCGCTTTCACGAAGCGCCTCCAGGATCTTCTCACGTTCCGTCACGTCGCGCGAGTTGATCACAATACCGGAAACGTGGGGATTGTCGAGCTGATTGCTCCCCGTGGATTCAATAACCGACCATGAGCCGTTCTTGTGCCTGAAACGATATTGCGCGGTGAGGGGTACATGAGGATTCCTCATAACCTTCGCAAAGGCCTCTTCAACCATGGATAAATCGTCCGGGTGGACCAGAAGGAAGGCGTTCCGGCCGATCAACTCGTCAGGCGCATAGCCGGTCATGCGCTCGACTGACGGTGTCACAAAAGATACCGTCCCGTCCTCTTCCAGGATTGTGATGCTGTCCGAAGAGTTTTGAATCAAAGAGTAAAACAGGTCCCCGTCCTTGAACATATCTGAATTCTATCTCCTGTCGGAAAATTTCTCAATAGAATGAGGTCGGCCGCCACTGTGGAGACCCCATGATGCAGCAGGCCTCATGATGGCATGCGTCCATGTGATGCTATAATATCCTCCATGCATATTGTAACCGCAAAAGGCCTCACCAAGGATTACGGGCGTCTCCGCGCCCTGGACCATATAGACTTCGATATCGAAAAGGGTGAATGTTTCGGATTCCTCGGGCCGAACGGCGCAGGAAAGACGACCGCCATGGGGATTATTTACTGTTTCTTGCCTCCCACTTCCGGCACGGTGGAGGTCTTCGGCATGTCCGTTACGGAGGACCCTAGTTTAATAAAATCGCGGATAGGAGTCATGCCCCAGGAGGACAACCTCGATCCGGACCTCTCCGTCATAGAAAATCTTACCGTGTATGCACGGTACTTTGACGTCCCGATCAGAAAATCCCTGCCGGCGGCCTGGGAGCTTCTCGAATTCGTGGAGTTGAAGGAAAAGGCGCATGTTCGCATAAAGGACCTCTCGGGAGGGATGAAGAGGAGACTCCTGCTTGCCAGGGCCCTCATAAACAGCCCGGAACTCGTGATCCTTGACGAACCGACGGTCGGTCTCGACCCTCACAGCAGGCATTCCGTGTGGGAAAAGCTGGAGTACCTTAAGTCGAAGGGTACGACGTTCCTGCTTACCACGCACTACATGGAAGAAGCTGAAAAGATATGCGACAGGGTGGCGATAATGGATCTGGGCAAAATCATAACAACAGATTCCCCGGCCCGGTTGATGAGCAAATATGAAGGTACACTGGAAGACGTGTACCTCGCGCTGACGGGGAGGTCCCTTGCGGCTTAGACACGCCTTCAGGGTGTGGCAGAGGCACTTCAAGGTCTACACCAAGCTTTACCGGTCGAGCATCGCCCTCAACTTCGTTGAACCGGTCCTCTACCTGGCCGCCCTCGGACTGGGGCTGGGCGCTTACGTAAAGGAAATCGACGGCATGCCGTACATCAATTTTATTGCCCCCGGGATAATCGCTTCCTCGGCAATGTTTGCAGCCGTCTACGAGTGCACATACGGCTCTTACGTACGGATGGAATACCAGAAGACCTTCGACGCCATCCTCGCCACCCCGGTAAACCTCAGCGACCTCGTAGCCGGCGAACTTATGTGGGGCGCCTCGAAGAGCGTGCTGTACGGGTCAATCATAATCATCGTTATCTCCGCCTTCGGCCTTGTTTTCTCTCCTCTGATCATACTGGCCGTCCCGTTTCTTTTTGCCGCCGGTCTGATCTTTGCCGAGATATCCATGATCTTCGTGGCTATTGTACCGGGAATCGATTCATTCAACTATTTTTATACCCTTTTCATGACACCGATGTTCCTCTTTTCCGGAATATTCTTCCCCCTTGACGGCCTGCCCCCTCTGGTCTCCAAGCTGGCATTTTTCACTCCGCTTTATCACCTGGTGAATATCTGCCGCTCCTTTTCGGGCGGGAATCCGTCTTCTGCCGCCTGGGACGCCGTGTGGGTTGTAGCCGTTGCCGTCATACTCGCACCCTTCCCTTTCAGACTCATGCGAAGGAGGCTGATAAAGTGATATACTGCAGCGTGGGAATAAAGGCGCTGGTTCTCAT
>JARRRI010000059.1:6245-17103 GCA_037380845.1 Candidatus Sulfobium sp. | reverse complement strand
AGATATGCCGGGGATAAGAAAATACCCGAGGTCTGTTGTTGTTGGCATGGGTGTCACTGTAAAGACTTTATTTCATGAGTCAGTAAAACTTCTTGACATAAGTATTGGCGGAGCCTCCATTAGAAGCTCAAGAAGATTCCATATGGGGGGAGAATATGTCTTTAAATTTGATCTGAAGGGACGGTTTGTGTCAGTAAAAGGTGTCATTGTGTGGGAAAAATTGAGTGGTACCAAAAAGATTTCGGAAGAGGAAGTGATGCCAGTGTATACAGCAGGCATTAAATTCACGGATGTTGTCACTGATGCGGCTTTAGAGCTTAGACAGTTCCTGGTCGATAAACTGAAAGAGCGCAGGGTGGCCGGTGTGAGATTAAAATTCCATACACCTGAAAGTACACTTCTTAGTTTCAAGGAAGATTGTGTGGTCAAGGATCTGAGCATTGGTGGTATGCAAATAGTGATGGGTCAGAAACCTTCCGTGGAAACTGCCTGCTCCTTTGATCTTGTCCTTGCGGGAAACGAGAACCCCGTCCACGGTGAAGGCAAAGTTGCCTACTGTATCGAGCCGACTGAGGAAATACCGCAAGGATACTGGGTAGGAGTGGAGTTCCTGGAAATGGGAGAAGAGGATAAGTTAAGAGTTAGCAGATTCCTGGAAAGATTGCCGACTGGTAATGAGTGAGCAACTGAGTTCATTTCCGGTCCTGGAGGGCGACGGGATCACTGAGAGTATTTTGATCTATAGCAAACGTTTCAACCGGCAATTCACACATAAAATATGAGGACCAAAGATCTCCGGTGTCTCGGATAGATCATCCTCAAATGTCTAATCGCACATGCTGCGGGGCAAACTCCGCTGTTATCGCGGATCGAAACTCGCGTTGGCTTCTGTGAGGATGTGGCGGCGTGATGTCTGGCTGATAACAAACACCAGAGACATCTTCTCAAGTGCTTATCGCCTGACAGAGCAGATCCGAGAATCCCATGGGACTTTGCAGCCCTCATTCATTTTTCCCATTTCCCCGGCCGGATCTCACAGGATTCAGACGGGTCTTTGTGTGGGAAAGATTCCGGACTCAATATCACCGCTGGAGTAAACAACCAAAAAAATTGCACATCGGGGCGATAAAAATTTAATATCATATAGCTCATACAACCAAAGACACAAGGGGTGCTTCATGTCTAAAGAAACAACAGCGGTAGAGGTCTTTGAGGCCCGCAGGATCGATGACTTCATACGTTTCCCTCTGGATCTCTACTCGAAAGATCCTTTCTTCGTGCCCCAGCTCAACAGGGAAATGCGCATACATTTCTCGCATAAGAACCCTTTTTTCCGGCATGCCGACGTCGGGTACTTTCTGGCGCGAAAGAACGGCAGGACAGCCGGCAGGATTGCTGCCTTCGTCAACAGAAGCCACAATGACCTTCATAATGACAAGAGGGGATTTTTCGGTTTTTTCGATTCTGTAAACGATCCGTCGGTCTCGAATGTCCTCCTTGAGCGGGCATCGGCGTTTCTTCGGGAAAAAGGGATGAAGTCTCTCGCCGGTCCCATGAACTTCTCCACAAACGAGGAATGCGGTTTTCTGCTGGAAGGCTTCGACGAGTCCCCGTTTTTGATGATGCCTTACAACTATCCTTATTACAACGAACTGGCGGAGAAATATGGTCTGAAAAAAGCAAAGGACCTTTTTGCGTATATTTACGATGTTCAGGACGATATGCCGGAGAAGGTTTACAGGGGCGCCCTGATCGCGGAAAAGAGGGGGATAACGTCCAGACCGGTCAATATGAAGCGTTTTGTGGAAGACATGATGGTTTTCAGGGAGGTCTATCACTCGGCCTGGGGCGACAACTGGGGGTTTATTCCGATGACGGAAGAAGAGCTCAGATACAGCGCTGAACGCCTGAAACAGATAATCGTGCCCGAACTGGCCCTGATTGCGGAGAAAGACGGCGAGCCCATAGGTTTTTTCGGCCTTGTTCCGGATTTTAATTTTGTGCTTAAGCATATGAAAGGCAAGCTCAACCCTGTGACTATTGTGAAGGCCCTTTACTACTCCAGGAAGATAAGAGGCCTGAGGATCATGCTCCTGGGAGTCAAGAAGGAATTCCGCAACAAGGGTGTGGAGGGGGTCCTTTACAAGAGGGCATGGCCTGCCATTAAAAAAGGAGGATATGAGCGTATTGAGTTTTCCTGGATACTGGAGGACAACATCCCGGTGCAACGCACCATCGAGTTGTTCGGCGGAAGACTGTATAAAAAATACCGGGTCTACGAAAAGCCCCTCTGATGAATGGTTTCGCCATCTTTCCTTGCAGGCCTTTCTCTTATTTCCCTGCCTCCGTATCGTCAGATCCATTCGTGAGAATGCCGAATCCGGTTGTGCTTAAGACCTTAAAAGGAAGTATAATTTGAGAAAGCATCGGGATGAAGTATCTCGGGGATCACCAAGGAATCGCATATGCATATAGTAGATGACTACAGCTTCGGCAGGATAGTTATAGACGGCAAGACCTACACTTCGGATGTGATCGTTTATCCGGACAGGGTCGATGCCTCGTGGTGGAGGAAAGAAGGGCATTACCTCCAGGAGGAGGACCTGCGGGATATAATCGCCTTTGGTCCCGACATTCTCGTTATCGGCACGGGGAACTCCGGGGCCATGAAGGTACCGGAGGGCACTATCGCCTTCCTCGACTCAAAGGGGATCAGAGTCATAGTCGAAAAAACTGCAAAGGCGGTAGAAATCTTTAACGAGGAGTCGAAAAAGGGGAAAACCGTGGGGGCCTTTCACCTTACCTGCTGATCAGCCCTGCCGTGTCTCTTCCGCCATCCAGGAGAGATACTCGTCGAGTCCCTTCACCACAGGCAGCGCCAGTATCTCGGGCACCTCGTAACTGTGAAGCTCCTTCACCTTCTCCTTCAGGGGGTCGAACAGGCCTTTCCTTGATTTTACGATCATGATGACCTCACGGTCGTCCTGTAGGCTCCCCTCCCACCGGTAGAGGGACCTTACGGAGGGTATTATGTTCACGCAGGCGGCAAGCCTGGCCTCCACAAGTTCCCTTCCGATCCTTGCGGCCTCTTCTTCCCCCGAAGCGGTGATCATTACCACCACGCAGTCCTCAGCGTTCACCCTGGAACCTCCCCCTTTTCATCAGCGTGATCCTGCCCCCTTCCTTGTCCACCAGGATGACAGTCGGCCTGAAAAAGACGGAGTCCTGATGGAAAGGGGTATAAACCCTGCCGCCGAATGAGCTGTTGTCCCCCAGAGCAATGTGGACCGTCCCCCTGATCTTTTCAGATTCAAGTATATTGTCGGGCCTCCTGGCCATGCTGTTCGTCCCTATGCCGAGTTCCGCGATGTTCCGGTTTTCATACCGCTCCTTCAACTTCTTTCTCAACTGTTCCGCAAATTCTTCATCCCCCTGGACGTCCTTCACATACCCGTCCCTCACCGTAAGGGTAACCGGAGATTTCAGCTCCCTGGTGGGAGCCCAGAGGAGAACAAGCTTTCCCCTTGCAGTACCTTCCACCGGGGCCAGGAAGACCTCGCCGGCGGGCAGATTTCCGAAAGAACCCTTTCTCGTCATCAACCCCGTATCGGCAATGGCCTTTCTGCCCTTCACCGAAAAAGACATTTTCGTACCGTCCGGGGTCGAGACCTCAATAGTCTCGGCCCTGCCCATCCGGAGCGCTATTTCCTTCGTCTCTCCGGCCAGCTGCCTCCAATCCACATTCATGGCGCCGTCCACCATGGACACTTCAAAAAGGGGCATGCTTGCATATCTGGTCCCGCATATGGTTGTAAGGAAGTTCCTGAACCTGGTATGGCTCGTGGAAAAATTCGACAGGGCCACGACCGTATCCACCGCATCCGCCTTCCACCTCCCTATAAGCGAAGCCGCCTGATCCAAATCGGCTGCCCCGGCCCTCTTTTCCAGAAGACGGCCGAGAATGCCTTTCCTTTCGAGGGCGGCAACTATCCTTTTGCCAAAGGCCTTTTCCCAGAGTTCCACGGGAGGTTCCGCACCGTGGCTGCCGGTGGCGGCATATTCATGATACACAATATCCTTTGCGAAGCCTCTGCCGACTTCGGACGCCAGGAAGGCAAGACACTTCAGCCTGGACCGTCTTTCCGCCTCGAAAGGACCGATCTCTTCGTGTGGGGAGGGGACGTCGGTAAAGACAAGACAGGTCTCCGTCTTCCTGACCCCCAGATTCACTCTGAATATGTTTCTGAATACCCCTGTAATCATCGGTATATCGCCCTCCCTTAATTCCTCACATCGAGGCAGGGAAACCCGCTTGCCCTATCGCCCCTTGAGAGAGGGGTATTTTCCGGGCAATGATTTTTTCCCTATAGAGCCACTATTCTGCACAGACTTTATCCCTGGGTGAAAAAAATCCTCCGCAGCACGGAAGGGGCGCTGAAAAATGTCTTGTAGCGACACCTTACAGCCCCATAGAATGGCCTGCCAGCCGTTCTTTCCGAAAGCCACAAAACGTTGAGTCCTCATTTATGTGGAAGATAAATAAAATCATGTCGTCCTTACAAGACTTTTTTGGGTGCCGCTTCCGTTCTTCTTTGAACGTCAGGCTTACTTGAAAAAGAATTCCAGTTGCTCCAGATGTTCGCCGGGGAAACTTATCGGATAGACATTATCGAAGCATGCGGAGCAGTAATTTTCCGAATCGGGGACTATATCGAGGAGCCCCTCCAGGCTCAGGTATGCCAGGGTGTCCGCGGTCACGTATCTCCTGGTCTCCTCCACATCGTGGCTCGATGCGATCAACTCCTGCCTGGTCGGCGTGTCAATGCCGTAGAAACAGGGCATTATGGTCGGCGGGGAGCTGATCCGGAGATGGACCTCTTTCGCCCCGCCGTTTTCCCGGAGCATTTTCACGATCTTCTTGCTGGTCGTACCCCTCACGATAGAGTCGTCGATCACAACGACCCTCTTCCCCTCAATCAGCTTTCTCACGGGGTTGAGCTTGATCTTCACCCCGAAATGCCTGATGCTCTGCTTCGGCTCGATGAAGGTCCTGCCGACATAATGGTTACGGATCAGTCCGAAATCGAAGGGGATGCCGCTCTCTTCCGAAAACCCGAGGGCGGCGGGCACCCCCGAGTCGGGAACGGGTATTACCAGGTCGGCTTCGACGCCGGATTCCCGCGCCAGCTGCCGGCCGAACTCCTTCCTGATCCCGTTGACGTTCTGGCCCCCGAATATATAACTGTCGGGCCTCGAAAAATATATGAACTCGAAGACACAAAAGGCCTTGCGGGGGCTCGAAAGCACCCTGTGAGACGAAATGCCCTTTTCGTTGATTATTACCACCTCGCCGGGTTCGATATCCCTGATATACCTGGCGCTGATGAGGTCCAGGGCGCAGGTCTCGGATGCCACCACGTAAGCTCCGTCGACCTGCCCAAGGCATAAAGGCCTTACGCCGTGGGGGTCCCGCGCGGCTATCAACTCATTCTCCCTGAGGACCAGGAGGCTGAATGCTCCGTTTACCCCCCGCAGGGCCTGTATGACCCTTTCCCGGAAGGTCTCTCCCCTGGAATGCGCGATAAGATGGACAACCACCTCGCTGTCCGACGTGGACTGGAAGATCGCTCCCTCGTCCTCGAGGGACTTCCGCAATTCGTTGGCATTTACTATATTGCCGTTGTGGGCCAGGGCGAGAGAACCCAGCGCAAAATTGGCGACGATCGGCTGTACATTCTTCAATATGCTGCTTCCGGCCGTCGAATAACGGTTATGCCCTATCGCGATCTCCCCGGGGAGTTTCTTCAGGCGCTTCTCGTGGAAAATGTCCGCCACAAGACCCATGGCCTTTTCTATGTAAAGCTGTTTTCCGTCGGAAGAGCATATGCCTGCTCCTTCCTGTCCCCTGTGCTGGAGGGCATACAGGCCCAGGTAGGTGAGGTTTGCCGCCTCCGGATGGCCGAACACACCGAAGACCCCGCACTCCTCATGGAGCTTGTCGGCATATAAATCACTGGTGCTGAAGCAGGAAGACTCCCTCCGCCCGGGGCAATGCCTCCTGCCTTCAGAATCCATACCGGAGCACCTTCAGTCTTTCCTTCTTTTTCCTTTTTTCGTCATTCTGTGGATGATTTGCGTCCCGGCAATTCGCCACTATTAATTCTAACATAAAATATCGCCTTAATTGATTCTTAGTAACAGGTCTTTTCTGCAACCCTGGACGGGGTATGGTGAGGGAACAATTTGAAAATATCATGCCGTTATGCTAGGATGAAACAGGAATTGAGAGCCACGAAGGCTTGAGAGCGGACGGCAGTTCCGCGCAGAAAGCCTTGGTGGCTTTTTTATTTTCTGAACAGGAGAAGATGGATGCATATCCCCGACGGATATTTGAGCCCCCAGACATATGTGCCCCTGTATGGAATATCAATTGTTTTCTGGTCCGCTGCGCTCAAAAAGATGAAAAAAGAGCTTTCTGCCAGAAATATCCCCTACCTGGCCATGGCGTCGGCATTCTCTTTTCTAATCATGATGTTCAATGTTCCCATCCCCGGCGGGACCACCGGGCATGCCGTGGGTGCAGGAATCATTGCCATCCTCCTTGGGCCGTGGACCGCCGTGATAGCCGTATCCGTCAGCCTGATGGTTCAGGCCGTGGTATTCGGCGACGGAGGGATAACGGCGCTGGGCGCCAACTGCTTCAACATGGCCGTAGTAATGCCCTTTGTATCTTATTGGGTGTTTAAACTCGTGAGGGGAAATGCCGTCGGCGGCGCGAGGCTGAGTGCTGCGGCCTTTCTTTCGGGATATGTCGGGCTTTCTGTTTCTGCGGTGTTTACGGGCATCGAGTTCGGGATACAGCCTCTGGTAGCCCACGGGCCGGGGGGAAGACCCCTCTATGCACCTTATCCCCTCTCGGTCGCCCTGCCCGCCATGGCCCTAGAGCACATGCTTCTGTTCGGAGTCGTCGAGGGTGTGATCACTGTCCTTCTGTTCAAATATTTCATGAAAAATGACGCCGATATGGTATATGCGCTAACGGCGAATAAGGACATGAAATGACAAAATTTCAGAAGAAACTCTGGGCAGGACTTCTCATTATCGCCTTTCTTACCCCCCTGGGGATCATCATTCCGGAAAAATTCAAGGCGGGGAGCGCATGGGGTGAGTGGGGTGCGGACACACTCGCAAAGCTTATCGGGTATGTTCCTGAGGGTTTAAGGCGGTGGGCCGGTCTCTGGAAGGCCCCGATCCCGGACTACAACATGGGAGGCGAAGGCGCTTCCGGAACCGTTCAGATCGTTTCATACACCGCCTCGGGGCTTATCGGCGCAGCGGCGGTCGGCGTTCTGATATACGTCATCGGGAGGATAATAATAAAGAATGGCAAATAAGGTCCCGGCGTTCCTCCTGGAGAAACACTCTCCGGCCCGTCCTCCGGGTGGAAGAGGCAAGATGAGAATACCTTTTATCGAGAGGGGCATACACAACCTGGCTTCTGTCGTAAAGACCGGATACGTCCAGTGGGAGACTTCTTCAGCCGACCGTTTCTTTCAGGCGACTGACGCCCGGGTAAAGGTGCTGTTTCTCCTCTTCTACGTCGTCATCGTCAGCCTGAAAAGAGACCTCCTGCCGGAAGTCCTTATAGGCGTCTTCGTCTTTGTGCTGGTGCTTGCGTCGCGTCTGAATGTTTTTAACTTTTATAAGCGTGTGCTGTTCTTCGCCTTTCTTTTCGGGTTTCTCGTCACCCTTCCCGCTGCGTTCAATGTCGTGACCGGCGGGGAGGTCATCTTCCCCCTCTATCATTTCTCCGCACCGTTTAATTTCTGGATCTACCCGATTCCGGCAGAAATAGGCATCACCCGGGAGGGGCTTTATTCCGTCGCGATGGTCACGTCGAGGATGGCAAATTCCCTGGCTCTGTCATTTTTCGTGCTGTTAACGACACCCTTCCCCGAGATTATAAGGGCGCTTAAGGTGCTGAGAGTGCCGGACGCCCTGCTGATGGTCATAGCCTTGGCGTACAAATACATATTTGTGTTTGCAAAAACAGTCGAGGACATGCACCTCGCAAAGAAGAGCAGGCTGGCGGGCGGCATAAGCGATGAAGGGGCGAGAAGGTGGATAGCCGGAAGGATCGCGGTCATATTCAGAAAATCCCGGCTTAGAAGCGAGGAGGCCTACAAGGCGATGCTCGCCAGGGGGTTTTCCGGGGATGTAAGGATCCATGGGGAGAGGAAGCTCCTGGGACGGGACTGGGCAACCGGCATTGCCTTCCTGGCGGCCGGCCTTTTGTTTTTGTGGATCTGAGGTGGGTGTGGAAGAGATCATAAGGCTTGAAGAATTAAGTTACAGCTACTACGGGAAAATCCCGGCCGTGTCCGGCATAAGCCTGGCTGTCGGGGAGGGGGCCAGATTTGCGGTTATCGGCGCAAACGGGACCGGCAAGTCCACGCTCCTTCAAATCATGGACGGCCTGATTCACCAGTCGGAGGGAAAGTATTTTTTCAGGGGGAATGAGGTATCCGAAAAGGCCCTGGAAGAGAGGGACTTCTTGCGCTTTTTCAGGGAGCGGGTGGGATACGTGTTTCAGGACTCCGATATACAGTTGTTCTGCCCCACGGTACTGGATGAGCTTCTATACGGGCCCCTTCAGATCGGGGTCGGGGATAAGGAGGCCATGGAGAGGGCGGCAGAGGTTATGCGTGTCCTGAAGATAGAGAACCTTAAGGACAGGCCGCCCTATATGCTCTCGGGCGGCGAGAAAAAGAGGGTCGCCATCGGGTCCGTCCTCAGCATGAACCCCGAGGTGCTCCTCCTGGATGAGCCGACGAACGGCCTTGACCCCCGGACGCAGTGTTTTCTCGTCGAGCTCATGCTCGCACTGAGCGAAGCGGGAAAGACGCTGGTGATAGCGACCCATGACCTTTCACTGGTAGACGAACTGCATGCCGACGTCGCCCTCCTGTCGGAAGAGCACAGGCTTGAAAAAACCGGTCCGTGCGAAGACATCCTGGGCGATGAAGACCTTCTTCTGAGGGTAAACCTCATTCACGAACATGTCCACCACCACGGCGAGGCCGCCCATAAGCACAGACATTCGCATTATCCGTTTCACCGGCATTGAAGGACAGATAGCCACAGTGGGCACAGGAATCACAAAAAAGGTAATGGTGAAAATATTTTCCGATCCTGATTTTCTCGTGGTAGGATAACTCTTACATTGATACCCGTGAGGAGGACATATGGACGATCTTGAAAAATTGAAACACCTGATAGGCCACTGGGCCGAACATAACGACGAACATGCAAAAACATATCTGGAATGGTCCGGGAGAATGGCCGCGATGGGGAAAAAGGAACTCTCAGAGGTCCTGAAAGAGATTTCGGAGGAGACGTTAAGGCTGGGGGAACTGTTCAGGAAGGCGGAGGAGCTGATCTGATATGACTCGCGGCATGCGGCATAACGGAGCACAGGTGCTATGAAAATTATAGACAGGAAAATCGTCTGCGAAGGAAGATTCCTCAGGTCGGTCGTTGTAACGTATGCCGGTCGGGAGACTGGTCCCGACGGGAAAGGCAAAGAGATCATGAGAGACTGGGAGGCTGTCGAGCGGATCGACTGCGGCGGCATCGCCGTCATAGTGCCTCTCAAGGATGACGGTACAGTGCTGCTGACCCGGCAATTCCGTCCGCCTGTCGACAGCTATGTCATAGAGCTGCCGGCGGGGCTTGCCGCCGTCGGTGAACCGCTCGAAGAGGCCGCGCGGAGAGAGCTTGTCGAGGAGACCGGATATTCAGCCGGAAAGCTGGATTTCCTTACGGAAGGTCCCCTCTCTTCCGGGGTCTCGTCTGAAATACTCTCGGCATTCGTTGCCACCGCTCTTACCTTTACGGGCATATCGGGCAGAGACGAAACAGAGGATATCGAGGTTCTGGAAGCGCCGCTTGACAGGTTATACGCCGATCTGGAGAAAATGCGACGCAACGGAGACCTTATTGATCTCAAGATATACGGACTGATCGAACTCGCAAAGGACTTTATGGAGTCCCGGAACGGGTCTAGCTCTTGATTTCCAGCCTTTTCACGAAAGGCAGGACGCTGATATCTTCGATCAGATCCTTCATGTCCGAATCGTCCTTCGAGGAGGCGGTGAATACATACGTCCTTTCATTGAGCGGAAATTCTATCCGGTAGTCCATCTTGAGCAGCCTGTAGCCCCTGTCTCCGAATATGGACCGTATGGCGTTTTCGTCCCCGGACTGGTCCGTGACCATTGTGACGTACTTGTATACCGTCCGGGGGATCCGCCCCTCGTAAATGCGGAGCACCCATAACGAGAAGAGGGTGATGACGAAGCCTACGATTCCCGCAGTGTACTGGCCGGCCCCGATCGCCAGACCGATAGCCGATACGATCCATATGCAGGCGGCGGTGGTGAGTCCCTGTATCGAAAGACCCGTCTTAAGAATAACGCCGGCTCCGAGAAAACCCACACCGGTCATGGCGCCGGCAGCGATGCGCGTCGGGTCGACCACATACCCCGGGTGCGCAGGCCCGCTGGCGTAATAGCCTTCGGAGACGATCATTATCAGCACGCAGGCGACGCAGACAAGAAGCTGTGTCCTGAAGCCGGCGGGCCTGCTGTGGGTCTGGCGTTCAAACCCGATGAACCCGCCGAGGACCATGCCGAGAAGGAGCTTAATCATTATTTCCTGGAAAGAAATCATTCCGGTTCCCCCCGCCGATTATTCTATCGTTACCTTATAGAACCTTCTCTTACCGACCTTGATGAGGTACTCGCTTCCGGCAGGAAGCTTCGTCTCGGGATCTGTCACTGCCTTTTCGTCCACCTTC
>JARRRI010000059.1:0-6237 GCA_037380845.1 Candidatus Sulfobium sp. | reverse complement strand
GGAAGCCAGTTGGCCGATTTGACCGATGATGAAATAGTGATCGACGGAAGCGCCGCCTCAGGAGCACCCCCCATCTTCTTTTCAATTATCAGCTCATATTCTGCCTTTGCCTTTTTCGCCTCTTCAGCCCCATGGTACCTCGTAACCAGCTCCATCGCCAGCTCTTTTTTTGCGTCCCTGGGGTCCGTGCTTCCGTTCCTGAGGCCCTCCCCGAGGGCAGCAAGCTCTTCCAGGGCGATGCGGCTCAGAAGCTCGTAATACCTCTCTATCAACCCGTCGGGCACGCTCATCATCTTCTTGAACATTCCCGCCAGTTCACCGTTCAGGAATTCGACGGCCGGCTCTGTTATACCTATGTAATTGCCCATGCTCTTGCTCATCTTGTTCACACCGTCCAGCCCTTCAAGCAGGGGCATCATGAGCACCACCTGCTCCTCCATGCCGTTTTTCCTCTGCATGTTTCTGCCCATAAGGAGATTGAATGTCTGGTCGGTCCCGCCCAGTTCCAGGTCGGCCTTCAGGGCCACCGAGTCATAGGCCTGAAGCAGCGGATAATAAAATTCCATTATGCTGATGTCCTTCTGTCCCCTGAATCTCTTCTTGAAATCGTCCCTTTCGAGCATCCGTGCGACGGTCTCGTAAGCGCCCAGCCGGATGATCTCGGAAGCGCTCATCTTGCCGAGCCATTCGCTGTTAAACCGGATAGCCGTCTTTTCGGGGTCGAGTATTTTAAATACCTGGGTCTTGTAGGTGTCAGCGTTCCTTGCCACTTCCTCTTTTGTCAGAGGCTTCCGCATCTCGCTCTTGCCCGTGGGATCGCCGATCATACCGGTAAAGTCGCCGATCAGGAAGATGACCTCGTGACCGAGGTCCTGGAACTGCCGCATCTTTTCGAGAAGAACCGTGTGGCCGAGATGGATGTCGGGGGCGGTAGGGTCGAATCCGGCCTTGACCTGGAGCGGTCTGTTCTCCTTCACGGACCTTTCGAGCTTATCAATGAGTTCCTTTTCGCTGATTATCTCGACGGCGCCGCGCTTTATTATTTCCAGTTGTTTTTCGGGTGCAAGCATAAGGAATAATATGATAATACGGCCGGCGTTTGCAGTCAAATTCCGCTTAACGCCTTCATTGGTCGACGCGTTGACTCATTGAGGGGGAAAAGGCGGGTGTACCGTCTGTGACCTGATGCCGTTTTTTAAACAGGGCTACGAGGCTGCACGGCAAAATAGCCCGATACTTCGCAGTATGCAGCCTAACGCGAAGTGGTCCCCGCTGTATAGAGAATCTTCACATTCAGCCATATCCCCTTCCCTGTCCGCAGCTTCTCGATATCCGTCAGGTGCTCCTCTTTGAACCTCTTGAGGTCCCGGGGCGAGAGCCGGCCGATCTGGGTTCGGAACCCTGCATTCCAGACCACATCCCACCACTGAGACGAACCTTCCAGGTAACACCCCAAGTCCCTGTGCTCCACACGTATTTCCTCCAGTCCCGAGTCGCGGAAGAGCGCCTCGCATTTCTGCTCCGTTGCGATCAGTCTCCATTTAAGGGGAGGTCTTTCGATGCCATAGCGCTCCAGCAGCCTTCCGAGGATTTCCACCAGAGGTTGAAAGGAATCCTCGTAGAAGCATGACACGACGACCTTTCCGCCGGGCCTCACCTTTGCGGCCATATGCCGCAGCTGTTTCGTCATGTCCTCCGCGAAGAAGACTCCGAACGCGCAGACACCGGCATCGAAATGACCGTCGGGAAACGCGATCTCATGCATGTCCATTTCGAGGAATTCGGCGTTTCTGATCCCTTCCCCATCGGCCTTCGCCCTGGCCTGTGCCAGCATGCCCGAAGAAAAGTCGATGCCGGTCACCTGCTTTTCCGGAAACGTTCGTGCGATTTCCAGTGCGAGGTTGCCTGTACCTGTTGCCACATCGAGCACACGCCTGATGTCAGGAGCATCGAGATAACGCGCCATATGTCTTGCGCTTTCAGAGAAGAACCGCAAAGAGGGGTTGTCGTAGCCAGCCGAAACGGTATTGAAGGTCTCGACGGTCTTTGACTTTCGGGCTTCGGACTCCATTCGGTTATTGTAACAGAGATCTCGTGCGCCTTTTTCCCCTGCCGCGCCCGGTGCCGCAACGTGTATTCAGGTCCTCCACAAGCGGGTCCCTGGGCCTGGCTATCTTCACCAATAATCCGAGCTAAAAAGTCTCTCCTGCACAAATAACGGATCTCGGATACACATACAGCGGCAACTATTCACAACCCGCCAGGCCGAGTTTTCTCGGCATAGGCGGTACACCAGCCGTGCGGACTGATCGAGCCTCGCACCACCTGACACGTGCCGTTTGCCTTCGGGGTCTTGCCGGGGATAAAGAACCTGCAATTGCTGCACTGCTCACCGTCCTGCGGTTTGTTCTGGTACTCCATGGCGGCCTTGGTTGCCTTAGCGGAGCATGCTGTGACGGTAAAGGTCGAAGCAAGCGACACGCCCGCTGCTACAGCAACTGCCTTAAGCAACGTCCGCCGGGAGATATTATTATCCGCATCTCCGTTAATTTCCGCTTTCTCCCTTCCATTCCATAAATGTCTCCGGGAAGAGGGCGCGATCACCGTTCCGGACCCTTTGGCGAATGCGGGGACAGACGTCATTGATCGCAGCCGGAATGTCGTGCGACGGGCACATCCCCTGTCTAATCACAGAATAGTCTATTAACCGGTACATCGCAACATTCTGGTGGTTAGCCATGATCGCGAAGTTATCACTGAAATATGAAATATTCGTCACAGATAAAGGGCATCCTGATATTTCCAGGGCAGTGCCGACTTCAATAGTTTAGATCTGGAGGTCAATTTCTCTTCACGCCTCTTGTAACGAAATTATTACTTTTTCGTGACAATTTCGGGATTTTCTGCTGATAATGTAGGAGCATGATAGTTCTTTCGCGTCATTTGCCCGTGCTGCATGTGCCGGCAAGATGAACATGGCGACCATAGAGCAAACTGATGTCGTCGTGAACTGTCCGGTGATTTTTACCCCCGAAGGAGGCCCACTGCCCACCGCAAAGCTTTTATGATCGGGGGACCACCGTTGTCGGAACGGGGATGTGTCCTGCAGTGATACATCCGCGTTCCACTTCGACTGAACTGCAGAGTATCTGCGTTACCCCCCATGGGGAAAAAAAGAGGTCGGCATTTATATGGGACAACTGAGCAACAAAGCGAGACTTGAAAAATGAACACTAGACGAAGGAAGGCGGGATGGATAAGAAGACAATGATGATGGAAGGCGATATGATGATGAAGGGGAAGGGCATGATGAAGCAGGGCCTGCCGACTCTGCGGCAATCACGGCCATGTTTTTGACTATATACATAAAAGGAGACGACTATGAAAATGTTAATTCCTGTTATCACCGGACTCGTTCTTGTGCTTATGACAATCACCCCGGTGAGGGCCGCCAAGCTGGAGAAGGCGACCTTCGCAGGCGGCTGCTTCTGGTGCATGGAACATCCCTTTGATCAAATTCCGGGCGTGGTTTCGGTGACCTCCGGCTACACCGGGGGATGGAAAAAGAATCCCACCTACGAGGAGGTCTCGGCCGGAGGCACAGGACATGCCGAATCCGTTCAGATCGTCTATGACCCGAAGAAGGTGACCTACCGAAGGCTTCTGAGCGTTTTCTGGCATAACATAGACCCGACCGCCAGGGACCGTCAGTTCTGTGACTCGGGGCATCAGTATAGAAGCGCCATCTTTTATCACAATGAGGCGCAGCATAAGCTGGCCTTACAGTCGAAGGAACAGCTAGAAAAGAACAAACCCTTCAAAGGGCCTATCGTTACCGAGATTGTGCCGGTAAGCGAGTTTTATCCTGCCGAGGAGTACCACCAGCATTATTACAAGAAGAACCCTATACGTTACAGGTTTTACCGTTACACCTGTGGCCGTGATAAACGGCTGGGGGAACTGTGGGGTGACGCAGCCGGTCATTGATCCAGCCGGTTTTACTCCTGATAGACTGCTTTGTGCTAAGTCGAAAGAAGGATTTTATTTCGGCCCTTGATCAGGTCCTGAGCATGAGCGACGCAGAGGGAGATATGACGCGGACAATAGTTCCCTAGCGTCCCAACTGTAGGCAAATGCTCCCCGTTTTACACATCATTTATGACTGATAACTGTTATGCTGTCGAACTATCTTGAAATGAGAAATCCCAGTTGAAACGCGCTCTGATCCAACAAAACTTCAAAACGTGCAAGATGAAAGACCTGACCCTCGCCCCCTGCATTTAAAGGGTGTGACAAAATGAGTTTGAAGAATCTTGCCGAGGGAATAATTCTGCAAGCCATTGAGGACCTCTATGATGACAATGAGAGGGAGGGCTGTAGGGCTGTATAGCATTTTTCCAGAGCAAAGATGTTGCGATCTATGCGGAAATGGCAGGAATAGACGTGGCTTCTCAAGTCAGGCTGCTTGATTATGTTGAGCGTGTCATCGCAGTATCTGCCCGGCGTCAGGCTCGTTAGACAAACTGCTCGTTCCGGAAAGAAGATCGGCCGCTACCTTCCTTCCTGAAGTAAACGTCTATGGACAATGATTTAATGCTGTTGAGGACAAACTCAAAATAGCACTGGTTGATTCTGTTTACCGGGCATGGTAAGGAGAGTCCTGCGCTGCAACTATCTCTCCGGACGCAGTATACAATGCTGACTTGATTTAATTTGCAACTACTATTATAGTCACATCAATAAGTCTTATTTCACGAATAGGAAGTCCGTGAGATAACGCGGGAGCCTATGGCGCGAAGGCAGTAAACGAGAGGGGTCTTTTTATTTATAATGATGGGAAGGAGGGCCGCATGGAGCATATCCGAGTACTTCTCATAGAAGATAACCCTGACGACGCTTTTTTGATAAAACGAATGCTACTTGATGAAAAAGAAATATCTTTTGGCGTGGAATTGGAAGACAGGCTTTCAAAAGGAATTGGGCGCCTTGATGAGGGGTTTGATGTAATCCTGCTTAATCTCATGCTGCCTGACAGCAAGGGAGTCAATACATTCTATAGTATGGAAAAGAATGCCCCTCAGACACCGATAATCATCATCACAGATCGTCCCGGTGAAGGCCTTGCGATGAGGGCCGTCCGAAGTGGCGCCCAGGATTATATGATCAAAGGGCAGATAGTCGGCAGTTGCCTAATCCATTCTCTTCGCTTTGCCATAGCCCAGCATCAGGGAAGGATGCAGGCCTTCACTCACCAAGAATTGCGCGCTTTTGACGGAAAAAGGGGACCGTCATATGTGGCCTACAAAGGCAAAGTCTACGACGCTTCCGGCAGCACCCTTTGGGCAAACGGCGAGCATAGCCGTACCCATTTTTCCGGCCATGATCTTACAGATGAGCTTGCCGAGGCACCGCATGGGGAGGAGGTACTTGCAAGATTAACTGTGGCAGGCGAGCTTGTCAGGGAGAAATCCCTTGCGGAAAAAATGTTGTCTACAACTGAAGCCCACCGTCCACACCCTATATTTGTTCATTTCCCCATAGCGTATTCGACAGCTGCTTCTCTTTTTGTTCTTCTTTATGTTTTCTCCGGTTACCTCTTATTTGAAAAAATCTCATTTTACATGCTCATACTGGATACTATTTCAATGCCCTTTGCTGCCCTGTCCGGGCTGTTTTCATGGAAGTTTACCTACCACGGGGAATCCAGCAGGATATTCACTGCCAAAATAATTCTTTCCTGTGTAATGGCATTAACGGTCGGAGCAGCTTTTTTGTGGAGGTATTACAATCCGACCCTACTTACTGCTGTTACCGGACCCAACTATATTTATATGTTCCTTGTATTGATCCTGACTCCTTTGGTAGTTGCTCTTGGCCATTACGGCGGCAAGATCATTTATCCGTGAAGACAGGGAAACCATAATATCTCCTCAGGCAAGGCTCAGCATAGATATGGCGCAAAAGACTAGCCTTGAGATTTCACTTCTTTGGAGCAACCTTTCTTCCTGAACTAAACGCCTTCCAGGTATGCGCAGAAAGTGACGCTTTCGAGTGGAATTTGTTGGACCCAAACCTCCACTTCTTCAGTGCTATAATTTTGCCCGTGGTAAGATAGCCCATGTGCAATCTCAATACACGGGCATGGCTCAGCCTTGTCGTCCTTGCAGTTGTAATGGGCCTTCTGTTATTCATCCCCAGTGGAACCATCTACTACTGGCAGGCCTGGGTATACCTATT
>JARRRI010000058.1:29273-49474 GCA_037380845.1 Candidatus Sulfobium sp. | reverse complement strand
TTCAGGAAGGCAAGGAGCAATTCGAGCGGACAGTTTCCCGCTCCCCTTCCCATGCCGTAGAGAGTCGCGTCAATCCGGTTGACTCCGGCTATTATGGCCTCTATGGTATTGGCAAATGCCAGCTGCTGGTTGTTATGGGCGTGTATGCCGAGTTCCTTTCCCGGCAGTGCTTCGAGATATTTTTCGGCGAGGGAATGGATCTGTTCCGAATACATGGCGCCGAAGCTGTCCACGATGTATACAGTGGGCACTCTGCTCTTCGACAGGTCGTTCAAAGCCTCATCGAGATCCCTTTCCAGGACCTTCGAGACGGCCATGAGATTGATGGTCGTTTCGTAGCCCTTATCTATGCAATCGTGTGCGAGGCTTATTCCCTTGTCTACCTCCTTTACGTAGCACGCCACCCTGATCATGTCCAGCACGCTGTCCTTTTGGGGGGGAATATCATCGTAGTCGATGCGTCCCACGTCCGCCATCGCGGAAAGCTTCAGGCCGGAATCACCGTCACCGACTATTCTCCTGAGATCTTCCTCGGCACAGAATTTCCATGCGCCGTTTTCCTGCCGGGAAAAATATTTCTCTGACGACTTGTATCCGATCTCCATATAATCAAGACCAGCCCTCGACAGGGCGAGGAAGACCTTTTTTACGAAGTCGTCGCTGAACTGCCATTTGTTGATGAGACCTCCGTCACGTACGGTACAATCCAGGACCTTTATCTTGGGACGAAACATCTGCTTTTACCTCCAAAGTTTTCCTTCCGCATGTAAATATGGAAAGGGAGATGATATTATATCCGAGTCGACCCGCTTCTGTGAAGCCCTACCTGGGGACGGAAAGCTCCGCTTCGACTTTCTCTACCAAGGCGCGGGCAAGTCCGGTAATGGCCGGCCAGTCTTCTTTTGTCACGAGCTCGCGCCTGATAATGGCGGATCCTACCAATATTCCTGCTGCCTTTGCGGCAACATAGGCGGCAATGTTTTCCATGGTCGCCCCCCCGCAAAGCATATACTTTATGAATGGAAAAGGTCCCCTTATAGCCCTCAGAAAATCAAGTCCTCCTATTTCCGCGAACGGAAAGAGCTTTATGACATCAGCCCCGGCCCTGTGGGCCCGGTATATCTCCGTGGGGGTGCATGCACCTGGGATGGACACGACCCCTTCCTGTTTGGTGAACCTGACTATATCTTCGTCAAGGTTCGGGCTTACGATATAAGAAGCGCCTGCTCTGACGGCCTTTTTTGCATCATCGACGGTAAGAACAGTGCCCGCGCCCACTGCGACTCCCTCTCCGCAGATCTTCTTTATCACCTCGGTTGCCCCGGGCACGCTGAAGGTGATCTCAATCATTTTGATTCCCCCTCTTACGCAGGCAGCGGCCGCTCCGTATGCCTGCTCCGGGGTATCCGTGCGGACAGCCACGGTCAGCTGGTGTCTTTCCATCATGTCGATGATATTCATGTCAGAACATGCCCTGCTCAAGCCCGTGAATAAATGCATATGTTGTCATTGACCGGCCTGACCGTACAGTCCGGAAACTTTGAAATAAGCGGATTCCCCGATCAGTCGCGGGATGACAGCTGCCTTAAACAATAACTTGTATACAGACTCTATTTGATCTTCGAACCTTCTTCGACGTCTTTCTCCGGAACGAGTATGACCGGTATTCCATCAGATGAGGTGGCGGCGAGGAGCATGCCGTTGGATTCAACGCCCATGAGTTTTGCAGGTTGAAGGTTTGCAACAACTACTATCTTCTTCCCGATGAGCTCTTCCGGAGTGTATGTCTTGCCGATGCCCGCAACAATCTGTCTCGGTTCCCCTGTGTCCACCTGTATCTTTATCAGTTTTCCAGACTTCTTCACCCGTTCGGCGCTGATTACCCTGCCGATCTTAAGCCGGACTTTCATGAAGTCCTGAATGGAGATCACATTCTGTTCCGTAGCCGGTTGAACACTCGCCTTCTTTCCCGGCCCGGTCTTTTCTTCCCTCTTCTTCTCTATCCGCGGGAAGAGCTGATCGCCTCTGGAGACCTTCACCGGATAACCGGGGGTCCAGTCCCAGTAGAAAATCCCGGCATGCCTGCGGGATTCCCTGCGCTCACTCTCAGCGGTTTCAGTCGTCAACGAGTTCAGTCCCAGCTGCGTCCACATCTTCTCGGAAGTCGCAGGCATGAAAGGATAGAGTGCCAGCGCAACGAGCCTAAGGGAGTTCCAGATATCGAACATGACGACCTTGAGCCGTCCCGGGTCGCTCTTTGCAAGCTTCCAGGGCTCCGTTTCTGCGATATGGTTGTTGGCGGCACCGATAATCGCCCATATATTGTCGAGTATCCTGGTAAAGAGCAACTTCCCCCAGTATTCCCCTGCCCGCGACCATATGTTGTTATGGACGCATTCCGTCCTGAAATCATTCACGCTGATGGGACGTACTTTCCCGCCTTCCACCTCGTCTTCCGTTTCTTTTTCGTTCAGGCGGAAACCATAGGAAGCAGGCCTTTCGATCGCCCCTCCCAGGTACTTGTCGGCCATCGTAATAAACCTGCTCAGGAGGTTGCCCAGGTCGTTGGCAAGGTCGGTGTTTATCCTGTTCACCAGGGCCTCTTCCGAATAATCTCCGTCCAGGCCGAAGGGGACTTCCCTGAAAAGAAAGTACCTGAAGGCATCGGCGCCGTAACGGGCTATAACTGCACTGGGATCAACGACGTTGCCGAGAGACTTTGACATCTTCCTGCCCCCGATCGTCCACCAGCCGTGAGCAAAGATGTTTCCGGGCAAAGGCAAATCAAGTGCCATCAGCATCGTCGACCAGTAAACTGCATGCGTGGTGAGGATATCCTTTCCAACGAGGTGATGGTCAGCAGGCCACCAGAAGTCTCCTGCGCCCGCGTTCCGGGCGTCGGGCGCCAGATATCGTGTCGCTGAAAAATAATTTACCAGGGCATCGAACCAGACATAGGTTACAAAGTTTTCATCGAACGGAAGAGGTATTCCCCACGACAGCCTGTGTTTCGGCCTAGAGATGCAGAGATCGCCGAGGGCATTGTTTTTCAGAAATCCAAGCACTTCGTTCCTGCGAGTCTCAGGGAGGATATAATGATCGTCCTTTTCAACATAATCGATCAATTTATCCTGATACTTCGACATCAGGAAGAAATAATTTTCTTCCCGTATCTGTTCGACGGGACGGCCGCAGTCGGGGCAATTGCCTTCCACGAGGTCTTTCCCGGTCCAGAAACGTTCGTCGGGGGTGCAGTACCAGCCCTCATACTCCCTTCTCTCGATCTCTCCCTTGTCCCACAGCATTTGAAGGAGACCCTGGACGGTCTTGACATGGGCGACGTCGGTGGTACGAATAAAAGCATCATTCGATATATTCAGTCCGGACCAGAGGTCTTTGAAGTTCTCCACCATAAGGTCAGCGTGCTCCTTTGGTGACCGGCCTTTTTCTTTTGCCGCTTTTTCGACCTTCTGGCCGTGTTCATCAGTCCCGGTGAGGAAGAACACATCCCGGCCCAGCAGCCTGTTGTGCCTTGCGAGTATGTCGGCGGCTATGGTGGTATATGCATGCCCGATATGGGGGATGTCGTTAACGTAATATATGGGAGTGGTGACGTAAAATTTTCTATTCATTTTTATGCGCTTTCTTCCTGTACCTCCTTCTTCTTTTTCTGTTCTTCTTACGGCCTTCCGGTTTCTTTTCGACCTCCTGAGGAGCAGCAGCCTGAACCACCGGCGCCTCTTCAGGACAGCAAACATCCTCCGGGCGGACACCGCTGTCTTCGGCTGCCGCCTCTGCGGCTTTTTCTTCCCCGGCCGCGCCTTTTTCCATGGAGCGCTGGTTTCCGGCCGCCTCGGAATATTCATAACCCAGGCAGCACATCAGTCTGCCGCAGATGCCCGAGAGCTTGCCGGTATTGAGCGTGAGGTCCTGCTGTTTAGCCATCTTTATGGAAATCGGCTCGAATGAGGTGAGGAAAACCCTGCAGCAGAGCTCCTTGCCGCAGAGGCCGAGACCGCCGACCAGCTTTGCCTTGTCGCGGACCCCGATCTGTCGCATCTCGATCCTCGTCTTGAATTTCGCCGCGAGGTCCTTGACCAGTTCTCTGAAGTCTATTCTGCCGTCTGCAGTAAAATAAAATATTATCCTTTTTCTGTCCAGGGTGACTTCAGAACAGACCAGCTTCATGGGCAGACCACGCGCCATTATCCGCTCGAGACAGAAGTTTCTGGCCTCGGTCTCAAACTTCTCGTTCTCCTTTTTCTGCTGGAAATCATGTTCTCCTGCGACACGGAGGACCCTTTTCAGTTCCCGCGCAGCAGGTTCGGTCTCCCGGGGACCGACCACTACGGTGCCTATGCTGAGTCCGTACTCCGATTCGACCACCACCCGGTCGCCCGGACGGACATCAAATCCGTTGGACTCGAAATCATATATCTTACCGCAGTTCTTGAAACGTATTCCGACCACTCCCGGCATTTCAACGAGCAAATTCCTTTCTCAGTAGTGAAGAGGTGAAATTCCACGTCACTGACTTGTTCAGGTTGAACATAAGCTGATTCCTGACGCGGTTCAACTCATTATACACCTGTATTATAACTTTTAGGTCGACATCTCTGCTTAACTTCGACAAATAATCCCGGAGGTCGACATTCAGCAGGAGCGAAGGCTCCGCTGTCACCCTGGACACCGCCATGTCCCGGAGCAGGGTCAGCATCTGTCCAAACCACCGTTCCATATCGTCACGGGAGGCCCAGGCATCCTTTTCGCCGTCCATCATGCTCCGGAGAAGGTCGAGGAACCACGTCCTCTCCTCCAGAAGCCCCGCAGAGAGCGCGATTCCAGGTCTGCCCATCGAAAGTCTCGCACTGAGTGACCGATCATCTCCCTGGATCTTCCCCTCCAGTACCCGGACGCAGGATTCCAGCGATAGGGGGGAGAAATTGATCCGGGCACACCGTGACCGGATTGTGGCAGGGAGGAGTTCCGGGCGTGATGAAACGAGAATGATCAGGCTTTCTCCGGGCGGCTCTTCCAGAGTCTTGAGAAAGGCGTTTGCCGCCGATATGTTCATCGTTTCCGCATCGTCGACAATTACCGCTTTCTTTCTGCCCTCGTGGGGTTTAAGCGACAGGGCTTCGTCTATCAGACGTATCTCTTCTATTCTTATCAGCCTTTCTTCGGGTGAAACGACGAGAAGGTCGGGATGGACACCCGCATCCATCTTCAGACATGAGTCGCATTCGTCGCAGGAATCCGCAGGAGACAGGTTCGAGGTTCGAGGTTCGAGGTCCGAGGCCAACTTCTCCGACTCCCGGCTGCCTGAATAGTGACCGTCTGTTGACGGCGCTGCAGTATTCAGGCAGTTAAGTGCCTTCGCGAAGTTCAGTGCGGTGGTCTTCTTGCCTACGCCGGACTCGCCGCAGAAAAGGTAGGAGCCGGCGAGTCTCTGTTTTACAATGCTTCCGGTAAGCATGGCGATTGCCCTGTCCTGGCCTATGATCTGTTTCAGTGACATTTAAACACTTGGCTGCCTATAGAGTTTCAGAAGACCTGCTCATAAGAAACTCTTTAAACGAGTCAATTTATTGTCATTCCCGAGGTAGTATTCGGGAATCCTTTACCCTTAAAAAAGCCCGTATTCCCGTTTCCGCGGGAACACGGCCCAAAAAATTCCTGAAGACATGAAAAACGATTGCCACAATGCATTACTGAATTACCCGGAGGAAGTCCTCTCCTCGGAAGACCCGGACCTCGTGCCTCCTCATCTCTCGACAACGCTCTGTTTTTCCAGAAATTCGTCGATTACGGCAGCCACGCCTTCCCGGACAGTATCGACCGGCCCGGAACAATCGACTATTCTTATTCTGTCCGGCGACTGCGCCGCAATATGGATAAACCCCTGCCTTACCTTTTCGTGAAAAGAGATATCTTCGCGTTCAATCCTGTCGTCTTTGTTTATCTTCCTGTTCCTTTTCAAGCCGGTTTCCACGTCTATATCGAGCAGGATTGTGAGATCGGGCCGCAGCCTCCGCGTGGCGATCAGGTCCAGGGAGTCTATCAGTTTGAGGTCTATTCCCCTTCCGTACCCCTGGTAGGCCGTCGTCGAATCGCTGAACCTGTCTGTAACCACGACATCTCCTCTCTCAAGGACCGGCATGATGACTTCCCTGATATGCTGGACCCGAGATGCATTGTACAGAAGAAGTTCAGTTACCGGGTCCATGTTCGTGCTTCCCGGGGAAAGGAGCAGTTCCCTGATCCTCAGGCCTATCGCCGTGCCACCCGGCTCCTCCGTCTTCGTGACGCTGAGCCCTTTTCTCCGCAGATGTCCCGCCAGGAACCCGGCCTGGGTGGTCTTGCCTGTTCCCTCTATGCCTTCAAGGGATATGAAAATTCCCTTCACGAGAGTTCCTCTTTCAGCCTCATAAGCAACTGGAACACCTTCAGGGTTTCGTCGACAGTCCGCGACCCCGTGCCGCAGGAAGGAGTCAGCAATATGTTGGACCTCAGAAGGTCACCCGGGATCGCGCCGGAGAGATTTTCCATGCCCCTCTCGAAGCGCGCCCTGACCGATTCGGGAGTCTCGCCCCGTATGGCTTCGGACGTCGGCACAATCCCCCAGGCAAGGCGGCCGTCCCTTTTCAGAAAATCGGTGAATTCCGACGGGTAGAGCGAGATGGTATCGACGTAATCATATGCGTCGAAGTTGACAATGTCGGCGCCGCTTCTGATCACGAGAGGCCAGTCGGCATTGCCGCAGCAGTGAATGCCGGCTACCGCTCCTTCAGACTGTATGGCCGCGGCCATCTCCCTGAGAAGTCTCAATGCCTCTTCACTGTTGACCCCGAGATAGCTGGAGCTGCCCAGGGCGGAAAGGATCGGCTCGTCTATGAATATAATCACGCCAGGAGCGCATTGTCTCAGCATGTCGATCTGCCACCTCGTTTTGGCCTTCAGGAGCATGAGGGAAATCTCACGGAGTTCCTCGTCGAAATATACCGCTTTGCCTTCGGCATCCTTCAAGCCGAGAGTAAAAGTCAGAGGGCCGGTAACATGGCCCTTGACGTAATCAAGCGGTCTGCCACGCTCCATACCGAGGAATGCATGAAGACCCTTTGCGTAATCTTCGGAGATGGCAACCCTGCTTTCCTCCGTCCAGTTTTCATAAAACCGTTCAAGCTCATCGGATGAGTTTTTGTCGACCCATACCGTCTCTTTTTCAATATCTATTCTTGCAAAAGGCATTCCCTCGGAATACTGGGGGATCATATACTCCCTGAACGACACCCTCGGAAGCTGGGGCCAGAAAGGGATATCGAATGTCCGGAGAATAAGTCTGCATGCTTCCCGGGCGTCCAGAAGTGGAAGACTGCCGATTCCGGTCGTAGAAAAAGATTTTAACATACTGAATGATACCCTATCGAAGATGATTGTTTCAAAAGTTTTCTCGCGCCCATACCGGTGCGGTGAGGCTGTTCTCCTTCCTGTTCGTCCGGCCGGAGAAAAGAGTGCCGCGGGTCCCCCGTGGCCGCACAGGGAACTGCTGCAATCACGGCAGATCCAGTCGTCTTATATAAGCTTTTATCCGTGCCCGGCCGTCCTCTCACTCATGCAAGTTTAGGGTATAATAGGCCATGGGTCATGGTTCCGTTCCGCCGCCTTCCATGAAAACAGAAGACTATCGGCGTCTCAGGGCGCTTGCCGGGATCATGGTTTTTCTGGTTACCCTGCTTAACTATTTGCCGTCCCTGCGGAATGGATTTACAAATTGGGACGACAATACTTACGTTTACGCGAACATGCATATCCAGAGACCGCTGTGGGATGTCTTCGGATGGGCGTTCGCGAAGTTTTACGCGGGCAATTGGCATCCCCTCACGTGGATTTCTCACGCGATTGATTACGGCGTCTGGGGCCTGAATCCGGTGGGACACCATCTGACAAGCAATGTCATCCATGCCCTGAACGCGATGCTGGTCACGTTTGTCTGTTTCCGGCTTCTGGATTGTGCGGCGGAACGGCAGGTCCCCGGGAACGGAGCCGGCCCTTTTGCAGGCGAAAGAGATATCGTCATCGCGGGAGCGTTTACGGGGCTCCTGTTCGGCATTCACCCGATTCATGTAGAATCGGTGGCGTGGGTTTCCGAGAGGAAGGACCTCTTGTGCGGGATGTTTTTTTGTCTCAGTCTTCTGGCGTACCTCCGTTACGCAGACGCCGAAAAATACGGCCGGCCCGCGCCCGGGAATTATTTGCTGTCCCTTGTCTTGTTTGCCTGCGCCCTTTTGAGCAAGCCGATGGCGGTTACCCTCCCTGTTGTTATGCTGATAGCGGACTGGTATCCTCTTGGAAAAATTCGGTCTTTGAAGACGTTTGCGTCGACGGTAACGGAAAAACTTCCTTTTATCGCGCTGAGCACGATATCCGCCGTTGTCACTTTCCTGGCGGAAGACATCGGCGGACACGTCGTACCTTTAAAAGTCGCCGATGTACCGGCCAGGCTTCTGGTGGCGGCTCAGGCACTTTTTTCCTACCTTCTAAAGATGGTCCTGCCGATGGGCCTTGTCCCCTTTTATCCTTATCCGGGAGACGTTTCGATGCTTTCCGTGAGACAAATGACGGCGGTCCTTGCCATTTTCGTGATCACCGGATGCGTTATCGTGTTCCGAACCCGTAAATTATGGCTTGCGATATGGGCCTATTATATCGTTACCTTGCTCCCCGTGCTGGGGATCGTTCGGGTCGGCATGCAGTCAATGGCAGACAGATACGCCTATCTCCCTAGCATCGGCCCTTTTTTTGTCCTCGGACTTGCCGTCGCCAGGGGGTACGGTGGTGCAGACGGACTGAAACGCCGCATGCCGGGCCGGTCTTTCATGGCTGCGGCCGTGGCGGGGTGCGTCCTTTTGTTCCTTTCCGTAATGACTGTGAAACAGATCAGCGTCTGGAGAAACAGCATAACTCTTTGGGATTACGTAATCGAACGGGAGCCTTCCGTCGCTTTTGCGTACAACAACAGGGGGGTCGCCCGGATGGACGAGGGGGCAAACGGTATCGCATTGCGTGACTTCAACACGGCAATAGCACTGAAGCCCGGGTACGCGCCTGCGTACTATAACCGAGGATTGGCGCACGATAACGAGGGAACGTACGGAGAAGCCATAAGGGATTTCACGAAGGCAATTTCGCTGAAGCCCGGTTATTCCGAGGCGTTTAACGATCGCGGACGGACTTATGAGCGTCAGGGGATGCATGATAAGGCGATAAGGGATTTCACGAAGGCAATTTCATTGAAGCCCGATTATTCCGAGGCGTTTAATAATCGCGGAATTTCCTTCGGTAAAGAGGGGGCACTCGAAAATGCGCAACGGGACTTTGCCCGGGCGATAGCCCTGAACCCGAATTATTTCGAAGCAGTCTGCAACCTGGGTTTTGCGCTGATGCTGGACGGCAAGTATGAAAAGGCGGCAGAGGCGTATACGGGGGCCATCGCTTTGGAACCGAAAAGTGCCGCGGCATATGTCAGCCGTGCCCGTGTCCGCCTTAAGTCCGGAAGGAATCCGCTTCAGTCCGTCTTTCAGAGAGTGCACTGCAACGCGTCGTTGCAGGGGCTGCCAAGCGGACTTATTTGTTTCTTCTTCTCTGATGTTTCGTCTTTTTGAGCAGCTTCCTGTGCTTATGCTTGCTCATCTTCTTTTTGCGCCATTTAACGACGTTCCCCACAGACTCACCTCCTTCAAAGAATAGTAAAATAGTAAGTGGTAAAGAGTAAGTAGTTAACAGCACGCCGGCCTCTACGGTAAAATGACCTTTTACCGGTCTGTCACTATTTGCTATTTACTGCTTGCTGCTTACTTTTGCTGCTTCTCGCCGTATTCCCTCGCCTGGTCCATAAAAGCTTCAAGCTGAATATCAGAGGTCACGGACTCGGAACCGTCGTAAGGGATGCTGAGGCACGGGATGTCATAATCCAGCGCGAGCCCTCGCATCAATCCATTAACAATAGTGCCCGGCATGCAACCGAACGGCATTGCATTTACTATACCTGACGATCCCCTTTGAATGAGATCGATGCTCTTGCCCATGCTGAGGATCGCCTCTCCCTCGAACGAAGGGTGGACATACCTGGCTGCCTTGTCGATCAGCTCGTCAGTATGGGGTTCGTGCAGGGTCTTCAGAAATCCGGCGAAATGCTTCCCGAATCTTCTCTCTATTTTCTTTTGAAAGAACCCCTTCAACAGAAGGCTTATGATACCAGAGATGTCCTTTTTTATCAAGACCCGTCGCAGCGCCGTATAATTCACGTAATGTATCCACTCCTCAACCGGCGACAGGTAAGCTTCCCCGCCGAGGGCCTCTATTTTTCTCACCAGATCCTCATTCGAAAATCTGTTGGAACGAACAAATATTTCTCCGACTATCCCGATGAGCGGTTTTCTGTCAGGATGCTTCGGAATCTGGCCGAAATCCTTTTTTGCCCTGGCGAGAAGGGACTGTATGTTCCCGTCGGAACCTCTGATTGACAAGTACACCCGCCTGAGATAGTTGTCGTACAATGCATCCGCAGTACCTTCTTCTTTTTCGTAAGGCCTTGTCTCATGCAGGCATTTTTTCAGCAGTTCGACGGCGATTATCCCCTTCCAGGACCTCATGCTGAAATCACTTCCTACAATGCCCAGATGCTCATAGAAGTTCTCGTCCTGGTTCGGGGAAAAGATCGGAACGTTGTCAAGGCCGAGTTCCTTCATGACAAGAGTGTGGAAGACGTTGTACTGGCCGAACCTGCACGGTCCCGACCCGGACGGCATGAAGAAAGCCGATTTCTCAGGCTCGAAGCCCGGTTCGAGGGCTTTCCCCACCATGTCACCGGTTGTTACCGCACAGGGATAGCATTCCTTCCCGGATACATATTTCCTGCCGAGGTCGACCCTTTCGTGCGAGGATTCGGGGAGTACCTCGGCCTGAAGCCCGCAGTATTCAAAAGCGGCGGCCAGTGCGAAGGCGTGGTCCGACATGAAGGGTATATAAACGGTGCGTGAAGAGCCGCGCGTGAACCGGGAGCCATTGCGTGGCGTTGTTCCCTTCTCTTCGCTTTTTTCCGTCGTTTTGCTCCTGTCCCCCACCTTCTGATTTCTGTTGTTTATACTGTCGAGGAACGCTTCGCATCGGGTTATTACCCCGGCGTCGGCGCTGTGGGCGTCTATTTCGATGTGGAGATACGGTTTGCCGGCCATTTCAATGTCAAAAAATTTAGTTATGAAGGAGTCCGGACCGCAGGAGAAATTTCCTATATAAAGGGCGTGGAGCAGGGGGTGGGACCGGATAAACTTCGCCGCGCTAAGCATCCGCTGACCTGCACGCCAGTACATATTGGGCCAGTCATCGTTGAGTCCGGCCGGATCGAGTGGCAGGAAATCCGCCGGGATAGCCTGCATCCCAAGGTCTCCGAGCTTCCTTGATATGTTAAGATTGACGCCTTTGTCCAGCGAATTGTAGGCTCTGCCCACAACCACTATGGCCTTGTCCCTCAGAGAGGAAAGGACCTTTCTGCCTTCCTCTTTAATGTCACGCTCAAACTGTGTTTGGGCTTTATGGGCAGCCCTCAAAGCTGCTGAAAGCTCCCTGTAGTTTATGCCGAACGGTCGCAGGACACGCTTCAGTTCTTTTTCCATGAAACGGCTGCCCCTGCCCAGATCGATGACGGGCGTCAGGAGACGGAGGTTTCTGAATGCGACACGGGCGCTGTAAGGGATGGTCTGGGTATAGGGACAGGCAAGACCTCTCTCGAATGTCTCCCCGGCATTGTTGAGGTTTACGAAACTCGGCAGAAATACGGCGTCCACTTCCCTTTCGAGAAAATATCTGATATGACCGTGGGCGACTTTCACGGGAAAGCAGGTTTCCGAGAGAACACTTTCGAGACCCAGATCGACTATGTTCCTCTCCGTCCCGGGTGAGACTTCGACGTTAAACCCCAGCTCCCATAGAAGCGTAGTCCAGAAGGGCAGAAAATCATGGAAATAGAAGACATAAGGGATGCCGATCTTTCCGCGCGAACCGTGAGGCTTGTTTCTCAGTTGTTTTTTCGCCGGTTTCCGGTTTCTGACTTCTGACTTTTCGACGTATTTCAGGTGCTCCTTCCAGAGCATCTTTTCCCTCAGGGCAAGGAGGTCCTGAATATTGCGGGGCGTCTTGTCGCGCTTGACATCGTATTTTTCGCACCGGCCGCCGTAAAAGAGATATCCCTTCTCCCCTTCGACCTTCACCCTGTTGATTTCGCATATATTGGGGCAGCCTTTGCATTCGAATGAGGATATCTCATAGGGTATCTTCGACAGCTCAAAGCCTTTGAAGGAAGTGAGGGGTGAGGAGTGAGGTGTGAGGCGTGCGCCGTTCAACTTCTGCGTTCTGCATTCTGACTTCAGACTTTCCACGTGTTTTTTTGCTATCAGGGCCATGCCGATAGCGCCGGTGACATCGTGGTTGGGGGGAACCGTCACATCCTTGCCGAGATACTTCTCGAAGGCGGCGACAACTGATTTGTTGAAGGCAACGCCTCCCTGAAAGAATATCTTCCTGCCTATCGATCTCTTGCAAACAACTCTGTTGATATAGTTCTGGACGATCGAGTATGCAAGACCGGCCAGCAGGTCCTCCTTGCCGGTGCCGCGCTGCAGGTTGGCCATCAGGGAATTTTCCATGAATACTGTGCACCGCTCCCCGAGTCTGCAGGGATTTGAGGAATTGAAAGCGGATGTCTGGAAATCGCCTTTTATCGAAATACCCAGCTTCTCGGCCTGTTCCTCAAGAAACGAGCCTGTCCCGGCCGCGCAGGCCTTGTTCATCTCGAAGTCTGCGATCACCCCGTCCCTGAGAGATATATACTTGGAATCCTGTCCGCCGATCTCGAAAATGGTGTCCACGTCGCTGTCGATAAAAGCGGCGGCCGTGGCCTGCGCCGTGATCTCGTTTTTCACTATATCCGCACCTATATAATCGGCTATCATGTACCTTCCTGATCCGGTCGTTCCGACTCCGGCTATTTCCACCTTATCGGCTATTTCCTGCCCTATCTCCGCAAGTCCCTGCCTCACCGCCTCTATCGGACGTCCGGCGGTCATAAGGTAGCGTTTGGACAAGAGCCTGCATTCCTCGTCGATCACCGCCAGGTTTGTGCTTATAGACCCGATGTCTACGCCGAGAAAAGCCTTCCGAGGCGGCGACGAGTGATGAGTGACACGTGCAGAACGTGAGGCGTGAGGTGTGAGGTGTGAGGTGAAATGCTCCGACTCCTCACTGTTTTTCAGGTGCCTCTCAACGAAGTCGTCGCCGTCGTTCATCAGCGGCTTGTGCCCTTTTTCGGAGGGCTTGACGGTCCCGATAAAATCCTCAAGCAGAGACATGTCAAAGGGATTGAAGCTTCCCGAGTCCATATCCTTCAGCGCCGCACCGATTGCGCCCATCAGCGCGTGCTCTTCAGGCACAAGAAGGGCCTCAAGGCCGAATACTTCTTTGAAGGCCCTGACCATGCCTGAATTCGCGGCCACGCCTCCCTGAAAAGAGACGGGCGCAATTATCTGCCGTCCCCTCGCGATCGAACCTTTGAAATTTCTCGCCACGGCAAAGCATAGGCCCGCCACTATGTCGTGGACAGGGGTGGCGATCTGTTGAAGGTGTATCATGTCGGATTTGGCAAAGACGCTGCACCGTCCGGCGATTCTGGGAGGGTTTTCAGACTTCAGGCTCAGTTCGCTGAATTCCTCGATCGAAAGCCTTAGCCTCTCTGCCTGCTGGTCGAGGAAGGAACCGGTTCCGGCGGCGCAGACGGAATTCATGGAAAAGTCTTTCGCCGAGTTCGAGTCATCAGAAAGGGCGATAAGCTTCGAGTCTTCTCCCCCCAGTTCTATGATCGTTTTTACCTCGGGAAAGAGCTTACGGGTGGAAAAGGCATGGGCTACGACCTCGTTTACCGGCTCAATGCCCAGGATGGAGCCGATAAGCCTCCCGGCCGACCCTGTTACGGAGAGGGAAAATTGTGGGGTGTGAGGAACGGCTTCTGAGGTGTTTACTTCTGACTTTAAAGGGCGAGCCCTTGCACCTGACTCCTCACTCCTTACCCCTGACACTTCTTTAAGGAGCTCAAGGGCGGCCTGCAGCGGCTTCCCCCTATGCCTGCGGTAGATCCCGTAAACCTTCGATCCCTTTTCATCGAGGAGAACAAGTTTTACGCTTACGGAACCTGCATCAAGACCGATATATTTCATCCTCGCCCCGCCTGTTTTTTTGTGTTAGATTATACCACAGTTCGTTCCGTCGCATAGTCGTCGGCAGTGCCGCAAAATATGCGACAAGGGACGGCAATACTTTCCTGAGGAAAATGATATCATCGGACTGAACGGGCATCTGCCATACTGCTCAAGTTCCCTTATTCTTTATTCTGAGAATTGTCATGAGGCAATAGTTCATCGAGGTTTTCCGCTCTTGCTGAAGTTTTTTTCCTCTTTTAAGGAGTATTATCGGGTAATCAAACCATGAAAGTGACGATATTTGTCAGCCAAGTGACGTTTTTTGGTCGTCAAAGATGAAATTGGCCTTAAATTTGATGCGATTTTGGACTGCCAATCTACTCACGTCATGGCATAGAAACTGCTTCTAGGTAAAGAAAGTTTACTTGAGGAGGTGATGTCCTACAAAATTGCAGCAGGGGATTTTGTTGCGGCTCTCGGCCGCAAGAATTTAACAAGGAGGTGTTTTGATGTTTAAGGCAATGAATAATGTGAAGGAGCAACAGGGTTTTACCCTTATCGAACTTCTGATAGTTGTGGCGATCATCGGTATACTGGCGGCCATAGCCATCCCGGGTTATATCGGCATGCAGGAAAGAAGCAGGAAAGCTGCAATCGAGAGGACAGCCGTTGCCTCGGAGCCGGAACTCACTGCATGGATGGTGGCGGCGAAGAAGTCCGGCACCCCGCAGGGCACACTTAAAGAGGTTGACGACAATTGGGACGGCATAGTCAATACCTCTGACGATACCAACGCTGCTCTGGCAGATGCTGGGGTTGTCCATACTTTCTCAGACGCGAGGAACAACAACGCCCACGAGGCTTCGCCGTGGGGCGGCAAACAACTTTGGAATGACGGAACCAGCGGTGGCTGCGATTCTTCCATGGCAGGCCAGATCTGCCTTAGCGCCACGCCTGCCGATGATAGTTCAATCCGGCAGGTCGTCGTGTCAGTGTATGACAACGATGGTAACGTAATGTATTCAAAGGTCCTTTCAGCAGACTGATCAGGAGGGAAAAGAACGTTCATGGCGGGAGCTCCCACAGGGCAGCTCCCGCTTTTTTTGCCGGAAAGATGCCAAAAAGAATATAATTGCTGTGATGCGGAGTGATGGGACATTTTAGGGAAAGCATTTATGACAACTTTTTGGCTGTGGATCGCTTAATGAAAGAAAGTGAACTTTTCAATGTCTGAGTTTGCCAGGAATGTGAAAACAAATGGTTCGGTTGTTCTTTCTGCCTCATTTCTCATATTCCTGATTTCCCTTTGCCCGACGATCTATGTCGGGGACAGCAGTCTCTTTGCCGCCGCCTCTTTTTCCCTCGGCTCAGCGCACCCGCCGGGATATCCCCTGTTCATAATTTTGGGGAAGCTCCTGACTTTCCTTCCGCTCGGGAATGTAGGTCTCAAAGTCAATCTCGTAAGCGCAATATCCGGCGCTCTCACATGTCTTATGGTCTTCAAGGTTTCCATGGAACTTACTGAAAGCAGGCCGGCGTCGTGGGCGGCGGCCCTGATTTGCGGGATATCCCCCATATTCTATACGGAATCAATTAAGGCCGAAGCTTACTCGCTCAATAGTTTCCTGGCGATGATTGTTTTTTATCTAGGCATAAGGATCATCAAGGGAAAGGACATTTTCAGAAGTTCTCTTTTGGCATTTTTCCTCATCGGCCTCGGAATGGGAAATCACCATACCATCGGTTTCATGGGTTTGATTGTCCTGTTTCCCCTGGCAATGAGGTGGCAGGAGCTGTCGGTGAGATGGGCGATCTTCGGTTTTCTCTTATTCCTCCTTGGATTTTCCGTCTATCTCTTCCTCTATTTGAGGTCTCTTGCAATGGCGGACCACGGGGGTCTGATTCTGTATTCCCATACGGGGACATTAAAAGACTTCCTGAGGGTTTTTTTCAGGCAGGACTATAAGGGCGGATCCACACCTCTAACTCTTGAGCGCACTTTATCTTTTGGCAGTGCATGGTTGTATGGTCTTAGAAACAGTCTCTACTATGTGGCATTTTGGAGCGTGAAGCCTGTTTTGCCATTTCTTCTTATAGGCTTTATCGGATTGAGGAAGAGGTTGAGGATATTGGCGTATTTCGGATTTTCGGGAATTGTCTGGTTTCTACTGCTCGGAAAACTGGTATTTTCCGGACCTAAGCTAAACCTAGCAGGAACCGAAGTTGTCTCAGTATATTTTCTGCCTGCGGTTCCCATACTGTATTCCCTCATTTCGGTCGGATTTGCAGAGACCCTCTCTTTCATCAGGAGAAGGCGCTGGTCAACACTGATTGGATTCGGGTCTTACGCCGTGGCGGTACTGCCTTTTGTTTTCCTGCCTTATACTGTCGGACAATACGGCCTGAGCAATAATGTTATCTGCTACACTTACGGCAGGGATATGCTCATGTCTCTTCCGGAGAAGAGTCTGCTCATGAACCACGGTGACAACTCAATGTTCACCGCCTTTTATATGAAAGGTGTCGAGCGGTTGAGAGACGATGTGCTGGTCATGGATACGAGCGGGAATAATGACATTTTCGGGCTCGAGTGTGCTCCCGCCTGGAAATACGCTGGTCTTTACCCGGGATTTTATCACAGTCTGAAGAGCACGATCTCAGAGATAAACGATGAATTTGCGCTGAAGGAGAAGCTTTTTGTCGACAACCCTCTGAGCATGACAAAGGTCGTTGCTGAATTTTATGATTATTATCCGTATCTCTTTTCAGCTGCTCTATGGCCTAAGGGGCAGCCAGCCGGAGCTTTCGAATCGGACACTAGGCGGAAATACAAGGAGGCTTTCGAAAAGACAAGCTATGAAAGCGTCCTGAACATGCCCCCTTCTAACGATTTCCTGGTCCAGGAGCTCACGGACCAGTACGGGCTGAATACTCTTTTCTATTCTGATTTCCTCATGCGGGACGGCGATAAGAAGAAGGGAAATGATTTCTTTAAATCGGCTTTTATCATGGCCCCTCCGGAGAGGGTGGCATGGCCGTTTATTAACTTTTTGCTGAGAGACGGACGGAAAGACCAGGCATTCAGTCTCTTGGCTCGGATGAAGAAAACACAGAGATATGGCCAACTCGCTCATCTCTTTGAAAAAGAGGCCCTTTCTGTAATCCGCAATAAATAAAAATGTTTCAGGGACTAATTTCTATCGGATCTCAGGGCTGTCTGCTGTTTACATCCGGAAGGGAAAGATCCAAGATTACAAAAAAGCTTTTTGTTATAATGAGTATTGGATGTCTGAGACCGTTAATTCTTCTTTAAAAAAAGCCGCCAAGGGCTCCACCTTTGTCTTGGCGAGCATGGCTTTCAGTCAGCTGCTCTGGTTTTTTATCAAGATCCTCGTGGTCAGGGACATTACAAAGGTCGAGTTCGGCATCTATTCGCTAGTCCTTACGGTCCTGGGTGTTATTTCGGCTGTTATCTTACTTGGAATACCTTCGGGGCTGTCCCGGTTTGTCTCCCTCCACCTCGGCGAGGAGAAGAGGGAAGAGGCCTACTATACAGCGCGGGCGGGGATGCAGATGCTGCTGCCGCTGGGCCTGCTGTGCTTCGCGGCAGTTTACCTCTTTTCCGGTCTTATAGCCCGAAAGGTCTTTTATACCCCGGAGCTCGCCGTCCCGCTCAAGGTAATATCCTTTCTGATCCCGTTCAGTGTGGCAGGAGGCGTGGCAGGCGGGGTGATGCTCGGCTTCGGCGTAATCAGGCAGAGGGTCTTTTCAGATGTCTTTACTCCTGTTTTATACCTGGTTCTGTTACTCGTGGCGATCTTTCTCGGGTTGCACTTAAAAGGTATTCTCTACGCCTTTGTAGCGTCCAGCGCGGCGACATCCGTTCTGGTCGTAGTTTACGGCGTTCAGAAACTTGGTGCGCGGCCTTTTATGCCGAAGGCAGGAAGACGGCACATGAAGTTGCTGAAGTTTTCCATTCCGCTGCTGGCGTCCACCATCATGTCTCTTGCTCTTATGTGGTCGGATACTCTGATGCTCGGACGCTACTCCACGCCCGCAGTCGTGGGCACCTACAGCGTGAGTGTTTCGCTTGTGAGGCTGCTGCTTTTCCCTTTATCAGCCCTCGGCTACGTGTTTCTGCCGATAGCAGGTGAAATATATGCGAAAAAGAAATCACAGGAGCTTAAGAGAACATATCAGGTCCTCACGAAATGGGTTTTCGCAGCAACCCTGCCGCTATTCTTCGTCTTTTTCTTCTTTCCGGAGATGACAATTACAGTGCTTTTTGGAAGTCGGTTTGTCGACGCTGCCATGTCGCTGAGGATACTGGCTATTGGCTTCATGATAAACGCCTTTCTTGGCACAAACGGGATGCTCCTCACAGTAATCGGGCTCACTAAAACTATAATGAACATTTCCATCACAGGGGCGATAATTAATGTAGTTCTGAACTACGTGCTGATAAAATATCTCGGGATGGGCATTACGGGGGCAGCGCTGGCCACTATGTCGTCCTACATAATCATCAATCTCCTGTATTCGTTGAGCCTGATCAGATATAACAGCATGCATCCATTCACCTCTGCTTATCTCAGGCCATTGGTCGGGGCGGCCTTGACGGGAGTGTTAATATATGTCCTGGCCCAGAGCATTCCACTTCAGTCTTGGATGCTGCCGGTTTACTTTCTTCTGTTTATAGGTGGCTATGCCGCGAGCCTGCTGATCACAAGGAGCATAGAGCGGGAGGATATCTTTATCTTCCGGGAAGTGATGGCAAAGGTGGGGATAGAGGGAGCAGGGGCAGTTGCTTTTTTAAGCAAGTTCGTCAGCTGAATGGTCATGCTTGCGAACAAGGTCAAGTTTTCCCTTGCGACCAATATCGCACACTTTATTGAAAAAAGTCTGGTCTGTTAAAATTAATAATGTCATCGATAAGTGACGAAAGGGCTTTCTGATGGAATTATCCTGGGATTTGCTCAGCAATCTGGCGGGGCAATATGGAGAATCTTTTTACCTATTGAATTTAAAACGGTTTGATGCAAATTACAGAGATTTCCAGTCTGCTTTCCAGTCGATATATCCACATACTAGGCTGGCTTTTTCATATAAAACAAATTATACACCCGCTCTATGTAGATATGCCAACTCATTAGGAAGCTATGCCGAAGTGGTCTCAATGATGGAATATGATTTGGCAATACAGGTTGGAGTTGCTCCAGGCAATATCATTTTCAATGGTCCTCTAAAAACGGCTTCGGATATTGAGAAGGCCGTAAAGGCCGGGTCTACTGTCAATCTTGATTCATTTCACGAAGCTTTACTCGTCGGCATTCTGGCAAGAAAGGAGCCGGAGCTTGAAATCTCTGTCGGCATAAGGTGCAATTTCGATATCGGCACGGATTATGTCTCCCGGTTTGGTTGTGATGTCGGTGGAGGAGAAGTGGATAGAATATTTGAGTACCTAGGGAAGATATCCAATTGCCGTGTCAAAGGGCTTCATTGCCACTTTTCGACTCCTCACAGAAGCATAGGATCATATTACCTGAGAGCCAAAAAAATGATTGAGATCAGTAAAGCCTGTTTCGGTGATCGGATACCTGATTTTCTGGATTTGGGTGGTGGTTTTTTTGGTGAAATAGACAAGGACTTCGCGAAGCAGTTCGCTTTTTATTGTCCTACTTATGAGGACTATGCTCAGGCGATTGCCCCTCAGTTTAAAGAAGCATACCCCCAGGACAGAGGGCCCGAACTCATTCTTGAACCGGGGATTGCCCTCTTGGGGAACGTTATGAAATTTGTTTGTATGATCTCGGCAGTTAAATCCGTTGGCACTCAAAAGTTGGCTGTATCTACGGGAAGCATCTACAATGTGAAGCCGACTTTTAATGAAAAAAACCTGCCGATAACCGTCTACAGAAAAGAAACGAATAGCACACTTTCGGAAGAAGCCATGGG
>JARRRI010000058.1:4471-29221 GCA_037380845.1 Candidatus Sulfobium sp. | reverse complement strand
TTGACATTGTGGGCTATACATGCATGGAGAAAGATTATTTATATAGGGGATATGAGAGCAGTCTTTCTGAGGGTGACTTCGTTGTTTTTGACAATGTAGGGGCTTATACGATTGTCTTAACCCCACCCTTTATACAAACGAGCCCTGCGATCATTTCCTGTAATGCATCGCTTGACAAATTTGAAGTTATAAGGCGCAGGCAGGAACTTCAGGATATTCTTGCCACCTTTATCTTTTGATGTATATTTGAGAGAGGTGTAAGAAGTCGATACAGTAAAAAACATGAATATATTGTTTTCTTGCATAGGTAGGCGAGGCTATATAGCCGATTTCTTCAAAGTTCATCTGAGACCTTCCGACCAGATTATAGGTACGAGTAATTCTGAGTTTACGACGGGTTTCAGTGCCTGTGATTTTGGAGTTCTTATACCAGATATCTCAAGTCCTGAGTATGTTCCAGCCATGATCGAGCTTTGCAGACTTAAGAATATCTCCGGTATGCTGTCTTTTTTTGATCCTGATATAAACGTTCTTTCCGGGCATCTTGACGAATTTCGCTCACTTGGTGTCATGCCAATAATGGCGAGTAAAGAGGTGAGCAATATTTGTTTTGACAAGTACCAGACATTCCTTTTCCTTAAGGCGCATGGCTTCAACTGCCTTGAAACTTTTTGTTCCCTCGAGGAAAGCCTGGCAGCTATGGCTTCTGGCAGATTGACATTCCCGCTAGTGGTGAAGGAGCGGTTTGGCTACGGAAGCCATAACATCTTTTTTGTAGCAAATGTTCAGGAGCTGACTTTTTTCTTTAACTACGTGCCCGATATGATCATACAGCAAAGGTTATGTTTGCCGGAGTATCATCTCGATATATGTAATGATATGGCCGGCAATGTGCTTGCTGTTGTTCCAAAAAGGAAAATTTCAATGAGGGCGGGAGAGACCGATCAGGCTGAGACTTGCTCATCGGCGGAACTTATGGACTATGGTTTGCGTCTGGGCAAGGAGTTAGGGAAGCGGGGTCATGTGGGTCCGCTGGACGTTGACTGCTTTTTTCACGATGGCAAGGTAACAATCATGGAAATAAATCCCCGATTTGGCGGAGGTTATCCTTCGTCCCACCTTGCAGGTGCCGATTTTCCGGCTCTAATTGTTGGCATGTTGCGTGGCGAACCCGTAGAACCTAAAATAGGGGAGTTCCGCTCGGGCATAATCATGATGAAAGAATACGGGGTGATGGGCGGAGAAAGGATCGACATGTGCAGATCTATTATTGATCTCAATCACAAGGATGACCATGAAGGAGCGGCCTCCTCCGGGGAAGACAGTCATGATCAGACAGGCTGAATTCAGACGAAATGAAAACCTCGAAGGCTTATTAAAGGAGCTTAACAACTTGCTCGCGCCTGCAGAAGAGAAAATAATCTCCAGGTTCCGAAGCCCGAAATATCCGGTAATCCTGGTGGTCGGAGCGCCGAGGAGCGGAACTACTTTGATGATGCAGTGGCTTGCCAGCCTGGGGAAGCTCGCTTATCCTACCAACATACTTTCGAGATTCTACGGTGCACCTTATATCGGGGCTAAAATTCAGCAACTTCTGGCATCGCCGGAATATAACTTCAGGGACGAGATACTTGATTTCAGCGGCGAAGTCTCTTTTGTCTCGGTTCTCGGTAAAACGAAGGGGGCGCTTGCACCAAACGAGTTCTGGTACTTCTGGCGGCGTTTCACTCCAAACGCCGAACTTGAGTTTGTGAATGAGAAAATGCTTGAGAAGATGGACAGCAAGAGATTTCTGGCTGAACTTGCTGCCATTGAATCCATTTTCGACAAACCATTTGTCATGAAGGGTTTGATATTGCAGTTTAACATCCCTTTTCTTGCGAGCATGTTCGAAAAGGTGCTCTTCGTATTTACCAGGCGGAATCCCCTGTATAACATTCAGTCTCTTCTTGGAGCCAGGATTAAGTTCTACGGAACGATTGACAAGTGGTATTCGGCTAAACCGAAGGAATACGAGATGTTAAAAGATATGGCTCCCTACGAGCAAGTCGCCGGACAGGTGTACTATACAAATCGCGAAATCGAAGGTGAGCTTGGAAAGTTAGAACAGTCAAGATCGCTTGAGGTAAGATATGAAGAGTTCTGCGAAAACCCCTTACGGACATTCGGGCAGATAGCGGATAAGCTTTCGGCGCAGGGCTACGAGATAGACAGTTCTTATACTGGACCTGGGAGCTTTAAGGCGGCAAACGAACTTACTCTTTCGGGGGAAGAGTTAAAAAGGGTCATGAAAGCTTACAAGGAATTTTCCGGAGAAGAGCTTAATCTGTGATTAAGAAAAAGCTGTCAGAACTTGCCATTTTTGGCGGAAAGCCCACCTTCGACATGGCTCTTCATGTGGGCCGCCCGAATATTCCCGACCGGAAACGTCTCCTTGAGAGAATCAACGACATCCTCGACAGGCGCTGGCTTACCAATAACGGCCCCTATGTACGGGAGTTCGAAAAAAAGATCGCGCAGTTCACGGGGGCAAAGCACTGTATCTGCATGTGTAACGGGACGGTAGCGCTGGAGATCGCTATCAGGGCGGCCGGGCTTACAGGGGAAGTTATAGTCCCTTCCTTCACTTTTGTTGCGACGGCCCACGCCCTTCAGTGGCAGGAGATTACCCCTGTGTTTTGTGATATCGACCCCAAAACCCACAACCTGAACCCTGACTGCGTCGAAAAGCTCATAACTCCGCGGACGACTGGCATTATAGGTGTGCACTTGTGGGGAAGGCCCTGCGATGCGGAGAAGCTTGAGGATATCGCGAGGCGGCGACGGCTTCGGCTTCTGTTTGATGCCGCCCATGCCTGTGGATGTTCCTGGCAGGGCAGGATGGTGGGAAATTTCGGAAATGCCGAGGTGTTCAGCTTTCATGCTACCAAGTTCCTGAATTCATTTGAAGGCGGGGCTATAGTTACGAACGATGATGAGCTGGCCGGCAAAATTCGCCTGATGAAAAACTTCGGCTTTGCCGGACTAGATAATGTTATCTACATAGGGACAAACGGCAAGATGAACGAGGTCTCCGCTGCCGCCGGGCTGACCGCCCTCGAAGGCATCGATGAAGTCATCTCTGCTAACCGCAGGAACTATAGGCTATACAGGCGCGAACTTGGAGGGCTGCCTGGTTTTGACATGGTGACTTACAATGGAAAGGAGAAGTCCAATTATCAGTATGTTGTTTCCAGGGTCGACGAAAAGGCAGCAGGCATAAGCAGAGACAGCTTGGTGAAGATACTTCGCGCGGAAAACGTACTTGCCAGAAGATACTTTTCCCCGGGGACGCATAGGATGGAACCTTACCGATCATATTTCCCCAACTCAGGAATGCTGCTCCCCGAGACGGAGCGTCTGGCAGCGGAGATTATGAGTCTGCCGACGGGTACCTCTGTCGGCAAGGAAGATATTGGTCGTGTGTGCGAATTGATAAAGTTTCTGACGGCGAATGGCGATAGGATTACCAGGATGCTGGAGCGAACAGTATAGGCGTGATGCTGGTATGAAGGTCAGTGTTTGCATTACTACATACAATCATGGGAACTATATCTCCCAGGCCCTTGAAAGTGTCCTCATTCAGAAGACCGATTTTGATTTCGAGATCATCATTGGGGAGGATGATTCGAACGATGGTACGCGGGAGATAGTAAAAAAGTATAAGGAACAATACCCTTACAAGGTAAGACTTTTCCTTAACGACAGGAAGAATGTGATCTATATCAACGGCAGGCCCACCGGCAGGTGGAACTTTATGAACAACTTAAGAAACGCCAGGGGGGACTATATCGCGCTTCTTGACGGTGATGACTACTGGACTTCGCCGGATAAATTGCAGAAACAGGCCGATTTTCTCGACAGCCATCCTGATTATGCAATGTGTTTTCATGATGTCAGGGTTATACTTGAAGACGAAAGTCAATTCATAGGGATTGCAATGCCTCCGGGTCAAAAGAAAACTTATACGCTTGAACACCTCCTGAAAGGTAATTTCATGCACACGTGTTCGGTGATGTTCCGGCGTGGACTGTTTAATGAGTTCCCTGAGTGGTTCCATCTCGCTCCGCTGGCAGACTGGCCGTTACACCTCTTGAATGCCCAGCACGGCGATATAGGCTATATTACCGGCGTCATGGGCACCTATAGGGTTCATTCGGGCGGAATATGGTCTTCTGAGAAGCGCATTCAGCAGCTAAAAAAAGCGATTGAGGTTTATAGGTTTGTCAGTGCATCTCTTCCCCCGCGGTATAGCGGAATGGTCAAGAGGAGGATTGTCGTTTGCCGTTTGCAGATGATGGAAAAGAGGATAGGTCTTTTTCTGAAGATTCTCAGACTAAACGGCATTGTAGATTTATATAGAAGGGTTTTCTATCCTCTTTGTCCTCCTGAGTAATCGAAAGGTGAAAGTGGCAAAGGATGACATGTGAGAGGACATTAATGGGACGAACGTTCCTTCTGGATGCCGTCAAGTACCTGGTAAGGCATCCGTCTAGGACCTGTCTTGAATTTGAAGCGGTTGGCGGTCATGACATTTCCCGTGAGGCGAAGTCCTGGATCGGCCTCCTTCTTTCCTTTTTTGGTGAAAGATTGTATAACAAAGCAATGAAGGTTTATCTTTTTCTGGATAGGATCAAGAAATGATTCCCGGGATGCTGAAATGGACGGCATTTCTTTGACAGGCACCGTTCTTTGTTCAAAAAAAGAGTGAGCTTTGGCTGGCAGGGTTTGGCATTGTGCCCAATGGAAAGAAAAGTCTGTGCGGTTATTGTCACTTACAACACCGGGAAGAGTGTGGCCGAATCTGTTGCAGGCATCCTCGGCCAGGTGGACCACCTTATTGTCATAGACAACGGTTCCGAAGCTGTTACAATAGGCATTCTTGAGACACTTGCAAATAAAAATTCGTCCAGAGTTTCGATTATCAGAAACGAACGGAACGTGGGGCTTGCCCATGCACTGAACCAGGGGGTGGAACTCGGCCTTTCGCTGGGTGCCGACTGGATATTGACGCTGGACCACGACAGCTATCCGGCGGCAGATATGGTGAATAAAATGCTGTCTGTGTATGAAGATCTATCGCATAAAGAAAATGTAGCTGTGGTGGCTCCAAAGCCTGTGGATAGAAGCGCAACCTTCGAGCCTTCCTTTTTTAAATTCGGAAGTTTCAAATTCACAATCTGCTGCGGAAATAAGAGATTTATAGAGCCTGACATCGTCATAACATCCGGCAGCATGACGAAAGCTTCTGTATTCAGAGAAGTCGGGCTTTTTCAGTCCAGATTTTTTATCGACTGCATAGATTACGAATTTTGTCTCAGATTGAGGAACAGGAAATACCGTATTATTGTGGCCTGTGAGGCATTGCTTGGCCACAGACTCGGTAAAATGAGCCAGATAAAGTTTCTGGGCGGCAGACTGACCCCTACGAATCATCCGCCTGAAAGGTGGTACTATATGGCCCGCAACCGGGTTTATATCTACAGGAATTACTGGAAGAACTTCTGGTTCATATATCTGGACATGGTTTCTTTTATCAAGGAAGTGATGAAGGTCATCCTGCTTGAGTCAAATAAGGCGAGGAAAGTCGCAAATATTTTCAGGGGGCTGTTTGATGGGGCTCTCAACAGGTTCGACCTATGATCAGGCAACCAATTGTGCTCCCGGCAGTCGAACATCGGTTTGTCGGCTAATGGCAGATTTCCCCAAGGTCTATATCATTATTCTTAACTGGAACAACTGGAGAGACACTGTGGAGTGTCTCGAGAGTGTATATCAAAACAGTTACCCGAATTTCCAGGTAATATGCGTTGATAATGCTTCATCGGACCGTTCGGAGCAGATGATCAGGAATTGGGCGGAAGGCAGGATGATTGTTTCGGGCAGATTCTTCGAGTTCGACAGCAATAAACCGATCCCGTTCGTCAGATTTGACCGGGCAATGGCCGAAAAGGAAGACATTGCCAAAAATAAAGAAACCGGCTCAAAATATATGCATAATCCCCTGATATTTATTCAGACCGGGAGCAATGCAGGTTTTGCTGGAGGAAATAATATCGCTCTGAAATATGTGCTGCAACAAAAGGAATGTTCTTACATATGGATTCTGAATAATGATACCGTGATTGCAAAAGACGCCCTAGCGGAAATGATAAGCGTGATGGAGGAAGACAATGTCATAGGAATGGCAGGGTCCAAGTTGCTTTACCATGGACGGCCTGATGTCCTTCAATCTGCGGGTGGTGGCAGGATATATTCCTGGCTGGGGAATGCAGCTCCCCTGGCGCAGGACCAGAAGGACGATGGAAATTGGGACAATCCTGTCGAATTGAGCTACGTCTGCGGTGCAAGTCTTCTTGTGAGAAGGGAGGTCGTGGAAGATATCGGACTAATGGATGACAGCTATTTTCTTTATTGGGAGGATGTCGACTGGGGAATGAGGGCGAGGCGCAAGAAATACAGGCTGGTTTACTGCCCCGGTAGCAAAGTCTGGCACAAGGAAGGCGGTACCACTGGGGGTATAAACCGCTTGACCGACTACTACTGGACGAGAAATGGTCTTTTCTTCACCTGGAAGTTTCATCCTGCGCTGGCATTTCTGGTTCCCTTCTCTTATCTCTTTAAGTTCGCACTGGTCAGGTGCCTGAAAGGGCAGCCCCGTAATCTCAAGGCCTTCGTGCAAGGGTTCCTGGATTTTGTCAGGGGAAAATCCGGAGAAGCGTCTTTAGAGTGAAAATTCTCCACTTCATCTATGACCACATCGATAACCCCTGGGTAGGCGGCGGGGGAGCTGTGAGAGTGTGCGAGATTTATAAGAGATTGGCCGACAGGAACGACATAACAGTCGTCTCTGGCAGATACCCCGGGGCGTCCGATTACAGTGAAGGAAACCTCAGATTCAGGTTCGTCGGGACCGGCAGGGACAATTATGTACTCAGCACTTTCACCTATGCCTGTGCGGCATCTTCATTTCTGCTCAAAGAGGCCGGAAAAGTCGACGTAGTCGTTGAGGATTTTGCTCCCTATAATCCTCTGCCTTCGGCTATGTTTGTGAAGACGCCGACTCTTATTCAGGTCCATCACAAAGAAGGCATGAACCTGATAAGACGCTATTTCCTCTGTGGACTTCCGTTTGTTCTTTTGGAGAGATATTATCCCAGGCTTTTCAAAAATGCCATCTGCGTTTCGGAGGCGAGCAGGAAGAAATTCGGCATGCGCCACTCCGCCGTCATCCCGAATGGGATAGACTGGGTTTATGAGGCCGGGGCAGGTGAAGGAAATTACATATCATATGTCGGAAGAATTCACCTCCATAACAAAGGGCTCGACACCCTGCTGAATGCAATGAAGGAAATAGAAGGGAGCAAGCTTGCAATTGTCGGAAGAGGCAAAGACGAGGACAAGTTGATGCGGGCCGCAAGTGTTCCGGGGCTTGAAGACAGGATTGATTTCAAGGGCTTCCTGGCTGAAGAGGCGAAAAGGCGATATATTAATGACTCCGCAGTGTTAGTGCTTCCCTCGCGATACGAGGGTCAGGGGATCGTTGTGCTTGAAGCGGCCGCCTGCGGCAGACCGGTGATTGTTAGTGACATCCCTGAGTTGCGTTATGCCGTAGATGCCGGTTTCGGACTTTCCTTCAGGGTCGGCGATGAGAAGGACCTGGCGAAAAAAATTACGTTTATCCTCGGCAACGAGGCATTAAGGCTGGAGATGGGGCGGAAGGGGCGCGAGTATGCCGGGAACTTTACCTGGGACAGAATAGCGAAGCAGTATGAAATATTCTTGCTCCATGTAGTCGAAAATCATAGGAAGGGCCCTCTTAAAGCGGCTGAATATCAGTGACTACTTGTATGCATATACGGTCATACTGGAGGCGATGAGCGTTAACAGGGGATGTAACAGGAAGGCGAGCCTTGTTTTTGACAGGACCTCCTTGGAAGTGCTGCCCAGGTGCAATACCTTGACCCTGCTGAATCCGGCGCTATTTAAGAGTATTCGCATGGATTTGTCGGAGAAATAATTCAGGTGAGCAGGCGGGTCATAGTAGAACCATTTTCGACCGGCCAATCTCGAGTAGAAACTTCGTGTGTTGCCGGTCGTCAGGATAAAGACGCCCCCTTTCTTGAGTTTTGAAAGGATTCTCAAGCAGAGTTGCAAAGAATCAGGTGCATGCTCAATTACTTCATAGGCGACTACAGCGTCGTATTTTTCCGAGGGAATTTCATCCCAGGCTTTGTATACTTTAGCTCCCTGGTCTTCCAGGAATGTGTTGACAAGAGGAGATATATCGAAGCTTTCAATCGATGAGAAACTGGAAGCATAACGAAACAAGTTTTGCTCTGGGCCAGGACCTATTTCCAGAACGCTTGGTCTTGATAGTTCCATTCCACAAAGAATATTTGATATATCGAATGTTATCCGATTTTTTATGAGCGACGACTCAGGCTTCCATTTCTTGAACGAAGCTCCGAAACATGCTTTTTCCCCTTTGAAATAAGCACTATCATAAAAGTTTTTTACGTCAACAGAATCCCTCTCCATAATCCACTCATGAAAACAGTTCTTGCACCGGATCAGGTGGTAATCTTTCAGTTTGTAATTTAGACGCGCTTTTCCGTTACAGACTATGCAGTTCACAGAGGCCTCCGATAAATTTCTTCCACAATAATTTCGCCGCGTGGTCCTCATGCGAGTCCGTGTCCGTGTTGCTTCAAAATTATAGCATGCGGGTTCGATTAAAGGTTAAAATAGAAAATGAGAAAGGTTCTTGTTCTGCCCCTTTATGGGATTGGTGATGTGCTGATGTCGACGCCGGCGGTCAGGAATCTCAGGGAACAGCTGGATATCGAAATCACCTATCTTCACATGTTTGCAACGACAAGGGACATCTTACTGAATAACCCCTATATTGCCGAGAACATTTTTTTCCCCTTCCTTCGCAGCAGCAAGCTGGAGGGGCTGAGGTTTCTCATGCAGTTTAGAAAGGAATTCGATTATTCGATAAACTTTTATCCATCCAACAGGAGAGATTACAACCTGGCTGCGTTTGTTGTCGGCAGCCGGATCAGACTGGGGCATCGATACCGTTCGGACAATATAAGGGAGTTGAATTTCTTGAAGACAAAGACCGTTAGCGAAGAGGACGACCGGCACTGTGTCGAAGAGAATCTGAAACTTCTCGATTTTTTCAATCTTACGGACAAGAAAGAGTATCCCCTGGAGATTTATCTGACGGAAGAGGAACGGTCGTTCCCGGAGCAGTGGATGAAAGCCCATAACATTAATGCCCGCTTTCTTGTCGGTATTCATCCCGGCACAAGTGTCTTCAAAAACCACGACAGGCGCAGGTGGCCGGAGGCTTCATTCGCTAGGGTCATTGACGAACTGGCAAATGAGCTTAGGGACACAGGATTTCTTCTTTTCGGAGGGCCGGAAGAATATCCTTTAAGGGAAAAGATCATTTCGCTTTCCGGTAACAGGGAGCGCGTGTTTTCGATCGATGATGTGAGCGTCCGACAGGCCGCTTCGCTCATGAGACGCTGCCATATTTTTATAAGTAACGACTCCGGTCCGGCACGGTACTTGCTATAATTTAGACTGATGAACAAGGCTCTGGTGATCATACCCACCTATAACGAGAAGGCCGGTCTCCGTGCCATCATGGACGCTATTCTGAAGCATGAATCTTTTGACATTCTCGTTGTTGACGATGCTTCTCCGGACGGCACTGCGAAGGTAGTCACGGAAATCATGTCGCGTGAAAAGAGGGTGTCCCTTATTGAACGACAGGGAAAACTCGGGCTCGGGACAGCATATGTCGCCGGTTTTAAATGGGGTCTTCAACGAGGCTACCAGTACCTCATCGAGATGGATGCGGACGGGTCGCACCATCCCGGTGCACTGCCCTGGTTTCTCAGGGAAATCGAGGGATACGGACTCGTAATCGGCTCTCGCTATCTGAAAAAGAGGATTAGTGTCGTTGGATGGGACTTCAGACGACTTCTTATGTCAAAATTTGGCAACTTTTACGCCGCCATGATACTTGGCATCCGGCTGACTGACTTGACGAGCGGCTTCCGGTGCTATAGACGGGAGGCGCTGGAAGCAATCGATTTGGACAGAGTACACTCCAGCGGATATTCCTTCCAGATAGAGATGGCGTACCTCGTAAGAATGTCCGGTTTTAAAGTCCATGAAATGCCTATAATATTTTATGACAGGAGTTCGGGTTTATCCAAGATGTCGGGGAAAATAATAAGGGAGGCGACGGTTCTGCCGTGGATGCTCAGGTTGAGGGAATTGCGAAATGCCGCGCTGAAGATATTCCAGGGGAAGACCTATGAAAAAGAAATATCTCATTAAAGGCCTGCTTGCCTTTATTGTTTTCATTATCCTGGTCTGGGGAAAGGTCCTTTATATGCAGAGGAGCCACTTTTTGAAGGCCGAGCAGTATTTCGCTGCAACCGAATGGAAACCGGCGATACGCGAATATGACTCGGTCCTGCACGCCTACTCCCCCTGGTCGCCGTACATCGGAAAATCGGCGGAACGGCTCTGGACAATGGGTAAAATGTTTGAAAAAGAAGGTAAACCGGAGTGGGCTGTCGACGCCTTTTCCGCCATCAGGAGTTCTTTTTATGCCTCGCGCAGCCTGTACACGCCGGGCAAAGACTGGATAGAAAAATGCGACGATGAGATCGCGGAGCTTGATGTGCAAATGTTGATCCGGGAAGGGTCTGTCAAGCCTGAAGACGCGGCGTCCGAAAAGGCAAGGCTTCTTTACACGATGAAGGCTGACCGTGCTCCCGCCCCGGGCTGGTCCGTAGTCGTGGAAGCGAGTTTTTTCGGCTGGGTAGCTTCAGTCGTCTTCATGATATTCGGGGGCTTTGACGAAAAAGGCATAATGAGGGCGAGGCTCGCCTTCTATGGTTTCCTGGGTTTTATCCTCAGCTTCGCCCTTTGGGTGGTATCTCTGCTGAAGGCTTAGTTGATTATTACAGAGGAGGCAGACATGGGTAAGAAAGGTTTTACTCTGGTTGAACTGATCATAGTGGTCGCCATTATCGGCGTTCTTGCTATGATTGCTATTCCGGCGTATGTCGGCCAGCAAACAAGGGCGACCCGGACGGAGGCGTATACCAATCTTCAAAACCTGAGATTGCTGGAAGAGCAGTTTTTTGCCGACAATGGGTGTTATTACATGGAGGGCTCCACTTGCAAGAACAAGGTAATTGACGGTCTGGCAAACATCCGGGGCTTTCTTTCCGGGTTTAAGCCCGGTGACGTTGGGAACCTGAAATACAATTACAAGATCAGCGTTTATGATGCCGATGGCAGCACAGCCGGGGGATTTAAGGCTATTGCTACGGGCAAGGGCGGCTCCCGTGTGGACGGCGATACATTTACTATTGACAGCGACAACAACAGGGACTTCTGAGATGGCATGCGGTCCATGTTGACGACTGACTGAAAAGTCTTCTTTAACAGGCTGCTAAAAAGTCCAGATTCGTCATAAATTGCCGAAAAACCCGGATTCCCTCCTTCGCGGGAATGAGGAGAATACGAAAACAGTTTTTTCAGTACGCTGTTAGTGACTCAGTGGCTAATTGTCTTTGATTTACAGGCTTCATCGGGAAACCCTTGTGCGACTTTTGTGCTTTTTGTGGCTGAATTTGGTGCCTCTCTGACCCCTGCGGTGAGGTATGACCTATGACCTTTCCTGTCCTCCTCCTGTGCTAAAATAAGAGGATGTCTCCGAAGGAACTTAGCATTGATGGCGCCAGGCAGAATAACCTCAAGAATATAAGTCTCAGGCTTCCGCATAACAAGGTCATCGCAGTAACCGGCGTTTCGGGATCGGGAAAGTCTTCTCTTGCCTTCGACACGATATTCGCCGAGGGGCAGTGGCGTTTCATCGAATCCCTTTCCACGTATGCGCGGCTTTTCCTCGAAAAACTCGACCGGCCCGATGTTGACGCGATCCTGAATATACGGCCCGCGATCGCTCTGGAACAGAAGAACCCCGTCAGGGGCTCGCGGTCCACGGTGGGGACCCTGACGGAACTCTATGAACTCTTCAGGCTTCTTTATTCAAAGATCGCAACGCCCTATTGCCCCGAGTGCGGCAAGGAAATAAGAAGATGGGACCCCGGCCAGGTCGTGTCTGAACTGGCCGACCATCACGGAGGGGAAAAGGCCTTACTTATTTTCGAGTCAGGAGCTTCGTTGGAGGAGCTGAGAAAGCAGGGATTTCAGAGGCTCTGGATCGACGGGGAGATAAAGGAGATAGACGAAATCAGAAGTCAGAATGCAGAATGCAGAAGTAAAAAACACACGCCTCACGCCTCAGGCCTCACACCTCGCACCTCATTCCAAGTTATTCTCGACCGGCTTGTCATAAGAAACGAACCCAGGCTGTCAGATTCCATAGAGATGGCCTGGATAGAAGGAAGAGGCCGGATAAAAGTTTTAATAGTGAAGAGTCGCGAGTCCGGAGTGAGGAGTCAGAGGCCGGCAACCACGCCCTCAGAGTCTCCTCACACCTCACACCTCGCACCTCACGTTGTCCTTTCTTTTTCATCCGAGAATGCCTGTGAAGAGTGCGGGATCGAGCTTCCTCTGCCCTCTCCGCTTATGTTCTCCTTCAACCATCCGGTCGGAGCCTGTCCGGAATGCAAGGGGTTCGGCAATGTCCTCAGCTACGACGAGGACCTGATCATTCCGGACAAAGGGTTGTCTCTTACACAGGGTGCGGTTGATCCGTGGAACAAGCCTGCATACCGGTGGTGGAAAAGGCAGCTTCTGGCGAAGGCGAAGGGGTCGGGTCTCGATGTCCGCAAACCGTACAGTGAGTTTTCGCCGGAGGAAAGGGAACTGTTGTTTAAAGGCGGGCGGGATTTTTACGGGATCGATGATTTCTTCGAAGACCTGGAGGGAAGGCGGTACAAGCTCCACGTAAGGGTATTTCTCAGCAGATACAGACGGGGTGTTACTTGTCCGGCGTGTGGGGGAAAGAGGCTGAAAAAAGAGGTGCTGGCATATAAAGTCGGCGGACTCGATATAGCCGAACTCTGCAGAATGTCCGTATCGGCGACCGGAAGATTTTTCCGTGATGCCGATCTTTCGCCCTTCAGGAGGGATGTTTCGAAGGAACTCCTCAGACAGATCATGATGAAGCTTCGGTTTCTGGAGAAGGTGGGCCTGGATTATCTCACACTTGACAGGTACGGCAAGACCCTTTCCGGAGGCGAGTACCAGAGGATAAACATATCGAACCAGTTGTCCTCTCTTTTGACGGGAACGCTCTACGTGCTGGATGAGCCTACGGTAGGCCTTCATGCCCGGGATACGGACAGGATAGCCGGAATCATGAGCGAGCTCTCCGGGCTTGGTAATACCATCATCGTTGTGGAGCATGACAGGGGAATAATCGAGAGGGCAGACTGGATTGTAGAACTGGGTCCCGGCGGAGGGCACAGAGGAGGAGAGGTCGTCTTCTCCGGACCGAAAAACGACTTTCTAAAATCGGACACCCTTACGGGAAGATATATAAGAGGCATAGAAAAAGTGGCGCTTCCGCCGGGGCGACGGGGGGACGGTGAAAAACTGACCGTTTATGGCGCCGCAGGGAACAACCTTAAAAGCCTGGACTTTACGGTTCCCCTTAACAGGCTGGTCGCTGTCACCGGGGTCTCCGGGTCGGGGAAGAGCAGTCTTGTCGTCGAGACTCTCTACAGGGCCGTATCGAAAAAGTTCAGGACCGTTACGGAACGTCCCCTGTTTTATGATCGCCTGGAGGGAGACGGCTTTCTCAGCACGCTGCGAAACCTGCAAGGGTGAGGGGTACGAATTGATGGAGATGTATTTTTTTGAAAATCTGTATATCACGTGCGAAAGGTGCGGTGGAAAGAGATACACACCCGAGGCTCTGAGAATAAGATACAGGGACAGGAACATCAGCGAGGTATTGAATATGACTGTTGATGAGGCGCTGGAGCTGTTCCACGACGAGCCCCGCGTCGTCCCGAAGCTGGAATTGATGATGGAGACGGGACTTGGCTATCTGCGCCTAGGCCAGCCGGCAACGACCCTTTCGGGCGGGGAGGCCCAGAGGCTGAAGATCTGTTCCGAGCTCGGTGCGACGCCGAAGGGGGGCTGCCTCTATATCCTGGATGAACCCACCGTTGGACTGCATTTCGTTGACGTCCAGGCGCTGCTAAGAATATTGAACAGGCTTGTTGAATCCGGCAATACGGTGCTGGTGATCGAGCATAACCTGGATGTAATCAGGGCTGCGGACTGGGTCGTGGACCTGGGTCCTGAAGGCGGGGAAAAAGGAGGCAAGATCATTTTTCAGGGTACACCGGCGGCGATAATGAAGTCAAAGAGTTCCTATACAGGGAAGTATCTCAGAAATTACCGTTAGAGTCTGTTTAGCGGAAGAATGACTGGTAAACCCGACAACTTGCGATTTTGCAACCTGGTCGAAGTAACTCCCCTTTCCCCCTCTTAACCCGAGAGGGGGAAATCCCTCCCCCGAGGTAAGGGGACCTGCCTGCCGGCAGGAAGGGGTCAGGAGGGTTTATGATCCCCGTCACGATATTGCCCTGGATGCATGAGGGCTGTTCATAGATTGAAAAATAGGGACATTTGAAGTATCCTTAACAAAATATGAAAAAGGTGTTCTTTGTTTTTTTCATGATCGCCTTGGTTGCCGGCTGCAGAAAGGGACCTTCCCAACAGACACAGAGAGACTATAAGACAGGGGCCTACCCCCCGGCCTACGGAGGGACCCTGGTGGAGGGCAGCATCGGGGAGCCGAGTGTGCTGATCCCAATGCTTGCCGGCGATAGTGCATCACAGGACGTGGCAAGCCTGATTTATAACGGTCTCGTTAAATACGATACCCACCTCAAGGTGATCGGGGACCTGGCTAAATCATGGGACGTTTCGCCGGATGGACTGGTGATAACCTTCCATCTCAGGAAGGGCGTAAAGTGGACCGATGGGGTAGAGTTTACTGCCGACGACGTGATGTTCGGCTACCGCACGATAATCAACGAGAAAACGCCGACGGCCTACAGCGAAGATTTCAAACAGGTAAAGAAGGCGGAGGTGGTGGATAAATATACCTTCAGGGTGACCTACGCAAAACCCTTCGCACCCGCCCTCACTTCCTGGGGCAACCTTGTTGTTTTACCCAAACATCTCCTGAAAGGCAAGGACATAACCAAGAGTCCGTTGGGGCGGGATCCAGTAGGCACAGGACCATATGAGTTAAGGAAGTGGATTTCGGGGCAGGAGCTTATCCTCGATTCCAACAAAGGCTATTTCGATGGAAGACCCTATATAGACCATTTCGTTTACAGGGTCATTCCGGACCCCGCCACGATGTTCCTCGAACTGCAGGCGGGAGGACTGGACATGATGAGCCTCACTCCTCTTCAGTATGCCAAACAAACTAATAACAGGTATTTCAGGAGAAATTTCCGGAAATTCCGCTATCCGTCGTTCGCTTATACCTATATGGGGTTCAACCTGAAATACCCCCTCTTTGAGGACAGGCGGGTGAGGCATGCGATCGCATACGCCATAGATAAAAGCGAGATCGTGGACGTCGTTCTCTTCGGATTGGGCAGCGTTGCAACGGGACCCTATGTTCCCCATACGTGGCCGTACAATCCGAACGTCAGACGATACCCCTACAATCCTGAAAAGGCCAAACGGCTCCTCGCCGGGGCGGGATGGAGGGATACCGACGGCGACGGCATAATAGACAAGGACGGCAGACCGTTCGAATTTACCGTCCTGACGAACATGGGAAATACTTCGAGGATGAATACCGCGACGATCATCCAGTGGAGGCTTGCAAAGGTGGGAATAAAGGTACACATAAGGGCGATAGAATGGAGCACTTTCATTAATGAATACATAGATAAGCGGCGTTTCCAGGCGGTGATCCTCGGCTGGCAGATAGGTCTCGATCCGGACCAGTACGACATCTGGTATTCGGGGAAAACAAAGGAAAAGGAGTTTAATTTCGTCAGCTACAGCAACCCCGAGGTGGATGCCCTTCTGGAAAAAGGCCGAAGGACCTTCAATATAAAGGAAAGGAAAAAGGCATATTATAAAATCCAGGAGATACTCGCAGAGGACCTTCCGTATATATTTCTGTATGTTCCCGATGCAACGCCGATCGTGAGTGCACGGTTCAGGGGGATCAAGGCGTCGCCGATCGGAATCATGTACAACCTCCCCAAATGGTATGTCCCGAAACCGTTCCAGCGACCCGGTATGGTGCCATAGATGCTCACCTACCTTGTAAAACGGCTGCTGGAGATGATCCCCACGCTGTTGGGCATTACACTCATCTCCTTCTTCATCATCCATCTGGCGCCGGGCAAGCCCACCGACATCTATACTGCGATGAACCCGAAGATCACTCCTGAGGCGAGGGAGAAGCTCGATAAACTATACCACCTGGACAAACCCATAACGGACCAGTACTGGCTCTGGCTGAAAAAGGTCGTAAAACTTGATTTCGGCCGCTCCTTCTCGTCCGACAGGAGACCTGTCATGGAGAAGATCTGGGATACACATCAGCCCCTTCTTGAGAGGAGGCTTTTTATTACGTTCATGATCAACCTACTTTCAATGGTCATCATTTTCGCGGTTGCAATCCCCATCGGTATAACATCCGCCGTACGCCAGAACTCTCTCTACGACAAGGTTACTACAACCACCGTCTTCATCGGTTTTGCAACGCCGTCGTTCTGGCTGGCGCTTCTCCTGATGATCTTCTTCGGCGTCTATCTCCACTGGCTCCCAATATCAGGCCTGAAATCGATGGACTACGATTCACTTTCCCTTCCGGGGAAGATATGGGACAGGACCGACCATCTCATCCTCCCCCTCTTTGTCTCGGCCTTTACCGGTCTGGCGGCAGGTTCGCGGTTCATGCGGAGCAGTATGCTGGAGGTAATCAGGCAGGACTATATAACGGTGGCGAGGGCCAAGGGTCTTCCGGAAAGGACGGTCATCTACCGGCATGCGGCTAGAAATGCCCTGCTGCCGATCATCACCCTCCTGGGGCTTTCGGTACCCAGTCTGATCGGGGGGAGTGTCATATTCGAGAACATCTTCGGCATCCCGGGGATGGGACAACTATTTTACATGAGCGTCATGACCAGGGATTATCCGACAGTAATGGGTATCCTGACAATAGGAGCTTTGCTGACGCTGGTCGGCAACCTGATGGCGGACGTCGGGTATATGGGAATCGATCCCAGAATAAGGGCGAAATGAAGTCAGAACTTAAAGTCGGAAATCAGAATGCAGAAATCAAAGTGCCGCACGGAGAAAATCTTTGTGCGACGGGTCCCATGAGAAATCCGTCGCCGACTTTAGGCTTCCGATTAAGGATTCCAGGTGATAGGCTTGAAGGATCAATCTGGCGTCATTCCCGAGGTATTAATCGGAAATCCATTTTTTTGAAAACAGACACCTGGATACCCGCCTCCGCGGGTATGACGGCTGAGAATACTTACTTGTGTGAAGAGGTGCATGAGCACTGCAGCTGGAAGTGTCCTGAACGTCAGGAAACGGGAGGACTCAGGTGAAACAACATTCTATGAAGAGTCTGTTCTGGGACCGCTTCAAGGGTAACCGTCTTGCGGTTGCCGGGGGGATCATTGTAACGGCCCTTTTTCTCATAGCGATCCTGGCCTCCGTTATTTCTCCTTACAACCCGGATAATATCGACAGACATCATATCCTGGAGGCCCCGGGCTTTAATCATCCCCTTGGAACGGACGACCTGGGCAGGGATGTCCTGAGCAGAATGATCTACGGTGCGCGCATTTCACTTTCGGTAGGTTTTGTCGCAGTGGGCATATCCAGCCTGATCGGCATGTTACTCGGCGCTCTTGCCGGATACTACGGCGGCTGGACGGACAGGATTATCATGAGGTTTATCGATATCATGCTTTCCATCCCCACATTCTTTCTGATACTCGCTGTTATCGCCTTTGTGGGACCGAGCATCTGGAATATAATGATAGTCATCGGCCTGACCTCCTGGATGAGTGTGGCCAGACTTGTCCGGGCGGAATTTCTGTCATTGAAGGAGAGGGAATTCGTCCTTGCAGCCAGGGCGATAGGCGCCGGCGATATGCGGATCATCTTCAGGCACATCATGATAAACAGCATGGCGCCCGTACTTGTTTCTGCCGTGCTCGGTGTCGCGGGTGCCGTCCTGGTCGAATCTGCCCTCAGTTTCCTGGGCATAGGTGTCCAGCCCCCCACCCCCAGCTGGGGGAATATCCTGACCCTGGGGAAGGACAACATTGAGATCGCATGGTGGCTGTCTGTATTTCCGGGGCTTGCTATCCTCATTACTGTTCTCGGTTACAACCTCCTCGGAGAAGGCATCAGGGATGCAATAGACCCAAGGCTATGGGAAACCGGGCGGCGGTAACCCGTCAGGCCGGCGGAACGAACTCCAACCTGTTATGTCGTATGAAATGACAGGCATATCTCACGTAAAACCGCAGAGATCTCAGAGAAATACGGGAATGCGGTCCGTAGCTGAAGTTTTTTGCAGATCGGTTCCTCAATTTTGAGCTTTTCACGGCTTTACGCGGGAAATTTCTGTCCTCTGTCCTGTTTTCAAATGCAGTTCTCCGTTTGATGATGTACCATATCAGTAATGCGTGAAGATTTTCTGAAGGAAGCCGCCCATGCTACCCCTGATCCCGCGAGATCACTCAACAACCTCCTGTCCTTCCTCTCGGGAAATCCATCGCGGGCTGATGAGCTGGAAGATAACATCAGGCCGGTATCCATGCTTTTCAGCTTCAGTCAGTTCCTGGCCAACTATTGCGTGACATACCCCGACATTCTTTTCCGGATCCTGAAGGACATGGATTCCCCGCGGGACCGGGACTCACTGTTTTCCGTCTTGCAAGAGAAGTTGTCAGCGGTGACTGAACGCGGGGGCAGTCGAGTTTTTCCCGTCCTTCCCCTCGATCCCCACATGGCCGCAGTCAGGAGATTCAGGATGGATGAAATCCTTCGCATCACCTTGAGAGATATTCTTGGAATGAGCGATCTCGTCGACGTCATGCTTGAACTCAGCTGCCTTGCGGACGTCATCATCGGGAATTCTCTTAACCTGTTGAGAGCCTCACTCAACGAGGTTTACGGTCTTCCGCAAAATGATGCCTTTTCAGTGGTCGGACTCGGCAAGCTCGGCGGGGAAGAACTGAATTTCAGCTCGGATGTGGACCTCATGTTCGTCTACGGGACCGAAGCAGGAGAGACAAAGGGGGTCGTGACGAATCAGGGGATCTCGAAGAACAGGGTCAGCAACCACGAATACTACTGCAAGCTCGGGGAGTCCCTGACCCGTTTTTTGTCTCTGAACACTGGTGACGGTTTCGCATACAGGGTCGATCTGAGGTTGAGACCTGAAGGTCAGAGAGGCGCTATTGCGCTTGCCCTCAGGGGTTATGAAACATACTACGAATCATGGGGGAGGGCATGGGAAAGGGCGATGTTAATAAGGGCGAGGCCGGTCGCTGGCGAAACGGGGCTCGGGAATGATTTCATGGAAACCGTCAGACCTTTTGTATATAGAAAATATCTTGATTACGGCTCGATCGACGAGATAAGACAGCTCAAGACCAAGATTGATACAACATTCAAGAAAGGGGACATAAAGAGAGGATACGGCGGAATAAGGGAAATAGAATTTTTTGCCCAGGCGCTGCAGCTCCTTTACGGGGGCAGGGAGCCGCTTTTGAGAGAGGGGAGCACACTGAGGGCGCTGCACCGTCTTTTGCAGAAGGCATTGATAGGGCAGGCGGATTATTCCGTGCTCACCGGCAGCTATCACTTTCTCAGGACACTCGAACACAGGCTGCAGCAGGTCAACGACATCCAGACCCACACCCTGCCGTCCGGCGAAGCCGACCAGGAGGCTCTCGGGGGGAAAATGGGGTTCCATGACAGGAACGCTTTTATTGCCGAACTTGAGAAGGTAAGGACTGGTGTGAGACACATCTATGATTCCCTTTTTGCCGACAAGGCGGCGCCTGCGCCGTCAAGTGGTACTTTTTTTGACGAGGAGCTTTCGGATTCCGAGATGCAGGAGATGCTTTCGGCAAGCGGGGTCAAAGATCCGGAAAAGGCCGTCCGTAACATCAAGGCCATTAAAGACAGCACACTTACCTTTCAGACTCTGAGGGGAAGAAGGCTGATGAGTGAAATACTGCCGAAATTTGTCGAGTCCGCACTTAACAGCAACGAACCCGACGCGGCGCTCAACCACCTCCAGTCTTTCGCCTCTCTCCTCAGCCTTAATGAGTCGTACCTTGAGATGTTCAGCGGGGATCGGGGGCTGGTGGACACGCTGACTTATGTATTTGCCCAGAGCGGGTACCTGTCGAAAATGCTGATGGCCAGACCTCAGTACCTGGAGATGATAGGGTGGCAGACTACCCTGAAGAAGAGCCTATCCGGAATTGTCAGAGAGGTGCTGGCCGGCGTTGAGGAAAGCGGTTCTTTCAGCGACGCAATAAGGCAGGCGAGAAAGGCAGAGGAGATCAGGCTTGGTCTTTTATTCCTTCGGAAAATAGTGGATGCCACGGAGGTGAGCAAGGGTTTGAGCAGAACGGCCGAGGGGATACTGCGAGTGTGCTCGGGATATGTTGGCGAGGGCTTTCGGGACATGGCGGTCGTTGGTCTGGGAAAACTGGGCGGACGGGAAATCACTTTCGGTTCAGACCTGGACCTCATATTTGTGGCCGGAGCGGAAGTGGCTGATTCGAATACAAAAGCGGCTGAAAAATTTTTAAGAGCGCTTATTTCCTATACGCGCGAGGGCGTCGCCTACAGTGTCGACACGAGGCTGCGTCCTGAAGGATCGAAAGGACCGCTTGTTTCACCTGTCGGGAGTTTACGGGAATACTACGCGGGAGCCGCGGCGTTCTGGGAGTATCAGGCACTTCTGAAGGCAAGGCCGGTAGCGGGAAGTGCGGGAACAGGAAGGGCCTTTCTCTGCATGGCCAGGCAGGTGTTGATATCGCAGGGTCCAAAAATATCGGGTTCGGATATCAGGCAGATGAGAGAAAGGATCCTGAAAGAACTCTCGAAGGAGTCCGAGGGCTATGACATCAAACTGGGCCCTGGAGGTATCGAGGACATAGAATTTACAGTCCAATATCTCCAGCTGAGTCAATGCGGAAGTAACCCGGCCATACTGGTCCAGGGAACGAGAGACGCGATTAAACGCCTTGAAAAATACGGAATCATACGCGGAAGCGACGGTCGTGCTCTGAAAGAGGCATATCTCTTTTATCGCACCATCGAGAGTCTGCTCAGACTAAAGGGGGAAAATGTGCTGAAGAGGCAAGGCAGCATACTTAATGACCTTGCCGAGTTTATGAGTTTCGGCGCGGCCGACGGTTTTGCCGGGCACCTCGAGGAAAAAAGAGAGGAGATTCGTGCAATAATGGACCGGTATCTTGGCTGAACCGGACGGTCCTTCGGTCGGGCTTATCGAATCGGGAGAGCTCTGCTCCAGGATTACTGCAGAAGAAGGTTTCTGGGTATGGATATTTTCCCGAAGGGCGAGGAAAGGTATGCCCCATTAATGAGGAACGGTACCCACGTGAGCAGTGCTCCGGAGAGAGGTAACGCCGCCGCAGCATTTTTATGCAACTCTCCTGCTCCTGGTGCGTCCAGAACGGCCTTGACGAATTGGGCCAGCAGCAGCGCGTCGTCTGCGTCATAGTAACATCCGGAGAGCTCAAGGTCTTTTAACCGGCGGACCTTATAGGAGGGCTGAAGTCTGGATATTTTCAGCCCGACGTCCAGGAGGAATTTAAGTCTGCGATAACGAAAGGCCGGCATGAAGAACCTGAAGTCCCGGGACCCTTTCTGTTCTTGATGCAACACCCAGAAAGGAAGGTGTTGCACACTACAGGTTTCATCGGGTTGCACCGCGTCGGCGACCTGGTAAGGAATCCCGCTTAGCTCACTTCCGCAGATCTGCCATGCCCTGCTGCAGGTCCTGCAGAAGAAAATAGTATTGTCTTTTCTCACGGGAAAATCCCAGCCGCAGTTGGGACAGGTGAGAGGCCGGAAACCGACAATCCTGGGTGTGTCCCTGAACTCCCTGTCCAGGGTTTCGTATACGGACACGGGGGCGTCCACTTTAACAACCGACTCTGATACCGCGTCTATCACGGTTACAAGCGACGTGCCACTGCTTTCCATTTCCACGAACCAGAAAGGGAAATAGACGAGGGAGAGGATTTTGCCGATGACCTTGCGGTACAGGATTTGCCTGTCCGGCGCCGTCTTCAAACCGACAGATTCGGCATCATCCGGCCCCATGGCGGGATGTACGATTTTCCCCAAGGCCTTCAGAACGGCCGGATTGAAGAGTTCAAGTCTGAGAACGGCCGGCCTTACACCGAGAGAATAGAGACCGACCCCGTGAAGGTCGCAGGCCAGGAAATTCTTTTCAATATATCTGTCATTCAAAAGGACATCCCCGTTTTCGTAAAGAGAGCCCCTGTAAGCCTTCCCGTGGTTCTTGCCGGCGAAAACCTTTTCTGCAGACGACCGGTGACTGCCCGCCCCGTTCTCACCAGTTGTGAAGCCGAAGTCCCTAGCGGTTTCGGAGTGTATCCCCAAGGCCCGTTCGAAGAGAGATTCCATCAACTCCTCCCCTGCGTCGAAGATCGAAGACCATCCTCCGAATGTGGAAGTGCCGGTTTTCCCCAGCGTGGACCATCCGAAGGCAGACGGTTCTATCTCTCCGGAGCACCCTTCGTCCGGCTTCACCCGTGACTGAGGTTTTTCCCACGAAAAGTCCTGACCCGTCATCCTGTAGTAGGGGACAAAATAAAGCCGCGCCTTCGTTCCGCAAAAATCGCTGCGTCCGGCGTTCCTCTGTGCCATCACCGCAAGTGCGACGGCACGGCGTTCGCTCAGTTTCGGAGATACCGAATAACTGAGCAGTTGTTTTCTTCCCGTGACGAGGAGGTTTGACCCGCAGTGACCGCAGGTGACGGCATTGGACCCCTCTTCGAAATCGAGAGGCGCCCCGCACGAAGGACAATCCGTCGCAACAACAACGCGGTTCACGGCTTGAGTCCCGGTTTTCGGTAATCCCTCTTAAGATAAGAGGGAGCAAGGGTAGTTATGATTTCGGATTTCTTAATAGACTTCGATAAACATTCCGCATTACCCATCCGAGACTTTTTCTCCGCAGTTCAGGCAGAATTTTGTCCCGGGCGGCAGTTTGGCATTACAGTTTCCACACCGCAATTCAGTGCTGAGGTCCAGGCCGCAGGAGGGGCAGAACCTGTCCGCCGCGTCAAGGTCCCGGTTGCATCTGGGACATTTCCTGATCACGACCATCTGGTGGCCGCAATGCGGGCAAAAGCGGCTGTTTAGAGGAACATCTCCGTGACATGAAGGACAGTTGACGGTCCCTTTCCTGGCGATTTTTTCCGGTGTAGGGTCCCCGTTCCCCAATACCTTATAAAGCATGCCCGGTATCATCATGCCGAGACCCGCTCCCACTCCAAGACCCATGCCCTCTGCTGCTGTGCCTCCCCCGGGCAATCCAGCCCCGGAAGCGGCGGCGTCTCCAAGGGCCTTGGCGGCCTTATACTTGAGAAAGTCGTCCAGGTTCCCCACAGCCGCCATGCCGGATCTTTCGTCGATCATTTTCTGAACGTCTTCCGGAGGCGTGATACGGTTTATGTAAAAATCGACCATCTCCATGCCGTACTTGCGGAAGTCCTCGGTGAGCCGGGTCTTCACGGCAACTGCCAGCTCATCATAATATTCCGGAAGGTTCACGAGACTGTCGACCTTTTCCCCCAGGAAATCGTTTAGCCTTGAGACGATGACATCTCTGAGGTAGTCTTCAACATTCGATGTCTCGAAAGTCCCCTGCGTGCCAACGAGGGTATTGATAAACAGAAGGGGCTGAGTCACCTGCATCGTGAACGTACCGAACGCCCGGAGACGGATGAGACCGAACTTTTCGTCTTTGAAGGCCACCGGGTCTCTGGTACCCCACCGCATGTTAGTGAAGACCTTAAGGTTGACGAAATAAACCTCAGCCCTGAAAGGGCTGGTGAATCCCCAGGGCAGCGAGAAGACCTTTGTGAGGATGGGCAGGTTCTGCGTGGAGATGGTATGCCTTCCCGGGCCGACCACGTCCAGTCCCTTGCCGTCTCTGAAAAAAACCGCTGCCTGGTTTTCCCGTACGATCAGCTGGCCGCCGAATTTTATAGCTGCAGAGCCCTCTTCCGGATAGCGGTGCACAATCTCCTGACCCGTCCTGTCAAACCACTCGATGACCTCCATGAATTCAGACATTATCTTCTCCTGGCGCGGATTTTAATAGATCAAGCCTGACTGCAAACTTGTTTCCGAATCCTTCTATCGCATCGTCAAGCTTCCGGACCCTTTCTTCTGCCGCAGACCGGTCGGAAGACGGGTCGTCCCTGAGGCTCTCCAATGCCACTTTTAACGTCTCGATCTCATCGAAGAGGGCAAGGTCAAACGAATAGAGCTTGTCGAGTTTCTGCTTATCCACCCTGTGAATATCAAATATCCCGCTGTATCCCCGTTCGGCATACTTGATAAGATTTGAAATCCTGTCCATTTTCGATGCCACCGAGTCAA
>JARRRI010000058.1:0-4428 GCA_037380845.1 Candidatus Sulfobium sp. | reverse complement strand
TTCTTTTTCTACTCCGAGCTTCAGCCCAATGATTTCCGCAGAAAGCTTTCGCCGGACCGACTTGTCCGTATCCCTCAAGGCCTCTCTGTCCTGGTAACCTCCTACCCCCGGAACTATTCTGGCAAGTCTCTCGAGTTTTTTCGCAAACCCCACAGCGCCTCCCATCCGCAAAATGGAACTTCTGAAGTTTCCTGTGATGAAGATGCGTTATCAGCCAAATCTTTTGCCGGATACCTGACCTATTATATATAATCGAAATGAAAATCGAAATGGTATAAAATAGCGTCGAAATGTCCAAGGTCGTCTTCAGCAGGTCAACTTATAAATATGAAAGTCTCAGGCCGGCTTTTTTTGATATCATTGACTCCATAGCGGGCGGTCTGGTTACTGCGGGGAGCCGTGTTGTTATCAAGCCGAATCTCCTCGCTCCGGCGCGCCCCGCCAGCGCCATGCTGACCCATCCTTCGGTCGTGAGGGCGGCGGTCGAATATGTGCTTGAAAAGGATGCAAAGCCCGTCATCTCCGACAGTCCGGCGATGGGTTCATTCGGAAAGGTTTTGGAGACAAGCGGGATCAGGGATGCCCTCGGAGGTCTTGATGTCGTGTTCAGGGAATTCAAAGACTCCAGGTTCGTTGAGGTGGGAGAGCCGTTTAAGAAGATAGAAGTAGCCTCAGACGCTCTTGATGCGGACCTGCTCATCAACCTGCCGAAACTGAAGACACACTCCCAGATGCTTCTTACTCTTGGTGTCAAGAACCTGTACGGGTGCATAGTAGGTCTCAGGAAGCCCGAATGGCATTTGAAGGCCGGCGTTAACAGGGAAATGTTCGCACGCCTGCTCGTCGAAGTTTACAGGGCGGTCGGACCGACTGTGACCATAATGGACGGGATACTGGCGATGGAAGGCGAAGGTCCGGGTAAGGGCGGAACACCGAGGCAGGTCGGAGCCCTTATCGGGAGCCTGGACGCTGTGGCTCTCGACTTCGCCGTATGCAGAATGCTGGGGCTCGACCCTTACAGACTTCTGACAAACCGCGCTGCACGTGAGATGGGCCTCGCCGATGAAGAAATTACGGTAGAAGGCGATATCCCCCGCATTGACGATTTCCGGCTGCCTGAGATATCCCCCCTTATATTCGGTCCCCCGCAGTTGCACGGTTTCATGAGAAGGCATCTGGTCCAGAGACCGGTATCGGAGCAGTCGGCCTGCAGACTCTGCGGGGAATGCTGGAAATATTGCCCGGCCGGGGCGATAAAACCTCGCAGCAAGAGGGTCGTCTTCGACTATGACAAGTGCATCCGGTGTTACTGTTGCGTTGAGGTCTGTCCCCATGGTGCGATCGGAGCGCGTGAGACCCTCCCCGGCAGGGTTTTAAGGAAAGCCCTGGGCCGCGGGCACTAAGCCGGACTCACTCAACGGGTGTCAATACAGCCATCACAACAAGCCGGCAGTCCCCGGCCTTGAAGCCGTGCGGCACCGAGGGGTCGCAGAGGATACAGGTCTTCTCTTCGGCTTCGATTGTTTCGTCGCCGACCGTAAAGGTTCCCTTGCCCTCGACAACATACATTAAGAGACGGAGGGGCGCCTTATGGGGTGTCAGTTCCTGCCCGGGCTCAAGACACATAAGCGCCACCCTCATTTCAGGTTTGTCGGCAAGCATTTCTCTTCCGACTTTGTCCGGATAAAATTTGATCAGCTTCTTCAGGTCAAGAATGTCCATTGCCTAACCTCCTTGTGTCATGTCTCAATTATCTTATAAAAAGAGAGGCATCGCTATGATAAAGATCATGATGAGGACGACTGGGTGCACGAAGCGGCTGTGATAGATTCGGGACCACCGGTTATCCGCCCGGCGAAAAGGTCTGGCGGACGTCGGAAGCCGATATAAAGACCTTCAGGGAATCGGCATCATCCTGTGTCAGATCCTTGAATTTCAGGCCGTAAAAGAACATCCCCTTGCCGATTTCAGTTTTTCGGGCGACTTCGGCATTCAGAGAAAATTTCTTCCTGTTTCTGACATCGATGAAACGAACCGAAAGCGCTTGATTCGGCGGAAAATCGGCGAGCGCCTCCAAAGACATCCCTGTTTCGCTGAAGTCTTTTGAAACTCCGGAATACCTGATATTGCTCCCTTCCTCCGTGACCGTTACTATAATGCTGAAAAATCTCCGGGGCGGTATCCCCAGACATATAGCGGCCTTCGTCAGAAAGGACTGTTTTGTTACCGGGAACCGAAGGATAAAACGGGGCCGATAACGACTCTTCTCATCGAGTCTGAAGTCGTCAGCATTGATTAATATTGAGGGGACAGCCGGAAGATCGGGCATGTTTGCAATAATTCCGGCGTGCTCCCGGCTCGCAAAGACGATAAGCAAATCTGGTTTAACACCGGACTTCGACATGTCGCCGAAGTTCTGAAAGACCGAATAATTCGCGTTTATATCGGAAAGATAAGACTTGACCGTTTTCAGGCAATCCGGGACAGGCTCGATGAGACAGACCTTTTTCAAGGCCACAACAGCCCGTCCATTGCGGCCTGAAGCGATTGGGCATCATACGCTTTTGTTACAGAAAGATCTGCGATTCCCATGCAACCCCCCTTCACTCCCCGTCACAGATTTCTTCAGCCATATAATGTGCGATCCGGATCTTTTTATCAATCCCCCTTTGGTAGGGGTTCTTCTGCGGGATTTGTCCCGTGACCGGACGACAAACTGCCCCGAGATGCCTGTTCCGATGAAGCGACAAGTATGCATAATCGACGCTCAGCTGCCCAATTCACCCTATAATTTCCGGGCCGTCTTCTACAAAGATTGGAACCCTGTGAGCTTCTTTGCTAAAATAATGCGTGGTTGCTGCAGAATGCGCTGAAGGCCGGAAAATCCTGCCGGAAGATATCTGAAGGACGAATTAGAGAAAATGAGTAAGGTTACTGCTTATCAGAATACTGACCGTGTCTGTTTCTGCCATATAAAGTTCGAGAGCAGGGAGCGGATCCTCGTATCGATCGCGAACGTTCCCGAATCCGGCATCAAGGTGATGAAGCTTCTGTTCGGCATCATACCTTACAAGACAATATGGGAATTCAGCGCCGGGGGAGAGAAAAGACCTCAAAAAAAGATGATCGAGATGTTTTCGGACCGTAACTCGCCAAAGGCGAAACATCCCCTCGATGCCGTCATAGCAAAACTGGAGCGCTGCAGGTCCTGTGGAGAGGCGATATGGGCTTTGCGCCAGGCGGAAGAAAAATTCCGAGGTGCCTGATCAAGGCTTCGGGGAGCTTGCCTAATAGTAGATCAGTTTCCGTTCCAGGTCGCTCGACCGCGAAACGCGCTTTGCTTCGTCGAGGGTGATGATGTCCTGCCTGCAGAGCTGAATGAGACTCTGGTCCATTGTCTGCATGTGATATTCGTCTCCCCCTTTTTCGATGTGCTGCTCGATCTCATCGAGGTGGCCGTCACGAATGCATGCCTTGATGGTGGAAGTGGCATACATCACCTCCAGCGCCGGCAGAACGGTTTCTCCGTTTTTGCTTCTCACCAGCCGGAGAGAAACGGTCGCCACGAGGCTTTCCGCCAGCCTGTGCCGTACGTTCTCCTGCGTCTGTGGAGGGAAGTTGCCTACGATGCGGTTGATGGTGGAAGCCGCGCTGTGAGTATGCAGGGTTGACAGCACGAGATGTCCCGTTTCGGCGGCTTTTATGCATGCGTCGATCGTTTCGGGATCCCGCATCTCTCCTACCATGATGACATCAGGATCCATGCGCATCGCCGCCCTCAAAGCGCCGCCAAACCCATCGGTGTCGATACCGACTTCTCTCTGGATTATGCAGCTTTTGTTGGTATGGAAGATGAATTCTATGGGATCTTCAATTGTTACGACGTTGTAATTAAAATTGTCGTTGACATACCGGATCATCGAAGCGAGGGTGGTTGATTTGCCGTTGCCGGTCGGACCGCACACCAGGATCAGGCCGTTGGGTGCCTTTGTGATATTCTCCAGGAGGGGGGGAAGGTTAAGTTCCGAAAAGGTGCCGATATGGTGGGGGATAACACGCATCACCAGGCCGACATGTCCCCTCTGGCGGAAAATGCTCACCCGGAAACGGCCTACATTTGCCAGGGTATAGGACGTATCGAATTCTTTCAGCTCTTCAGGCAGCCTCCGGTTGTTCTGTTCCATGACCGTGGAAGCGATGAACTCGGTGTCTTTGTTTGTCAACGTATTCAGCTTTGAGCGGATGAGATGGCCCCGTGCCCTGAACATGGGGGGATTATCAACTTCGAAATGGATATCGGAGACACGCTTTTCGAAGGCGATCTCAAGTATCTGCGTAAATGTGGCTATGTCCATGGTCTTTTTCCTCCCGGATAGTATACCCTAACCCGGCATGGCTTAAGCAGTAATATTCCCGGCGTTTCTTTCT
>JARRRI010000057.1:0-28830 GCA_037380845.1 Candidatus Sulfobium sp. | reverse complement strand
CATCCGATTGCAGATCTGAGGATATGGTTTCTTAAGATCCGGGGAGGACTTCCATCTCCGCTTCGCTTACCTTCCCCTCGACAATCGTATATGCATGCACTTCTGGTCTGTCCTTATCGGAAAGACCCACGATGATGTAGAGCGAATCAGGATAAGAGGCGAGGCTCACGTCTTTCGCCGAAGGATAAGGGGGTGAAGACGGATGCGAATGGTAAACAGCCATCATATGCAGTCCTCTCCTTCTCATCTCTTTCATGGCCAGAAACTGTTCCTTCGGGTCCATGAAATAACTTACAGGCGACGGTTCGGAATTTGTCATTTCGTAAATCTTTCGGACTGTGTCCTTTTCCCCGGCCAATATCCCGCAAGCCTCGTCCGGATAGACCGAGACGCAGTGGGAGATGATTCTGTCGAAAATGGTCCGTGGAATAATCAATGACGACATTTATATCGTATAGCCACATAAAGAAGCCGCAAACGGAAAGCCGCATGCGGCAACAGCAGGATAGACCGGTACTCCGGCCGGTCGCCCGAGCTCCGGCTTAACCCGGTGTTGCCTGTACCGTGCCCCCGTTCGCAGCCCTTTGCAAGCTACTGCATCGTGCAATAGCCATCGTTGTAATCTATCAGCTCCGTAATGGCGGGATGTTCTCCGCATAACGGACAAGAAGGGTTCTTCGGCACTTTTACTTTCCTGAACGTTGTCTTCAGGGCGTTGTATATCAGCAACTCACCCTTGAGGATGTCTCCCTTCCCCAGGATGAGTTTCAGGACCTCGGTCGCCTGCAGGCCGCCGATTACCCCCGGCAGAACTCCAAGGACGCCCGCCTCCTGACAGGACGGCACCAGCCCCGGGGGAGGCGGTTCCTCGAAGAGGCACCTGTAACACGGACCCTCACCGGGCATTATCGTCGTCACCTGCCCCTCGAACCTAAGGATCGCCCCGCTCACAAGCGGTTTCTTCGCCATGACGCAGGCATCGTTGACAAGATATCTCGTCGGAAAATTATCACTGCCGTCCACAACTATATCATAATCACTGATCAGGCCGAGGATATCGTCCTTCGATATTCTCTTCTTCAGAGCCACAATGTTAACATCGGGGTTAAGGGCCTCAAAAGTCTTTTTTGCAGACTCAACCTTAGGCATCCCGATGGTATCCATGCTGTGAGCAATCTGTCTCTGAAGGTTGCTGATCTCGACAGTGTCATTGTCGATCATGGCTATCGTACCCACGCCGGCAGCGGTAAGATAATAACCTACAGGGCAGCCCAACCCCCCGGCGCCTATAATAAAGACCTTCGCCTCCGCTATCCTGGCCTGTCCCTTGCCCCCCACCTCAGGAAGTATGATGTGCCTGCTGTACCGCAGGACCTGCTCGTCGGTAAAATCCACTATTCCCTGTCCTTTCTGATCAAAAGTTTCCAGTCCGTGTCATTTATCTTTTCGACCCTGAGGACCTTCTGCCCGTGGTCCTCCATCGATTTGGGAATGCTTCTGGACGCCTCCTCATAGTCCAGCAGGATCTCCAGAACCTGTCCGACTTCCATGGATTCTATGGCAAGTTTCGCCTTCACAAAAGTATAAGGGCATACCAAGCCCTTGATATTGATCGACTTATCAACGGAAACTACTTCTATGTCCTCTCCCATTTTTATTACCTCCGCCTATTTATATTTTTTATTATTTTATAAAAAAAGACGGGCATATTGAAAGAAAAAAGCGGGAAGATGGAGCCGTCGCAGAAACAGCCCGCCCTCTTCATGGCGATAAAGCAAAAATCTGATAACATATTAGTTAACAGATTCAGTCGGAATGTTCTGAATTTCCTCTCTCTTGACGGAGGAGATGAAGGGAAGGGTGTTTAATACCTTCCCATCCCCATTTATGACTGCGAAAGGCAGGGCCTCTCTATGCCCATGGAAACGCTCGTAAGCAAACAAGACATAGTTCTGTCTGTGGACAAGTCGGCAACCGAAACCGCCGTAAGGATAGACATACGGATCGAGAGCGAAAAGAACTGCATTCTCCACTGGGGGATGCAACTAAAGGGACGCGGCAGCTGGACGGCTCCCCCGCGGTCGGTCTGGCCGGAGGGAACCACGGCCCTTGACGGGGCCGTTCAGACTCCTTTTATGGCACACGACGGAAAAAGAGGGATATTTATCACCATAGGCCGCTCCCCGGAACTCTTCGCAATAGACTTTGTGCTTTTCTTTCCCGATGAGGACAGGTGGGACAATAACGGAGGACGAAATTACCGGATCGACCTCCCTCCTGCGGAGAGGACTTCTCCTCTCCCCGGGGAGGCCCTCGAAAGGGAGCTTCCGGATGAAGAAGTCCTTCATAAGCGCCGGTATCGGCTGGAAAACGGCCCTGAACTGGCGGTTGCGGTCTGGAAGGACGGGGAAAATTACTTCGCAGGTCTGGCTGCGGACCTGGAAGGCCCGCTTTTCCTTCATTGGGGCGTTTCGGTCCGTTCGCGGTTTGAGTGGGAAATGCCGCCGAAGGCGATGCGGCCTGCAAACAGCGAGGTCTTCGACAGGAAAGCCGTCCGCACCCCCTTCGCCGAAGAAGACGGCCTCCTGCGCCTCACCCTGAGAATCGCATCCGGGGATGCGCCTTCGGGTATATCTTTTGTCCTTTACCGACCGGACACCGGCAGATGGATAAAGGACGGCGACAGGAATTTTTACATACCCCTCACCATTTCGGCTGGCATGGAAGGACTTGGAAGTCCGGAACTGTCTGACATCGCAGAGGAGATTATCGAACATGAGATGGGGCGCAACTCCTGGACACTGATGCACCGCTTCAACCTCTGTTATGACCTTCTGGACAGGGTGAGGAATAACACCGGCGGCCTCGCCCTGATCTTCGTCTGGCTGCGTTTTTCGTCGATCAGGCAGCTCGACTGGCAGCGCAATTATAATACCAAGCCCCGGGAACTGGGCCACGCCCTGGACAGACTGACACTCAAACTGGCAGGACTATATGACGCCGAACCCGGAGACCGGGAAATGATCAGGCTTATCCTCAGGACACTGGGGAGGGGTAGCGATGCGCAGCGTGTGCGGGACGAAGTGCTGAACATCATGCACCGCCATCATATCAAGGAAGTGTCCGGCCATTTCATGGAGGAATGGCACCAGAAGCTCCACAATAACGCCACCCCGGACGATATAGTAATCTGCGAGGCCTTCATCGCTTTCCTGAAGAGCAACGGAAGCCTCGACAGGTTCTACGATAAACTTGAGGAAGGAGGGCTTTCCACAGACCGTCTCGAAAGCTACGAACGGCCCATCGTATCGCATCCTGACTTTGTTCCCCACCTTAAGGACGCCCTGATAGGGGACTTCGAACATTTTCTGGGTATTCTGAAGGAGGTCCATTCCGGCACCGACCTGGGAACGGCCATCCACTCTGCGAGGTATCTCTTCGACCCTGATATGCACGGGCTGATGGACCATATATGGCGTCACAGGGATGACAGGAAGCCGGTTCCGTTGATCCGGAAGATAGTCGAGGGCCGAAGGCGCATCAGGGGATTGATGAAGGGACATGCGGACAGGATAAGGGACCTTCTCTTCCTGGACATTGCGCTGGAGGATTACTCCCGTGTTGTCGTGGAGCGGAACCTCGCCGAGGGCCTGGGACGGGACGAACTGGCTGACTCGATAGAAGTCATGCTCGAAATCTTGGACATCTCGGCTGACAACGCGGAGCTGAGGGCCTGTCTCCGCCACTGGAAGCGCCTGGCGTCGACGGAACGCTTCTCCAGAGACTGGGCGCTCCACGCGGATTCCGTCATCGACAGGATTCACCGGGGCGTCGGTTCCTTTATCGACCGCTGTTACGGCCTCCTTCAGCCGAAGGCGGAATTTATGGGCAAGGCTTTCCGGGCCGACGAGTGGACATTCAATCTGTTCAGCGAGGAGGTCGTACGCGGTACTCCGGCCTTTGCCCTTTCGATGCTCCTGCAGAAAATAAACCCGGTTCTCAGAAAGGCGGCGGAACTGGGAGACTGGCAGATAATCAGCCCGGGGCAAGCCGGAGGATATGTTGAATTGACCGATTCGCTGAAATCCGTCCAGGGCAGACGCTTCGAAAGGAAAACCGTCATTGTTTCGGACAAGGTGGCGGGAGATGAAGAAATCCCTGAGGGTGTCTCGGCGCTTGTCACACCCGATCCGACGGACGTCCTGGCACATGTGGCAATCAGGGCCAGGAACTCCGGCGTTCTCTTTGCGGTATGCTACAGCGCTGAGAAGCTTGACGAATTGAAAAGACTCGGGGGGAATCCCGTCACTCTCAGAATAAATGCATCCGGGGAAGTACTGTTCGAGCGGGGTTCTGCCCGGGAAGAAAGAGAGACTCCGCCGAAAAGGTCTGCCCAGGCCCGTCCGCGCGCTCCGTCTTTCTCGAAATACGCGGTTTCGATGGGGGACTTCACCGCGGATATTGTAGGAGGGAAATCAAACAACATCAAAAAGATGCACGGCAAGGTGCCCGACTGGGTATACCTTCCGGCCTCGGTAGCGATTCCTTTCGGAATTTTCGAAAAGGTCCTCGGGATGAGGGAGAATGAGGACGTTTCGAGGCGATGCAGGGAACTCATCGGCAGGCTTGGAGAGAACGACGGGCATAGCGACGAAGCGGTCCTCGGGAGCCTCCGGGAGACCATCCTCGATCTTGAATCTCCCGGGGAACTCGCGGCGGCCCTGAAAGAGGTTATGACCGGGACGGGCCTTCCCTGGCCTGAAAACTGGGATGAGGCGTGGACCTGCATCAAGAAAGTCTGGGCATCTAAATGGAACAGGAGGGCTTACCTCAGCCGCATTGCCAGAGGGATTGCCCATGAGGACCTTTACATGGCAGTGCTCATTCAGAGGATAGTCGAGGCGGATTACAGTTATGTCATACATACCGTCAATCCCTTCACCGGAAACCGTGATGAAGTCTATGCTGAAGCAGTACTGGGCCTGGGCGAGGCGCTCGTCGGGAATTACCCGGGGAAGGCCCTAAGCTTCCTGCGGGGCAAGGGAGACAAGGCGCCGAGACTTCTCTCTTATCCCGGCAAGAGTATCGGTCTCTTCGGAGGCGGTCTTACCTTTCGCTCCGACTCCAACGGAGAAGACATCGAGGGGTATGCGGGGGCCGGCCTTTACGACAGCTTCATGCTGCCCGAACCCAGGCGTGTCGTCCTGGATTATAGCGACGAAAAGATGGTCTGGGATACGGACTTCCGCCGGGGCTTCATGACCGGCGTCGCCGAAATAGGCGAAGTCATTGAGAAGGCGCTTGGAGCTCCCCAGGACATAGAGGGGGCGTTCTCCGGAGGAAAATTCCACGTCGTTCAGGCCCGGCCGCAGGTGGGCGTCGAACATGGGTGAGAAAAAGGGCTTCAGAATAGGCAACCAGACCGCCTGGTTTGCCGGAAGCATCACGGAGCCCTTCGAATACGCCGTAGCGAACGGGTTCGACGCCTTCGAGTGGTTTCCGGACAGGAAAGAAAGCGGAGAAGGCTGGTCTGAAGGGGACCTCGGGGAAGAAACGCGCGTCTATATAAAAGATACGGCTGCCGCACACGACATCCGTTTGTCCGTTCACGTCCCGTGGCGATGGAGCCCCTTCACGCAGGGGTCGGAAGTCGAAATGGAGCGTGCGTTGAGTCTCGCCCGTGACATCGGGGCCGTGGTCATGAACATACACTTCTATAAGGAAAAAGGGGCCGCGGCCTTCGCCGAAGCGGTCCGTCCGGTCATTAATGAACTTTCCGATAAAGGGATTAGCCTCTCGATAGAGAATACGACCGAGACCACGCCGGATGATTTCAACGAACTCTTCCGTCTTCTGGGGCATGACACCGGGGGAAAACCCTCCGCCGGAATGTGCCTCGACCTGGGGCATGCCAACATCTGCCGGGCTACCCGCAATGATTACCTCCGGTATATTGATCTCCTCGACGGGGACCTGCCGATCATCCATGCTCATCTCCATGAAAATTACGGCGACTCCGACAGACACCTTCCTCTTTTTACGGGGCCGTCCGCAAAGGACGATTCCGGCATAAGAGGGTTGATCGACCGGCTGAAGAAGAGAAGATTCTCCGGTTCCCTCATCCTTGAACAATGGCCCGACCCTCCCCGGCTGATCGATGAGGCGAGAAACAGGCTCCTGTCCATAATCGGCGTTTCTCCCAAAGCGACCGCGGCGCCGAAGCCGGAAATACCCGGAGGCGATTTTGCGCGCGTCATCGCCCTCGCGGACAGGAAACGGAAGAGCTGGCGGGAAAAGCTCAGTTGGGTGCACGATCTCTTTTCGAACGGTGCGCCGGACCTCACCAGGGAGCAGCTTGTCTACCTGGCGATTTATCTTCGTTTTCTGGGCACCGGTCAGGTAAAGGTCACGGAAGACGGCAGCCACTACCGGCCTTCCCATCATGCCCGGATGGCAAAAGACATATTCGGTCGCCTCGCCAGGATGGAGACACCGGAAAACTCCTTTATCATCAGAAAGATCTACCCCTGGCTACCCTCCTTCGACAGCGACTTCCTCCGGGCCGAGCCCCTGACGCGGATACGTGACATCGCCCACAGAAATGATATCCCCCAGGAGCTGAAGCGGGAGATCAAGGCTACCCTTCAGAACAAGCTCCATCGTAATGCCGGGCCGGAGGACCTTGAGACTTCATCCCGCCTCCTGGAGAGAATCACATCTCCCGGCGCCGACTACCCCTCTTCCTTCATCGGGGAGTTCAGGAAATTCCATGAAGAGCTGAAAGAGTTCTTTAACGCCCGGTCCCTCGATGAGCAGCTTGAAGCAGTCGCGCGGATTTCAGGCGAAGAGGAGGCCGGCATCATACACCGCTTCCTTGACGCAAAGGCATCGGCGAAAGATTCCGAAGGCCTGACGGAGGCATTCGAACTTCTCACCCGCCTCCGCGAACTCTTCGCCGTTCGCCGCCGGGGCAGGGACGACTCCGAGGCCCAGCAATTGACGGCGGCCGATACCGGCATGGAGGATTTCTCCTTTGTCCTCGTAAGCAGGATTTTCGGCGACTTAAGATCTCATAAGGCGGTCCCGTGGGAGCGCGCCCTTCGCTGCCTGGGACTGACAGTGGAAAATCTGCGGATCGGCGGGTTCGACCGTGAGGAATGCCGGGCAATCGTGTCCGAACTCGAGGCGTGGCGACAGGGATTCGACGACAGCAGCCGATACCGGCTTCTCAGACTCAAGGCGACTGTGGACAGGAGCCTGAGGCTTTCCGAAGCCTACACGCAGACAGTAATGTCCCTCTTTCCGGAAAGGGCCGAAAGACTCGGTCATGCGCTGGGCGTCGATCAGCGGGCGGTAAGGGTATTCACCGAATCGGAGATACGGGGCCATCCGGTCTTCCAGCTCTCGAAGCTTGCCGGCTTCCTGCTGAAGGTTGTCAGGCAAAGGGCGGCCCTCCCCCCCTGGGACGTGATCGTGCCGGGAAAAGTTTCCGGCAGGCTGAGGCCCGCCCCGGGTCTCTCCGGCCTGTCCCGGGCCCGTGACCGGTCTGTTATCGCCCTCCTTGAAAAAGTCGAGGGAGATGAGGAAATACCGGCAGTGGTTGCCGCAATAGTAGTGCCCCACGAGACACCCCACCTCTCCCACCTGGCGGTGCGAGCCAGGCAGGCCGGAGTGGTATTTGCAGGCTGCGAGGACGAAGAAGTCTTTTCCGGCCTCCGGGACCTCAAGGGAAAGACCATAACCTTTGACGCCCGGGGTGAAAACGTCCGATACACTGTTTCGGGGGGCCGGACAAATGATGCGAAGAGGCGGTCTCCTGCCGCTCATGTAGAACTTCCCGCCGTTGAGACTCCCGGCGGAAAGGGACTTCTCGAAAGAGACGGCATTACACTTGAAAGCTGCGGTGGAAAGGCCTTCGGAGCCAGAAGGCTTCTGGAGCTGTCCAGTGGCTCCGGGGCGGGTTTCACGACTCCGAAGAGTGCGGCAATACCTTTCGGCGTGATGGAAGAGTGCCTGAAGAAGAGCCCTGAACTCGGAAGAGAATACCGATCTCTTATCGGGAGACTGGACAATGCCGGGGCGGCAGAGACGGACGACATACTGGCCCGGATGAGGAAGATAATGGCGGTCACGAAAACACCTGATGGATTACTACCGGCCGTGGGAAAAACGTTCGGACCCGGGAAGAGATTGATGGTAAGGTCCAGCTCCAACTGCGAAGATCTGGAAGGTCTGTCGGGGGCCGGTCTTTACGAGAGTGTCGCAAATGTTTCGGCAGAAGGGATTGGTGACGCGGTCAGGTCTGTCTGGGCTTCCCTCTGGACGAAGAGGGCCGTAATGAACAGGGCACAGCTCGGGGTCCCTCACGGAGATGCCCATATGGCAGTGCTGGTTCAGGAGATGAGGGTGCCTGACTATGCCTTTATCATCCACACCGTTAACCCCGTCACAGGGGAGCGCGATGAGGTGTATATCGAACTGGCAGCAGGACTGGGCGAGGTCCTCGCTTCCGGCAGACTGCCGGGAACACCCTACCGCATGGTGTGCAGCAGGCATGCAGCCGGAGCACGGATGCTCTCCTTTGCGAGCTTCAGCCAGGCCTTCCTGCCCGGCCCCGATGGGGGAATAACAAGGGAAGTAATGGATTATTCCCGGACCAGGTTTTCGACGGATGAAAAATTCAGAAAAGACATGGGGAAAAGACTCACGAATATTGCTGTGTACGTGGAGGAACGTCTCGGAAAGCCGCAGGACATCGAAGGCATAATCTCCGGAGAAGAGATCTGTCTGGTCCAGTCAAGGCCCCAGCAGGGGATACCGTGAACCGGGCCGCAGGCAAACAGGGCAGGACAGCTTCCTGCCCGCGCATTCTTGCTCTTTTTCAAAAGAGGGTGGACGGTGACGATGCCCTTATGAATCTGGCAAGGCTGCGCTTCAGTCAGGCACAGATTGGGACCGAGCTTTATGCGGAGACGCCTGCGGAACTCGAGTATCTGCTGCAGTTCAGACCTTACCCGGAAGCGCCCGCAGCCGTACATCTCCAGCGCGGTCTTGATGTCATGGACCAGGCCGGACGCGAGACTATAGCCCACTTCGCCGGGAAAGCGGCAGGCCGAATTTACGGTCTCGTCGTTCATGATCAGGCGGAAGCAGTGAACCGGACGGACGATTATACAGACGCCCTGAGGGAACTGGACTCCATGGTCCGGGGCGGGGACGGGGTTTACCTGTTTATAGAATACGCATCCGGGCTGGATACTGAAGTATTCATCAATCTCTTTAGCCGTATACGCGGACTTAAGAATGTCAGCGCCTGCATAGATACCGGTCACGTGGGGATATGGAAGATTCGCAAAATATTTTCAGAAATGCATGCCGGCAGGGACGTCTGCGAGATAAGGACTGATGATCCAGGTTTGAAGGGTCTTATGGAAGACATCTCTTACGCCGTCGAGGCGGCGCTGCCCGAAACCCTTCGTGTCGTCAGGGAACTGGGGACACTGGGAAAGCCGCTCCATTTCCACCTCCATGACGGCCATCCCCTTTCATCCTCCAGTGTCTTCGGCGTATCGGACCACATGAGCTTTCTGGAAACCGTACCCCTCCCCTTTCAATTCAGGGACAAGGGATCTCTGGACCTCATGTACGGCCTTTCGGGCCTTTCATCGATCGTCAGGCAGTCTCTTGAAATCCTGCCTCCGGATCAGATATCCTTCTCACTTGAAATACATCCCGGCGAAGGCAGGACTCCGCTTGAGGACGCAGCCTTTTTATTTGATCACTGGCGGGACAGGACAAACGCCGAAAGAATGAACTACTGGCTCGCCGTACTCGCTCAGAATAAAAAGCTGGTTGATGAGGCGTGCAGACAATTTTATTTGCGTAGAAAGGGCGAATAAATTTTCTTCTATGCTGACGAAAAGAATCCTGATAAGTTAATCTTAAAGTTGAAAAAAATCATTCCCGAGGTAGTAGTCGGGAATCCAGGTTTTCATACAGATTGGCTGGACTGTAAGTTACTAAAGGAGAAGACATGAGACCACCAGAAAAAATGATAATCTACAATCTCTTCCCGCTGCTTGCCGGAAATTTTTCAGACTGGGAGCGCCACTTGTCGAGGGCCGCCGAAATGGGCTTCAACTGGGTCTTCGTCAATCCCATACAGGCAACCGGAAAATCCGGGAGCATCTACTCCATAGCCGATTATTTCAACTTTAATCCTCTGCTTGTAGACAATGAAAGTTCCTCTCCGCCGCGGGAACAGGTCAAGGCAGCGATAGCGTCCGCGGAAAAGATGGGTCTCAGGGTCATGGTCGATCTGGTCATTAACCACTGCAGCACCGACTCCGCCCTCCTTAAGGAACATCCGGAATGGTTTGAATGGGAAGGTAAAGGCAGAGTTGCCCATCCCTTCGCAGACGAAAACGGTAAAAAGGTGGTCTGGAAGGACCTGGCAAAGTTCGACCACAGGAATACGCGGGACAAGGAAGGGCTTTACGGCTTCTGCTTCAGGGTTGTGACTTCCCTTGTAGAACTCGGCTTCTCGGGTTTCCGCTGCGATGCCGCCTACCAGTTGCCCCGAAGCCTCTGGGAAAGGCTGATCCATGAGACGAGGGAAAAGCATCCCGACATCCTCTTTTTTGCCGAGACCCTGGGCTGTCCGCCGGACCTTACAATAAAAACAGCCCGTGCGGGGTTCGATTATATATTCAACAGCTCGAAATGGTGGGACTTCAGGAGCCCCTGGCTGATGAAACAGTATGCCCTGACACGTGATATCGTCCCGTCTATAAGTTTCCCGGAAAGCCACGATACCGTAAGGCTTTGCGAGGAGCTCAACGGCAACGTGGAGGGGCTCAAACAACGCTATCTCTTCGCTGCCCTCTTTTCGGGAGGACTGATGATGCCCATGGGCTTCGAGTTCGGTTTCCGGAAAAGGCCGCACGTAGTAAAGACGAGGCCGGAAGACTGGGAGGAGACGGACATCGATCTCACCGATTATATAAAGACGGTCAACGGGATCAAGAGCGGCCACATTATCTTTCAGGAGGACGCATCCACGGAATTACCTCACTACGATAACAGCAACGTGCTGCTGATGTGGAAGGCTTCGAGCCACACACAGGAGGAATCCCTCCTGATCCTGAACAAGGACATCCATAACAGCCAGCGTTTTCATGCCGACGACCTTCAGACATACTTTCAAACCGGGACCCCCCTTACTGACATCTCTCCTGAAAACCGGCTGGAAGATGTGCCGTCTCCTTTTTCATACGACCTGAGTCCCGGACAGGGCATTATATTGGCCACATCCCGCAGCCCGGTACCGGAGGAAGACTGACCAGCGGGTAGGCACTAACATTGCTCCCCGAAAATGCTTATGGGCCGTCATTCCCGAGGTAATAGTCGATAATCCATTTTTCTTAGGAGAACCTGGATACCCGCGAAGGTCGCTTCGACTTATCTTAAGAGGGGGGTGCCGGAGGCGGGAGCGTTATCCAAAGAAGGTCACATCTCTTCCCTATTACAAGACTTTTTCGGCGTTCCTTCCGCGTTTCTGCGAGATCAGGTAAAATTTCCGCTTCAGCCGATATGCAGTCTTTCCATTACCTTCTGCGCGTCGGCCCAGGTGAGCCATTTGTCCCTCGGGTTACGCAGCAGGTAGGCAGGGTGAAAGGTCGGCATAACCGGGATGCCGCGGTAATCAGTGAAGTTCCCCCTCGCGGCGGATATCTTCAGCCGCGGATTTTCGAGCAGGGTCTGAAGGGCTATCCTGCCCAGGGTCATGATGACCCGGGGTTTTATAATCTCTATCTGGGCATCGATAAACTGCCGGCACGTCGCGACTTCGTCCTCTTCCGGATCGCGGTTCCCTGGAGGCCGGCACTTAACTATATTTGCTATATACACATCTTTTCTCTTGAGTCCCATCTTCTCTATCAGCTTGCTAAGAAGCATGCCCGCGTCTCCCACAAACGGCAGCCCCTGAATATCTTCCTCCCTCCCCGGACCCTCTCCGATAAACATCAGGGCGGCGCCCGGATTCCCATCGCCGAAGACTATGTTCTTCCTCTCCCCGGAGAGCTTGCACCGCACACAATCTCCCAGTTCATCCCTGAGGGCCTTCAGCAGTCCCGCCTTTTCCGCAGCCTGTTGAGTCTGTCCGCCGGAATTCCGGCTGCTGGCGGCCTCGCGCTTCCGGGATGAGACAAAAGATTTCCCCTTTCCGGGTGGAACAAAACCTGCCTCACCGGGGGGGTCCCTGAGTTCGATGGGCAGCTTTTCAAGCCCCATTGCCTCGTAGAATTCCAACATGGACTTGAGATCCTCGATTATGCTCCGTTTACCCTTGCCGGCATCCATACTACCGCTCTCCCCATCTAAGCTTGTTCCGCAATATTTCGAAATAGTCTCTCTCATAAGGGATCAGGAGTCTGGTTTTATAGTCCGCCCGGCCAATCTCTATCACATCGTCCATCCTGAGAGGGGCGCCGATCTGACCGTCCAGTGTCAGATACACGTCCTCGCTCAAGGTCCTCAGGACTATCTCTATACCGAAATCGTGGGGCAGCAGGATCGGTCTGTTGGTAAGAGTGTGGGGACAGATCGGGGTCAGCACTATGCTGTCCAGTGTGGGATAGACAATGGGTCCGCTTGCAGAAAGGGAATATGCCGTAGAACCCGTCGGCGTAGCGACGATAAGGCCGTCTGCCTTGAATGTGGTCACGTACTTGCCGTTTATGAATGTCTCCATATCTATTATCCGGGCCAGGGCTCCTTTGTTTATCACTACATCGTTCAGGACCGTGTATCCGGCTATCTGCTCACCGTTCCTCCGGATTTTCGCCGTCAGCATCAGGCGTTCCTCGATCGCGCAGTCGCCTGAGAGGATCCCGTCCACTACCTCATAAAGCTCGTCTTTATTGATCTCCGCCATAAAGCCCATGCTCCCCAGATTGATTCCGAGTATGGGCACTCCCTTCTCCGCGACCGCCCTGCTCACCGAGAGCATAGTTCCGTCACCACCCAGGACAAAGACCACATCGACGCTGGAAGCGATCTCTTTTCTCGTGAACCCTTCGATATTAAGGGCTCCGGCAGCCTCCCGGTCGACAAAAGTCTCATACCCCTTGCGCCTCAGCCAGGGCAAAAGTTCCCGCAATATCTCTCCGGGTTCGGGTCTCCCGGGTTTACAGATTATCCCAATCTTTTTCATCTATGCCTTCAATCGTTATTTCACGAATGTCTTCTTTTCCGCCATCCTCTATTTTTACCGTGATAAAACCCTTGACGGGAGGCTTTCCAAGTCTCTCGGCCCATTCGACAACGGAAACCGACCTCCCCCCGATACATTCCCATATTCCCGCATTGTCCAGATCCTCCCCTTCGCCCACGCGGTAAAGATCGATGTGATAGAAGGGCGGAGTGCTTCCGTACTCGGCGATGATGGTAAAACTGGCGCTTGTAACGTCGCGCCTGTCTATCCCAAACGCCCTGGCGATACCCTTTACCATAGTGGTCTTGCCGGCCCCCAGATCGCCGTAAAGTCCCACCACGTCACCCGCCTTAAGGATCCGCCCCAGTCTGTAACCTATCTCCTCCGTCTCCTCACTGCTCCCGCTCAGGAGCTTCACTCCACCGTCCCTTTTATTACGTCCATCTTTCCTATGATCCCCACGAGCTTTCCGGCGCTTACCACCGGCAACAGATGAAGGCCCCTTTCGGACATCATGGTTGCAATGTCGGTCAGAGGCGTTTCAGGCCCGACGGTAACTACATCCCTTGCGCATATCTCCGATACCTTCGACGCGGACATCCGTTTGATCTCCTTTTCAATCGAAGAATCACCCCCCAGGGGGATGAAGGCGTCGAAAAGCCTCACCAGGGTGGGGATGTGAAACCGCTCGTTCCGTTTAATCAGATCGTTCTCGGTGACAATTCCGTATAGCTTGTTATCGTCGTCGATCACGGGTGCGCCGCTTATCCGCTTTTCGATAAACAGTCTGCCGAGCTCCTCAACGGTCGTTTCGGGGGTGACGGTAATCACGTCGGTAGTCATAATGTCTTTCGCTTTGATCATCAGAACCTCTTTATTCCAGCTATTATTTTAAAGACCGGCGACCTGACTGAAAAATACCGGTTCCGCCCGGTTCATCCGCGCATCACAAACGTCTGATTTCTGCGATATCACATTCTGTTGATCCGGAGGCCTTCATCCCGGGTCCGCGGTTGTCCACTCATTTTTTGATTAATTTTAAGGTAATTTTACCATGGACACCGGAAAAATTGTTCCGGGACTGCGCGGGAGGAGCAGATGCACTTCAGGAAGGACTTTTTGGAGACCGTAGAACGCCGTTATGTTCGTCCCGAAGGGAAACAATCGGGAGTTCCCTGATTTAACGCCTCCAAAAGGACTATGGAACCGCCGGATCATTACGGACCTTGCCGATGAAGCCGCCCTGCCTTCCCGTGGAGCCCTTCGCATATCTGTAGGAAAAGTATTTGTCCGGATTGCAGAAAGTACACTCCCCCGAAATCCATATGCCGGCCTCGGGAACTCCCATTGACAGGGCCTGATATTTGTTTGCCGTGGGGAGGTCGAGACAATATTTTTCGCCCTTGAGGAGAACATAATCGCCTTCGCCGGTTGCCCGGCCCACTGCCCGCACCACGTCATAACCTACTTCGTAGCAGCACCACCTTATGCCGGGCCCGATCGCAACGAGGACGTCTTTGGCGTCGGTCCTGAACCTCTCCGTCATGGTACGGACCACATTCCTCAATATCCCTTCTGCCGTGCCCCTCCATCCGGCGTGGACCGCGCCCATGACCTCCCTCTTCGGGTCATAGACCAGAATCGGCACGCAGTCGGCGACCTGCACCCCCACGATCACCCCGGTCTCCCGCGTGATCACGGCGTCTGCAATCTTTGGCTCTCTCGAGGACTCCAGCACCATCACCTTGTCGGTATGCTTCTGGATGGGAAGATAGAATGTCCCCTCACCGGCCTTCAGGGTCCGGGCGATCTCCCCGGTGTCGGCTCCAGGGCTCTTGCCGGTAAAAAAAGCGCTGACCCGTCCCTTAAGGTTTTCCGGGAAGATGAGCCTGTTCATTACGATCCATCGACGTCCCTGACAGCTGCAAAGGCGGCGTGCATATTATCCATAATGTCCCCCGCGATAAGTGAATGCATGCCCCTCCCGGACGCGGCCATATCTCCGGCAAGCCCGTGCATGTATACGCCCAGGACACCGGCATCCACCGGGCTCAATCCCTGGCCCAGGAAAGCGGCGATTACGCCTGTGAGGACATCTCCCGACCCGGCCGTGGCCATTCCCGCATTCCCCGTCGTATTGATGAACGAGCGGCCCTCCGGTTCCGCCACAATTGTAGGGGCACCCTTCAGGACCAGGCATGCTCCCGTCTCCTTCGCAAAAGAACAAGCGGTCGATATCCTGTCCTTTGCGATCGCAGACAGCGACTCTCTGCCCGGCGGGGAAGATGCCGCGCCCTTCCCTGCCGGCCTGAGAAGCCGTGCCATCTCTCCTATGTGAGGAGTAAGTATAATCGGGGCCTTCGCCTTTTTCAGAATATCCTTCCGGCCTGAAAGCGCATTGAGGGCATCCGCATCCAGCACCATCGGCACGGTGACGGCAGTCACGAGCTTCTCCACAAGGTTTATCACGTTGCGGTCCGTCGTAATCCCCGGACCCATGGCGAGGACGTCGGCTTTTCCGTCAAGAAATTCGATAATGGTATCAAAGGCCCGCTCCGAGACTATGCCCGAGCCCGTATCGGGAAGGGGAAGGACCATCTCCTCCACCACCCTGGACAGAAATACCTCAGTGAGAGTTTCGGGGATGCCGAGAGTAACCATTCCGGCGCCCGATCTGAGAGATGCCCGGGCGGCCATGGAGGGGGCTCCCGTCTTTCCCCTCGACCCGGCAACCACCAGGACATGACCGTAATCCCCTTTGTAAGAATGGGTGGGCCTTTCAGGCACGAGAGATGCGGCGTCCTTTCTTCCGACAGCATCGACTTTCAGAAGGCTGGAGGAAAGAAGTTCGTCCGGAAAGCCTATATCCTCGACAAAGAGCTGTCCGGTGAATTCAGCCCCGGGATGGAGAAGATGACCGATCTTGGGCAGGCCGAAGGTGACCGTATAATCGGCCCTCACCGCGTCACCCATGACCTGGGCGGTATCAGAGGAAATACCGGAGGGGATATCGACGGAAACAACCCTGGCCTCCGATTTATTGAGAAATGCAATGGCCTCAGCAAATGCGGACGTGACCGGCTTGCTCAGACCCGTGCCGAAGAGGGCGTCGACCACGATCGCGCCGTGCAGGTCCCTCGGGGTCAGACGGGTCCTGAACTCGACGGGAACACCCAGCTGCCTGGCCGTTCTGTATTGTGAGCGGTTATCGGGGCTCAATTTTTCCTCTTTGGAAAAGAGGACGACCTGGGTGTGCCAGCCGTGGTTTAAAAGCTCCCTCGCGGCGACAATACCGTCCCCCCCGTTGTTTCCCCCGCCGGCGACCACCACCACCTTCTGCCTGTCGAACAGGCCCCGTATCCTATTCGCTACCGATACCCCTGCCCTTTCCATAAGGACAGGACCGGATATCCCGTATTCTTCAATGGTCTTCCTGTCAATATCGCGCATCTCTTCGGCAGTAACAGCTTTCATATCCGCCCCCTCTAAAAACAATATACCCGAATTATACCAACTTTCCGGAAGGGATGAACCGGGCTAATTCCATGCAACCGGTGACCGGTTGTCATCCGGAGACTCCGAACGGATTATAAGGCACCTGCGGGGAGGTAAAGTCATACTATTGCGACGGGCTCTACTTTTTGGCGGCGGAATGGAAGCAGGGGGCGTTGACTCGATCAGGCAGGACTAGTCCTCCAGTTCGACGCCGTTATCACCGCACCATTCCCGAAGCGCCTTTTCTGTTGCCTTGTCTTCAAACTCATACCAGTCCTCAAGCCGCCCCTTTGACTCCAGCAGGTCCTTGTAGCGGGCATATGCTCCTTTTCTGCCGAAAATTTCCTGCACTCTCCTGATCTCGTCCGGAAGATTGACAGAGATAAATTGGAAGACCAGCTTCCTGCCGAGGTCCAGATCATTCTTGTGGGGAATACTCATGTATTTATCGTTTTCCTCAAAATCTTCCGGGAGTTCATCAGAGTCGCCCAATGTTGAAACAAAGTAGGTCTCCCCTGTTTCTCTGTTGAGGTAAGCGAAGTTCTCCTCAGGAGGAGACATGCTCACAAACATGAATGCATCTTCGATATGAGAATAGTGCATATCTTCCTCGCGGCTTAAGTCCGAAGTCTTCCTCCCCGACCGGTTTAATCAGGGGACGCCCGTGATGAGGCGGTGTGTCGTATATGTAAAAATCATAGCCGCCTGCGCTGACACTATCAATCGCCTGGTCTACTCATAATCCCGGATAAACCTGTACTTCCTTTGCCGCCTGCCGATGAAGAGGTAGAGTACCGGGCCTGCAATGGGGATAAACGTAACCGCGATAAACCAGATGAGCTTATTGTTGCCGCGGAACTCGTTCCGGAGGATATCGACAAGACATGCCGTCCATATCAGGAACAGAAATCCGATCAAGGCAGCCCTGGCAGCCGTATTCGTCTCGATCTCATGTATGGCCATTTCAGCGTAATGCCTCGGCCGGTGTACGGTCCCCGCGGCAGTTTCCGGATGTCCCGGACCACCGGAGTCAACATCAGCATCCCTGATCACCTCGCCGGTCAGTGGATCAATCCTCGAGTTTCTGTCCAGAGTCGGGGCATGCTTCAGATCCAATGAGGACCGGGGCCCTCCATTTACTTTCCATAAGGGTATGATTTCGGAATCTTTGGGTAAATGTCAAATTTCTCCGAAATGAGTAATCGTGAAAACAAAGGCGGCTTATTGCCTCAGGGCCGGTTGCCGACAGCCGTTTTTTCCCGGCCCTGCTCCGCACCCTGTGTCCTTTTCGCTATGCGCTTTGAAGACCGCCGATAATCGTAAACCGTGAGACGTGTGAGACGTGAAGCGTAATTACTTCTCCACTACTACACAGGCGACGCCGTAATCGCGTTCGTGGCTGAGGCTGAGGTGGACGCATTTTATCTCTTCCTTTCTGAAAAAAACATCCAGTTCGCCCTTCACACTGATAAAGGGACGGCCGCTGCCGGCATTCCCCACCTCTATATCGGTAAGTGAAACGGGTATCCGCGAGCCTATGGCCTTGATGAGAGCTTCTTTCGCGGCGAACCTCACGGAAAGGGAGAGAGACGGGTTGCTCTTTTCAAAGGCGTAGTCTATCTCCTTGCCGGTGAAGACCCTCCGGAGAAAACGGTCACCCCATCTGTCGACCGCCTCCTTCATGCGCTCCGTCTTCACGATGTCTATGCCGATTCCGTAAATCATACAGGCAGGTTACATTTCCATACCCGAGCTGCAAAGCCGGGATCAAATATGTTCATCAGAGACGCAGAGGTTCCGGTGAATTCTCTGCTCGTTACCCGCTACCGTTAACTACACAAAATTACAGAATGGACACCCGACCAAAAAACTTCGGGCATGACAAAAATTGCTGAAGAATAACCATACGTCATTCGCCGGTGGAAAGCAGCTTAAAAATTTCCGCCCTCTCAGCAGACATTTTTAACATTCAACTCCCTGCGCCCTCTGTGTCTCTGCGGTGAACGGTCTTCTTTCAGCGATTGATTTGACTGCGGCCCCTCACGATCAGTTCCTTCATCTCCCTGACCGCTCTCTCCAGTCCGACCAGGACGGCGCGGGATATAATGCTGTGGCCTATGTAAAGCCCGCGAATCTCCTCCAGTTCGGTGATACCCGGGACATTGAAATAATTCAGTCCGTGGCCGGCATTGGCAAGAAGATCTATCTCAACGGCCTTGCGTACCGATTTTATAACCCGGGCGAGTTCTTTTTCCTGTTTCTCCCCTTTGGCATTGGCATAACCGCCCGTATGTACCTCGACCATGTCGGCGCCGGTTTCCCTCGATATCTCTATATCCTCGGAGTCGGGATTGATGAACAGACTGACCTTGATGCCGTGGCCCTTCAGAATCTTAACGGCCTTCGTGAGGGCCTTTCTTCCCGCCTTCACATCAAGCCCGCCCTCTGTGGTAAGTTCTCTTCTCTTTTCCGGGACAAGGGTCACGAGGTCGGGCTTCTTCTTCAAGGCTATCTCGACCATCTCGTCCGTCGCCGCCATCTCGAGGTTCAGCTCGATGGGCACGAAGCTCCTCAGCAGCTCGAGGTCCCTGTCATTGATGTGCCTCCTGTCTTCCCTCAGATGGACGGTGATGCCGTCGGCACCTCCGAGTATGGCAAGGGACGCAGCCATGGCCGGCTCCGGCTCGATGCCGAGCCTCGCCTGTCTCAAAGTCGCCACGTGATCGATATTGACTCCCAGAATCACGTGTTCTCCGCCTGGGCCGGCACCACAGTAACGTCATCCACCGAAGATGCGACCACAAAGACCCTGGTATTATTGGTATCCTCATCGGCGGGCAGCAGGTAAAAGCCATTGAGGTCACGCTGCCTGGAAAGAAAAAAACCCTTCTTCCACGGCACCTCTCCTTCCAGAAACCCGACCAGCGATTCGCCGTCGCTGAATTTCACGAAAACACGCTGCCCTTTGGGACGGGCCGCTCCATAGGATTTCCTCTCCCTGTACTCGTGGTCCCCCTCGAAGGACTTCACAAAAAATACGGCCTTCACGTCTTCAAGCTTCACCGGCAGCGTCTTCGCCGTACCGGTCTCATCGAGAGACAGTTTAGGCCGGCCGGGCGAAAAATCCCTCAGGTAGCCCTTGAGAAGGCCGCCGTCGTTAAGTCTCACCACCACTTTCTCATTGCCGGCCATCAGAACCCTTTCGTCCCGTCCATATTCAGCATATCCTGGGCAGCTGGTCTCCCGTAAGCATGTCAACTATTCTACTCCCGCCGATCTCTGTTTTCAACAACACAGTCTCGGGAGGGGCATCAACCACCCCGCCGATTACGGCGGCCCCGGCGCCGGCTTCCGTCCTTCTCATTTCATCTACGAGCATGCCGGCGTCGCCTGCCTCTACGACGGCAACGAGTATACCCTCGTTGGCTATGTACAGCGGATCGAGGCCCAAAAGCTCGCATGCGCCCCTGACGCCGGGCATCACTTCTATGAGGCTCTCTTCGACGACTATGCCCAGGCCGGAATCGTTCGCAAACTCCTTCAGCGTAGTCGCCAGTCCTCCCCTGGTCGGGTCCCTCATCACGCGGATGTTGCCCGTCCTGCCGAGCATCAGCCCGGCAAGTCCGTTCAGGGGCCGGACGTCGCTCTCCAGGGGCGGATCGAAACTTATGCCGTTCCTCTGCGCCATCACCGCAACACCGTGGTTGCCGATCGACCCGCTCAATATAATCTTATCGCCGGCTCTCATGTGGCGCGGTGAAATGTCCACTCCCCCTTCCACGACCCCGACTCCCGCGGTATTTATGAAAACCCCATCGCCTTTTCCCTTGTCTACCACCTTTGTATCGCCGGCCACCACCTTCACGCCCGCTTCATCCGCGGCCGCCTTCATCGACCGCAGGATCCTCTCCAGGTCGTCCAGAGGAAACCCCTCCTCGATGATGAATCCCGCCGTCAGGTACAGAGGTCTTGCCCCGGAAACAGCCAAATCGTTCACGGTCCCGCAGACCGAAAGCATGCCGATATCGCCGCCAGGGAAAAAAAGGGGTGATATTACGTAGGAATCAGTCGTCACCGCTATCCTCCCCGGGGAAAGATCGCCGATGACCGCCGAGTCGTTCAGGGTCCTCAGGTCAAAGGCCGGTGCGAAATAATCCCTGACCAGCCTGTGCATCATCTTCCCGCCGCTCCCATGGCCCATCTGTATCAGTTCCAAGAATTCACCTCTTACTCCTTAATGCGGCATGGCTTCCGCCCTCTCACCGGAAATATATAATGTTCAACCCCCTGCGTCCGGTGAACTGTTGCCTTGTTTCATGTTCATAAAACCGATCGATATTTGTAATAGGCGGCACAGCTTCCCTCCGAACTCACCATGCATGCGCCAACCGGCTTTTCAGGCGTGCAGGCCTTGCCGAACAGGGCGCAGTCGGTGGGGACCTTTATCCCCTTGAGCACCTCACCGCAGGAACACGCCTTCGGCTCACTCGCCTCCGGCACTTCCACGTCACAGGCGGACCTGATATCGCGGCCCCGGTACTTTTCCCGGAGTCTGAGGCCGCTTTCGGGTATCACTCCTATGCCCCTCCACACGGCGTCGTCGGCTTCGAAGCATTGCTGCATGACCGCCATAGCCCTGGGATTGCCCTCCTTTTTCACCACCTTTGAATACTGTATCTCTACCCCAGGTCTTCCTGTCGAAATCTGCTGCAGAATCATCGCGATCCCCGAGAGGATGTCAACAGCGTCAAACCCCGTCACAACGGCGGGCTTCCGGTAGTCGGTTGCAATGAAGTCGTACGGCACGGTACCCGTCACGGTACAGACGTGCCCCGGCAGGATAAAGCCGTCCACATTTACATCACCCGAATCCAGAAGCGCCTTCAAGGCGGGAGGCACTGTCTTGTGCACCGGATAAATATAAAAGTTGTCCACGCCAAGCCTCTCGGCCTCGACTACCGTTGCTGCTACCGAAGGGGCTGTCGTCTCGAAGCCGGTCGCGAAAAAAACAACCTTTTTTCCCCCTTCCTTCCGGGCCATCGCCAGGGCATCGAGGGGGGAGTATACAACCCTGACATCGCCGCCTTCTGCTTTGGCCTCAAACAGAGATTTTCTGCTGCCGGGGACCCTCATCATATCGCCGAAGGTCGTAAGAACGATCTCTTCGCGTTTCGATAATTCCACGGCGGTGTCGACGTCCCCGATCGATGTGACGCATACGGGACATCCCGGCCCGCTCAGAAGCATCAGCCCCTCGGGCAGCAGATCCCGGATGCCGTGTCTGAAGATAGCCACCGTGTGAGTGCCGCAGACCTCCATCAGCCTGACCGGCCTGCCTATGACGTTCATGTATTTCTTGACTATTTCCGTTATTTGTTTCACTTAAAGTTCCCTAAAAAACTGTCAGCTCTCAGCGCTCAGCCGCCGCCCGTAAAATCGTCAAGTACATCTTCGAGTCGGATAAAGAAATCGATAAGGCACGGAAAGGGGACTGAATAATGTCTTGTAGCGACACCTTACAGTCACGCAGAAGGGCCCACCGGCCATTTTTTTGCAAGTCATTGAACCCCGTTGCTGCATTTATGTGGAAGATAAATAAAATCATGTCGTCATTACAAGACTTTTTCAGTCCACTTCCGTGCTTTTCTCCAACGTCCGGCCTCCTCTGCAAATTGCCTGAAAACCATCACCTTTTCATCCGCTCTCTGATTATATATGCCTGACCCAGTGATATTCCAGCGTCATTGCAGGGGACCAGTTCATTTATGTGGACTTCCAGGTCGGCCAGCTCGCCCAGCAGACGCTCGAGGAGATACATATTCTGGAAGACGCCCCCGCTCAGGACGACGCGGTTGATGTTGTGCATGGAAGAAAGCGTCCGCACGACCCGGGCTATGGAAGAAACGACGGAGTTGTGGAATCTGGCAGATATGACACCTCTCCTTTCCCCCCGTTCCATATCGCCGAGTATGCGGAGCATGACCATCGAGAAATCTACCGTTATCGGGTCCCTGAATTTTATGTCGACGGGGTAATCGTTCCTGACATCTTCTTCCGCCTCTGACTCCAGTGCAATCGCGGCCTCGCCCTCGAAGGTGTTCCTGTCGCAGACGCCGGTCAACGCGGAGACGGCATCGAACAGCCGGCCGGCGCCCGACGAAAGAGGTGAAAAAGATTTCACGCCGGCCACCTTCAATATATTCGCTATCTTCTCCTCTCCATATCTCTCGATGAAACCGGTCGGCCCGAGGTATTTCCAGACCTCATCCCCGGCCGCCTCCCTGAGATAACTGAGCGAAATCCTCCAGGGCTCCCGTATCGCCGTCTCGCCGCCGGGCAGCGGGATATAGTCCAGGTGGGCGGCCCGCTGAAAGCCTTCGACATCCGCAATCAGGAACTCTCCGCCCCAGAGGGACCCGTCGGTGCCATAACCGGTGCCGTCGAAGGAGACGCCGATGACTTTCTTTCTGATACCCTTTTCGGCCATTACTGAAGCAATGTGCGCATAATGATGCTGGATGCCGATTGTCTTAAGCCCCTTCTCGCCCTGCCCAAGGGCCCATTGCGTGGAGAGATATCCGGGGTGCAGGTCGTGGACGAGAACCTTCGGTTCGGCCCGGTAAACGGATTTTATATTTGCCAGTGTCTCCTCGAAAAATTTCAGTGTCTCGAAATTCTCCATGTCTCCGATATGCTGGCTCGGTATGGCGAAAAGCCCCTTCGTAAGCGTAAAGGTATTCTTCACGTCTGCCCCGCATCCCAGCACCTCCGGACCGTCGCCGCCCAGAAGGATCGGCTCCGGCGCATATCCCCTCGACCTCCTGACGAAGGACAGGTAAGGGGTGTTTCCTCCGCCGGCAGCGGCCTCCGGATTTGCAAGCCGCACGACGGAGTCGTCGACCCTCATGAAAATCTCGCGGTTGTGAAGGAGGAAGGCGTCGGCAAGGCCGGCCAGCCTCGACATCGCCTCTTCATTGCCGGTTACGATCGGCTCCTCGCTTATATTGCCGCTGGTCATGACGAGGGCTTTGAAATGGGCTTTTTCCGGCCTCCTCCCGGCGCCGCAGGGGTGATAAAAGAGCAGATAATGAAGAGGCGTGTAAGGGAGCATGACGCCGAAATATCCGTTGTGGGGAGCGATCGCCTCCGGCAGGTCCGTCCCTTCTTTCTTTTTCAAAAGCACAATGGGTCTCCGCGGCGACCGGAGCAGCACTTCCTCAGCCGGAGAAACGTAGCAGAAGGTCTTCACTGTCCCGACATCCGGGGCCATCAGTCCGAAGGGCTTGTTGCTCCTCCTCTTTCTTTCCCGCAATAGTGCGACCGCTTCGGGGTTTCCGGCGTCACAGGCCAGATGAAATCCTCCCAGACCCTTGACGGCGACCGTCTTCCCCTCCTTCAACATTCCTACGGCCTCCGCCACGGGCTCGGTCCCTTTAACGTCGCCGCCCAGCAAGGTCATCCCGGGTCCGCACCTTGCGCAGGCGTCGGGCTGCGCATGAAACCTGCGATTACCCGGATCTCCATATTCCGATGCGCACTCATCGCACATCTTGAAGACCCTCATCGTGGTGTTTCCCCGGTCATAGGGGACTGAAGTGGTGATCGAATAACGGGGGCCGCAGTTCGTACAGTTTATGAAGGGGTAGAGATAACGGCGGTCGTTTTCGTCGAAAAGCTCCCCGAGGCAGTCATCGCATATCGAAACGTCCGGAGAAACAAGAGTGAAACTGCCGCTTTCCGTGCTCTCCCTTATCGTAAAATCCAGGTATCCCCTGAATTCCGCGGGGACCGTCTCCGTGCTCACTATCTTCGATAATGGCGGGGCATCGCTCTTAAGCCTGTCGACAAACGCGCCCAGATTTTCGCCTTCGGCATTTATAAGCACCCCGTCGGAGGTGTTGGTAACAAACCCCCTGACAGACAGCCGGTTGGCGAGATTGAATACGAAAGGCCTGAACCCGACCCCCTGGACAATCCCTTTAATGGCTATAATGAGGCATTCCATAGGCGTTCCGAACTGACTTTATTATAGCCCATAAACGGGCCCGCAACTTAATCGTCATCGAGCGAAAATTCCTCGCGGACCTGACTATGATTTTTCTTCGTGAATTATTATGATATGAAATATCGCCCTCTTATACCGGGAGGGCGCTTGATTCAATATACCTTTTGGTGGAGGAAGAATGAAGGCTGGCGGACATGGAGCGGCAAGGATCGTGGTTATCAGACAAGTATTTTTTTCCCTGGCGGTGGTTGTATTCCTGCTGGCTTCGGAGCTACCTGCTTTTTCGCAGGCGCTATATTCCAGAAAGGCTGCCCTCCCCCCTCTCCTCCTGACTTACGGAGATATCCAGAAAATCATGGACAGTTCGGCTGATTTTGTCTCGAAGGCAAATGGAGGATTCACGGCCGCTAATGGTAATGCTTCCGGAGAGAACATCCTTGTCTCAGACAGCAGGACCGGCATCAGGATGTCGGGCCACAGTCTCCTTTCACGCAGTTCCGTCCTCCCGAAGACCGCATCCGGTTTCTCTTATACCTGTAACCTGCCCAAGGGAATTATCACCGATGTGGAGATGGTCTTCTCCGGGGCGTCCAGAAACCTTTACGTTGCAGGGTATTCCGCCGAAAAGGTGGAGGCACTGTTCGTAATGCTGGAAAGGAGCCTTCTGGATGCCGGGGCGGGAGGTGTCGGAATAGATGCAGGGGTAAAGAAATTCATCGCCAAGTTCCTTTTCTTCACATCGATCCTGAGTGCCCTTTACTGCATTTTGAAAAAGCGTCCGAAAGCCCTGGGAATGCCGCTCTTTTCACTGGCGGGGCTCGTACTTCTCTACACGCTGCCTTTCGACCTCGCTCCGGCATTTACGCTTTATAGCGGCGAACCTCCTTTCACAACGCTTTACGGTCCTCAAATATCGCTGGCAATCCTCGCACTCGTAATCGCCGGAATTCCCCTTTCATATTTTCTGCCGGAAAAAATAGGCAGTAGGTAATAGGCAATAGGCGATAAGCAAGAGGTTCCTGGTCATTGGCTAGAGGTTGCAGGTTCTTTTGCGCTATGCCCTATGCGCTTGGCGCTGTATAAGAGATGTCTCCGAAGACGATGCGGTTTATTCCTTTCAGTGACCCAAGAGGAGATTTGAAGGTTACCCTGTCTTCGCCGATTTCGGTCAGAAGCCCCAGGGCAAGCGTTTCGTCGCCGCGGTTCAGGCCTATGACGTTCCCCTTCGGAAAACCGCTTCGTCCCGGGCTCAGCTCCCTGCCTTTGTAAAAAGGGCCAGTATCCCGCAAATCCACCAGATATTCTGCCTGCTGTACTTCTCTGAAGTAACTTTCATACTTCTTCTCCCGGTACCGTATACGCTTCCCCGTATCTCTTTTTTTCACCGTCCCAGAAGCGACGACTCTCGAAATATCGATATCTCCGGCCAGTTTCAGGATATGCTCGATTTCGTCTTCCCTCTGTACTGCTATTATGTGTTCGGGCCTTACCGCCCTGATCTTGCCCGTCTTTAGCACCTCACCGATTCTTCCGGAGACGAGCCCGCTCGTATCCATCAGGACAATGTCCGATTTCTCCCTGCATTTCCCGACCGCAGTCCCCGCCGTCCTTATTATCAGGGGAATAGCCGTTGCCGGGTTTACGACCCCCACAAAGAACATCCTGTCGGGCATAAAGTCTTCCAGGTCTTCCGGGGAGGGAAAAACCTTCATGCTGATTGTCCCGGGCAGGCCGAGAGAAGTCTGTCCCACGTCGGTGTCGACAAGAGATACTTTTATCCCTTCTGAAAGAAGATGCTTGATCAGGTATCGCGCAAGCGTTGTTTTCCCGGAGTCGGTGGTTCCCATGATCATGACAGCGCCCTTCACTTTCAAGGTCGTGTTTAGGAGAGTCTCCCATTCAGGTCCCGGTATTATCTCCATTTCGCTTAAATTATACCGGCATCGGGCCTGTGTTATAATTTCCGGATGGAACAAGTGCTTGCCAAGATATCCTGGGGCACCCTGATCATTATCTGCCTCACTCTGGGGCTTGCCCCCTTTGCGCCGCCGCATATAGTAGAAAAACTCCAGATGCTCTTCAAGGGGAAGCTTGTGAGACCCATAGACTGGTTCGACCTTTTCCTCCACGGCATCCCCTGGCTCCTCCTGATCCTCAAGGGAATTTACTCCTTAAAGTAGTTACCGCATCGGCTATTCATTTAGAATGTAGACTCCGTAAAGAAGAGATTTCCGTCGTCATTCCCGAGGTAGTAATCGGGAATCCATTTTTTTGTGAACACAACTTGCATGGCCACCCCAAAGAACCTCGGAATCGAGCTCGAGGGTCTTGCCATTTCGGACGGAGTCACTTCGGCTTTTAAGTTTGATCGGTCGTAGCGACTCTCAGCGATGTCACGCGCTGTGAAGCACTTTTCCCTTTACACCAGCCTCCCAATTTTTTTAAACTGATTCTGGCGGATCGGGAATTTCACACCACCGTCTTTTGGATTTCATTTTTTCGGCGGATTGATCTGGAAGCACTGTTTTCAGGGATTGAGACGTATTCAGATGGACCACTAGCGTGTTCCATAACGGCGGTAGCCTGCGCTGATGAAGGCTTTCAGAGCAGGGCCTCCTCGGCCTGGCGGACCTGCCAGTCGGCAATATCTTCCCGGCCCCTGAGAGAATCGATGAACTCGATAACGAGAGAGCCGGTGTCGGAATGGTCTTTCCTAGCTATGAAGAAGAGAAACCTGCTTGCCCAATAGGCGAGATATGGGATATTCCTTTCGGGCGCAAGCCTGCCCGCCCTGAGAAACTCCTGAAAGTCCGGCAGGGTGTCCTTGAGGCCCATTTTTGTCTGATATCCTCCTTAATACGCAGTTCGTTAATACGCAGTTCGTTATTTTCGATATTACCTACACTTTACGACAATATGACAAGAAGTATTTTTATATATCGGGAAGTTATATCTTGACAGGCCTCAAACGCTCTGTTACTGTTATGGCAATTCAAGGCTATACGCATAGTAATTAGTTGTGTGCAAGATATAAACGAACATGAAAAGGCAAAACGAAAATTATCATCATATTCCTGCGCTTGTTTCTCAAGTTGCAAGGCTATATCCCTTGCGATTGCTGGCGTTAAAATGAAACCAACAGAATCCTTATCCTTCCAATCAACATCTTTCGCTGTCACATCAAATTCAATATTAAGCGGCATAACAAATCCTTTCGACGGAGGTAATTGAAATGGCCTTAAAAAGACCAAATTGGAACAAATGCGAAACACATGGAATAATCCAGAAGTGGCCAACTGCCAAGCCGCTTAGTTTTGATGCTCCGGTGATTGCGGGCATGGAAGTTTCAGCCCAATACGGCGATAGCACAGTATTTTTAAAAATAACAAAGGCATTAAAAGAAAATGATTTTGAAGCTGAAATCAGATTCTTTGAACCAATCAATATTGCGCCGCCAAAAGACTTAAAGGAAGGCGAAATAGTCCTGATTGATCGAGAGCATATTTGTTGGCTCCATCCAAAGGAGGCAAAATGATATTGTCGCAAGGCAGATATCCCTTCGGCACAATCATAACGCGCATGAGTGACGGGCATGTTGAGTTTGTTATCAGCACGGCAAAAGAAGGTCTTTTGAAAGGTCTGACTACATGCGTTCAGTTGCCGCAAGGGAATAATGTTATCAAAGTGTTTTATATGCCTTCCATGAATAAGGATGCAATACATCAGATACATAAAATGTTTGTAGATTCTGTAGAAGAAAATCTTAAAGAAGGTGTGCATCTGGCTGTCATCCTTTGCGAATTGGGAGATTCTCTCAGAGAATCGCCGTATGCTCAGGAAGTTGTTATTGATTATAAACTGCAACAATATGTCGCTGACCTGCGCAGTAAATAAAACAGAATATATGAACGGCCACACAACAAAAGCATCCAGCAGACGGGGAATAACCTTGTTTGATTTTTCATTGATGAATATTCCCCGCTGCTGATGCAAGTCGTTATGGCATAATATAGAGGAAAGGCAGGTGATATAAATGCAGGAGAAATTAACAGCAATCTTTCAGAAGTCGCCATACGGCTATATCGGTTATGTGGAGGAGCTTCCCGGAGCAAAT
>JARRRI010000056.1:0-33950 GCA_037380845.1 Candidatus Sulfobium sp. | reverse complement strand
GTCGGCAAGCGGGTATTCCATGAAGGCGTCGACCGTATATGCGTAGTAGGTTTTTGCCCCGGTCTTCGCAATGGTATCGCTATACACGGCATCAGGCTCGAACTGCCCGGCCACACCGAAGGTCAGCACCTTTTTCTTGCCCAGGTATGTTCCTTTATATCCATAGGCGTATTCGGGGCTCCAGAGGGACACGTGAAACCGGGCCGTGTACATGAAGTTGTCCTGAGGGGCGTCGTTGCCGCTATTGCCTTTCGAGACTTCGACTCTATATTGGCTCTTGATGGTCGGCAGGTTGCCCCAGAGCACAACGCCTGTGTCCCTGCTGTGTTTGAGCGTGTAAATGAAAAGTGAACGGTCCAGCGTCAGGGGTTCGAAGCAGTCTTCAAGGTTTTCCCTCGTAAGCTGTATTTTCTGCTTGCCCGCGTAGACCCTGAATTCGTTGCTGAAATCCGCCATGAAGTAACCATCCAGCAGGTGGAATTCGGTACCCGGCACGTCGCGTACGATAAGGTCATTTATGTTCCTTTCGCCGACGTACTCGATCTGTAAGATCGCTCCATACTTGCTTGCACCATGTGCCCACACGCTGAGCCTGTTTCTTCTGAAAAAAATGTCGGTGGAATCGTCCTCCCCGCTGGCCCCCGAGCCCGTGCTCCTCCAGACGCCGTATAGCTGGCCCTGGTAATCTATCTTGAGAAAGGCCCCCTCGCTGCCCATAACTATCGGGGAAAACGCATATGTGTTCCCGGCCGCAAGAACGAGCGAAACGACAATCAGCGCAAACAGCAGTAGCTTTTCTTTTGCTCCCTTCATGATTCCCCTCCTCCCTGTAAGTAGCGCGCAGTGAGTCTTAACCAGTGCTGCTCTTTTTTTCGCTAACATCCTATAGGCCCTCCTCCGCTGCCTCCACCGCCGCTGGTGCCGCCGCCTCCAGAGGAAGAGGAGAAATAGGTGCTGTCCTCTTCATTGATCCGGTTGAGGTTGGTATCGAATGAGTTTATGGGGTACACGCCGCCATTCGTCGGATCTTCTATCTCGCTGCAGTCGCTCAGACCACCTGTAGGGTAATTGTAAGTAAGGTCTTGTGTGCGACCGTTGATGTCCGTCCGCCAGGGTGAATTGGCGGCCAGAGAACCGCAGTTGGCCGCCGATCCCGACAGCATTCCCCACTGACTCCATGAGCCGTCCCAATTGGCGACCGGCCAGCCAAGGACGCCGTCAATCGCCATAAAGGCACCTGAGGCGATGACACCGGTGCGGCAATGGACGACAGACGTTTCCGTTGAGTCAATGCCGTTTGCGGCCATCAGCGCCGCCATGTCCGAGGCGGGCAAGAGGACCTTGTAAGTTTGACTCGTCCCGGTCACCGTTTTGAAGAAGTAATTAGAGTTAATCGCGATACCTCCCTTGACGTGGCCCTCAAATACCACATAGGTACCTGACTCATACACCCCGGTGGTCTTTAGAGGGTCTCCATTGTAGGAAGATGTTGTTGTACCATATGCGTCTCCGTCTTCTCCCCTGGTGTCTATTACGATGGCGTTCGGTACCTTGCCGTCCGCGATATCGATCATCTCACCCAGTGAGGCCCTGAGATCCCCTCTGAATGATGGATTCTGCCGGACGCTGTAAGTGGAAGGTGCAACCGGGGACGCGTCACCGGTCAAGCCATAGGCGTCGGCATAGGCGGCGTCGAGGCCGTTAAGCACCTTGAGTCTGTCCTTCGGGAACCCCCAATAGCGGAAGGTCCAATAAGCCCTGCCAACGAAATAATAAGCCGAGATGCTCCCTGCCGTGGATCGCGCGCTGGTAAATACAATAGTGGTGTTCTTGTCGATTCCGTATTGCTGGACGAGGGCGTCCATTGTGGGGCCGTCCAGTACCATATTGATGTCAGTAAGGACCCCCCCGTTGCGGTTTTCTATGAGGCTACCCCAGCTCACAAATTGGGCGCCGGGAATATGGCCAGTCGCGTAGCTGGCCGAACTTGTGTCGATGTCGAGAATCACCACCTTGTCATAGCCGGTTCCGTTTACTTTTCCGCTGTCTACCCAGTCTTTGACCGTCGTTGCGTTTACTACAACGCCCGTTGAGGTGGTGGAAGGAGTATCGTAGCTTGTTGATCCCCCTCCGCCACCGCAGCCCGGGAACACAAGAGCAAGTGCAAGCACCAGGAAAAGGTGCAAACTTGTTCTCCTCTTCGGTTGCTTTAGCATTGTTACCTCCCTGACCTCCTTATTTTGACTGTTCGCACGGCTCTGTTCTCCCTCTGATAAGCATAATTATTTCTGTATCAAAAAAATGAATTCACCTCCTTCGTCTCTCTGAGACAATAGATTGTATCCGCCCCTCTCGCAGAGCGACGGAATGGAGTGTTTAACACTGCTGTCATTTGCGACCACCTCCAGGACCTCCCCGGGGCCCATTGCTTTCAGCTTGCTCATCGTCATTACCATCGGTCTGGGGCAGACCAGCCCCTTTACGTCCAGTCTCTCGCTGACTTTTGTCTCCGTGCTCATATGTCCTCCTTTGAAAATTTATTTTTCTTCCCACATTCAGCCTTCCATGTATTTTTTGAACGTCCTGCCGCTGAACCAGGTCATCATCACCGCCCAGAGGATGACCAATCCTATCGTCAGAGCGATCGCAAGCGGATAGCTTCCAAGGATGTTGGGCAGATACACATCTCTTATGTTCTGCGAGCCGTAGGGGGCAAAGATGTGTTTGAACCAGGCTTCTTCACGCATCGGGAACAGCCACGCGGAAACGCATATGAGGGTCAGAAGGCCGACCCATATTTTTACCTGCCCCTCGGCAGTCCTCCAGAGGCTGTCGCTGACGCAGGCCCCGTTCAGCGACATACCCAGGCCGAAGAGGATCCCTCCGAGCACCACGCCCATTCCAGCCGGGCTTACAGCAAAAATCTCGGCATAAGCGAGGTCCGGGTTGGCCACGGCAAGCAGTTTCATTGGCAGAAAACCAAGTATCAGCAAGATATAAAGGAGCGCCATCGCCCTGGACATGTCCGCGAACCCCGAGAGGAACGGCTCACGGTACGCGTGGGCGAAGCACATGCTCCCGCGCTGCATCGCAAAGCCTGTAAGTGCGGCAGCCGCAAAGGAAAGCGCAAGCGCCGGATAACCCATATTGCCGAACCTGAAGAGCACGAAGAGCATCACCACCATGAGCGCCAGGGCAAGGTGCGGCTGGTATTTGATAGAACCCGGCTCAGCCCCGTCGGCCGTCCCGGGGAGTTTCGGCCATATTGTCCGTGTTTTTTCGAAGTGCATCAGCGGCCTGTAGCCTGCGCCGTCGCTTAAAGCGAGCTCGAGCGCCATTCGTCGTTTTTCCAGCCATACTATTATCTTCGCCCCGAAATAGGAACCTATTGTCATCCCCATTATCATCAGTACGGCCTGCACCCCCATCGCGCCTGTGTTCGTGGTGCTCGCCAGCGGACAGCCAAACATGAAGATCGTGCCGAAACCCATCAGCAGGCCGCCGCTAAAGGCGAGGCCGTATTCGCTCTTGTCGAGGGGCACCTTCAGAGCGAACTCTTTGGCCAGGAGGGCCGCTACCAGGCCTCCAAAGAGGATGCCGAGCATTGTACCCACAGTCGGTTCGAGGATAGGATTCGGAAGCTGTCTGAAAAAATTTACGGTGCCGTCAGGCCAGACATAGCCGCTGAAAGGGTAATGCGGAAGCCCTATCTTCCCCAGGAGATTGTTTATAAGCCCTCCCAGTTCCTTTAAACCGAGGAAGGTGCCGATCGGTTTGGACTGGTCATATGGATTATCTCCGCTGACGGTCCTTGCCAGCGACCAGACCGCAATTGCATACGTCATGATACCGGAGATCGCCATGAAGACCGCTGCAAGCCAGAGGGGCCATTTTTCACGGAAGAACTTCTTATTCCAGGCCTTCAGCCATCCTCGTACTCCAAAATCGAAATCATCCAATGAACTGGATTATCCCCTTGCCCAGTATCTTTTTTGTCTTTGCGTCCACCATTACAACCAGCATGTCGAATTTTCCCAGGGGCATGCCGGGCGGACAGGAAAACTCTGCCCTGGACTTTGCCATCCCGTTTGCGACGGCAACCTCGTTAGGAGTAATGCTTATCCCCATCTCGGCATATTTCTTGGAAATGCCGAATTTCACATTCGTCCCATCGGCGTTTTTCAATGTGAATTCAAACCGCAGGCGGGTGGCCCTGCCCAGGGCTATCTGCGCCCTGGTGATGCCGGGACGGTTCGCGTGCCAGGCAAATTGCGCGTCCGGCGTTTCGTCGGCCAGCGCCGCTCCGGCATCCCTTTGCGTACCGGGGCCGGTAAAAAATATACCCAGGCCCATAACGATGCACGAAACCAGACAGATCACAATCCTGAAACCGGGTCTTGCCCGTTTAAGCATGTTCGATACCTCCTTCTGTTGTAGTTTCTGATTTTTTATTCGCCGGAGTGCTTTGGCACATGCATTCCGAGCCGGAAGGCAAGAGTATGTAAGGCAATTTGCCGGTGAGGATTTTCACGTTCTTTACTGCGTCGAATGCCTGGATGTAAAGGTCGTGTCTGCCAAGGGGGATTCCCCTGTGGATGTCCAGCAACAGGTGCGACGCAGCGATATTACCTTTAACCTTTACCGTATCCTCAAGTAGAGTAACGCCGTCGTCCCTGTCGCTCCGGGAGATGGTGAACCTTACCTTTGAAACATCCCCTTTTACAGCAAAGGAAAACAAGACTGTTACGGGCCGCTCATTAGTGACCTTCAAAGGCTGTCCAGAAGAGGTTTGGGCGGAACTGCCGGATGCATTTGCCACGCCCCAAATGAAAACATCCCCTGCGAAAGAGGCTGATGCCGCCAGCAAAATAGACACCATGATGAGAGGATAAAAGGCGAACAGAGCTCCTTTTTGCCGCGTCTTTTCATCAGTTTTTTCTGTTAAAGTCAGCATCTTGTCATTCATTGCCGCTCCATCCCTCAGAAGACCAGGTCACTGGATTGCTCTTTGAGGTCGTTAGGGGCCTGGGTATGAATCTTTGTCTTTGCAAGCCCCTTCAGTGGCGCGTCCCAGGGCGGAAGCATAAACCACATCGCCACAAAGGCTATGATTACAGCCGCCCAAAGCCACCGCAGGGTCAAACCCGCCTTAGCTTCACCGCTCATCGTTAAGCAACCTCCTTTTCTTTCCGGAATTGGTTCTTAATTCGAGAGTCAATCTCTTCCCTGCATTTCTTGCAGAATTCACGGCCCTTGTAATCCGTGTCCGAGAGATTGAAAGAGAAAAACATGACGCACTTATGTTTCGTGCAGTGGCTGAGGCCATAAGTGTGTCCAAGTTCGTGTACCGCCGTCTTTACGGCCCGCCCGGCAACCTTTCCGGGCATAGCCCCTTGTGTGCGGAAACGGAAGAGAGACATTACCGATACCCGCGATTCAGGATCGGCAAAACCGAAGACGTGATTTACTCCTGGATGGGAAAGATCCGTATTCGTGACACCAAGCACCCTTCCAAATGCGGACCGAAAGGGGAACAGGTGCCTGATTACATCCGATGCGGCGGATTGCAAGGCACCGCCAGACTCCGTCCGGCCACCGGTTTCCTCAATTATTGTTACCTCCGCGCCAAAGGTAGTCCGGGCGGCATCCCTTATGTTATCGAGAATCCCTTCGCCTATCTCGCCAAGTGAGACAAGAGCGATTGCCTCGTTCATACTTATTACCTCCCCGGAAACCCCGTCTATTTATTTTTTTGAAAAATGGGGTTTATCGATTCGTAAACAGCAAGCGGGATGCCAGGACAGGGGTAAGCATGTTCATAAATTCTGCGATATGACGAAAGGACATAGTGTTTGAGAGGCTTTACCTGCCCGATACTCAGGCAGTATGTAACTGAAGTAAAGAGGGCAAGTTCCTCGTAGCGAAGCGAGAATGAGGGAAAATACTGTGTCCTTTCGTCTCCTCCACATTTCCATGAATAATCCGGGTTAGGACAATTACTGCAAGCACTTTTGGAATCTTGTTTCCGGAGGGAATTCCTCGCGAAGGTCGGGAAAGGCCGGAATGGCAGATTAGTTCATTTCAATATGCAAAAAGTTTTCATTTTGAAATACTTCCGGTGAGGGGCAGCGAGAAGCGTAAGACGGCTCAGTCTTCCAGGTTCAGCTTCTTCAATTTTCTCCAAAGCGTTGTGACGCTAATGCCGAGGGCTTCGGCCGCTTTAGCCTTTTGGCCGTCAAATGCCAGTAGAGCCTTTTGTATGAGCAACCTTTCCGTTTCCTCAAGCCTGAAGACGCCGGGCTGCTCGAAAGGATCAGCCCTGTGTTTGGTTCTAAGAATTTCTTTTGGTATAGACCTAAGGGTTATCTCTTTTGAGTTTTCGATTACGACAGCGTGTTCCATACAGTTTTCCAGTTCCCTGACGTTTCCCGGCCAGGGATATTCAGCCAACGCCGTCATGACCTCCGGAGAGAAGGAAGTTATTTCTTTCGAGAACCGTTTGCGGTACTTGGAAAGAAAATGGTGGGCAAGGCAGGGGATATCGTTCTTTCTGTCCCTCAGGGGCGGGACTGACAGGGTGATTATATTAAGGCGATAAAACAGGTCCTTCCTGAACCGCCCTTCCTGTGCCTCTTTAGCGAGGTCTGCGTTGCAGGCGGCGATCACGCGCACGTTTACCGTTATCGGCTCAACGCCGCCCACCCTCATGAAGTTTCCCTCCTGCAATACCCTGAGCAATTTTATCTGAAGAGAATGGGAAGCGTTGTTTATCTCGTCAAGGAAGATCGTACCCCCGTTGGCCGCCTCGAAGAGCCCTTTCTTCTGACCGGAAGCGCCTGTAAAAGAGCCTTTTTCATATCCGAAAAGCTCGGCCTCTATCAGCGTGTCGGGAAGAGCGCCGCAATTTATCGGCAGAAATTTTTCTTCAACCCTGGGGCTGAGCCTGTGTATGAGCTTCGCGATCATCTCCTTCCCCGTCCCGGTTTCCCCCTGTATAAGCACCGTCGTGTCCAGCGGGGCCACTTTCTCCACCATCTTCTTAAGCTCCGTCATCGCCCTGGTTGAAGCTACAAAATCAAGACCGAAAGACCTTTCAAGCTTGATCGAGAGTTTCAGGTTCTCATCGACCAGCCTGTGGTATTCCGCCGCCCTCTTTACCGTAAGCAGGAGGATATCGGGTTCAAAAGGTTTCTCTATGTAGTCATAGGCCCCTTTTTTCATGGCCTCAACGGCGGAATTGACCGTCGCATAACCCGTGAACATGACAACTGGCGTACCGGGACTTTCCTCTCTTGCGCAGGACAGGACGTCCATCCCGTCGAGGTCCGGCATTTTCAGGTCCGTAAGGATGACATCAAAGGCGTGCTCTTTGATAAGCAAAACGGCATTCCTTCCATCAGGGCTGGACGTGACGCTGTAGCCCTGCTTTTCAAGGAGCTCCTTTATGAGGCCCCTCATCCTCAAATCGTCCTCGACTACAAGAACCCTGAACAAAAAGGCCCTCCTTTCTAGCCGGTTTTGGACACTGCCGCCGGAAGCGTAAAGATGAATTCAGTGCCTTTCCCGATCTCGCTGCTGACACGAATTGAGCCCTTATGCTCCCTGATGATGCCCGAACAGATCGACAGCCCCAGCCCCACTCCTTTACCGATAGGTTTTGTGGTGAAAAAAGGGTCGAATATGCCGGGAAGTATCTCTTCAGGTATTCCGGGTCCGTTATCCGCTATCCGGACCTCATAGAAATTATTTTCACGGCCGGTTTTTATCGAGATGACCTTGTCTTTCCTGTCTATTCCTTCAAAGGCCTGGACCGAATTAAGGAGCAGGTTCAGTACAACAAGCTCGATTTGGCGCGGGTCCGCCCGTACAATCGGCTTTTCGGCAAGCTCGGTATCGATTCTTATCTTCTGCAAACTAATTCTGTTTTGGAGGGTGCGGACGGTTTTCCTGATAATTTCATTCAAGGGCACGTCTGAAAACGAGGGGACGGACTGACGAGAGAAATCCAGAAGCCCCCTTATGATCTCGCTGCCTTTTTTCGCCTGTTCCACGATTACCTCAAGCTTCTCCCTGTGCTCCGGCCCCAGGCCGGATTGCTTGTCCTTCAGGAGCAGCGTAGCGTAACCGATGATGTTGCCGAGCGGGTTATTCAGCTCATGGGCTATGCCGCCGGCCAGTAGCCCTATCGCCGTGAGCTTTTCGGCCTGGCGCATGAGCTGCTCCGCTTTCTTCTTTTCGGTCACGTCTATCGAGACCTCGATTACGCCCGTGACCTTGCCGTCTTCGTCCTTCAGCGGGGACGTCACTATCTGGAAATGCCTGTTCTTTTTTTCCACCTCACGGATAAAGACCGGTTTGCCCGTGGCGAGGGTTTCAACGGCCGGGCAGCCCAGGCTCGGCGAGTCCTTGCCGCAGTAAATCTCGTAGCAGTGCCTTCCGATTACGTCTGTATTTGGGGAGACGAGGAGATCTTTCTGCTTTTCGTTGCAGTTTACGATCCTCATGTCCCCGTCGATTATCGATATGCAGACCCCGGCGGTGTCAAAGACTGCCTGCAACTGGTCCTTTGCGACGGTGAGCCGCCTGTTTGTCTCTTTCTGATGCTCCAGTATCTGTTCGAACGAAAGCGCTATTATTCCTATCGGGTCGAGTTCTATCAGGGTATTGTCGTCCAGCTCCTCCTCGCAGAGGGGTTTCGTGCCCATAACGGAAAGGAGGTGGTTTACCTTGTCCCTGATGTATTTTTTCAGGCCTTCATTGCTTGCCCTCAGGTCCGCTTCCAGGAATTCGCCGGTTCCGCTCATTCTTTATGCTCCAGGGTTATCTCGTAATGCCTCTCTTTCTGAACGACCGTCACGCCGTACCCCATGGCGAGGGCCGCGCCCGGTATGGTCCTTGTAGCGTCCCGGTGGTCTGTTTTGACAACAAGCCTGGCCTTTGCCCCCGTCAGCCTTTCCCGGTTGCTATTCAGCTCACTCAGGGTTATCAGCAGGCATGCCGGACATATCTGTCCTCTTATGTCAAGGACGATGTCTTCAGCCGTGTTTTCCATTGCAACCCTCCCTTCTTCCACCCTTCGAGAATCTGTTTTTTAAGGAAGGCGGTCCCCAGATATGAACCGCCTGCAATACCGAAAACAAAAAGGATACTCTGGAGCGCCAGCACCGGCAGACCGCCGATCATATGCCAGAGGTTACAGCCCCCGGCCATAAACGCCCCGGCCGCCATTAGCATTCCCCCGGCAAAGGCCGAAAAAGCCTGCCTGGCGGGGGGCAAACGTTTTATTCTAAATTCCCTGAGCCTTAAAGAAGATATAAGGGAGCCGCCGGCAATACCTGCCATCAGAGGGAGTTGGGAAATAGCAATGGAATCCATAACAGGACCGGCCCCGCCATCCATTATGCTGCCGTAAAGAAGTCTCGGTGACTGGATATGGAAATAGGATATCTTTCCCGCGACGGACGGCAACACAGCTGCGCTCAGAATACCGGAAAGTTTCTCAAATCCCATGTTTACCGCAGGAGGCCTTCCGGAAAGGGCCAATAATGCCGTGATGACTGCGGCCATCATGAAGGCCGCCTTCCACGGGGCGAGATATCCCCTGGCATAGACAGCCCTTTGCGGCCGCGTTCTTTGTCCTGTCCATCTCCACGCAAGAACCATCATTACGAGAGAGGCCGCAAACACGGGGATCGCGGCGCTCCCGATTATATGTTCCAGGGCGGTTTTCGATGAAAAAAGGGCGGTCGCATACACGAAGGAGCGAACAAAGGGATAGAGCGCAGCCGAGGTTATTCCCCCGAAAAGTACGCCGCAAAAAGTAATGGCGCTCGCCATACTCCCCCCGCCAAGCTTGTATAGGGTGCCGAGCAGGCAACCGCCGCCGAGTACCATGCCTGCGCCGAACAGGAACCCTCCCAGCAGGCTCGCGGCCGAGGGCATGCCAAAGAAAGATGGGGGATAGGTGGATATGACCTGAAAAGATCTCATCAGGTAAAGAGAAAAGGCCAGGAGGGCAACCAGAAGTAGTAGGGCCCTCAGCCTGAGATAATCCCTGAACAGGAAAATGTCCCGGAACGCCCCTGCAATACAGAAGTCGGACCTGTACATTATTGCGCCAAGCGCCAGGCCGGCCGCAAACTGGGTGAAAACAACGTAGAAAATACGAATAGCGCCCGTACCTCCTCTTTACGTCCCACGAAAAGCTGTGTTACCTCAAAACCGTCTTTATTTAATTATAGTTAACCACATTATAGTTATGGACATTCTCTAAAGTCAAATCTTTCCCTGCCGAGTAAAAATCCCGAAGGACAGGCAGGGAGAGGCGCTGCGGATGTCGCTAGGGATGACCCTGCTTGAAGATACCGTCGACGTTTTTGTCCTGGACAGGCCTGTGGAAGACTCGCAGGAAAACATAATGAACATGGGAACAATGAAGGAGATGGGAATAAAATTATACACCAATCTGGAAGGCAGCAGCGGACTTGAATTCATACCGACAAGGGACATCGCAAATTTGCTTCCGGTGTATGACCACGTATTGCCGTACTGAACAGGAAGGATGGAGGTGAAATGAAGATACTTTACATTTTTCACGGCGGACCCGACGGCACGGTGGAAGATTTCATGAGGGAACAGGAAAAGGGCAACGAAATTGTTATTTTCGACCTCAGGGGAGGCAAGGATTACTCCCTTCTTCTGGACATGATAGAGGCCAGCGACAGGGTGATTTCATGGTAGACGTGGAGGAGACGAAAGGACACAGTATTTTCCCTCATTCTCGCTTCGCTACGAGCAACTTGCACTCTTTACTTCAGGATACACACTGTCTGAGTATCGGCCAAGTAAAGCCCTGCCTGCCGGCAGGCAGGCGCTCAAACGCTATGTCCTTTCGCCATGACGTGAGATTTACGGACAAAGCGGGATAATAAGAATTTAAAGGAGGTGCTTAAGATGAAACTCGGCATACTCGTCAACACGGATAAATGTCTCGAAGATGTGGTCGGCATTACAAACGAGGCGCTTTTACGGGGGCATGAGGTCAGCATATTTGCGATGGACTCCGGCACAAGGTTTCTGGAAAAACCGGAGTATTCGGGCCTCTGCAGGCTCGAAAGGGTCCGGATGGCGTTTTGCACTCACAGCGCTGAAAAGGAGAATGTAAAGACAGGACCGCTCCCCGCGGAAATAACACGTGGAAGCCAATTCGACAATGCCCTTATGAGCAGCGAATCGGATGTGGTAATTGTGCTTTAGCGCCTGTCGAAAAATTTTTTTACACGTTTTCCGGAACGTGTCTCAAAATTGAAATTTCATGATATCCACTTCTTCCGTCATTCCGGCCCGTCCGGCCTGTCCCGACCTTCACGGGAAACATTCTTTGTTTTCAGAAAGGATTTCCGACCTGCCTGCCGGCAGGTGCGCGGAGCCCGTCCCGACTTGGTCGGGGCCTGCGAGAATGACAGACTTGACCTGAGAGGCGATCAGGAGTTTTTCGACATCTTGCCGAAGATTGTTCCGTATCGGGAAATCACAGATTGGCTCCGTAGCGCAGGCCGATTTGAGAAGAACGCCCCCGATATGTTAGGTTTATAAGAAGGCCAGCGTGAAGGTTTTCAATTCCGGCCATATTAAAAGGATCTTTACTAAGAAAGTTGTTCTTGGCTTTCTTGCCCTCCAGTTTTTTCTCGTGATCGCTGCTTCCGGATACAAGGCGTGGGTGAACTCGAGTGCCGGGTGCGTGGCATGTCATGGAAACAGAGAAGAGATGGCATCGCTCGGTTACCCCCAGCTTTATGTCACCCCTGAGATGGTCGCCAGGCAGAGTCACCATCAGAACGTGACGTGCCGGGACTGCCATCTTGGAAACGGCAGGGCCGGGAAAGCGGACCAGGCACACAAGGGCATGCTGAAGGCGCTTTTCATCGGGTATGACGGGAACGTTTTAAACAGGAGGGACGTGTTTTCCGGCGCCCTCCTGCCCACCGGCCCGGCCGGCATAAGGCAGCTTCTGCCCAAGGTGAAGTACAACGGCAAGGTGTATGTAAACCCGCAGGTGAGGAACCTCCTCTGGCACGACAGGAACCCGGAGACCTTGAATTTTGACCCGGCAATCGCCGAAAAGACCTGCGCAAAACCCTCCTGTCATCAGGACCAGCTTAAACAGTTTGAGATTACGGACATGGGCTCCAACCGCAGGCAGCGCACCATGAAGAGCTGGCTTGAGCCTTACGGGCCCCACAATTGCGGCCCCTCCTTTGCCGACCTGCAACCCGCAGAAAGGATCGACGGAAGCGGCCTCGATTATGCGAACACCGAAAAAATAGCAGCGGAGTTAAATGTTAATTTTACCCGCAGACAGGCGGAGCTGAAGCAGAAGTTCTGTAACGTATGCCATGCGGGCTGTCTTGATTGCCATTACGCCCCAAACAGAAAAAACGGGGTGCATAATTTTGTCAGAAAGCCACCGGCTGAAAGCTGCGCGGGCGACGGCCGTGGCACAAGCATCTGCCACACCGGTGCCATGCAGAGCCGAAGAGGCGAAACTTACCTTGGAGGATCTTACTCGGTCCCCGAGGGCATGAAACCCGATGTCCATTACACAAAGGGAATACAGTGCACGGACTGCCATCTTATGGGCCCGAAAGGTATGGGCGACATGATCAGGAAGGCCACCTGCCAGGACTGCCATATCGAGGCTGAAGACGCCCTGGCAAGGAGCATACATAAAGATATGGATTGCGCCACCTGCCATATAAGCGAGCTGAGGGGGTATCAGCTCACGATCTGGGGGCCCGGGGAAGTCGGTGGCAGGCCGAACCCCTTCAAGAAGTATTCCCTTTATTACGGCATACAGAGCCCGCCCATATTAATGAAGGACCAGTCAGGGACGATCAGGGCTCGCTCCCCTTTAAAGGGACGCAGAAGATCGTGGCTGACAAAAACGGTCTCCGCATCGTGGGTCTCAGGAACACCACCCGGATCGTCCCCCTTCAGGGCTCAAAGCTCGTCGATTTTGCCTCGTGGTTCTTTATGAGGGACAAATGGAAGGCCCCGGGGGATTTCTCTATAAAGACAGACCCCTTAAAATACCGGGATGCCTTGAGGCGGGCCGACCGGGCGTACGGGCAAATCGGCCTGATGAAAGAAAAGGCCGGCCATTTTGACAAGGAAAGAATGATGAGGTTCAAAAGGCTCGAGGAGTCCGTTTTCCACGACCCGAAGGGAGCCGAAAAATATCTGAAAGATTTCAGGTGAAAATTTCCCTTCCCGCCTTCTTGCTCCGACGCCATTGTCAAGTATTTTTCGCACTCTTGTCCGAGCGGTCTCGTCTGGTTTTGTTTTTGAAGAAAATTACTTTACCAAAGGTCACCTTGATTTTATTTAAGCGAAAATATGTTACCCTGCGCTATGAATGAACAATACCGCTTACCGCTTTCACTTGTTTCTCCTTTCCCTTGATAAATATCTTATTTTGCGCCAGAAAGAGAAAGACCGGTTGCAGGCCCGTCATAGCCGGCTGGCTGGAAATATCAGAAGAAACCTTCTATCGCCTTCCGCTTTCCGAGAACAGATTTTTCCAGAGGGAATCAGGGGAAGGATGCCTGTGAAAGATTTGCGCCCTGGCCCTGTCGAACTCGTCTTCCGTCCACGGTTCGATGTGTATTATGAGGGCAACGGCCTTCCTGAAAAAATTTTTTGAGTTGTTGATTATGGCCAGGGTCTTTTCCCTGGTCCTGCTGTCCCCGTAAAGGTGAAAATGGATGTTCTCCTGAGTCCCGAGATCGCGGAAGTGAGAAGGGCCCGCCTCGCCGCCATGGTAGTTGAACCACGTTTCAAACAATCTATCATCGTCGGGGCCGATCCGGAACATGACCGGCACCAAGGCTACCTCCCCGGTCAGAAACAGGCCGTGTCTGAGTACGATGGAGGAGTCACTGAGGTCGTTTATGACCCCTGAATCCTCTCTCACCAGAAAGTCGGTGTGAGGTCCGGGCCGCCAGGCCCTGCACGGAATTGCCGTGCCCGGGGGCAAGTGAACTATTAATTGCTCCGGATCGTTGGCTGACATTAGTGTCCTCTTTATTATATGCAATATGCGGGTTTGAGTGTTCCCCGGGGACCCCGGAACGCAGCCTCCGAAAATAAAACATTAAAAAAACTTAACTTGACTAGCCTGAAATTTTCACAGATTATGACGTTACGGATCGAGAGGATTTCTCTTAAATCGCGGCCGACTGATCTGCTGCTTTGCCGCATGGTACAGCCTGGTGAGCTGACGGGGAGGTGCTCCTTGCGGGATATGGAAAAAATCATGGAGGAGAGGTCTCATGTTTTTGGATTGGGAAGAAGACATCTTCGTAACAGGCAATAGTTCCGTCTTACTGATGGAAGACGATGAAATGACCAAAGAGATTACCATGGCGATGCTTCGTTACCTGGGTTACGCCGTCGAAGCGGTCAACGGGGGGGAAGAGGCCGTTTCACTTTACAGGTTAAGAAAGGAAGAAGGCCGGCCCTTCAAGATTGTTATTCTCGACGTCTGCCAGCCCGAAGGCCTGAGTGGAGAAGAAATCCTGCGGCGTCTTCTGGAATATGATCCTGACGCAAGGGCAGTGGCATCTTCCGGGTTTACCTGCGGCGGGACCATGACCGGGTTCGGGGCTCTCGGCTTCCGTGCACCGCTGCCCAAGCCTTACGGCATCCGGGAGCTGGGTTCCGTACTCCGGGCGGTGCTCGGTGCCGGGCCGGCGGAAGGGTTGGAAAACATCAGACGGGATGTGCGCCACGGGATCGTCGCAAACTTCCGGTTTGTCCTGGGGAACAAACCGGAGAATATCTGCGAGGGCGTCACTATCAATATTTCGAAGCACGGCTTCGGGTTCCTCACGGAGACGGCGTTTACGCGGGGACAAACCATAACAGTGACGGGGCACGATTTGCCGGACATGGCCGGCTGCAGGGCCCGGGTGGTATGGGTGAGAGAGGGCCCGCGGCACTATCGGGCAGGGGCGAGGTTCGTTTCTGATAACAGCGCGCAGCGGCCCCGGCCGGGGTCCTCGCGGTCCGATTAAGGCCGTAGCTCTCCCCGCCGTCGCCCGGCGTCTTACGGGGCGGGGGTCATTCCGTCGTTTCTTCCCGTATCGAGACCGCATGAGTATCGGAAGTCCGCGAGATATACGTTTAAAGTGCAGCAGCCGTTTTTCCAGACCCGCCCGGAACGGCGCCCTGAGCGCCGCAATTTTAAGGTCGTGGCCGCCGGTCCAGGCAGAAGTATGAACCTTTCTCCACACGAATTGTTGAAAATATCGGATGGCAATTGTTACGATACGCAAGGCCAATATCGGAGACTTCTTTGCATGAAGAAACCAGGAACAGAAAGATGCCGGGAAGCAGAGAATTCATAGAGCAGCTGCAAGCGGTCACAGAAAAATTCATAAGTGAAATTGTGAGCAACTCTATTTTTAAAAACCAGTTGGGAAAGTTGAATAAGGATATCGATTCCCTGACCGCGGATGACTGCAGAATCCTCATTGAGAATGTCGTCAAGTCCGCGTCCCTCTTCGTAACGAAAGAGCGGGCGGGGGAATTCGAAACCCGGCTGAACACTATTTTCAAGGACCATTTCCCTCACAGGTGAGGAGGGAGGCTTGGACATGGTTTTGAAAGACCCCCTTTTTTATATCTATTTCATATATGGAATGAGTTTCCTGATAATGTCTTTCGTAATATTCCGGGGGGCCAGACGGGCGACGTCGATAGCCTTTGTAGCCACCTTTTACGTACTCATCGTTTTCGGGGTTATGCACGGGACGACGGAGCTGATAGACTGGGCAAGATACATTCGCAGAACGGCCGGGGCAGGGGAATCCACTGCACTGATATACCTGTCCAAGATCTTCATGATTATTTCCTTTTTTGCCCTGCTGCAGTTTGCCGCCAACCTGTTGACGTATCGAAGCAATAACAGGGATGTTCTGAGATCGCTTCCGGCTCTCCTGTTTATCGGCTGCGCAATCTTTCTCACGGCAAAAGGGGAAAGCGATATCCTGGAGGCCGGTCTTATCGTCAGGCACAGCTTCGGTTTTGCGGGGTCGCTCCTGAGCGGCATTGCCCTTCTGACACTCGGCAATTCGATGAAGGAGGTGGGGAGCCCACGACTGACCGGAGGGCTGGTTGCGGCAGGCACCGCCTTTATCTGTTATTCCGTGTTCGGAGGGCTTATTGTCGACCCGGTTATAGGCCTCCCCGTGCAACTCTTCAGGGCTGCCTGCGCCCTGGCAATTGCGATTTCCTCCTTTTACATCCTCGGCGTATTCAGGTCTTCGCAATAGCCTGCTCCGACAGCACGTACATCAACACCCTGCCTGCGGGCACCGCCGGCCCTTCTACGCTTCGCGGATCTTATTTTTCCCTTCTCTTAACCCTGCGGCGGCTTTACGGCAACGATTACCAAGCCGGTCTGGCGCTCGAGTTCCTTGATCGTCAGCAGTTCCTCCTCGGTCAGCGCATCGGCCGAAACGTCGTGACACGACAGGTCCACTTTTGAAAGGTTGCATATCATGGGCGTGTCCTCCTGTACGGGGTTTTTCGGACAGCGTCTATACTTTCTGTTTACCCCCCTTTTCGCCCTTTGTCAACCACGGTCTTCTTCAGCGCCGCCACCGCGTGCGCACTTTTTATTGTGCGGTCCTGTCGAAGGAGAGAAGCGACCGGTTTCATTTCGAAGAGAGGATGGCCTCCACCGCCCTGCTGTCCATGGGCCTGAAGATAAAAAATCCCTGCGCGTATTCGCCCTTCATGTCCCGGAATGTTTCCAGCTGTTCGGTGGTTTCTATCCCTTCCGCAATGACATCCAGATTGAGCGCATGTGCCAGGGCGATGATTATCTTGACTATCTCCGCACTGCTTTTGTTGAATGCCAGGGCCTTGATGAAAGAACGGTCGATCTTCAATCCGTTTATCGGAAACTGCCGCAGATAATTCAAGGCGGAATAGCCGGTCCCGAAATCATCTATGTCAAGCCGGACCTTTAGCGTCTGCAGCCGTTTCAAAAGGTTGGCCGCCAGTTCAGGGTTCTCGATAAGCATTCTCTCCACGATCTCCAGCCTCAGCCTTTGGGGATCAAGGCCGGTTTCGCGCAGGATGTTTTCAATAACGTCGTAGAATTCGGGTTGAGAAAATACCTTGCTGGATACGTTGACGCTGACCGTGACGTCCCTGTAGCCGGGGAACTGGTCCTGCCATTCACGCAGCTGCCGGCAGGCTTCGCGGATAACCCACTGGCCGATGGGAAGAATCAGCCCGGTTTCTTCCGCCGCCGTCATGAATTCCGCGGGGGAGATAATCCCGCGCTCCGGATGCTGCCAGCGGACGAGGGCCTCGAAGCCTATGATGTCATTGTTCTTCATCGATATAATGGGCTGGTAGTAAACGGTGAACTCGTTCTTTTCAACCGCCCCCCGCAGTTCAGTTTCAAACCAGAGGGCGGCAGCTGCTTCTTCCTGCATCGCGGAGTCGAATATCACATGACGTGCCTTGCCGTGCTCCTTGGCATGATACATCGCAATGTCGGCATTGCGAATGAGTTCTTCGGGCCCGCTATAATCACCTATATCGCTCATGACTATCCCGATGCTGACGGTAGCGAATATTTCATGCCCGAACACGTTAAACGGCGCCGCCATTTCACTCATGATGCGGTCCGACATATCGTTCACGGCGGCTATGTCTTTTACGTCCTCCATCAAAATGGCGAACTCGTCTCCTCCGAATCGGGCAACCGTATCGACGGCCCGCGTATTTTTCTGCAGTCTCCTGGAGATCAGGACCAGGAGCTGGTCTCCGCCTGAGTGTCCGAGTCCGTCATTTATTATCTTAAACCGGTCAACGTCAAGGAAGAAAACGGCGAATACATGGTCCGCATATCTTTTCTTCCGCTCCAGGGCTTTTTTAAGGTGGTCGATAAAAAGGGCCCGGTTCGGCAGGTCGGTCAATGCGTCGTAAAAAGCCCTGCGGGTCAGCTGCTCTTCTGTCTTTCTGCGCTCGGCATTTTCCCTCGCGAGGAGATAATTGACCGTGGCTATGTCGGAGGTCCGCTGCCTGATAAGGTATGCTATGACTGTCAGCAGAAATGGGCCCAGCAGCATTGAGGCCCGAAACTTGATCCCGGACTGCTCCGTGGAAAGGAAGTAGCTGAGGATATCAAAGTTGAAACTCTTGTTCCGGGTGGCAAAAATATAGAGCCCCAGTATGGCCCAGCCGAGGATGACTATATAGGCCGTCATTCTGGATAACATCCTGTATGACGGCTCATCTCCCCGGACGTTGTCTCTCACCAGGGAATCATTTTTCATGGTGATGACTTTCAGGCCGTCGGAGTACTCCGGGAGAACCGTGCGGAGGGACTTCCTGTGGGGCAAATATGCAGTCGTGCATAGCACTCAAAATCGGTCCTCCTTTTCTTCATCCGCCGGATAGTCGGCAAACTCCCGCGCATTACACACTCTAATGGTAGAAGAAAGGAACCTGAGCCGATGTGATTAAAGTCACACCGGTAATTTATATCTCTGCTTCAGTCCCCCGTCCGGTTTCCTTGACAATCCGCCATGATCTGCTGGTACATTAATAACTGTGAAAAGAATGACGGAAAAACGGTCATGCAGCGCCCCTCGTCCCCGGGTCTTTCCCCTGGTGTCACCACAATGATACTCCGTTTTGCCGAGTCCAACGGCCCCGTGGACGAAGAGATCCGGCGGCTGATGGAACTGGCCGGTGACGTACATCACCCCGAAATCATCCGCGACATGATAATAGCCGCGCTCAAGGCGGGACAGGAAGAGGACGGCAGGGCGGACCTCAAGCTTATGAATACCACCCTCAAGGAGATGCGGTTCACCTCAAAAATATTCAGCCGTTACTCAGACGTCAAGAAAGTCACTGTCTTCGGGTCTGCCCGCACCGGGCCTGAGGAGCCCATTTACAGGATGGCCCGCCGGCTGGGCAGGAAGATGGCGCGGACGGGGTGGATGGTCATTACCGGCGCGGGAGGGGGCATAATGCAGGCCGTGAACGAGGGCGCCGGTCGCGCACACTCCTTCGGAGTCAATATACGTCTGCCCTTCGAGCAGAAGCCCAACCCCGTGCTGGAGAACAATCCCCGCCTCATCACCTATAAGTATTTCTTCAACCGCAAAGTGGCCTTCCTCAAGGAGGCGGATGCCGTAGCGCTTTTTCCGGGCGGTTTCGGCACCCTCGACGAGGCAATGGAGACCCTGACACTGGTACAGACCGGCAAACGTTATCCCCTTCCCCTGATACTGGTTGACGATCCGAAGGGGGATTACTGGCTGAAATGGAAGCGGTTCCTGGAAGATGAACTGCTGGCCCGCGGCTATATCGCCCCCTCCGACTTCAGGCTTTTTGAACTGGTCGACACCGTGGATGAGGTGGTGGCCAGGATTGACCGTTTCTACCGGCGATACCACAGCATGCGCTATGTCAACGGGAAACTCATAATACGTCTTACCGCCGAGATAGACCGGAGGTCCGTGGCACGGCTGCGGCGGCGGTTCCGGGACGTACTCGTACCCGGCGGGAGGATATACCTCTCCGGAGCACTGCCCCAGGAAGAGGATGAACCCGAGCTTGCGTCCCTCCCCCGGCTCATAGTGGATTTCAACCGGCGGGACTTCGGAAGCCTCAGAAGCCTGATAGACGCGATCAACGAATTCTGACCCTGCGGATTCCATCCCGGAGGAAGAATTCCAAAAAAGATGGAAGAGGGCTTGCCGGCAGCTCCTGGAAAAGTCCGGCTTCAGTCTCCGGCCGTCTGCGATCGGCTGCCGTTTTCAGGTTCGCAGGAAAGTGAGCTTCTTCTTGTCCCAGCTGATGTGACGACGCCAGTTGCGCCCCCTCTCTTTATAGTCCGTCCGGTAGTGGGCCCCGACGCTCCCCTTTCTGGAGAGGGCGGCTTCCACGATGAGGGCGGCGACGGTAAGCATATTCTTTATCTCCAGCTCATGCCGGCTGAGGTAGTTTCCGCCGGCGATCATGCCGAAGGTGCCCAGCCTCTTCTTGGCCTCCTCCAGTGAAGACCCGCACCTGATTATGCCGGCCTTCTCCCACATGACCTTCCTCAGGACCCTCTTGACGGCCTCGCTCTCCGCTATCGAGGATATCAGGGGTTCTTCCCGTCCCGCCAGGGAGGGGTCGGGCGCGACGTTCGACTTCAGCGCGGCGGAGCCCGCCCTGGCGCCGAATACCAGGCCTTCGAGCAGGCTGTTGGAGGCCAGCCTGTTGGCTCCGTGGACCCCTGTGCAGGCGACCTCTCCGGCGGCGTAGAGGCCGCGGATGTTAGTCTCTCCGGACAGGTTAGTCCTTACCCCGCCCATCATATAGTGGGCGGCCGGGGAGACGGGGACCGGGTCTTCGGTTATGTCCACGTCATAGCGGAGGCAGGTTGCATAAATTCTCGGGAAGCGGTTCTTCACAAAGTCTTTGCCCATGTGCCTGAGGTCGAGATATACATGGTTGCTTTTCGTTTTAACCATCTCCGATATGATGGCCCTCGATACAACGTCTCTCGGAGCAAGTTCCGCCATGGGATGGTAGTCCTGCATGAACCTCCGGCCGTTTTCATTGAGGAGAGTGGCGCCCTCGCCCCTGATGGATTCGCTCAGGAGAAACTGGGGTGCGGCGGGGGAATAAAGGCTGGTGGGATGGAACTGCACGAATTCCATGTCCTCCAGTTCGGCGCCCGCCCTGAAGGCGATAGCCATGCCGTCGCCGGTGGCGACCGAAGGGTTCGTGGTTCTGGAAAAAATCTGTCCGGCTCCGCCGGTAGCCAGTATCGTCGCCTTTGCGAAAAGGGCAGTGACCTCTTTTTCCCTCAGGACAAAGGCGCCGTGGCATTCCCCGTCCCGTACAATCAGGTCCGTTGTGAAGGCAAAGGGGTATTTTTTTACTGAGGGGAGAGACCGGACCTTCTTCAGGAGCACCCTCTCCAGCTCCTTGCCGGTGGAATCGCCGTGGGCATGGAGAATCCTCCGGCGCGAGTGGGCCGCTTCCAGCGTCAGGGCCAGTTTGAGCCCCTCCCGGTCGAACTCCGCCCCCCACGATATCAGCTCGGCTATCCTCTCGGGTCCTTCTTCAACAAGCGTTCTCACGGCCTCTTCCTTGCACAGGCCGTCCCCGGCCTTAAGGGTGTCTTCAAAATGTATTCCGACCGTGTCCTCGTCGCTCATGACTACCGCTATGCCGCCCTGGGCGTATTCGGTGCTGCTCTCCGAAGCCTTGTCCTTGGTGACTACCAGCACCCGCCCGCTCCCGGCAAGTTCGATAGCCGCCCTCAGACCTGCCACTCCGCTTCCTATGATGAGAAAATCGACTGTTTCGGCCCTCATATAGCAAGAATACAGTTACGGGATGCGGGAAATCAAGCATCTTCGCGATCCGGGCGACCTGCCATGTTGCCAAAATCCCGCGGAATCTATTAAAATGAAATACCATACTTTCAGGAGGAAGAAATTGAAGGCTGGAATTCATCCGGAATACAATGAAGTAAAAGTGGTCTGCGCCTGCGGGGAGACATTTACCACAAGGTCGACGAAAAAGAGCATACACCTCGACATATGCTCCAAGTGTCATCCCTTTTATACCGGCAAGCAGAAGATTGTCGACGCCGAGGGAAGGGTCGAGAAGTTCAAGAAGAAATACGCGAAGCAGTAGATATACAGAAAGGCAGAAAACACGACAGGAAACCAGTATCGGTTTCCTGTTTTTTTGCATGGATCTCATGCGTCGTTTCCGGCCCCCTCTTTTCTGGACAGCGCCGGAAAGGCGGGCACCGCAAAGAGGAAGGATAGGCACTGGATGGAAAATATCGGCGGACAGGCTGTGATTGAGGGCGTAATGATGAAGTCCCCCGGCAACTGGACGGTCGCCGTCCGGGACCAGAACGGCGGCATCCGTATGAAGAGGGAGAAACTGGGGAAGTCTCCCCGGTTTTTCAGACTCCCCCTCCTGCGGGGGGTTGCAGCTCTTTTCCAGGCCCTGGTCATCGGGCTGAAGGCGCTCGAATTTGCAGCAAACAACGCTTATGAAGAAGGCGGCGAGGAGAGCCTGGGTAAGCTTTCGATCGCCGTCACCATGGTCGCCGCCGTGCTGCTGGGGGCGGGCATTTTCATTCTCCTGCCGCTGTATGCCGCCAAACTCCTGGGGCTTCTGTTCAGCGGCATATCGGCGCATTCGCTGCTTTTCAATCTGACCGACGGTCTGATCAGGGTGGGGATATTCCTGCTTTATGTCGTGCTGATAGGCTTGTGGAAGGAGATGGCCAGAATTTTCATGTATCACGGCGCTGAGCACAAGGTGATACATGCCTACGAAGAGGGCAAGGAATTGACCGTAGAGAACGCCAGACCGTATGCCACCCTGCATCCGCGCTGCGGAACGAGCTTTCTCATGATCGTTATGGTGGTCAGCATACTGGTCTTCTCTTTCATCCCCCAGGAGTGGCCGTTTATCTATAAGTTCCTGTCGAGGTTCGTCCTTATACCGTTTGTGGCAGGCTCCTCGTACGAGCTGCTGAGGCTTTCCTCGCGGTGGAAGGAAAACTCCCTGGTAAACATGCTGATCAGGCCGGGCCTGTTTCTCCAGCGGTTAACTACGAAGGAGCCTGACGACGCACAGATCGAGGTCGCCCTGGCCGCCCTGGTGGAAGTGCTGGCAAAAAATACAGGGAACTCTCCGCCCTGTTGAGCGATCCCAGGGTCTTTTCCGTGCCTTCGGAATTGCAGAAGTACTCGAGGGAACACGCCGAGCTGCAGCCTCTTGTCGAAAAGATCGGCAGATACAGGAAGCTGCTTGAGGACATGAAGAACACTGAAGAGCTCCTCAAGGGGGGAGACGGCGAAATGAGGGAGCTGGCACAGGCCGAAATGGACGACCTGAAGAAGAAAAAGGCGCTGCTTGAGAGTGAGATAAAGCTGATGCTTCTGCCCGCCGACCCCATGGACAAAAAGAACGTCATCCTGGAGATACGCGCAGGCACGGGCGGGGAGGAAGCGGCCCTTTTCGCTGCGAGTCTGTTCCGCATGTATTCCAAATATGCGGAATCCAGGAGATGGAAGATCGAGGTAATCAGCATGAATTCCACCGGACTTGGGGGGATCAAGGAGGTTGTCGCTTCGATTCAGGGAAAGGGCGCGTACAGCCGGCTCAAATACGAAAGCGGGACCCACAGGGTGCAGCGTGTACCTGCGACGGAGGCCTCGGGCAGGATACATACGTCTGCCGCAACGGTGGCGGTGCTCCCCGAGGCCGAAGAAGTCGACATCAAGGTCGATGAAAGGGATCTGAGAATAGACACGTTCTGCGCGTCGGGTCCCGGCGGGCAAGGGGTCAACACGACTTACTCCGCCGTCAGGATAGTCCATGTGCCTACGGGTCTGATCGTGCAGTGCCAGGACGAGCGGTCCCAGATAAAGAATAAGGACAAGGCGATGAAGGTGCTCCGCGCCCGTCTCTATGAAATGCAGATGGAGAGGCAGGAGAAGGAGAGGTCTCAGCAGCGCAAATCCCAGGTGGGCACGGGCGACAGGAGCGAGCGGATAAGGACCTATAACTACCCGCAGAACAGGGTGACGGACCACCGCATCGGACTTACCCTGCACAAGCTCGAACAGACCATGGAAGGCGACCTCGACGAGATCATCGACAGCCTTATCACCTATTACAACGCCGAGAAGCTGAAGGAGCTTTGAGGCTGTTGTTGCCGGTTCCCGCTTACTGTTTTCACGACCGGGCAAAGGTCGGATTCATTGGGGAAATCTTGAATCTCTTATCTGAAAGTTTCGAGGGCCGGGGAGTTTGTGCTCAAGGTGTAAACCGGCACGGAAGGGACGCCGAAAAATTCTTGCAATGACGACATTGTCCCGCTTGTTCTCCACGTGGATGCAGCCTTGACGGCCGCTGACTTTCAGAAACAAGCCGGCAGGCCCTCCCCGGGGGCTATAAGGTGTCGCTGCCAGAAATTTTTCGGCGTCCCTTCCGTGACTTGTCTGAGGGCGGTGAGTGGTTAAGGTGGTCTCGTGCGTGTGCTGGATATAATGAGGTCCGCTACTCACTATCTGGACAAAGCGGGAGTGAGCGATGCGGGGGCGGACGCGGAACTGCTGGTCCTGCATTTCACGGGCATCGACAGGATGACTGCCTACAGGGACAATCCGGAGGTCGACGATGCCGTGCAGACGGAGATTACAGGACTCCTTGGGAGGAGGGCGGCAGGGGAGCCGGTCCAGTATATTTTGGGATCAGTGGATTTCCTGGGCCTCAGGATAGAGGTGGGAAAAGGGGTACTGATTCCCAGGCCGGAAACGGAACTCGTCGCCCAGGAGGGGATACGTCTGCTCCGAAATTTCAGCGGGTCGCCTTCAGGCCCGGGGCGGCGGGCCGCTCTCAGGATCCTTGATCTCTGCAGCGGGAGCGGCTGCATTTCGCTGGCGCTCGGAAGAGAGTTCCCCGACGCAGCTGTTTTTGGGACCGACATTTCGGAAGCAGCCATCAGGTATGCGGTGAGGAACGCGGAGATCAACGGGATTGCGAACGCCACTTTTATGAAAGGTTCACTCTATGAGCCGGCAGAGGGTATGCAGCTCTTCGACCTTATCATTTCGAACCCGCCGTATATAGTTACTTCCGACTTAAACGGGCTACAGAGAGAGATCAGGGAATGGGAACCGGTGGCTGCGCTTGACGGTGGTCCCGATGGTCTCGATTTTTACAGGAAGATCTTTTCAAGGGCCCGGGGCCATTTGAAGAAAAGTGGGGCTGTTGTCCTGGAACTGGGGTTCGGGCAGGCCGGTGAGGTGGCGGAGATGGCTGAAAAGGCGGGATTCGGGAAAATAGACATCAGGGAAGATATGGCCGGAATAAAGAGGGTGCTTACCGCTGAAACTGCGTCAGGCCCTCAGTCTTCGCACCTGCAGGGATAGAAGATGAGGAGGGCGGATTTCATTTTTTCGATGGCCTCTTCCCTGGTCCGGCCCCTGGCCTGGTAACCGGGCAACTCCGCACATTCCACGACCCACTGGCCATCATCATCCTCGAATACCATGAACTGCCTCATGATTAAAATATAACACATCTTCCGGGACCCCTTCACCTGCATCAGTTAATCGCGGGTGAACGGTGATAACGGATAATACGGAAATGCTTTCTCGTCATCTGAAATCGATGATAACCTTCAGGGACTCCCTGTCTTTCGCCTTCCGGAAGGCCTCCTCCGCCCTGTCGAACGTATAGATGCCTGTTACGAGGGGCCTTACGTCTATGCGCTTTTGGGACAAGGCCGACAGGGCAGGGCGGAAAGGTCCGCATCTGGAGCCCACTACGGTTACTTCGTCGACCACCACGGGGAAAAGGTTCATCACCTTCCCGGCGGCCACGGTGCTTTTCAGGACTATGACGCCCCGGGGCTTGGTCATGCTGAGCGCAGTCTCAAGCCCTTCCGCCGTTCCGGTGGCTTCAATGACGATATCATATGCCTTCTCTACCCGTCCCTCGCTGGAGAGAAAGGTCCTGACGCCCTGCTTCCCGGCGATCTTCAGCTTGGACTCGTGCCTTCCGGCAAGGCTGATGTCGTCATGGAAGGCGCAAAGCACGAGCGAGGCAAGGAGGCCGAGCTTTCCGTCTCCGAGGACCATGACCCGGTCGGTTGGTCTGATACAGACCTGTTCCATGATCTCGAAGGCGGCCGCAAGGGGCTCTGTAAAAACGGCCTCCTCGTCGGTCAGGTTTCCCGGAACCTCTATCAGGTTTTCGATGGGTAAAGTCATATAATCGGCCAAGGCTCCGTCTCTGTCGACTATTCCCACGACGCGCCTGCGGACGCAGTGGTTCTTCAGGCCTTTAAGGCAGTAATCGCACTTCCCGCAGCCGCAGTTGATCTCGCCTACCACCCTCTTTCCGGCCAGCCCGCGATCCGGGTCGTTTATACGTTCCACGACTCCCACAAATTCGTGCCCCATGACTCCTTCGAATCCGCTGTAACCCCTGGTGATTTCGATATCGGTGTTACAGATTCCGGCCATAAGGACCTTTACCAGGGCCTCATTTTCTTCCGGAAGGGGCATGGGATAGTCCTCCGGAAATCTGAGTGTTCCGTCAAAAAGTACGGCTCTCATGAGGTTATTTTATGCCACCTCCGGGAGATTGTTCAATCGCTGCTCCGCGAGAATTGACGGCTGATGATGACCGTCCCGGCCGCTTTGTTTATAAGTGATGCTGTTTTTGGATACAATAAGTGAAGTCATCGGGAGGTTACTTTTGGACAGGCTGGTCGTAAGAGGCGGGAAGAGACTCAAAGGCACGGTCAAGATAAGCGGAGCAAAGAATGCCGCGCTGCCCATCATGGCTGCGACCCTTCTGGCTCCCGGGGAGCATTATATGGACTCGGTCCCTCATCTCAGGGATATCTCGACCATGGGAAGGCTTCTGGCAGACCTGGGGGCGGGCTACCACCTGGAAAAAAATCTTGCCATCCTGGACTGCAGCAGCATAAACCGCTTTGAGGCGCCTTACGAACTGGTCAGTACCATGAGGGCCTCGGTGCTTGTACTGGGCCCTCTGGTTGCGAGGCTCGGCAAGGCGAAGGTCTCCCTGCCGGGGGGGTGCGCGATAGGGGCGCGGCCCATCAACCTCCATCTGATGGGGCTGGAGAAGATGGGGGCGTCCGTAAAACTCGATTCGGGTTATGTGATTGTGAAGGCCAGAAAATTAAGAGGGACATCGATCTACTTTGACATACCTACAGTGACGGGGACCGAGAACATCATGATGGCGGCTGTGCTGGCCGAAGGGAAGACGCTCATAGAGAATGCGGCCAGAGAACCCGAGGTGGTAGATCTGGCGCAGGCGCTTGTCTCGATGGGTGCGAAGATAAAGGGGGCCGGCGGAAGCATAATCGAGATAGAAGGAGTTGCGGGTTTGAGGCCTCTCAGACACACGATCATACCCGACAGGATAGAGGCGGGGACTTTCATGGCGGCTGCCGGCATCACGGGCGGGGACGTGACGATCAGGCGCTGCAGGCCGGAGCACCTGGACGCCCTGATAAATAAGCTGCGCGACACCGGGATGACTTTCAGGCCGGTCAGGGACGGAATAAGGGCTGAAGGTCCCGGGCGTCTGAAATCGGAGAACACAAAGACTATGCCCTATCCCGGATTTCCTACGGACATGCAGGCCCAGTTCATGGGCATGATGTGCATCGCAGACGGTACGAGCGTCATATCCGAGAGTGTTTTTGAGAACAGATTCATGCACGTTGCGGAACTGAGGCGGATGGGGGCCGATATCACTATCGAGGGCGGCATGGCGACGGTGAAGGGTGTGGAGAGGCTCAAGGGAGCTCCGCTGATGGCAACGGATCTCAGGGCCAGTGCCTCACTCATAATCGCAGCCCTGGCCGCCGATGGAGAGACTACCGTAAGCAGGATTTATCATCTCGACAGAGGATATGAGAGGATCGAAGAAAAGCTGCAGAAACTGGGGGCGGACATCAGGAGGGAAAGGGAATAGGCTGCCGGAAGTCTCCCGCTGGAAGCAAGTGTGATATACTGAAGAAAGGCGCAAGGGGACAACGGGAATACGGTCGGAACAGGATCACTTCACTGCCAGGCTTGTTTTTTTCCCCTGGTTGCCGTTGCAGCGGCAGGTGACGGGTTTTGGCGTCAGTTTACCAGCTGAATGACCCTGCCGGCAGAAAAAAATAACGGAAGGAGGAATTTTTTGGCCAAAAGGAAGGGAGCATACAAGAGTGAGAAGAGGAAGAAAGAATTGATGAGACAGAAGAAACAGGAGATGAAAAGGCAGAAACGAATCCAGAAAAACACGTACCCCGAAGGGGAAGCCGGGACGCCGTCAGAAGAAGGTGAGGGAGAAGAAGAGGCGGTGTCTGCCGAGTAGGAATTACCTGTTCAGCTTTCTGGCTATGTAGATGCGAAGAGGGCACTGGCAAAAATGCATACCCCCGAAAACGACGGAGAACCTGCAGTCCTCCTGGTTTTTCTCCAGACACACAAGAAAAGATTCCAGCCCGATATCTTCTGCTTTGCAAAGGCGCTCCTGCCCGGAGGTGTAACAAACAAAACCCTTCGGGCATTGCAGCCCATCAAGGATTTCAGCCAGTTGCTTCTTATTGTCCTGCTCAAGCCGTTCTTTCACGTGTGTGCTTCATAAATAGGGCCGCCGGAACTCGGGCGTCCCGGACCCAATTATCATCCCAAGGAAAAGGCACCCCGAACGGGATGCCTTTTCGGAGACTTCTCCGCTTCCGGAGGGTTATTTCTTTTTGCCGAGAATGGCGTCCTTGGCTGCCTTTGCGACGCGGAACTTCACGACCTTCTTGGCGGGTATCTTGATCGTCTCGCCGGTCTGAGGGTTCCTCCCCTTGCGGGCCTTGCGCTGAACGAGAACAATCTTTCCGATTCCGGGAACCGTAAAAGAGTTCTTGGCCTCCTTGTAGGCGAGCTTCGCCAATTCGTCAAGTACCGTCACCGCCTGCACCTTCTTCAGTTCAGCCTTCTTTGCAAGGTGATCCGCAATCTGAGATTTTGTCATCGCCTTTGCCATAATCCCTTCCTCCTTGAATTATTAGAGATGATTTTTATATAGCATAATGAATTACATCCGGAAATGCTACTGTTTTCAGATGGAAATGTCGAAGATTTACATGGTGGGGGTGCCTCAGTTTGGAACTGTTTTTAGTCATCAGTGCGACAATGCGCTGCCGGATATCCTGTAGTTAAAGTGGGTCGCTTCCTTATGGTCGTACAGGTAGACGGCGTCGCCCCTGACATTGCCCATGAAATGAGAGGAGCTGTCGCGGACATATCCGATGAAGGTGTTGCCTTTCACGGAAAGATCGATAAAATGGCCGGCATTGCAGGAGAAGCGGTATCTGAAGATATTCGGAGACTGTGACAGGTAGCTCCAGTTGACACATGTGAAACTCTTCAGACATCTCTCGTCGGGAAGCCCCGAGACGTCGATCTCACAGGACCGTGCGTAATCATAAATAGATGTGACATTCTTGCCGGCTATCAGCCGTCCCACGATATACGCTATACATGCATGAGCATAACCCTTCATATCCGCCCTCTTTCCCCTAGCCGCACTTCGTGAAGCCGCAGCTGCGGCATACGGCGCAACCTCCTTCATGCTCCACCGCACCGCCGCACTCCGGACATGCTCCTATACGCATGACCTCTCCCTTGCCGTGACCGTTGCCACCGTTGCCACTGCCCTTTCCTGCACGGACCAGATATTTTTCCAGGGCCTTTGCTATGGCGTCGGAGCAGGAGGTGATCTTTCCGCCGCTGGTCCAGGTCTGTTCGTGGCAGGTGATGCCCTTGAGCTGGTTGATGACCTCCTCCGGTTCGATGTTCGAACGGAGGGCCAGGCTTACCAGCCTCCCGATTGCTTCTGCCTGGCTGGCTGCGCACCCGCCGGCCTTGCCCATATGGGTGAAGAGTTCGAAGAGCTGGCCGTTCTCGTCCTCGTTAACGGTGATGTATATGTTCCCACAGCCGGTCTTCATACCCCTCGTCTCGCCCTTTATTGTCGCCGGTCTCTTTCTGGGTACGATCTTTACCGGTACCTGTTCGACCTCTTTTTGGGTCTTGCCGGTGGAGAGCACCTGCTCCTCTCTCGAACCGTCGCGGTAGACGGTGACCCCCTTGCACCCGAGCCTGTAAGCGAACATGTAGACGTCTTCCACATCCCTGGGTGAGGCGTTTTTGGGGAAGTTGACCGTTTTGGAAACCGCGTTGTCCACATGCCTCTGGAATGCGGCCTGCATGGCGACATGCTCCATGGGAGTGATGTCGTGGGCCGTTGTGAACACCGCCTTCACGTCCTCCGGTATTTCTTCGAAACCGTGGAGCGATCCATCCTCGGCAATCCTCTCGATGAGTTCCCGCGACCAGAAGCCCCGCTCCCTGGCGACCTTTTCGAAACAGGGGTTGACCTCTATGAGCTTCGTTCCCTCCATGACGTTCCGGACGAAGGATACCGCAAAGAGCGGCTCCACGCCGGAGGAGCAGCCGGCTATGATCGAGAGCGTACCGGTGGGAGCGATGGTCGTTACAGTGGCGTTTCTGAGATTGATCTTTCCATCATAAATGCTGCCCGCATGGTTGGGGAAAACACCTCTCTCCCCGCCCAGGGCCGTTGAAGCGTTCTTGCCTTCCCTCTGGATGAAGCCCATCACCTCTTCGGCAAGTGCGACCGCCTTGTCCGAATTGTAAGGTATGCCCAGCTGTATGAGCATGTCGGCCCAGCCCATCACGCCGAGGCCTATCTTCCTGTTTGACTTGGTCGTCTCCTCTATCTTTTCCAGCGGGTATTTGTTGACGTCGATTACATTGTCCAGGAAATGGACGGCTGTGCGGACGGTCCTGCCGAGTTTCTGGTAGTCAACGGTCCCGTCCTTTGTCATTCTGGCAAGGTTTATGGAGCCGAGGTTGCAGGATTCATAGGGCAGAAGGGGCTGCTCCCCGCAGGGGTTGGTGGACTCTATGCGCCCTTTCTCCGGGGTAGGGTTGTTCATGTTGATCCTGTCGATAAAGACTATGCCAGGCTCTCCGTTCTTCCACGCATGGTCGACTATCATGTCGAATACCTGCCTTGCCTTCAGGGTCCTTACCACCTTGTTCGTCCGGGGGTTGACAAGGTCGTATTCCCTGTCTTCTTTCACAGCCTGCATGAAGCTGTCGGTGATGGCTACCGAGATATTGAAGTTGTTGAAACGGGCATTATCGTCTTTGGCGGTAATAAAATTGAGTATGTCCGGATGGTCGATCCTCAGTATGCCCATATTTGCCCCGCGCCTCGTTCCGCCCTGCTTTACCGCCTCCGTCGCGGTGTCGAAGACGGTCATGAATGAAATGGGCCCCGAGGATACGCCCTTCGTGGAACCCACGATGTCGCCGCCGGGTCTGAGACTGGAGAAGCTGAAGCCCGTTCCCCCGCCTGACTTGTGTATGATGGCGGTATTCTTCACGGCGTCGAAAATCGATTCCATGGAGTCTTCGACAGGGAGCACGAAACAGGCGCTCAACTGACCGAGCCTCCTGCCGGCGTTCATGAGAGTGGGGCTGTTGGGAAGAAAATCAAGGGAGGTTATCATGGAGTAAAACTCCTCCGCCGTCTTTGAGACGTCCGCTTCGGACCTGCCGTAAATGAGGTCGGCCGATGCTACGGTATCGGCAACGCGCCTGAAAAGCGCTTCAGCCGTCTCTGTCGGCCTTCCTTCCTCATCTTTTTTCAGGTATCTTTTTCCAAGAACCTTCAATGCGTTCGGGCCGAGGCTGATCGTCTTCGAAAGCGGTCTCATCGGATTTTTCTCCCCCTTTTTTTCTTTTAAGGTCGTCTATTATTATAATCCAGAAATTACAACCGTTTGTATGGCTTCAGAAATTAAACCACAAGATATTGTACGTGTCAAGCCAAAAATGATAAAAATATGAATGTCTTGATTTAGAACATTTTTTCCTGTGAAATGTCTGTTCATAACTTGTTAATTATACGAAAGGCGCAATTTCGCTGAAATTGCCGGGGAGAAAAACAGGTTGTCGGAGACAGGGCCCAGCCTCAACGGCTGTCTGTCCCGCCCGCTGCCCGGAGAGTAAAGTCTTCCGTTCGGAACCCTGCAGAGGTCACGTTAGATTTTGTATAATACGTGTTTACTTTGAAGAGGGGTATTGGCATGAAAATCAGCGTCATATTCATTAGCGTGCTACTGACATTTCTGCTTGTCGGTTATTTTTTCGCGAGAGAGGTGATGATCTCCAATCCGTCGATATGCAGGAACTGCCATTTTATCGAGTCTTTTTACAACAAGTGGGAGCGGTCGACACACCATATGGTACCCTGCCTGAAATGCCACGAATACGGGCCGTTAAAGGCTGTCGCCGGACAGTTCCGCTTTCTTGTGGGGACATACAATCCCCGGCCGCTCACCGACGTGCCCGACAGGAACTGCCTGCAGGAAGGGTGTCACGAGAGAAGACTGGTGGAATCAACGGAAATAATCACGAGGTGGAACATCGTCTTTGACCATAAGCCTCACTTCTCCGGACAGCCGGGGGGTATAAAACTCCACTGCAGGAGCTGTCACTCGGACATCGTACAGGGTGAACACATGCGGGTATCGATCAACGTCTGTTTTCTCTGTCATCTGAAGTCCGGGAACGATGCCGCCCGGGAAGGCCGGTGCACGGTCTGCCACAGAAAGGTAAAGAGGAACGTCCGTTACAGAGGCAGGCTTTTCAGGCATCTCGGGCCTCTTGAAAAGGGGGCTGCCTGCGACACCTGCCATATGTCGGTGATCATCGGGAGCGGGGCCGTCCCCCAGGAAAAATGTTTTTTCTGCCATATTGACAGGGGAGCGAGATACGGCGAGGCTCAATTTGTTCACAGGCAGCACGTTACTGTCAAGCAGATAGACTGTTTTTTATGCCACAAGATCGTCGAGCACGGCAACATCAAACTGTCGCGGGGCATACTGAGGCTGATCAGCCGGGACGGGGAAAGGATTTAGTCGAACAGCCCGGTCAGGGCGTTGGCCCTTTCTTCTATGTTTCTCGCGATGCTCTCCTCTGCCTCCTGAAGCTTGTGCAGTTCATCGGCTATGTTCAATGATGCGAGGATGGCCGCCTTCAGGGGCGTTATGCTGGGGGATGCGGAATATACTTCCTTCAGTTTCCCGTCCACGAAGGCCGCCAGTTTCCTGATATAATCTTCCTGGGCCTCTCCCTTGACAGTGTATTTCTGCCCCAGGATGGTAACTTCCACGCTTCCCATTTGTCCGCCCTCAGCCCTGATATGTATCGAGCTCGGTAAGGAGTTCTTCCAGTTGCGTTCCGATTGAAGACTTTTCGGACTTCATCGCCTCTATTTCCTGATTCTTCTCGTTCAGCATCTCCTCGTACTCCCTGAGTTTTCTTTCGAGAAGGATCTTTTCCTCCTTTAATGCCTTCACCCTCTCCACCGCTACCGCTATTTTTTCTTCAAGGTTTTTTAACCTTTCCAATGGCAAGACCTCCCTGGTTCTCTCTATGGAATCGTGACCGGATGTGTCATCGTCAAAAAGGGTTTTTTTCCATCCCATTGCTCTTACCATACCAGATGAAAACGGTCCATGTCTACACCGAAGTCGCGGCCGGAAGTGTCATCGCCCCCCTCTTTCGCCGAACCCGCTTCCTTTCATCAATCTGACCCTGTGCTTCAGTTTGATGACCGCGATTATCTTGTTCTTCTGCAGGAAATAGTAAGTGTTGAGGACCTCAGACTCCCCGTAAATATAGGCCCAGTAGAGCGGCATCAATTCATATCCGGCGACCGCGCCGTCTTTAGTCAGGATCACGCTCAGCATGGAACGCATGAAGTCGGAGTTGCAGCCGCCGGCAAAGCTCTCCGCCCTCTTGAGGGCCTCCTGTGCGGGCAGGTTCTTTATGACCCGGTAGTCAAAGTCGGGTACGTACGGTTCAATGGTGTAGGGGTCCCCTTCCCTGTCGAGGATCGCCAGGGTCCTCAGGTCGTTGAAATGAGTGCAGCCATAAAGGATGAGAGAATAGCGGCCCTTCACCCCGGCGGATGCGGCACGTTGAACCTCCAGGCGGGGTCTTATGGCGCAGGAACTGCCTGTGATCAGGAATGCCGCGAGCAGGCAGAGCGCGGCCGGCTTTATCATGAAGCCCTTCATAAGTGAAGTATATCACCCATTGTCCCCGATTTCAGCAGGGTCGTAATATGGTTGAAGCGCCGGCAGAGATAATCAGGGAAGGCGGGTCTCACCGGTGGGCGGTTGCCTGATTGATTTACAGCGTGCCGGCTTAATCGTGTTCCATCAGCTCAGTGAAGTCGACGATGGAGGGAAACTCCCG
>JARRRI010000055.1:0-19217 GCA_037380845.1 Candidatus Sulfobium sp. | reverse complement strand
TCATTTATAGAAGGGCATTTTTGGGAATCAAAATATGCTGTAGAGTCTATGATTGCAGAGGCACAAGAGAAAGATCCTAAATATTGGGAGAAAGCCAAGAAAGCGGCGTTAATCAGGGAGCTGGAATACCAGTTACCCATGTTCGTAAGTGATTTTGTCTCGCCCTCGGCAACTGATCCAGAAGGTCTCCCACTACACATGACCTATCTGATCGAAGATCTGGTGAGAGCTGTTTTAAATAATGTTGATACAGTTTCTCCTTCCTATAGGGGTTCGGTGTCTGGATATGCTTTAGAAATGGGGAAACTGATTGCCGACAATATGGGCAAGTTTAAAGCCGAAGACAGCGATGAGCAAAAAAGGATTATTAAAGACCTAAGAGAGCTGATTGAGTCGTTTGCCTTCAATTTCACATCAATGGCCTTTGCAAAAGAGTCCTTTCTGAAAATTCAGTCGGAACTGGAAAAGACGGAAAAGATTTTGGTACAGAATATCAAGAAGAATGAATCAGACCATAAATAAAAAAGCCGTTCTTCTTCATAACGGCAAATGCAGCATATGCGGCAAGCAAATTAAAGTCTTGGAAGAGGATGGATTCTTGATCAAGACAAGGTTACTTAAGGTCTCGAAAAGAGATGGGTATATTGTTAAGTGCCCAAGTTGCAAGACACTGATTAGTTTCTAAGTAAGGCAAATAAGTCTCTCGAAGACAAGAAAGCCAAATTCCCTGAAGAAATACAGGGTATTTGGCTTTTTCATTTTTAAAGGAGAAATTTATATGAAAACGAACAAACATCAGACTTTAAGATTCATCAAAGGCAAGGAGAAGGTACGGGCAAAGGATATCAATGAGCAGTTTAATTACTCTCAGGGAACTGCACGTTCTTACCTTTCGTACCTTGCCAAACAGGGGCTTCTGGAAAGAACCGCAATAGGCTATATCCTCTCCGACAAGGGAATTAATCGGCTTCACTATTTCGAGACAATAGGATGCGATAATCCGGATTGCCCTCTTTGCGAAAGCAAGAAGGCAAAACACTTCACCTGTCCGAGATGCGGTTATCAGTTGCCAAAGAAAGAAGCCCGCATTTCGCCGGAATTTGATTTCATAATCGGGGTGAAGCATGCAGGGGTTTATTGTCCGGGGTGTCTGAAACTGATCTACAGAGAACAGCAGGCGGTGTTAAAAGGTATTCCAAGGGAGGCCAGATGAACCAGACCGGATGGGAGATAAGACCAATAGGCTGGGTGATTCTGATCGCGCTCGTAGGAATCGCCGGTTATTTCCTCTATAAACAAATCGAGACTTCCAATAAATGGCTATCAGGATAATGAAGCTTGTCACGGTCAAAGAAATCTCAGAGATCCTTAATGTAAAGCCCTCCACCCTTTACCAGTGGGCCGAACTGGGCCAGATCCCCTGTATCAAGCTCAACGGTTCTCTCCGGTTCGATCTGGCGGATATTCAGAACTGGATAAGGGAGTGCAAAAAGACCCCTGTTTCGGAGTATAATCCTTTTATCCAGACCAGAGGCCCCAGGAAGGGAGCGTGATAAAAATTGGGGCTTTACCGACGAGGTAAAATCTACTGGTACAGCATGAAGATAAACGGAAGAAGGCTTCAGGAATCCCTGAAGACGGATAACCGGAAACTGGCAGAAAAGATTTTTGCAAAGGTCGTCACGGAAGCAATTGAAGACAGGTATTTCGAACGGGCTAAGGCCAAAAGGATTCTCTTTTCGGAAATGGTTGAAAAATATCTGAGCAAGTATGAAAGACTAAGGGACAGGACGAGCCTGACAAGGCTTTTGCCTGTTTTCGGGAATCTCACACTTGCAGAGATCACGACAGAGCGCCTTTCCGATTACCACAGGGACCGTCTGAAGGTGGTCAAACCGGCTACTGTGTATCAGGAACTCTCACTGATGCGCCGCATGTTCAACGTTGCAAGAAGGGAATGGAAATGGGTGAGGGACAATCCGGTTTCCGATATCTCTTTTTCGGTGGGAAACAAGAACGCCAGGGAACGCTGGCTTACCATCGAAGAGGAAAAGAGGCTCCTTGATTGTGCCGGGAATCCTGTATGGCTCAGACCCGTGCTTGTCTTCGCCCTGCATACCGGAATGAGAAGGGGAGAAATCCTGAACCTCAAATGGACGGATGTCGATTTCAACAGAAGGCTTGTAAGGATACTTAAGTCCAAAAACGGGGAAAAGAGATCGATACCCATGTCAAGGACGGTTTACGAGCTTCTCAGAAACCAAAACGTCAGGGACATTTCAGGAAGGGTGTTTCCGGTTTCAGCGAGGTGTCTCAGACAGGGCTATGAGAAGGCCATAAGCAAAGCCGTGCTACACAACCTCACTTTTCATGACCTGAGACATACCTTTGCTACAAGGCTCGTTCAAAACGGGGTCGATCTCTATAAAGTGAAGGAATTACTTGGTCATAAGACGATTGCAATGACCATGAGATATTCCCATCACTACCCGGAAAGTCTGAGATCTAGCGTCGAGATTTTGGATTCGTGCTACAATTCTGCTACACTAAGGTCTGGCAGAGTTTGACCGGATAGGGAAAAATCCTTTAGAATCAACAAGGCCGGTGTGGTGGAACTGGCAGACGCGCCGGACTCAAAATCCGGTTGGGGCGACCCAGTGGGGGTTCGATTCCCCCCACCGGCACCATTCAATCCCGGAAGGGAGATTCCTCCAAAGGCTTATGTAGCTGGAGGTAGCTCCTCTCTTCTCCAGAATAACGCGCGTTCCCCGGTCAATTTTACCCGTCTCGGCGCCGAAGACGACCTGGGCCCGGGATATGACGAATCTGAGACTTTTTCAGCGGCCTGCCAGTGACTTCCTGAGTGTTCATTTTTTGCGGGATGGCTATTCAGGCCTTTTCCTTCCAATTCTTCTTGACACCGTTAATCCTTAATGAGAAGATTTGAATGAAAATGGCGCGAATAAAGGCGGAAAATGTCTTCAAGATATTCGGTCCTCACCCGCAGAGTATATTCAAACTCATTGACGGGGAAGGACCAACAAGGAGATCCTTGAGCAGACAGGCCATGCCGTAGCAGTCGCTGACGTCTCCTTCGAAACGCGCGAAGGCGAGATCCTCGTCGTGACGGGCCTGAGCGGAAGCGGCAAGTCTACACTTCTCAGGTTCTGGATGGACCCCGCACTGGATGTGGGCACGATGGAAGCTCAAGTACCTTGATGATCCGAAAAAAGAATGGGGCCCCATTACCAAGCTCACCTTTTATGATGATTACAGCATCCTTGTCAAGAGCGAATCCGGGTTCAAAAGCTCCCAGGTCAACACGCTGGGCTGCCTGGTAACCGCAATCCCGGTATACACGTACGTAGACTTCATCTTCGGCAAGAACATGGTATTTCTGGGCGGCCCCCCAAACGCCCTCGCCGCAGGCGGGCCCGACGAGGACTGGCATATGCGACTCAATGTAAACATAGGTTATTACTTTTAACCGGAAGAAGCGGAGTCTTTCAACATCTCCTCCTTAACCGGGGGGGTGAGAGAGGAGAGCGGGTCATCGGCCCGGAGCGGCAACAACAGCGCAGTGGATTCCGGTAGACCTATCGCCCGGCTGCCAGCCTCTTTCCGTCGAGGAAAAAATGGATATCGGCCGCGTTGACCGCGAGTGATATGTCTTCCCCGGCCCTTCCTTCATAGTCGGCCGGGGCCTTCGCCGTGATCCGCATGTCTCCTGATTTTACGTAAAGGAGTGTTTCCGATCCTATATGTTCGATATGTTCGAGACTGCCGCGGACCGGCCCCTCTCCGGGTCTGAGTGACTCCGGGCGGATTCCTGCCGTAACGTCCTTTCCTGCATACCGCTCCCACTGTTGGGGGGAGAGAGAGAGTTCCAGATCGCCTGACCTGAACAATATTTCTTCTCCCTTTTTGATAAACCGTCCCGCGGCCAGGTTTATGGAGGGCATACCGATAAAAGACGCGGTAAAGAGATTCGCCGGCTTGTCGTATATCTCCCGCGGGGTACCGATCTGCTGTATTACGCCTCCTTCGATCACCACGATCTTCTGACCCAGTGTCATGGCCTCTATCTGGTCGTGGGTAACGTAGATCGTGGTGATCCCCAGTTTTTTGTGAAGCCCCGCCAGTTCTACACGCATGGAGCTCCGAAGTTTTGCGTCCAGGTTCGACAGGGGTTCGTCGAACAGAAAGAGCCTGGGCTCCCTCACGATAGCCCGCCCTATGGCGACCCTCTGCCTCTGTCCACCGGAAAGTTCCCTGGGTTTTCTCTTAAGCATGGAGTCGATGTCGAGAAGTCTTGCCGCGGCGTGCACCTTTTCTTCTATCTCCTGACGGGGCATCTTCCTGATCTTCAGGGGGAAGGCGATATTCTCATACACATTCAGGTGCGGATAGAGCGCATAGCTCTGAAACACCATTGCGATATCCCGCTCTTTCGGTGTCAGACCGCTCACTTCCCTGTCACCGATGTATATCCGGCCCTCATCCTGGCGTTCAAGCCCGGCGATGAGTTTCAGGACAGTGCTCTTCCCGCACCCGGAGGGACCGAGGAGTATGCAGAACTCCCCTTCAGAAACGTCAAAGGAGAGATTGTCGATCACTCTCCGGCCGTCGCCGAAACTCTTGGTCAGATTTTCTATCTTCAACCCGGCCATTGTTATCCCTTTATCGCCCCCGCAGACAGTCCCCGTACGATCCTCCTCTGGAAAAGGAAGACCAGAAGCACCAGCGGCACTGTAGCGACCGTCGAGGCCGCGGCGATCTCGCCCCACGGCATGGTATACTGCCCCTGGAACAATGCGATGCCGACGGGCAGGGTCTGGTAGCTCTTCTCAGTCATGATGAGGAGCGCAAAGAAGAACTCATTCCATGCATAGATGAATACGAGCAGCGCCGCTGTGAAGACGCCGGGGGCGGCAAGGGGGACGATGACCCTGAAGAGGGTCTGAACATGGCTGCACCCGTCGATCCTGGCGGCAGCTTCGAGTTCCTCCGGCAGTTCCCTGAAAAAGCTCGCCGTAATCCAGATGCCGAGCGGCAAAGTGAGTGTGACATAAGGGAGGACCAGTCCCTGGTAGGTATTCAGCCATCCCAGCGACCGGAGTATCTTCCAGACCGGCCCGGCTATTGATATCTGGGGGAACATGGAGACGAGAAGGAAGCCGCCCATGATCAGGCCCTTGTATTTTATGCGCAGTCTTGCCAGCGCATATCCCGCAAAAACCGACAGGAGTATCGTGATGACCGTCGAGGCTCCGGCCACTATTGTGCTGTTCTTCACAAAATGAAGGAGGTTGTAATTTTCGATTGCGGACCGGTAAAAGTGCACCGATCCGGAGGGAACAATCACCGGGGGGCTCGCCGTAATATCGATCTGCGTCTTGAGAGAGGTATCGAGAAACCATAAGAAAGGCAGCAGGCTCATGCAGACCACGATCAGGGTCAGCACCACAAAACCCCCCTTTTCCATCCATTTCTTCATGCCTTTTCCTGCAGGAGCCGGCTGCCCAGCATTCTGATGTACAAGAGGGAAACGGAAAAGGTGACCAGAAAAACAAGGACCGAAATGGTCGATCCGTAGCCCATGAGCCCTTCGGCAAATATCTTCTTGTAGCCGTAAAACTGAAGAACGTTTGTCGAGTCCGCCGGCCCTCCCTGGGTCATAACATAGACGAGGTCGAAGACCCTGAAGGCGTCCATTGTCCGGAAGAGGAGGGCGATGAGCAGAGCCGGCCTGACAAGCGGGAGGGTGATGCTGCGAAACCTGCTCCATGCGCCGGCGCCGTCTATGCGTGCAGCCTCGTAAAGTTCGTCCGGTATGGTCTGAAGACCCGCCAGAATAATGAGAGCGGCAAAGGAGGAGGTCTTCCACACGTCCGCGGCGACTATGGCAGAAAAAGCGAAGAAGGGACGCGCAAGCCATGCCTCATAGGCGGAAACATGGGCGCCGAACAGGAGATAGTTCAGGAGGCCGTAATTGTCGTTGAAAATGAACCTCCACATCTGCGAGGCCACGACAGTCGGTATCGCCCAGGGGACGAGCACCGCAGCCCTCACGATGCCTCTGCCTCTGTAATATCTGTTTATAACAAGGGCGATGACGAGGCCGAAGAGTATTTCAAAAAAGGTGGACGCGAAGACAAAGGCGAAGGTATTCAGGAGTGAATGCAGGGCGACCGGGTCATGCAACAGCTGCCTGTAGTTTGCCAGGCCTATGAAGGGCTGTTTCAGTCCCGGGAGGCTCAGGATTATCCTGTGCAGGCTCAGATAGAAGGAATACAGGATCGGATAAAAGGCAAAGACGGCGACAAAAATCAGACACGGCAGGATCAGGGACGCGGCGAATATCCTCTCTCTTGCGGGAAGAGACAATCTCATCGTAAAAGTGTAGTCAAAGAAAAGATCAAAGATCAAGAAGAAGAGATGCGGCAGAACTGAACAGGCGCTGTTTAATCAGCTGCTCCGGACCCCGGCGTTTCCCCGGTGAAGCGGACTCTGTCCCCGGCGCTTAATGCAGGCTTCCCTCTTCCTGCGCAAGTGAAATGATTTTTTTCATCTCCTTCGATGCCCTCAGCGCCTCCCCTTCTACATTCGAATCCCGGTCCGATATTGCCGAACTGAAGTAGCGCTGAAGGATATTCGATATCGCGGGATAGAGAGGGCTTCTGGGCCGCGGGTAGGCGGTGACGAACACATCTTTCATCGACCTGAACTGGGGATTGGCCTTCAGTACATCCGCATCACCGTAAAGGGCCTTTCTGGTGGGCGCGAAGCCGGCCTGTACCGCAAGCTGCTTCTGTATTTTCCTGCTGGTGAGGAATCTGATGAAGGTCCACGCGGCTTCCTTGTTTTTCGAGTAGCTGCTGATGGCAAGCTGCCAGCCTCCCAGGGTGGAATAACTCTTACCGCCGGGGAAGTGAGGCAGTTTGGCGATGCCGACCTTGCCGGCCACCCTGGAACGTGCAGGGTCATTGGACACTTCCCATGCATAGGGCCAGTTCCTGTGAAATACCGCCTTCCCCTGTATGAAGAGGGCCAGCGATTCAGGTTCCTCGTAGGTTAGTTCGCCTTGCGGTGCGACGTTGCCTATGATCTTGTCTCTGACGAACCTTACCGCTTCGACGGCCGGTTTCGCAGCGATTTCAGGCTGGCCGGTGTCGGGATCTACTATGTGGCCGCCGTTGCTCAGGATATATTCCATCATGTTGCATACAAGCCCCTCGTACTGTTTGAATTGTCCTGAAAAGCCGTCCATCTTCATATTGGACGCCTCCCCGGCGGTGATCTTCTTTGCCTGACTCACCATCTCCTCCCATGTCCCGGGAGGTTTAAAGCCGTATTTTTCGAGAAGGTCTTTCCGGTAGTAAAGCATGCCGCTGTCAATGAACACGGGCACCCCGTAAATATGTCCTTTGTAAGTATTAGCGATCACGGTGCCGTTCAGGAACTTCCCCTGCTCCTTTTTCGGGAAATAGGAATCGAGCGGCATCGCCCATCCGGCTGCCGCAAACTCCGAAGGCCATATGACATCCATGAAGAAAACGTCTACGTCCGGGCTCTTGTTCTTGAGCTTCTGGGTAAGAAGGTCATGAAATCCCGTCGAGGAATGCGGCCCTGTCTCACGCTCCACCCTGATTCCCGGATTTTCTGCCTCGAAGGCCTTTATTATACCGTCCCACACAGCGGGCTGGTTCGGCTTCCAGGTCACGAACCGGATGGTGGTTGTTCCGGCGGTCTTCTCTTTCTTTTTGCAGGCCGGGGTGACGAGGACCAGCGTAAGAATAAGGCAGACAATCAGGGCTCCAAACAGCCGGCCCGTTCCCATTCCGTCCCGATGACCGGACGACAGATTCAATATCTTCATTTCATCTCCTTTAAGACGCTTTCATGGGAAGCGTTTCCGGCGGATGAGAGCTCTTTTTTACTATTTCCCTGTAAAGCAGGGGGCGCCGGTTCGGATAAATGACTTCCTCCTCTCTCCAGCTTTGTATGTCGTCGAGATCTATCTCGGCCTGGATCACGGCCTCTTCGTCATCTGCATGCACGACGATGTCACCCTGCGGGTTTACAACCGCGCTGTAGCCGGAAAAGAAATCGCCGGGCCTGTTTGCATATACGACAAAAACCTCGTTGTTGAGGGCCGCCCCCTGCAGCCTGCGCCACATGTATTTGACCGGGAACGATCTCGGAACGGCTGAAATGTTCACGATGATGTCCGCTCCGTTAAGCGCCAGGACCCGCCAGACTTCGGAGAATGCGGCATCAAAACAGATGGTGATGCCGACCTTTCCCAGGGGGGTATCAAAGATTGTCAACCGGCGCCCGGGGACGAAATTTTCCGACCAGTGCACGTGGGTCTTGGTATAGCTCTGGACGGTTTCACTGTCTACGTATGTGGCGACATTGAAGTATTTCTCCCTCTGTCTCCGCAACTCCCCCATAATTACCCTGGCGCCCGCCCGTCTGATGAACCCGTACATGTCCTCCGATACGAAAGTGTGATGAATCTTCATCTTGCGGTATAAGAGGCCTTCCGGTGTCTCGGCCGAAGGGTGGCCGTGCAGGATCAGCTCCGGGAAAACGATGAGATCGGCGGTCGCGTGTTCCGAAATGATGCTCTTTATTCTTTCGATATGTGTATCGGAATCGTCTTTCAGATAATTTATCTGGGCTACGCATATCCGGGCCTTCACCTGGTCCCTTCCTCCTGATAGCTGAGAAAAGCCGGTATGTACTTGCTCTTGATATCCTCTTCGATCTGCTGGAGATAGCAGCGTGTAATTTCATCTCCGTAGATGCCGTCCCCGTAACGGTAGAGACTCCCCTTGTCCCTCCTGATGTTCTCCTGGACCAGTTCGCTGTCAAGAGATCCGCTTTTTCTTTTGGCGATCCTTTCGATCATCCCGTGTATGCCCGAACCGGACTGGGCCGGGTCTTTCACCCTGAAGGCGAGGAAGGGCGGCACACCAAGTTCCACAGCCGCCTGGCGGTGCACACGCTTCCTGAGGTTATCGTCGACGCCTTCAAGTTTAAGCCTGGGAGATATCCTCATGGCGGTCTGGATCACGTCCCTGTCAAGATACGGAGCCCTCACCTCGATGGAATGGGCCATGGTGAGCTTGTCCTCCCTTTCCAGGGTGTCCCTGTAAAGATAGTTAAGGTCTTCCCACAGTTTCTCGTGAAGCCGCAGATATCCGAATTCCGCGAGAACATCATTATACCAGGGGTAGCCGGCAAACAGCTCATCGGCTGCCTGTCCGGTGTACATCACCCGTATGTCGTCTTCGGAGGCCATCTTGGCCGCCATGTACATCGGGATGGCAACCTCGACCTGCAGAAGACCACTCTCCTCGACGTTACGGATTATTTCGGGGATGATGCCCTCCACAAAGGAATCGGTAATGATCGTCGTCTTGAGTTCGAGACCGAGTTCTTTTGCCACGGCCCTTGCCGCCACGATGTCTCCGGAATCCTCTGTGCCGGTGCAGTAGCACACAATATTTTTTCCCTCCCGCTGAAGCAGCTTGGATACCAGAACAGAATCGATGCCCCCCGAAAATATGACCCCGAGACGGGATTCATTCAGGCCGGTCAGTCGTTTCTTTACCGCCCTGATCAGGGCGGTCTTATAGAGCTCAACGGCCTCCCTGAAATCCACTATGTCTATCTGCGGAAACTGCAGCATGAACCCTTCGTGCACCGAGGGGCCGGTGTCGTCGATCAGGAGGATCTCTCCGGGGTTCAGCCGGCCGGGATTGTCGGCACCGTTCCAGAGGGCCTTCTTTTCCGACGCAAAATAAGTGATGTCGCCGTTCTTGATATAGTACAGAGGCTTCTTTCCTATCGGATCGCGCGCCACGACGATGGACTTCCCGTCCGTGACGGCGAGGGCATACATGCCGTCCAGGAGCCCTGTAACTTTTTTCACCGCATCCAGGAGGTCCCCCTGGTATGTCTCCTCGAGAACATGAACGATTATCTCGCTGTCGCTCGTTGTTTTTATATCGTGGTGGCGGAGAAGAAGGGTCTTCAGCTTGTCGTAGTTGTAAATCTCTCCGTTATGGACCAGCGCAAGCCTGCCGTCACAGGAGGTATAAGGCTGGTAAGATTTTTCCTGGCCGACTATCTTGAGCCTTGAATGCCCCAGGGCGATATGACTCTCCTTTTTCAACACCCCTTTAAATTCATCGACCTCTTCACCCTGAAATATGGGACCGTCCAGGTAGATGCCGTGCGTATCGGGCCCCCTGTGCTCCATCTTCTTCAGCATGTCGTAGATGTCGGTCGAAACTCTCCTCCCTCCCTTCATGAAATGTCCGCATATAGTGCACATAGATTAATTTCCTCCCTTTGGCTCTTATTTGTTTTGACGGTCAGGAATCTTCGTCCCCAAACCTCCGGTTAATAAAAGATGAAAAATGCCACCCTTTGGCTGAAATGATTTGCATATGTAAGTGATTGAATTCACAAATAAAAGTTTGCGGAATGGATCGCGGGATTTAAGGAAGCTGCGGCTGTCTGTGGTTCGAAGAACTCGGAACCTCTCCTGAAAGTTCAGGTCATTTACTTTTATACCCCAATAAGGCGGCATATGTCAAACGCGCGCCTTTTTTCAGGCCAGAAGGATCTCCTGTTCGTCGACATCGGGATCTTCAAAAAGTGCCACCCACCTGTCTTTCGCCAGTATGAAGGGCATCTCCTTCTGGCACTTCCTGCACTTTCTGATCTCGGCCGATTTGATGCCGAGGGACCGGGCCCCGGGGGACGGCGCAGGATGCGAAACGGCCTCATAATCATGTACATGCCCCTGTTTCATTTCTCTTTCTCCTTTTTGAGATCTTCATAAAAAGATTACCCGAATCCATTCCGGATGTCGAGTCTTGGTTTTTGGGGTGATGGCTACCAGAATCATGTTTCTGCGATCTCCGGCTTTATGGTGTTTGGTGAGCGCTGCTTTAGTTACAGAAAAATTGGATTCCCGTCTGTACGGGAATGACAAAAAAATTCTTGATTCTCTTCCTTGCTGAGTGGGAAAATATAAAAGCAGGCTTTTAATTTGACAAAAACCTGTAATGATTTTTCTCAGTAAGGAGTGAGAATGAAAATCCTGGTTGTAGACGATGATCCGGACCTGGGGAGGCTCTGCAAGGAGGAACTCGAAGAAGAGGGTTATGAGGTTATGACGGCCTTTACGGGCGCAGGCGCCATGGAGACCTTCCGCAGGGAAAACCCCGAACTTGTCGTCCTGGATATCAAACTGCCCGATGTGGACGGTCTTGAACTGCTCACCCGCATGAAAGAGATCAGGAGGAACGTGCCGGTAATCATGCATACGGCGTTCGATTACATGTATGATCTGGCATGCGACACCTCTGATGCATACGTCGTAAAATCCGGGGATTTTCGGGAACTCAAGGCGGCGGTGAAACGCATCGTGAATAAGCGTCGGGAAGGCCCCGGGGACGAGGAATAAGTCCTCACGCCGGCGAGCATCATATCTGTGACCGGAATCACAGGAAAGTTTCCCCTATAATGGTAGACTTTGTTTAAAAGGTAGCCGGAGGCCGGGCTGAAAGGAGGTGGGGAGGCCCGGCCTCTGATTTTCGAGCGCCTTTGTTCGTCCTGGGGGGCGCCAGGACTAACGGAGGGTTACTGCTACAAACATTCTAACTCGCTCTTATTAAGAAAAGATTAACTGCAGATTAAGAAATCTTAATGCTCAAGTCCGCTCACTTAATCTTCTATTACCGACTCGATAACGGACCTGTGCTCGGTCTTCTTTTCCATTCTCCCTGCCAGGAGCTTGACGAATATGAGCGAAAGCAGAAACAGGAAAAATCCCCCTGCTGCGCCGAGAAGGTTTGGATCTGTTGCGCCGAAATACGAGGGAAGATAATCCCAGCCGAGGATCGCACCTATAAACAGAGCCAGAACCGGAAGCACATAGAAGATAAGAGTTCCCTTCAGATATGTTACGGTCTTCATGTCGACGTTTACTTTTTGACCCACTTTTGCACGGGCCAGATTGAAAGCCTCTGTTTCTACACCTCTGGCACTTATGTCACACGTATCCTTCCGGCACTGATCGCAACACCCCGGCCCTTCCTCCACGAAAACCCTCGCTGTTGATCCGTCGATACTTTTCACTATTCCAATCACGAAAAATCACCTCTTTTTTTATTATGGACCCTTTTGGTGAAGATAATGTGAAGCCGGGCGGAGAGGCGGCGTGAATTATCTCTTTCTTGAAATTCTCCTGCAGAATGGGTGAAGATTGTAAATAAGGGTCTACGAAAATACCCGCAGAAAAAATATGGATCAGAAGGATTACTACAAAGTTCTGGGCGTGAGCGAAGGCGCGGCCTCCGGCGATATAAAAAAGGCTTACCGCAACCTTGCCTTCCGCTATCATCCCGACAGGAGTCAGGGCAACGAGGAACTGATGAAGGAGATCAACGAGGCCTATGCCGTTCTCTCGAATCCTGCGAAGAGGAAAGAATACGACGCCTTGAGGCAGTCATACGGTTCCTTTGCGAGGGACCATTTCAGGCGTACCTATACCGACCAGGACATTTTCCGGGATTCAGATATCGGACAGGTCTTTGAAGAGTTCAGCAAGGTATTCGGCTTTAACAGACCTGAAGACATCTTCAGTAAATCCGGGTTTTATGGCCCGCATTACCGGACATTTGAATTCAGGGGGCCCGGCTATTCCGGCCGCGGCTTCTTCACTTTCGGGCCGATGGGACGGAATTACAGTGAGAGGTTGAGGACGAGAGGCGGTCATCCGGTTTTCTCAAAGGTAATGCTGAAAGGTGCGGATCTTTTCCAGAAGATGGCGGCGAAGAAAATGGGAATCGATCTGCCGGAAAACGGAAAAGATTGGTACGATGTCATCCGGATTACCCCGGAGGAAGCTTCCTCGGGAGGCAAGGTGCATTATCTTTATAATAAACGCGGCACTTCACGGGAGTTGCTGGTCAAGATCCCGCCCCGTATAAGAGAGGGACAGAAGATAAAACTCAGGGGGCTTGGCGAGGAGGGGAAGCACGGCGGCGAACCGGGCAACCTTTTTCTGAGGGTCAACATCCGCACTTCCCTGCTGAAGAAGATCCGTAAAATTCTCGGAAAATAGAGACTTCAGGTTTCCGTATTTTAGAACCTGTCTCAAAATTGATTTTTTACCGATATGGCGTATGTCTGCGCCATTCCCGCGGAGGCGGGCCTGCCGGCAGGCAGGAAACATGTTTTTCGATGCCTGAAGAGGGCCCCGCCCCTGGTCGCCTCCGGGATGCCGCGGCGGGTAAACCCGCCGTGAGTCGGGCGGGTAGACTTCGCGAGGATGACGGATTATTTCGAAGGGTGATTTGGAACAGGTTCTAATATGTTTTCCTCCCGGGCCTGAAATGATATTATGGTTTTATGTGGAAGAGGATATTGAATGCAGGATTATGAAGTGATCATAGTAGGGGGAGGGCCTGCAGGTCTCTCCGCCGGACTTTACAGCAAAAGGGCCGGGCTTAAGACTATCCTTTTTGAGAAGGGGATGCCCGGCGGGCAGATAGCCATATCGAAAGACGTTGAAAACTACCCCGGCCTTGAGGCCATAAGCGGCTTCGAGCTGGCTGAAAAAATGCTTCAGCACGCCACTTCCTTCGGACTGGAGGTCGCCCAGCGGGAAGTTGCGTCAGTAAACGCAGGGCAGGACCGGCACGCCGTCAGACTCGCAAACGGTGATGTGTTTCAGACGCATGCCCTTATTCTCGCCGCAGGCGGTTCGGTGCGTAAACTCGGCATTCCCGGCGAAGCCGAATATCTCGGAAGCGGCGTTTCCTACTGTGCCACCTGCGACGGCTTCTTCTTCAGAAACAAGACGGTCGCGGTTGTGGGAGGGGGTGACACGGCAGTCGAAGAGGCGCTGTATCTGGCGAAACTGACGAAGAAGGTATTCCTTGTCCACAGGCGAGACTCTCTTCGCGCCAGCAGGATACTCCAGGACCGCCTTATGAGTGAGCCTGGAATTGAGGTAATCTGGAACACGATTATCTCGGAAATCAAGGGAGACGGCAAGAGTGTTGAGGCCGTATTATATGAAGATACAAGAACCGGAGAGAAAGGAGAGTTCCCTATTGAGGGGGTCTTCATATTCATCGGATACTCCCCCAATAATCAGTTGATCCCGCCTGAGGTCCGGATGAACGAGCAGGGGTTTGTCGTCACAAATGAGAGGTGTGAGACGAATGTCCCAGGGATATTTGCTGCAGGGGACCTCCGGCAGAAGTTCGCCAACCAGATAGTGGTGGCGGCGTCCGATGGATGCATCGCAGCGCTGGCCGCGGCGCATTACGTCGAACTGAAGAAGGACAGGACAGGTTTGTCCTGAGCGACTGTTCCGGGCCGGGGAACAGCTTTATTTTGCCGATCGGCCCGCTGATTATTTGCAGTTGCCAAGACTGTCCCGGCGGACGGTGAGCACATAGTCCGCGGTATCCGGCTCACATGGGCAATCTAAAGAAGTTGTCGTCCGTAGCGCTTTCAAGTAAGAGAATTACGTCCTACCCAAAATGCACACAAAAGAGGATTACTTGTTGAAATCGACCGCGCATGAAACATGGTATAATCCGTGATTAAAAATAGAAATTAGTTTATGTAAATTAAATGGCACTCTTTACACGTACCGTTGCAGGGCAGTCAGTACGTAAAACGGTGACATGGCATAATGTCATAATTTACGCCATTGCTGCCACAGTCATGGCAATACTGACCTTTTTCTTGTTTGGATCGGCAATGCAGGGGTTTGTCCATGACGAAAACATGTACTGCGCCGCCGGGGCTCTCATAGCCTCTGGAAAAGTCATGTACAAGGATTTCGCCTATCTGCACATGCCCATCCTCCCCCTTATATACGCTTTTCTTTTCACAATCTTTAAAACAACTAATTATCTTTTTGTAGGAAGGGTTTTTTCAGTAGCTTGTTCGGTACTCACGATGTCACTTGTCCTGCTGGTGTTCCTCCATGCTTTCCGTAATCAAAGGATCTACGGTATCATTATGGGAACTTCCGCGGCAGTCCTGTACGCATTCAGTCCGGTGGTACAGTTGGCCGGCGGGTTTGCGTGGAACCATTCTCTTCCTGTTCTCTGCATAGTAATTTCATGCCTTATTGTGGCAGACTTCGATTTTTCGAAGCCTTTTAGGACACATCGGCTATTTCTGGCCGGCTTTCTTGGTGGTGTAGCTGTTTTTACACGACTGAGTTTTGCTTTTGCCGTTCTCCCAATTTTTCTTGTGCTGGCATCACTTGTTCCGGTCCCGGCTTCTGCTTCCCGGAGTGTTCGGTTTAAGAAATTGCTCCTGCCCTTTTGTGCGGGCGCAGCCATGTCCTCAGCCGCCGCGGTTTACTATTTTTTTAAAGCTCCCCGCTCATTTATCTTCGACACACTAGAATATTTTTTTATTACCGGTGCTCAGCATTGGAGGCCTGGTTGGCAGGCTGCCATAAGTCTTAAGGAAAAACTGCTTCTGGGCGTCACCATTTTAAAAAGCCCCCCTTATCGGGCAAGCCTCCTTCTCTTTCTTTTCTTCTGCATTTTGGCAGTCACTATATACAGGTACCCTTTCTGGAGGAAAACACCTTTTATCCTTTCTTTCTCGCTGGCGGCCGCAATGTCTATTGCTGCTTTTGCAGTCACTCCGGCATGGATTCAATATTTTGCCGCCCCGCTGCCATTTATTCTTATGAGTGTTGCCTTTGTTGTTTCCGGCAGCATAACCGCCGCTAAAAGAGAACCGAGAAAGAAGATGATCTTATATCTGGGCGCCGGTCTTTTTATCCTGAGCGCTGTTATATCAACTATCCAGAACAAAGATATACCTGAAAAAATCAAATTTGCTTTTTCAAAAAAAGAATGGATCCCGGCCAGGGTCTACACGATTTCCGGGAATGTTTCAGAGATTACAGGTCCCGATAAGTTCATTCTTACCCTCGCCCCAATATTCGCTCTCGAAGGAGGGGAAAGGATATATCCGGAATTGTCAACCGGTCCTTTCCTTTTCAGATATGGCCGCTTTTTTTCCGATTACCAGCACCGGATTGCTGTGAGCACCGATCCGCGTTCATTGCCGGCGCTTCTTCAGCAGGAGCCGCCTGACGCTGTCCTTGTCGGCTTCGAAAACATTTTCCTGGAAGAGTCCTTAATAGATTATGCTGAGAGATCAGGCTGGCAAAAAAGGGAAGTGCAAGGATTTATTCTTTATACGCCTGCTAACCATAATTGAGGTACTGACGGGCTCTATTATCCTGGTCTGGCTTGCGACCCACAGAGGAGTTTCGCAATCAATTGACAAAGTAATAACTTTATTATATTATTGATGTAGGGGTCTTAAAGATTGCTTTATGCCCAAACGGATTACGCTGTGCGCAAATCCCTGAAACGGGAAACATCAATGGAAAGGAGAGACGAGAAATGATACGTGCAAAGTATATAATGTGTCAGAGAACGGCGGTGAAGAAAGACATGCCGGGGAGAGAGGTAGTCTTCAAGCTGATGGCGACGGGCTGCCCGGGTCTTCCCGTCATCAACGACAAGCGGGAAGTTGAAGGGGTCGTAACAATGTGTGACATTCTCAAGGCGGCCAAGGAGGAAGGCGCCGAAATGAACAATATCACGGCGGAAAAAGTCATGTCGAAAGTACCTGTGACGGCAGACCCCGATACTCCTCTTGAGGAGCTTTCAAAAATGATGGTGGAGAATAATTATTCGGTTATTCCCATAGTTAAAGGAAACAAACTCCTCGGAATAGTGAGCGGACGCGAAATAGTAGATACGTATGTGGAACCGCATCTCTATACCTTTTTTGAGGAATAGAGAAGAATAGAGAAGTACCCCCCTTGTCGCAAGGCAAGGGGGTAAGTCTTTCTTAGACACCAAAAAATATCTTGCCCTCAATTGTTGCTTAATGGTATCCTTAGCCGGGTGATCACGTTCCTTCTTTCCGCCGTCCCTTAGCGTGAGAGAAACCTGGCTCTTATTTTAATGATACGGCTCTTTCAACATGCTTTCGAACATATTGAGCGCAAGCGTTATAGGTATTGAGGCACACAAGGTTGAGGTAGAGGTTGATATCTCTTCCCGCGGGCTGCCTCATTTCTCGATGGTGGGGCTCCCCGATGCGGCTGTCAAAGAGAGCCGGGACAGGGTGAGGGCCGCACTGAAGAATATCGGCTTCAACTTCCCGCTTAAGCAGATAACCGTCAATCTCGCACCGGCGGACCTGAAAAAGGAAGGCTCTGCCTTCGACCTGCCCATCGCCGTCGGCATTATTGCTTCCGAAGGACTCATTGAGCCCGAGGCGCTCCGTGGCTACCTGTTCACTGGCGAACTGTCCCTTGACGGAAGGATAAAGCCTGTCAGAGGTGCGCTCTCCATGGCCCTCATGGTCAGGGACAAGCAATTGCGGGGACTCGTACTGCCTTCCGAAAATGCGCCTGAAGCCGCTGTAGTGGAGGGTGTTCATGTCTACGGCCTGAAGAGTCTTCCCGACGTTGTGGATTTCCTCAAGGGGGTGACGGTCCCCGACCCCTTTAAGACCGACATATCCGAAACGATGAAAAGCTTCTCTGTTTATGAGGACGATTTCTCGGAGGTCAAAGGACAGGAACATGCGAAGCGCGCTCTCGAAGTGGCGGCGGCAGGCGGTCACAATGTTCTTCTGCTTGGTCCTCCCGGTTCGGGCAAGACCATGCTTTCAAAACGTCTGTCTACCATACTGCCGAACATGAACTTCGATGAGGCCCTCGAAACGACCCGTATTCACAGCATCGCAGGGGCGTTGAAAGAGAGCCAGCCCCTTCTTGCCACGCGCCCTTTCAGGGCCCCTCACCACACTATCTCGGATGTGGCGCTGATCGGCGGCGGCCAGGTCCCGAAGCCCGGCGAGGTCAGTCTCGCACACCACGGCGTTCTGTTCCTGGACGAGATTCCGGAGTTCAAGAGAAACGTCCTGGAGGTCCTGAGGCAGCCCCTCGAAAACGGTGAGGTAACGGTTTCCAGGGCCGTGGCCTCGATTACATATCCGGCTTCCTTTATGCTGGTAAGCGCAATGAACCCCTGCCCCTGCGGTTATTTTTCAGACCCCAGACACCAATGCACGTGCACTACCGGCCAGATCTACCGTTACAGGAGGAAGGTCTCGGGCCCGCTTCTCGACAGGATTGACATACACATAGAAGTCCCGGCTGTCCCCTACAAGGAACTTTCGACGGATTACGCCGGAGAGAAGTCTGATGATATACGAAAAAGAGTCGTGGGGGCACGGGAAGTGCAGCTTGAGAGATTCAAGGGCGAGAAGATTTATTCCAACGGCCAGATGAAGACCCGTCACATCAAAAAATACTGTGCGCTGGAAACCGACGCCCGGGGCCTCCTTGAGACCGCCATGCAGAAGCTCGGTTTGTCGGCGAGGGCGTATGCGAGGATCCTAAAACTTTCCCGAACGATAGCAGATCTTGAATTGTCGGAACATATCCATTCCCGCCATATCTCGGAGGCGATCCAGTACAGGACGCTGGATAGAGGCCAGTTCTAAAAATACAGCTCCATAAAATTGTTCTGAACATTAATCGGCAGCACGGCTCCGGTTTTTAGCTTGTCGAGATGCTTGTTTGTCAATAATTCGTCATTTCAAGCGGCGTGGTTTGCGATAACAAAAAGCATAATCAAGGTTGGTTCCGGAGTTCTTATTTCCGTGATCACGATATGGGTTCAGGAGAGAGAGACCAACGAATGATCTGAATGCAACAGCGACAATGAAAATTGAGTCCTGCTTAAGGTAAAAAACTTGACATATAGCCTGTAATGTACGATAAATATAAGTCATGGCATAAGCTGCATCCAAAAAAATTAGCATGGGGGCAAGGATGTATGACCTGCTGCATCTGCTTGCAAAGCTTTTTGAGGGAAGCTATAAAACTCTAATCGGGGAAGATGGCCAAACGCTTGCTGAATATGGACTGCTGGTGATCCTGATAGCAATGGTGGTCATCCTTATTCTAAGAGGAACCGGACAGGAAGTTAATAACCTGTTCTCAACAATTAACAACAGTATACCCTGACACCCGGACCATGCACTCACCGATGCCGGATAAGGGGAATGGCGGAGGATGCGAATTCATCTGCACTGGTCTTGTTCGTCGCCCAAAA
>JARRRI010000054.1:0-12096 GCA_037380845.1 Candidatus Sulfobium sp. | reverse complement strand
GCCCAGGGGCGCCGAGAGGCGGTGAAGGTCCCGAAGGAGGTCCGGCCGGGGCCGGCCATGCCCCTCAAAGATATCGCCCAGCAGGACGATGAGGTCGGGATGCTGGGACTGCACCTGGGCGATGCGGGACTCCAGCCACTTTTTCCCCGGCAGGGTTCCGACGTGGAGGTCCGAGATTGCGACGATCACCGTTCCGTCCATTCCGGAAGGCAGCCCCGGAAGGGTGACCTCGTAATTTCTGACCACCGGCGGCCGCATTCCCTGAAAGACTGCGATGATGGAAAGCAACATGCCGGCCAGAAGCGCAAGTCCCCGAAGCGAAGGCGCCAGCCGCGGCAGGAGCAGGCCGAAAGCCGTGACAGCGTCCGCGGCGAGCATGCAGACAGTGACCAGGAAGACCACGGCCATCCAGTCCATCCCGATTAATTCGAGTACAGTTGAAAAGGAGTTATGACCGCCGTGACCGGCCAGTCTGCCCAGTAAAAAGACCGCCCAGAGGACAAGACCCGTCCCGGCCAGAATCTTCCGCGAGACTCGCCGCCTGAGAAAGGGGATGGAGGCGGCACGCCAGAATACATAGGCCTGCATGACAGTAACGGCGAGAATAAGGACAGTTCCGAACATTCATTTCCTCCCTGGCCAATCAGCCTTACACGATTATTTTAACACCGGCCGGCCGGGACACTTGTGCTATATTCTAATTATGCCGGCCAATCTTCCGCCCGAATACTTCGAAGCGGAGAAGCGGTTCAAGGAGGCCGCCACCCCGCAGGAGAAGGTCGCCGCCCTGGAGGAACTGATAGCGACCGTCCCGAAGCACAAGGGCACGGACAAGCTCAGGGCCGACCTGAGAAAAAAGCTTTCCAGGCTCCGCGAAGAAGCGGCCCGGAGAAAGAAATCCGGAAAGGGCGATCTCTATACCGTCGACAAACAAGGGGCCTCACAGGTTTCTCTCGTCGGCTTCGCCAACTCCGGGAAATCCGCCCTCCTCGGGTCCCTGACGAACGCAAACCCGGTTATCGCCGATTACCCCGTCTCCACGGTAATGCCCCTTGCCGGCATGATGCCATTCGAAGACATACAGTTTCAGCTTGTCGATCTCCCCCCCATCGGCAACGAGTCGACCGACGGATGGGTCTCGGGAGTCCTGAGGGTTGCGGATGTGCTCCTGCTCGTCGTCGACCTGGCGGAGGACCCCGATATCCAGGCGGAGCTTCTGCTCGAACAGCTGGAGAGATGGAGGATAGGCCTTCTGAAAAAGCCGGATTCGAAGGAGGAATGCCCGTCGTGCAAGCCCGCGTTAATTGCCGCCGGCAAGTCCGATCTCCCCGCTGCCCGGGAGGGGCTGCGGAAGTTGTTATCGGCCTATGAGGACATTTTCCCCGTGGTCGCTGTATCATCGGAAAAGAAGGAGGGGCTCGAGGAGTTGAGGAGGGCGATCTTCGAAAATTCCCGCATCATCAGGGTCTATTCGAAGGAGCCCGGCAGGGAGCCGGAGAAGGCAGCGCCGTTTGTGCTTCCAGCGGGCTCGACAGTGCTGGACCTTGCCGCGATGATCCACAGGGATTTCGAAAGCAGCCTGAAATATACCTGCGTGTGGGGATCCGCGAGGTTCGGGGGACAGCGGGTGCAGAAGGATTACGTCCTTCACGACAGGGATGTAGTGGAATACCACCTGAAGTGATCGGCTGTGGCATCAGCTTCGGCAAGTCCTCTTCTAGAGGGTCTCTTTCAGCTTGAGGAAGGATTCCCGCCAGGAATCCGACAGGGCATCGACGGCCAGGACCTTCTCTATCCCCTCCCTGTTTCCCTTGTCATGATGGTAGATCCGATTGGCAAAAGACACGGTTATCCCGTCGCGGTGCCTCTCCCTGAGGATGAGGGCATCGCCGGCTTCCATGACGCCTTCCTCCAGCACCCTGAGATAGAACCCGGTCCTGCCTGACTCCACGACGAGTTTCACCATATCGTTCCGCCCGAACCTTGCCGCCAGAGTCGAGCATGGCTGCCGGGGCTGGCTTATCTGTAGGACGGAGGTTCCCGCTTCGAAGATGTCCCCGATGCATACCGCAGATTCTTCGAGGCCTGAAATGGAAAGGTTTTCCCCGAAGGGGGCGGGGGACAGGGCTATTCCCAGAACCCCCTCCCAGTAAGGATAATGGTTGACGCCATATACGCATACCGCCTTGTCGGGTCCGCCGTGGTGCTTCAGATCTCCGACCCCGTCACCTTCGAATCCTGTCTTCCCGAGATACACCGGCCCTTTTACGGGCTTCTTGCATATGCCGGTAATGATCTCCTTGCCAAAGAAGACTTCCTTAACCGGACGGCCTATATTAAGCCATTCTATTCTCAATGAATTCATAAGTAAATTTTCCTGATCCTCCTGTTGTCACCATGGCGCCGCATGATCATTAGTCCGGTCAAAAGGGCTTTTATTGCGGTGCTCCTTTTTACAAGTATACACCGTTTTTTTACCTGCCCTCTATGATGCCGGGGGACAGGCTCTTTTTGGAGGTCCCTTGGTAGATCGGCAGTCCGGTGATATACTGGATGAAGACTCTCGTTAAGAAAACTGCTGCAGGGGAGGGCAACACCCATGAAAGTCATAGTCGTCGGTGCTACAGGAACCATAGGAAGTGCCGTGGTCAGAGCAATCGGCAGTCATCACGAAGTTATTCCGGTCAGTTTCAGCAAATGTGCGATCAATGTTGATATTTCTGACAAGGCATCCATCACGAAGATGTTTCAAACAACGGGCAAGGCCGATGCCGTAATCTGTGCAGCGGGGCTTGCGAAGTTCGGTCCCATTGCTTCACTTACGGACGATGACTTTGCACTCGGACTTGACAGCAAACTCATGGGGCAGGTCAACCTGGTGCGCCTGGGCCTGGACCATTTAAACGACAACGGTTCGTTCACACTGACAAGCGGGATATTGAGCCGAAAGCCGATGAAGGGTTCTTCTGCAATCAGCCTGGTAAACGCGGCGCTTGAAGGCTTCGGAAGGGCGGCGGCCCTGGAAACGGCGCGCGGCATCAGGATAAATGTCGTAAGCCCCAACTGGGTGATAGACACACTCAAGGCGCTCAACATGGACCCTTCTATTGGAACTCCCGTTGAGGTCGTGGCTCAGGCTTATCTCAGGGCGCTTGAAGGCACCATGAACGGCGAAGTTATCGACGCAATAAAGTAGGCGAAGTGAAACAAAAACGCTCACAGGAAGCAGAGTGGCAAGACAGCATATATTCCTACATGGACATGGTGGCCAAAGAGGCGGAGGAGTATGCGCTGGCACATACATCGCCCATGTCGCCGCTCCTTGAGGAAGTCGAAAAATATACCCTGACCAGGACACCCTTTCCAAATATGCTTACCGGACGGGTCGAAGGGCGTTTCCTGCAGTTGGCTGTGCAACTTGCGGGCGCGAGGGAGGTCGTCGACATCGGCACCTTCACCGGCTATTCGGCCCTTGCCATGGCAGAGGTTCTGCCTGACGGAGGCCACGTTCTGTCTATCGACAACAACCCCGATCACGCCGCTGCGGCACAGGCCTTCTTCGACCGGAGCGCCGCGGGCCACAAGATAGAACAGCGCCTCGGCGAGGCACTGGAAATCCTCAGGACCCTGCCGGATACGGAGACCGACCTTGTATTCATCGACGCCGACAAGCAGAACTACGCCGCCTATTACAGGGAGGCGATGCGGATTTTACGAAACGGCGGTTTGATACTTGCCGACAATGTCCTGTGGTACGGCAGGGTCTTCGACCCGAAGGATGACGAAAGCGCCTCAGTGGCGGAGTTCAATGAAGTGGTCAACGCCGACAGCCGCGCAGAAAAGCTTTTCCTTACCGTCCGCGACGGGATCTACCTGATAAGGAAACACGGCACCGCCCGCTGAGACGGGCAGGAGGGCGGTGAACCCGCCGGATGCGAGACTCAGCACCGGTCTCCTGTTGCAGGGACGGGGGGAATATACAATAATTTACTTGAAGGAACGCCGAAGGCGTGTGACACACTCGAAAGAAACCTGGGCCGAGGGGGTAAGGGCAAGTTGGGCTGGAAAGTTGCAGACGTATCGTACACCCGGACGGACCATGAGTCCCGCTTTTTGTTCGGGATGGCCGGGCTTCTGGCGTGCGTGCTGGCCGTGCTTTTGTGCTCCGGGCCTGTGCTCGCCTCGGATCAGGACAACGCCGCATCGCCTTCTGCGGGCCGGATAACCGGAGCGCCCTGGCAGGGAGAGCCCGGCATCCCGGAGACGGTCCATGAGATAATGAAGCGCGAGGCTTTGATGCGTACATTCGGTCCTCCCGTTCAAAGAGTTGTTCCCTTCAGGACGATACCCGGCCGCCCGTTCATCCCCCAGAATCCGGAATCGCCTCCCGTACCCGGGACGCCCGGCCATCTGTTAGAAAGCCCTTCATTTTCCGTCAGGCCCTTTACCCCCCAGATTATCGGTACCATCAACTTTACGGGGGCCACACTTGCAGATACCCTGGCCTATCCTCCGGACTCGATGGGCGCGGCGGGACCCACCCAGTATATTGTCGAGGTCAACGGCAGGATCCGCTCCTTCGACAAGACTACCGGCATAGCTGACGGTGTGCTCGATGTCAGTACCGACGCCTTCTTCGCATCCGTGATGACGCCTCCGGTATCCTCGAATTTTACTACCGACCCCCGCATCCGCTATGACCGTCTTTCGGGGAAATGGTTCATCACCATGATCGACGTCCCGGGAGGCTCGGCCTCACTGCCGAACCGTATCATGATCGCGGTGAGCAGCGGCGGCACCATAACAGGCGGTTCCGGCTTCACCTTCTTCCAGTTCCGGCACGACCTGGTGGGGACAACGCCCAACGCCGATACGGACATGTTTGCAGATTATCCGACGCTCGGCATCGACGCCAATGCCCTCTACATAGGGGTAAACGTTTTTGATTCAAGCGGTCCTTTCAGCAATACGACCGCGTTCGTGGTCCGCAAGAGTTCAGTGCTCGGAGCGGGTCCGATAGTAGTCACCGCCTTCCGTTCACTTATAGGTGCGGATGGGCCCTTTGCCCCTCAGGGTGTCGACAACTACGACCCTGCAGCCGCGCAGGGCTATTTCATCGGCGTCAGTTTCGCCAACTTCGGCAAACTCATACTCCTGAGGGTGAACGATCCGGCTGCGACGCCTTCCCTGAGCGGTAACATTCCCATAACGGTACCCACCACTTATTTTCCGATAGCTGTCCCGCAAACAGGGACGGGCACTAAGCTGGATGCGCTGGATGACCGGCTCTTTGCGGCCCATCTCAGAGACGGAAGCCTCTGGACCGCTCACAATATCGCCGTAGACAGCTCCGGCACCGGAACGCCGGCGGGAGACCGGGACGGTTCGAGGTGGTATGAGATTGCTAACCTGACAGGTACACCCACTTTACAGCAGTCCGGCACGGTCTTTGACCAGGCGGCCTCGAACCCCAGGTTCTACTGGATACCGACAATCATGGTTTCCGGTCAGGGACATGCCGCCCTGGGCTTCAGTACCGCGGGAGCCGCGTATCACGCGGATGCCGCCACCGTGGGACGGCTGGCAGGCGACGCACCGGGTACAACCGGAACGCCGCTTCTGTATACCAGCAGCTCTACTGTATATAATCCCGTTGATTTTTCCTTTCCCCATCGATGGGGGGATTATTCTTACACGAGCCTAGACCCGGACGACGACATGACGATGTGGACCATACAGGAGTTCTGCAACGCGAGAAACTCCTACGGCGTACAGGTAGTTAAACTGCTGGCGCCCCCGCCGGCAACGCCGGTTTCGGCCTCACCTTCCACCGTGCTCCCGGACCAACCGTCGGTTGATGTCGAGATTACGGGAACTTCCGCAGACGGTTCGGGCTTCTTCGATCCCGGGGCGGGTTTTGCCAACCATATAGACGCCACGATCAATGGCATCATTGTAAACCGTGTTACCTATATCGATCCCACACACCTTAGCCTGAACATCTCGACTGCAGGCTCCGCCGGGGGGGCCTATTCCGTCACCGTTACCAACCCTGACGGCCAGGCCTCGACCAGCGTGTCAGCAATACTGGATGTCTTCTCCTGCCCGGTGATAAATATCAGCCCTGCGTCACTATCCGATGCGACTTATGGGTCTCCTTACAGCCAGGCTTTCACCGCAGAGGGAGGCGCAACACCCTATACTTTTGGAATCACGGGTATGCTCCCGGAGGGAATAGCCCTTTCAGGGGACACGCTGTCGGGCACGCCCCTGCAGGCAGGCAGTTTTTCTTTTACGGTCACTGCCACCGACTCAAACGGCTGCACCGGCAGCCGGGGCTACTCCCTGACGGTCGTGGCCGCTACGGCCGCGGAGATAGAATCCAGCCCGGGTGTGTATTATACGACGATACAGTCGGCATACGACCATGCAACAAGCGGCGATACCATCCGGGTCCAGGCGATCGATTTTGTCGAGTCGCCGACTTTCGGCAATCCTGTTATTGTCACTCTGTCCGGGGGATATAATTCTGACTTTACAGATAACTCCTCGTATACATCGGTTATGGGCTCTCTGACCATAGCGGCCGGGGAGGTCACGATCGAAAACCTGATCCTCCATTGATGCATTAATCGCTTGTCGGGATGGGAATGGTGCCCCCTGCAGGATTCGAACCTGCGGCCCCAGGTTTAGGAAACCTGTGCTCTATCCTGCTGAGCTAAGGGGGCTTCGGAATGCCTTGATATTATACACCAAAAAGGCGGTAAAAACGCCATCAGAGGGGAAACTTGCCTCGAAACGCCGGCCATATTGTGCTTTGTGACTGTGACACATTTTCGCGACTCGCTCCGAGCAGGTCCCCTTGCCAAAGGAAAAAACAATGCTCCTCTTTGGATAACCCCCTCCGCCTTTGGCACCCCCTCTTAAGATAAGAGGGGGAAGGGGGGGTATGATCCTCAGAGGGCCAATAGGATATTCCGTTGATGACACGCGTTTTTTTATGAATATAAGGGACAATGTCGCAATGACCTGCGGGCAGGCACGGGTTAGAAGGGATTATATGGTTTATACTCTATGCGGTGATTAAGGTATTTGTTCCTTTCCTCGGTTATAACTCGTAAGAACCCGTATATAGGCATGTTTCCCCCTACTCCTCGGGGCCGGAAGCCAACTGCCCGAATGCCTTCCCGACCGCTTCGGAGGCGCTCTCCGCAGGGATCACTCCCCTGATATCCCATGTGCCGATTCCGATCACCGGCTTCCGCATCTGAAGCGCAAAGGCGATCTCAGAGAGTGTGCCGTATTCCCCTCCTACGGCGATCAGGGCGTCCGCCGTACGCGCTATTATTGCGTTCCTCCCAATCCCCAGACCGGTCGGGATGGCGATGTCTATGAACTGATTTGCGTCTCTCTTATGTTCCTGGGGGAGAATCCCTACCGTAAGCCCTCCTGCAGCCCTGGCGCCCCGCGAAGCGGCCTCCATGACCCCCCTGAGACCGCCGCAGACCATAACGGCACCCTTTTCCGCAATCATCCTGCCGACCTCCTCTGCCTCCTTAAGCAGATGTTTCTCGGTCTTCCGGCCCCCGATGACTCCTATCATCTTCCTGTTGGCTCTCATCTTTCCTTGATTTTTTATCCTCCGGCGGCTAATATTTCCGTAGAAATATTCTAGCAGAAGGCGGTCTGTCTGGACATCCTGAATATCATAAGATCAAGGAGAAGCGTTCGCCGGTTTCTCGACCGTCCCGTCCCGGGCGATCTGGTGGACAGGGTGCTTGAGGCTGGCAGGTGGGCGCCTTCAGGACTGAATAACCAGCCCTGGAAGTTTGCTGTAGCTACCGACGGCGCGATAAAGGAGAAGCTGTCGCAGCTGACCCGCTATTCGAATATTGTCAGGGATGCGAAGGTCCTGATCCCGGTCTTCCTCAACATAGGGGAAAGCTACCACAGGGTCAAGGACGCCCAGGCGGTGGGGGCCTGCCTTCAGAATATGCTTCTCGAAGCTCATGCCCTCGGCCTCGGCGCGGTCTGGCTGGGCGAGATCATCAAAAACGACAAAGAGATAAGACAGATACTCGGACTGGGCGACGACCTTGAGCTGATGGCGGTGCTGGCAATAGGGTACCCCGCTGAAAAGCCGGGCGAAGGCAAAAGGAAGGAATTAAAGGACCTTATCGTTTTTCGGCGGTAAATATGTAGGGGCATGGCATGCCATGCCCCTACATATCAGCCCCTCAGAGAAGGGATGCGATACTTTTTGCCCTGGAAGGTGTCTCTTTCTTCGAGCCTCTTTTCGATGTCCCTGAGTATCTGGTGCCTGTTTCTGCCCCAATGGGGGGCAATGAGGATGTCGTCAGGAGCAGTTGCAAAGAGTCTCTGGAAGACGATCCCCGGAGATGTCCTTTCGATAAAGTCCGTTATGAAATCCAGATATTCCCCGTATTCAAAGGTGTGGAAAGGATTCTGCACGAACATATGTTCCAGGGGCGTGTCCTTCACTACCTGCAGTTGGTGGACTTTCAGAAATTCTACCGGAAGAGCGGAGATCTCCTCGGCCATTGAGAGCGTCTCTTCCCGAGTCTCTGTAGGCAGCCCCGCAATGATATGGGCACCGATGGAAATGCCTCGCTCTTTCGTAAGGTTCACCGCCCTCAGGAAAGTTCTGTAATCGTGGCCGCGGCGAATAAAGTCCAGACTCTTGTCGAAGGTGGACTGAAGGCCGTACTCGATAAGTATAAAACAGCGCTCGGCCAGTGATTCCAGCATGTCAAGTTTCGTTTCGTCGACTGAGTCCGGCCTGGTTCCTATCGCAAGCCCGATGACGGAAGGTTCTGCCAGCGCCTCTCTGTAAAGGGCCTCAAGTTTGTCCACCGGGGCATAGGTATTTGTGAAGGGTTGAAAGTAAACGAGAAATTTTTCTGCCTTATACCGTCTTCTTACGTGGTCTATCCCGTTGCGTACCTGCCGGCTTATGGACATGGCAGGCCTGCAGGGGCCCGGCCTGAAACTGTCGTTGTTGCAGTAGATGCAGCCCGAAATGCCCAGGGTCCCGTCCCGGTTCGGACAGGTGAAGCCGGCATCCACATTTACTTTATAGACTTTACCGCCGAAGACGGCCTTCATGTGGGCGCCGAATGACTTGTATCGTTTCATATTCAATTATCAATTCTGGAAGCTTAATAAGTCAAACAGGCGAATAAACTTGACAGTTTTATTTCTGTCGGTTATTTTTAAGTGAAAACCGACCGAGAAAAGGAGAGGCGGATGTCAAAAAAGATCCTTCTTCAGCTTATCGTTGTCTTGATTCTGCTTGTACCATCATTTGTCCCTGCCCAGACGCATGAGATAAAAATTTACACTGTACAGAAGGGAGACACGCTGTGGAGCATCTCCCGAGCGCAGCTGGGTGACCCTTTTTTGTGGCCCAAGGTATGGAAGGAAAATCCTGAAATATCGAACCCCGACCGGCTGTATCCTGGTGAGGTCGTGAAGATACCTGTCTACCTGAAGCAGAAGGTCAGAGAGGAAGGAGTGCCGGCGGCCCGGGTGACCGGAAAAATGCCGGAAAAACAGCAGGAAGAGGCGAAGGCCGTCGAGCAGAAACCGGTGAAAATCCCTCTGAAGCCCCTTATCAGTGACGATTTGATGGCGGCAAGCGGTTACATTTCCGATACGGTCCCGGCTGTCGGCATGATCGAGGACTCGCCGTCCGGAAAATCCCTCTTCGGAAACGACGATACGGTATTCGTGCAGACCGACAAACCGGCTGACATCGGCGACAAATTTGTCATCATAAAGGCCCTTCGGCTCGAGACACCCATGGCCACCAGAGACAAAGGCTATATTATAGAGCCCATTGGGGTGGTTGAAATTACAAAGGTAGAGGGTGGAGACGTCGAGGCAAGCATAGTGAAAGCCTTTGGCCCTGTCAGGAGCGGCGATCTTCTCGACACCTATTACGCGACAGTACCCCCTTTGACGACCGGCGAGTTCAGGAAGCCTGACATTCAGGGTGAAGTTATTGCCGCGCGGAACCTCCGGCTTCTGAACGCCCTGTTTGACATTGTCTATCTGGACAAAGGATTGAAGGACGGGATAGAGATCGGAGACATGTTCCGGACCGTCAACACCAGCAGCGGCCACACGATACCGACAGGCATAATCCAGGTCATAGGGGAGAGAGAAAACACTTCAACAGCCGTGGTAAGAGGAAACACGGGCGGTGCAATCTCGGCCGGCAACCAGTTCACGCAGCTTAAATAAGCCCTGAAAAAGCCATTTGGCCGCCCACAGACACGGACACCCACGGGTTCCCGGGAATCTTTAGTTTTTTAGTCGCTTGCCTGGAAGGGGCAGACCCGGATGAGAGCACTTCCACTTGTCCGTGTTTATCGTGCCTGCTTGCCGGCAGGCAGGTTCATCCGTGGTGGATGCAGTCTCTGCGGGAAAGCCGCCTGAATCAGACTGCGGTAAGAACTTTCAGCGCCCTCAGCCGGCTGGGGTGCTTCAGCTTTCTGAGCGCCTTGGCCTCGATCTGCCTCACCCTTTCCCTCGTTATGGAAAGATGCCGGCCGACCTCCTCGAGTGTATGGTCTCTGTCGACCCCGATCCCGAACCTCATCCTGATCACCTTCTCTTCTTTGGGGGTAAGAGTTTTCAATATCATCAGGATCTGCTCGGATATCTCGGTCTTCTCGGCATCAAGGTACGGAGAAGGACTGTTCTTGTCGCCGATGAAGTCTTCCAGTTCCGTATCCTCGTCGCCCACCGGGGTCTGCAGTGCTATGGGGTCCTGAATGGCGCGAAAAACCTCCTCCACCTTCCTTACCGGAACGGCGAGCCTTTTTGCGATCTCCTCATTGCTGGGTTCCCTGCCGAGCTGCTGGGTCATCTCTCTGGAGGCCTTGGTCACCCGGTTGTAAAATTCCATCATATGCACCGGGACACGGATTGTCTTCGTCTGGTCAATAAGGGCGCGAGTGATCGCCTGGCGTATCCACCAGGTGGCGTAAGTACTGAACTTGAATCCCTTTTCGTATTTGAACTTGTCCACGGCCTTCATGAGGCCGATGTTGCCTTCCTGTATCAGATCAAGGAGGGGTAGTCCCCTGCCGACGTAATTCTTCGCTATATTTACCACCAGTCTGAGGTTGCGCGTAATCAGTTCGTTCTTGGCCTCCATCAGTAGCGCTCTGGCATTTGTAATCCTGTCCCACTTGGCCCTGAGCTCCTCTATCTTTATACCGGCCTCCGATTCGATCTGTTTGAATTCAGCCTGGACCTCTTTTGCAAGGGCCCCGAGTTTAATCGGATTGATATCTTTCTTCTTTTTCTCGGAGATCAGCCGTTTCAGGTCCTTGAGGGAACCGTGGCGTGACACCTTCCTGTCGGCTGCTTCCATCTTCCTAACGAGGTTGTCCAGGATCTTAAGGCTCATGATCAGCGTCTCATCGGGCTTGTCCTCGTCCACTGCGGCTTCTTCCTCACCCTCGGACTGTGCCATAAGGCTCTCTTCCAGCCGTTTGTACAGGGGCATTGCGCTTACAATGGCCTTGATGATATCCCGTCCTTCTTCCAGCCTCTTTGCAAGCTCCGTCTCTTCGTCCTTGGTCAGGATCGAGATGTCGCCCATGGAGTGGAAATAGGCCTGAACAAGATCCTCCGTCTTTTCATACTCTGTTACCTCCTCCTCGGAGGTCTCTTCTTCTGCCCCTCCCGCCTCGTAGTCGACGACCTTCACTCCCATATCCTGAAGCAGATCCATGAGGTCTTCAAGTTCGTCCGGAGAGAAAAATTCCGAAGGGAGAGCGTCGTTTATCTCATCATAAGTAAGTGTTCCCCGCCTCTTACCTATGTCGATGATCTCTTCGAAAATATCCCGCTCTCTCATTACTATCCCCTAATATCTCTTGAAATGGGTACAAGAAAAGGGCCTTCCGGGCCCTTCTTTCCTTACATTATACATTTTCTTATTTTTTTGACAACAGGAGGGAAGAGAAATAAGGGTCAAGACTCACGGCCAATTAGTACTGGTCAGCTGAATGCATTACTGCACTTACACCTCCAGCCTATCGACGTGGTAGTCTACCACCG
>JARRRI010000053.1:0-12576 GCA_037380845.1 Candidatus Sulfobium sp. | reverse complement strand
GACAGGGCTCTCAATATCCTCTCTGAAATATCGGAGAACAAAGAGATGAAGAGCGTCATTCAGTCCGTGCTTAAGGCAATCAGGGAAGGCAGTTCGTTCTCCGATGCACTCCAGAGGCACCCCAGGGTATTCCCGAAGCTCTACGCAAACATGATCAGGGCGGGTGAAGCCGGCGGCGTCCTCGACGTGGTCCTGGACAAGCTGAACGAATTCCTGGAATCATCGAAGGAATTAAAAGACCATATATTTTCGGCCATGATCTATCCGGCGATCCTGATCGTGACCGGCGGTCTGTCGATAGCCGTTCTTCTTGTTTACGTCCTGCCGAAATTTTCGGCGATTTTCGCCGAGATGGGAACGGCCCTGCCGCTTCCCACTCAGATAGTCATCTCCTTCAGCAATGCTCTCTCCTCTTACTGGTGGATGGTTCTGTCGGCCATTATCATAGGCGTGGTTATCTTCAAGAATTATGTCAGGACAGAGGCCGGCAGGTACAAGTGGGATGAGTTTAAACTCAAACTGCTGGGTGACGTAATAAGGAAGATCGAGACTGCGAGGTTCACGCGTACGCTCGGAACCCTCCTGAAGAGCGGGGTCCCCCTTCTTCAGGCTCTGAACAATTCGAAGGATATTATCAGCAACCGGGTCATCGCCTCTTCAATCGACGCCGTTTCGAAGGGTGCGAAGGAGGGCAAAGGCATCGCCCTGCCGCTTACCAATTCTAACGTCTTCCCCCCTCTCGCCCTTTCCATGATAAAGGTAGGAGACGAGACCGGGCAGCTCGACACGATGCTTCTCCGGGTAGCAACTACTTATGAAAAAAGCCTGAAGCTCGCCATAAAGCGTTTCGTCAGTTTCTTTGAACCGGTCATGATCCTGACTATGGGTGTAGTAATCGGCTTCATTGTCGTCTCCATGCTTATGGCCATATTCAGCATAACAAATCTGCCTTTCTGAGTTATCTTGAAGACAATGAAAAACCAGGGATTTACGCTTCTCGAGTTATTAATTGTGCTTTTCCTCATGACGCTTATGCTGGGCCTCTCATCGGTTTTCTTTGCCAATACCCTGCCGTCGGGAAGGTTCCACGCTACGGCACGGGAGATAGCGGCGACGGTCAGGCACGCCAGATCGCTTGCACAGATACAGGGCAGGGACCAGACACTGCTGATAAACCTTGACACCAGGGAATATGGTATAAAGGGCCTGAAGACGGTGGCGATTCCCGAAGGCATAAGTATCAGGATAGAAGATCCTTTTTACGGCGATATAAAGGAGGGCAAGTATACGTTTACATTCCACTCGTACGGAAGCGCAGAAGGCGGGACAATCGTGCTCTGGGATGACAAGAGGAGTGTCACCATAAGTCTGGACCCGGTAGAGGGGTCCATAATTCTCAAGGGAAAAACATGATGGGAAGACCTGACAGGAACAGCCTTTTATATTTCCGCGACGACGGATTCACCCTTCTGGAGATATTGGTGGCACTGGCTATCATGAGCATCGCGCTGGTAGTTGTATTCCAACTCTTCTCGGCGAACATGAAAGGTATCGCAGCATCCGGAGACTATATACATGCGTCGATGATAGCCGAGTCGAAGATGAGGGAGATTCTGGACGACGATGAACTGGCCGAGAAGTCCTGGAGCGACGTTACGGAAGACGGGCACCAGGTAGATGCCTCCGTCACCAAGGTAGAAGAAAACCGGACCGACAACCTGCCGGTGAAACTGCTGAAAATAGATGTGACCGTCCACTGGACGAAAGGCTCGCGGGAAAGAACCATTACACTGGAAACGTTGAAAATGGTAAAGAACAAGGTATAATGCAGCATCTGCAGGCAAAAGACCCCGGAGAAGAAATGCATGGCGTGTGGCAAAGCGCGGGTATGATCCGGCATCATCGGGCGGGGAACCCGGGAAACGGATATTTCGGACGGCCCGTTCTGGGTTCCGAAGGCGGTTTTACCCTCTTGGAGCTGGTTGTGGCCTTTGCAATACTGGGCTTCATTGTTGTGATTATAGCAGGGGCGATGAGGCTTGGGATCCGCTCGGTCGATTCAGGAGAAAAAAGGATAGATTCTCTCGAAAGGCTGAGGACGTCTCTGAATATTCTTGATTCACAGGTTCAGTCCGAGACGCCTCTGACGAAGGATGACAACGGGGAGAAAAAACTGTACTTCCAGGGTGAACGGGACTCCATGCAGTTCGCTACTAATTATTCCATATGGGGCGGCCAGACCGGTTATGTAGTGGTGAATTACCGGGTTGAAGCCGACGCTGACGGTAAGCAGGCCCTGGCGGCATCGGAAAATGTAATAGGTATCGACGAAGAAAGGGATACCAGACTCTTCACCGGAATGGACTCTATCTACTTCGAATACTTCTATAAAGGTCCTACAGACGAAAAAGGAAGCTGGATAGACACATGGACGGATGACACCGGCATCCCCGAAAAAGTAAAGGTGCACCTGGTGCAGGGGCGGCAGGACTTCTCGCTCATCATCCCGATGCGGACTTTCGGGTCCATTGCTGAATCTGCTGGATTCGGTTCGAGCCGGTCCGGCCTGGACCCCGGCGGGCCTTTCGAACGGTTACTGCAAGGGCGGCACTGACATGACATTTTTTACGGAAAGAACAGGCAACGGGCAGCAGGCAACAGGCGGATGCGCCGCACGGGAAAAGGCAGGGTCGTTGGAACAAAGGGGGTGGAGTGCCGCTGGACCGGAGAAAGGGATAGCGCTCCTCCTGGTGCTGTGGGTATTGACGATACTTACCGTAATCGTCCTCTCATTTTCGTACATGGCCAGGACTGAAACCCTCTCTGCCCTGTCCTTCAGACAGGGACTGCAAGAAAAATTTCTGGCCGAGGCCGGTATAGAACGCGGGATAACGGAGATATTCTACCGAAGAACGAACCTTAACAACCCCGCGCCCCAACAAGGGATGGAGGTATGGAAAACGGACGGCACTCCGTATACGGCGGAGATGTCAAAAGGCAAGTATACAGTAAGCATTACCGACGAATCGGGTAAGGTGGACATAAACCAGATAAAAGATGTAAACTCAGATATACTTAGGAATTTGCTTGTAAATTTGGGCGTCAAGAAGGAAGACAGCGATGTGATAGTCGATTCCATACTCGACTGGAAGGACCCCGATGATCTTATCCATGCCAGCGGAGCTGAAAGCGAGTATTACGAATCCCTGCCGCGTCCTTACACGGCCAAGAATGCCGATTTTGACACGCTGGAGGAACTCTTGCTGGTTAAGGGAATGACTCCCGGGATACTGTACGGCAACGGGGGAAAAAAAGGCCTGATCGATTTTCTCACAATTAACGCAAAGACGAACCGGATCAATGCACTTGCCGCCCCGAAAGAGGTCCTGGAGGCAATCCCGGGGATAACCCCTGAAATCGTCCAGGAGATAATCAGCCTCAGAGAAAACACGCAGGGTCAGGCGGCCGCAACAAGTATTCAGGGGCTAATCTCAAAAGTGCCGCCGCCTTTCAGCAACTACATAGGCGTGACGACGGGCGGCAGCACCTTCAGTATCGAGGCCATAGGGCGTACGCACGAAAGGAAAACGGGCTATGCGATCAGGGCCACGGTCCTCATAGACGGCAACGACTCTTACAGGTATGTCTATTATAAGAGTCCTTCTGATTTTGCAACCGGAATAAAGCATGACAACGACACAGGCAGTTAAGAAGCTGAGCGATACGGCGTCCGGCTCCGTTGCGAGGCTGAAGGCGGCATGGGGGCCTCTGAAGAGGGTCCTCACCTTCAGTCCGGCCGACGATTCCGTTGCACCGCAAAAGGGTCTGGCCATATCGCTGGAAAGAGGTGGTGCGTCCGTCGTATACGGATCGCGCTTTCTCTCCAGAATAAAGCTGAAGGCCGTAAAAAAGTATTTTTTTGAGGAGGGCAAATATCCCCAGCCCGAGGACATCGCATCCTCCCTCGCCCTGGCGGCCAACGAGTTCGGCGCAGCCAGGACCGACGTCACCCTGAGTATCCCGAAGGCGTGGACAATAATCAGGACAGCGGAATTCCCTTCCACGGTAAAGGAAAATCTGCCTGATGTAGTATTTTATGAAATAGACAGGCTTACCCCCTTCATGCCGGATGAGTCATTCTTCGATTTTCAAATCGTGAAGGAACACGGAGGAAGGCTGACGGTCCTCCTGATGGCGGCGAAAGCCGAAATGGTAACGCCTTATATCACCGCCCTGCGTGAGCACGGTTTCAAAGTCGGGTCTCTGACCGTCGACCTGTCGGGCATGGGTACCCTATGCCGTTACTGGAACAAAGGGGCCGACACGTTGTTCGTTCGTATAGACGAAGAAGGATATGAAGGAGCGCTGTTCATCGACGGGTCTGTGGCACAAACCGTTTTCTCAATAACCCCCGCCACGGACAGAGAGGCTAAAGCAAGCAGGATTACCGAAGAAATCAAGGGGATGATGGATGCTGCAAAAAGACAAGCAAAAAACCCGGAGATCGTTGCGCTCTTCCAGAATGAGGACCAGTCGCTGAAGGATTCGATTAAAACGGGATTGGGCCATCCCTTGAGAATTCTGGGAGAAGACGACCTGGGGCTGAAATTCGAGGGGGCGCCGGAAGAGATCCCTTACGCCGCCGTGGGAAGCCTGCTTGAGTCGTTGTGGCCCGGAGCAAGGGGGCTGAACCTGATAAAGAAGGGGAAGTACGAGACGCCCAGGACCCCTCTCGCCCTGACCGTGGTCCTGATTCTGGCTATCGTTGCCGTCGGCATACTTAATGTCATGGCCCCTCTGCGTATGGAAAAAGAAAGAGTTCAGGCAGTCGCCCAACAGATAGACATGAAAAAGAAAGAAGCCCGGAAAGTGGAAGCCTTGAAAAAGGAGGCAGATTCACTGAAAGGCGAGATTTCCACGATCAGCAGCTTCAAGCAGGACAATCCCCTCACGCTGAACCTCCTGAAAGAGCTCACGGTTATCCTCCCCAAGACTACCTGGCTTACGAGAGTGCGCATGACCGATACGACCGTCCAGATCGAGGGCTACTCGGACTCTGCAACCGGTCTTCTTCCGAAACTGGAAGCTTCACCGTATCTCAGAAAAGTCGAGTTCGCGTCTCCTACTTTCAGGGACCGGAGGATGAATGCCGACAGGTTCAATATCAAGATGGAGATAGAAGGCCCGGGAAAAGCGGGGGCTGAAGGTGGAAAGAAGGAGATAAAACCAGGCGATGAAAAAAAGTAGAACTCTGTTCATAACCATACCGCTCATGGCGGTTCTGCTGGGCGTCTTCGCATACAAATACGGCTTTATGCAGGTCCGTTCAGACCTGGCTTCCCTCAGGGAAGAGCAGTCCGTGAAAGAGAAATTGTTGGGAAAGTATGTGGCCCTCATCTCGGAAAAACCGGATCTGGAGAAAGAGATAAAAGTCCTCACGGAAGAGAGGAAAGCCGATGACTCTAAACTCATAGAAGGACAGACGCCTTCTCTGGCTGCTGCCAGCCTCCAGGACATCGTGTAGGGAAATGTGACGGAAAGGTGGGGGACGATATCGAGCGAGTGAGTCGGCAAACAGGAAGACCTCGGGCATTTCAGGGTTATCAATGTCAGCATAGACACAGTGCTGCCGGACGTAAGGGCGCTGGGGGATATACTATACTCCCTGGAGACACGGACACCTTACCTCGTTGTCAAGGAGCTGGACGCACGGATAAGGAATTACAGGGACCCGAGGGACCTGATGGTAAAACTCAACGTGTCCGCCCTTACCAGTGGGAAGTAGTATGCAAAGAATCAGGTATCTTCTGAGCAATGTCAACATAATCAATATACTCCTGGCGGGGGGAGTGGTTGCAGTCGCCTACTTCACTTTTTTCCCCGGCCAGCCGGCTAAGGTCACATACAGGAAACCGGTAGCACAGAAGACGGCAGTGGACCAAAAGCCTGCGGCGGCGAAGAAAGGCCTGCAGGACGAAAAAAATCCCTTTCCCACGGACTATATGGTAATAGCTGACCAGAACCTGTTTCACCCGGACAGGAAAATACCTGAACAGAAAGACCAGACAAAGCAGGCGGACGCCCTTCCGGAGCCCGACTTCGTTCTCGACGGCACCCTGATAACGGACCAACTGAAAATGGCATTCATGGAGGACAAGAAGTCGCCCGTAAATACCCCCGGGAGGCCGAACAGGCAAACCGCTCTTAAGATAGGCGATTCCTTGAGCGGCTTTACCCTGACTGAAATAGAAAGAGACAAGGTGGTTATGCAGAGGGGCGAGGAGAAGATGGTAGTGGCCCTGGAAGACCCGGAAAAGGCCAAGACACGACACTATTCTCAGAAGACACCCGCGCCGCCGAACGGCGTGCGAAACCCGCTGCCTCACCCGAATACACGTGGCTCGACGGCCGTCCCGGCCCGGCGGTCAAGACCGTCTGCGACGGTGCGCCAGGAAGCGCCTAAACCCGTTCCTGCGCCGACGGCGCGGCAGAACGCCAGAAAGAAGTTCTTCAATCTGTTCAGATCGAGAGGCCGTTAAGGAAGAAGCGAGGTCAGGCAAGCACTCCTCCTCGTAAAGTTAATCCTGGATTCGGCATTGAAAGAGCCCGCTTTCCACTCGGTAACTTCTCTGGTATCTGTTTGCCGGGTTGAGTGCTGCATTTCATAGGGTGTAGCAGAAGAACCGGAGGATTGAATCGAGAGGTTCCGCTTTTTCCATCAGGTAGAAGGCCTCAAAAAAACCCTTCCTCTGCACGAAGATCGACCTGTGAGCATTAAGGCCGAGAGCGGCGTCGACATATAATTCCGGTTTTCCGTAAAGACTGGTGCGGTAATTGAGAATTGCCTGTTTCTTCAGTCCGGCAGTCCCTGTTATATCGACAAGACAGTTGAATCTCAGGGTAGAATAAACTTCATAAAGGGCCAATCTCAGAGGACCGGAAGTTTCCAGCAGCCTGAGACCGATATGAGACGCAGCGATGTGGTCGTCATGATAGTCAATCGGCGATGGCGCAAAAACAACTTCCGGCTTTCTTTCTTCGACGATCCCCGCAAGCTTCAGAAAAATTTCCTGACTGTATTTGCCGATCTCTCCATCGGGAAAATCGAGAAAAATAGTATCATTGCACCCAAGCAGCTGAGCCGAACTGATCGCCTCCTTCTTCCTTACTTCGGCTATCTCCGCCGAAGCCTCTCCATACAACTTCTCGCCGTTGCTCAGGAAAACCAGCGTCAACTCTGTTCCGGCTCTATCGAGAAGTTTGAGTGTCCCGGAACAACCAAGTGCCTCGTCGTCGGGGTGGGGGGCCAAGAAAAGGGCCCGGCTGAATTCCCGCATGTCCAAGCCAAGGGTATTCATAACGTGCAAAATAGATTTCAGGCTTCCTCAGATGTTTCCGACTTCGCCATGAGTTCGAATTTCTCGATCTGTATGCCAAAACATATTATACCAGCTCAGCACCCGCAAATTCTCGAAAAGACCGGCTGGAATTCATGCCCGTGAAAATGCTTAAAGCCGCGAATACCAAAAGCTCCTTGTTTCCCAAAAGTCGACAAGCGGTCAACAGCCGGTTGTGACAACAGATCATTGCCCGACGGACGCCGGCCGTAAAACAGCTATGAAATGCCACTCCGGTTTGAGCAGGTGCCTTATCACCGGGAGATGCGAATACAAATCTATGCCCGTCTCTAGTTGAGCCGCCGACAGGCCAACCGAGGAACATAACTCCTGAAAACTGACGGGAGTGAAATACTTCCGGGGAAGAGGAACACCATATCCCCAATTGCCGATAAAGTCCATCACCTTCAACATCACCCGTGAATAAAATGAATATTCGAAGTGGTCCTTGATTATTATCCTTCTTCCAACCCGAGCGGCATCCCGCAACAAGTCGGGAATATTCGTTGCGTGGTGCAGCACATCACAGAAAAGCACGATATCAAACGACGCATCGGAAAACGGGAAATGCCGCCCGTCATATTTTTGATATTTCGACCACCTCCCGTTCTTCCTCATATGTTCGGGAAGGTCATAAAGATCGATACATTGCCAATCCGTCCGTGAACAGAGTCTGTTTACACCCTCCGCGATCTTCATGTCTCCGCATCCCGCATCCAGACACCTGATAGTCGCCTCATGGGAATAAAGACCGCCTATAATTACTCCTATTCGCCGGGAAAGAATGGAAACGCGTTTTACGTGTGAAAGCCTTTGGTGCAACCCTATCATGAAATTACGTATGCTGCCTTTTTTGTCAGACGCAATAGGCGAACTCATTTTATCATCGCTTCGCTTTCAGAAAGCATCCTGTTTCGATCCTTTCGTCTTCAGGAAAAGAACTGAGAGCATAAAGCCGTTAAAAATCCCCTGGCCCCCGAAAGTTATCATCGTCAAAGCAGGAATCAGGCTTCGCATCGTAATTTCATAATTCAGATCCGCAAAACCTGCGCTGTACCAGTTCCAGAGGGTGAGCAGAAAAATCCCCATGCCCGTGCCGCCCACTATCAGGGATACCAGCAGCAGCTTTTCCAGTGTAAGCCTTCTTGCCATCCGGTCAAATTTGTCGTCGTATGCTAATATGCCGGAGACATATGTAAACACCTTGGCGAAGACCCCGGTAAACACGAGCTGGAGACCCAAGATCATCATAAAGGACATTACCAGAAGTGTATGGACATCTAAAACGACCTTTCCAATACTGACGGGCCCTCCCAATAATGCCAGTTCTCCGGCAAGTCCCGACAAAAAAAGGAAATATCCGGGGACAAAGAAAAGCCATTTCGGCGAGTGCAGCAGCATAAACCTGAGATGCCGCCAACCGTCCCGCCAGCGCCTCAGATGAGGCGGGTGGCTTCTGCCGTCCCTGTATAGCGTTACCGGAACCTCTGTCATCTTTAGGCCTGCCAGCCGGGCCTTTATTATCATCTCCGACGCCCATTCCATCCCTGTCGTCACCAGATTGAGACCTATTATTCTGTCCTTCCGGAACGCCCGCATGCCGCAATGGAAGTCACTTAGCCGGATATCGAAAAATAACCTGCCGATAGATGTCAGTGCCGGGTTGCCTATATATCTGTTAAGTCCCGGCATGGCTTTCGGTATAATCTTGCCTTCCAGTCTCGTACCCATACAGACATCATATCCGGACCTCAGCATCTCGATCATTGGCAAGGCTTCGTCGAAGTGATAACTGTCATCGCTGTCACCCATCAAAATAAACTTTCCTTCGGCGTTTTCGATCCCGAACTGGAGGGCGGAGCCGTAACCTCTCACCGGGCATTCTATCACCCGTGCACCGAGGCGCGCTGCGATTTCCCGACTCCCGTCAGATGAGCCGTTATCTGATACCAGTATCTCGCCTTCCATCCCGTCATCCCGAAGGAGTTTGCGGGCCCTCATGATACAGGTGCCGATGGTTTCCGCTTCGTTCAGGCAAGGCAACAGAATTGTCAGTTCCTTCATATTTTCTTTTTACCCAAGCCCGGCCCTTTCGAAAGGAAATCTATAAAAACCACCATTATAAATATTAATATCAGAGGATAAGCCGGCGCAAGATATCGAGGCAGAATCGCAGGGAAAGATGTTACATGGATAAAAGAAAGAATGATTAACCTGCTGAAGACAGCGACTGGCGCGGAGATGGCAAAACAGCTTCACGTAAGGCCCTACACACAAAACCTACCCCTGCTATGTCCCTGTTCCATATTCCGCTGGCACCATTGTCCGCTTATTTTTCTGTTTCGTTATCAAAGCCGCCCGTCTAAGATCCCGCGAGCAGTTACGTCACTTATTATTTATTACAGACAAATTTGGACAAAAAATCGGAATTAGATCGCGGAAATATAATATACTAGAATATTATGCGGGAATTTTTCAACCGCCAAGGCAGATCTTTGAGCAATCACGATTCTCCCAAACATTTCCTGTGAAGTCCGTTAATAACATGAGAGATAGCAAGTTATTCCTCCCTGAGAATATGTTCCTGTTTATCGGGACATTGTTCGGGCTGTTGTTTCTGGTTCTTACTCCCCCTTTCAAGGTCCCCGACGAGCCTAACCACTTTTTGAGGGCGGCGGAGGTTTCCCGGGGAAATCTCAAGGGACGAGTGGGACCCTCGGGTACCGGAGATAACGTGCCGGAAAATTTTATATCGACAATAAGGGTTTTTGACGGCTTTCCGTTTCATGAAGACAAAGAACAAAAGATAGAGAACATTTTTGCGGCGCTCCACGGCCCGGCGGAAACAGGGAAGGCGGTCTTTGCCGATTTCCCGAATACTGCAGAATATTCTCCCGTCCCGTATCTTCCACAGGCTATGGGGATAACCGCGGGCAGGCTGGCCGGTTGTTCACCCCTCGCAAAGATGTACATAGGCCGATTCGCCAATCTGGCTTTGTGGATTTTTCTCGTGTACTTCGCGATTAAAGTCCTGCCCTTCAAGAAATGGCTATTCTTTCTCCTGGCTTTAACGCCGATGTCAGTATCCCTGGCGGCATCCCTGTCCGCCGATTGCATTACCAATGGTCTTACATTCGTCCTCACCGCACTCTTCCTCAGGATCGCGGCAGGCAGGGAAAAGATTGAGCCAAAGCAGCTTCTGCTCCTGTTTATACTTTCACTCCTGCTCTCACTTTCGAAGCAGGCATATTTTGTCGTCTCTTTTCTGTTCCTCCTGATACCCGTCGACAGAATAGGCACACGGCGCAAGTATTTCTCGCTGTTTTCGGCTTTCATCCTGTGCAACATTGCCGCGGTTCTGCTCTGGTCTCTATCGGTCAGAGAACTATATGAGCATGTCTATATAGTCTACGCAAGACTACTGCCGGATATTTCACCGTCGTCTCAGCTCAGGTTTATCATTTTCCATCCATTGGATTACGCGGCTGTGGTCGTAAGGACGATGATGCAGAACGGGAAATCCTATTTTGATCAGTTCATCGGGCAATTAGGATGGATGGATATCAGCCTCTCCGAACCCATGAGGATCCTTTACAGCCTAGCCCTTCTTCTCGCTGCAGTAATGGGTGGGCGCGAGGAACCGACAATAAGCAAGCGACAAAAGGCAGTTTTACTGGCAACAGCGTCGTCAGGCGCAATATTGATTCTGACTTTAGCATATATCAGCTTTACCCCAGTCGGCAGTCCGGTCGTCGGTGGCATCCAGGGCCGATATTTCATACCCCTGGCCCCCCTTTTCTTCCTGCTTTTCTCAATTGATCGTCGGCGCGCGATTCAAGCCGAATCCAGGATTAGAACTGTTTTAATTTTACTGCCCGTGTTGACTTTAAGTCATGCTCTTTTTGCGGTCGTTGGCAAATATTATGGTTAATTTAACGAATGCTCTGATATCGGCGCGAAGAGTCACTTGACCTTTTCTTCCTGCAGGCGCAGCGGCCCGGAACCGGCAAGAATCTGTTATGCTATAATAATTTGTGGCGGAACAAGGTAAACGGTCAGTAATCAGATAGTGAGAAAGCCAATGCCGCTACTTGGATTTTCTAAGGACACCTCGCGTGTTTTGTATATATGGATCGCTTAAGACCTCGTCGAATGACTCAGTTTGACTTTACAGAGGAGTCCGGCAGGTGCTCGAGTTGTCTTGAAGTGTGCCCGCAATCGCTTTTCTGCTGACTGTAGGATGGACCTGAAATGGCATTGAGATATATGAGGGAGATGACAAAGGCTTCTGCTGATGTCGCAAAAAATCTCTATGTCTACCGGCAAATTCTTTCCCATATGGTGATGCGTGACATCAGGGGCCGGTTCGCCGGCTCAGTAGGCGGCTTTATCTGGAACTTTATCCACCCTATTCTGATGCTGATCGTATACCTTTTTGTTTTTGTTTATATTTTTAAGCTGCGCGTCGGGTCCGGCGCAGGAACTTCAGCTATCTATATGATGGCCGGTCTTTTTCCATGGATGATCATCGCAGAAGGACTGATGCGCGGAACCGGCTCTATGATGGAAAATGCCAATATCATTCAGAAGACCTCCTTTCCGACCGAAATATTGGTTGCGAAGTCCGTCTTTGCGCCCCTCCTCAGTTATGGAATAGCCATGCTCCTGCTGGCCCTTTACAAAATACTCTTTACCGGAAGTTTCTCAGTTATCCTTTTTCTGCCGTTAATGATTATTATCCAGGTCCTTTTCACTCTCGGGTTGACCTTCTTTACTGCGTCTGTAGCGGTGTTTCTGAGAGACACCGTACAGTTTGTGCAGATAGCGATCAATTTCTGGATCTATCTGACTCCCATACTTTACCCTATGATTATGCTTCCCGAATGGGCGAAAAAGATAATGTACTTCAATCCTCTTTTCCCACTCGTGGATGCATATCAATCCCTCTTTGTCAGCGGGAGGCTCGCGCGACTTGATATGTTCTTTTTTGCTTTGGCCTGGTCCCTGGTCTTCTTTGTGCTGGGGGCCTTTGTATTCACCAAGCTGAAATTCGAGTTCGCGGACTGGTTATGACAGCTATTGAAGCCAAGAACCTTACAAAAGTGTACAAAGTTTACGGATCACCCGTCGACAGATTAAAGGAGATTGTACGCAGGAGGCCCTATCACTCCGAATTTAC
>JARRRI010000052.1:0-30967 GCA_037380845.1 Candidatus Sulfobium sp. | reverse complement strand
GATTGCAGAATCCATGCCATCTCTAACTGCTTGTTTTTCCACACTTCTTTCTCACTTACCCTATGCATTCCTACAAATCCTTTTGCATTTTTGCGAAAAAGAGAGGTGAAGGCAGGGATTTTGTGTCTCAGAATACAAGCGGAAGAATCCGGTCTGTTATATTTGGAGAAAAACGGGGGGCACGAGGCCCTCGTCCTGCAGGACGGAGGGAGTCGCTTTTTCACCGGCGCAGGCTTACGAATGAAGCGGACCGGGCTGACTGTGATAATACAAGTGGTCAGACTGGAAGGAGCGATGAGGATAAGATGAAGTGCCCGCGTTGCGGAGAAGAGACAAGCCCCGGGAAGACTTGCGAGGGGTGCGGGGAGGTGCTGCCCGTTCGGAAGGAAGTGGAGGTAGAGTATAAGGAGTTCAGGATCTCCGAACTGCTCGATATCAAAATGTCCGAAAGGGCCGGTGCCGACCGGAGCCAAACAGGAGATGAGCACTCTGGACGGAGGGATACTGAACCGCCGACTGTCTCCCCTGCGAAGACGAAAGCCGCAAGGAGAAAGTCCCTTATTGTGATAATGACTGTCGTTGTCTTTGTGGTCGCCGCTATCGTCGGACTGTACTTTTCCGGACTTCTTGAGGTTTTCTGACTTTCCGGCCTGCGCTGGAAGTGCCCGCTGTGGTCAGGCTTTCCAGTTCGGCCGGCCGGCGGCCGCTTCCTTCATAAAATCCCCGGCCCATTCCTCTATCGCCGGAGACAGGTAGAAGGCCGGGTGGAGGAGGTCGTCTTCTTTTCCGATCATGCCTTCCTGCCTGGCGATGCCCTCCAGCTCCGTCCCAGGGTACACGCGGATTCCTGCCTTCAGGGTGACCAGATCTGGTGAGAGTTCATCGACGAACTCGACGCTCCGCATGACGGTATCACGGGTCTCCCCGGGTCCGCCAAGAAGGAGGAAACAGGCGAAGGCGATTCCGCTTTTTCTTGCACGGCCTGCCGCCTTCCTCACATTATCCAGCGTGAAACCTTTTCTGAGGGCCCTGAGTATGATCTGATGGCCCGATTCATTGCCGAGGCTGACGAACCTGCATCCGGCCTTTGCCATCAAATCGAAGAGTTCATCGTCGCCGAAGGCGGGGTTCATGATCGCCTGCCAGCTTACGTCCAGTCTGCGGTCGATGATTCCCCTGCAAAAGTTTTTCGCATCGGAGAGGGGGAAATTGAAGACATTGTCGACTACGTAAAAGCGCCGGATGTTATTTTTGCTGTTGAGCGCCTCCATTTCATCGACCGACCGTCCGGGGTCCCGCAAACGGCAGCCGGTTCCCTCAAACAGAGGGGTCGAGCAGTAAATGCATTTCATGTGACAGCCCCGTTTGTTCTGTACCGTAACGCTGCCGGGCAGCTCGAACTTCGATTCGTGATAGGCGGTGACGTCGAAGTCTCCGTACGCGGGGGAGGTCCACTGCCCCGGGGCGGAGATATATTGAGGTGGGTTCACGACGATTCGGGACCCTTTTCTCCATACCGCGCCGGGGACTTTATCAAAGACGCCCGTTGGAAGCGCATCCAGAAGCATCGGGAATTCATCTTCTCCCTCGCCATAAATTCCGAAGTTGCCGCCGAGATAATCCAGGCATGCCGCCGGATGGATATTGAATCCCGCTCCGCCGAGTACTACAGGGACATTGCCATGCCGGCGGATATTCCGGATGATCTCCAGATGCCCGTCCAGGAAAAAGACCGCGTTTTGCATGTCCTGGTTGTCTATGTTGCGGATCGAAAGCCCGACGGCATCGGGCCGAAAATCATTAAGGACAGCGCCGAGTTTTTCCTGCCACGAGTCCAGGAACATGAAGTCGAGCACAACTACTTCATGCCCTGCGCGCCTCAGGCCCGAGGCAACAAAGGCGAGCCCGAGTGGGAAGGGCGCCAGAAGAGTCGTCGCCCTGTTTTCGGATATCAAAAGGACCTTCATCCCCGCTCTCCTTTTTTTATTTATGATAAATAATCCTGGCGCAGTAGCGCAAAACGGCCGGTCGCCGACGTTTGGTCAGAGGAGGACGGTGCCTCTGCCCCGGACCTCGTCCCTCAGTCAAACGGAGATGTAAGGTTTAAAACACTACGCGGATGAAGTGGTAGGCCATCACCAGGGAGAGAACTACCTTGATCGCCGTGCCCGCCAGAAATCCGATGAAAGATCCCACCGCCGAGCGTAAGGCCTGCCGCCCGCCCCCGCCGCGCACAAGTTCGCCCAGAAAGGCACCGATGACGGGTCCGATGATGATCCCGAAAGGAGGGAAGAACAGGAGTCCCGCGACCAGGCCCAGGGCGCTTCCCCACGTGCCATAGGAGCTCCCCCTGAATTTCTTTGTGCCATAAACCGGGATCAGATTGTCGAGGACAACCACCAGGATTGTCAGGACGGCGTAAATCAGGAGGAACTCTGTCGTAAAAGGGTGACGCGAGGTGAAATGCATGAGCAGCAGCCCCAGATAACTTACCGGCGGGCCGGGGAGAAGCGGCACCAGGCTTCCGATGATGCCCGCGGCAATGCACAGCCCCCCCAGAATCATAAGCGCAATATCGATGGCGTCCTCCTTCTGAGAAGAAACGTGGACTTCTTAAAGTTTACCCCGCCCGGGCGGGGACCGGAAAACGAAGCGAATTTTCCCACGGATACAGGGAGAGACTTCAGTATAAACAACAGTGCGGGCCTTTTTCCCCGTGTCTCAGTGGTTAATCTCTCTTTTCAAAACCGCCCTGCAGCCTATCGGAAATTCTGCCAGTAGAGAAGCTTCAGATACTTCGGGAAGTCTATCCCGTATTTCATCCGCAGTTCCCCGGCGGCCGGCCGGTAGGACAGCAGGTCCAGGAAGACGTCATGGTTTTTGGAGCCCAGGACGATGCCGTTCCAGTAAGCTTCTCCGGGCAGGAGCCTGAGGGTGTTGTTCCCGAAGGCCTGCCGCAGGACTTCGTAGACCGAGGGAAAATCGTCTTTCGGCCTGCACCAGAGGTTCATCACCAGCAGGCCTTCTTGCGTCAGTCCTGCCCGGCACATGCCGAGAAAATCCTTCCCCAGAAGGGGGATTGCGGGACCTTCTTCGTCGAACGCATCGACCATGATCAGGTCATAATCCACGCCCCGGTTGGTCCGGTTCAGGATGAAGTCTTCTCCCGATGCAAGGAATATTCCGAGGTTGGGGTCCTGAGCCGGCAGGAGAAAGAAATCACGGGCCACGTCTATGACCCGCTTTCTGATTTCTACTACCTCTACCCGGCAGCCAGGGAAGGCCCTTAGGAGGAAGTGGACCAGTGAACCGCCGCCGAGACCGATCAGGAGGACCGACCGCGGATTATTCATGAATATGAGGGAGCTCATCATCGCCCGGCTGTAATCTTCGATAAGAGTGCCCGGCTGGTCGAGAGCGATGCTGGTCTGCAGGACGCCGCCGAAGTAAAGAGATCTCACGCCGTCGTCATCGGCTACGGCGACTTCCCCGTATTCGTCCCTGCTCCAGTGGACTATCTCCCCTGCTATGCCCTTTCTGCCCATATCTGAATTATACCCTGCACGAGGCAAGAAGTTGGGCAATCAGGATAGTTGAGCAGTCGGGACTCACGACTCACGATTATTCGCCACGTCATATGCATTTTGTCTTTTGCCTTATATAATTGGAATTAAGAACGCAAGTTTTTTTCTTTATGTCTGAAAGGAGATTTATATATGCAAATCGGACCGAAGACCAAAATAGACGAGCTTCTCTCCAGGTATCCCTTTATCAAGGAATTTTTGGTGCAGCTGGACCCTCATTTCAAGGCCCTGGACAATCCGCTCCTCAGGAAGACGCTCGGAAAAGTGGCCACTCTGAGCAAGGTGGCCATGGTCGGGGGTATCGACCTGAAGAAGCTTTGGGATGAGATCGCAGGAGAGATCAGGAGGCGGACCGGTGAGGACGTAGGCGTCGGCGAGGCTGAAGAAGTGGGAGTGATTACCGAACCGGAGCAGAGGATAGAGGCGCTCAAGGAGATCATCAGGGACCTGCACAAAGGTGCAGACATCAAGGTACTCAAAAAGAGGTTTCTCGACCTTATCAGGGATGTGGCCCCCTCCGAGATCGCCAACATGGAGCAGAGGCTTATCAGCGAGGGGATGCCCGAGGAAGAGGTCAAGAGGCTTTGTGACGTGCATGTGGAGGTTTTCAGGGAATCGCTGGAAGATAAGATTGTGCCGGGCCTGCCGGCGGGCCACCCCGTGCATACCCTGATGCTCGAAAACAGGAAGGCCGAATCGATCATAAGGCAGATCCAGGCGGTGCACGACATCGACAAGGAAAGGTCTCAGCTGGTAAAAATGCTGGAGGACCTTTCTAAAATAGACCTTCACTACGTCAGGAAGGAAAACCAGCTTTTCCCGATCCTTGAGGCCCACGGAGTGTCCGGTCCCTCGAAGGTCATGTGGGCCCTCCACGACGACATCCGGGAAATGCTGAAGGAGGTCACGGCGAAAGTAAAGGAAGGCATGTCTGCGCCGAAGGAGATCCAGGCGCTCCTCCATATGATAAACGACATGATCTACAAGGAGGAGCATATCCTCTTTCCGATGTCCCTTGAGACACTGGGGGAGAGCGACTGGGCGAAGGTGAGAGAGGGTGAAGAAGAGATAGGCTACGCGTGGGTCCGGCCTGCGGAGGAATGGAAGCCCTCGGGCGAGGCATACCAGGAGAGGCTCCCCCCCGAGAAGGTAGGCAGCGTGAGTCTCGACACGGGTATGCTCACCGCAGAACAGATTAACCTCATCCTTACGCACCTGCCGGTGGACATATCTTTCGTGGACGAAAACGACAAGGTCGCCTATTACTCCCAGACCGAGGACAGGATTTTCCCCAGGAGTCCGGGCATTATCGGAAGGAGCGTGCAGAACTGCCATCCCCCCAAGAGCGTCCATGTGGTGGAGAAGATCGTCGGGGAGTTCAAGTCCGGCAACAGGGACAGCGCCGAGTTCTGGATACAGATGAAGGGGAAGTTCATCCATATACGTTACTTCGCCGTCCGGGACAGCGGAGGCGCCTACCGGGGCACGATCGAGGTGAGCCAGGACGTGACGTCCATCAGGGGGCTGGAAGGCGAAAAGAGACTCCTCGACTGGGACTGACTAAAGGAGGAAATTAATGATGAAAAGGATATTATTTTTGGGACTTCTTGTCCTGGCCCTGACGTCGTGCGGTGGCAGCGGCAACGCCACCATTGCCGTCAACAGCGGCACGCTCCGCGTGGTCATAACCGACGCCCCGGCTGTCGATTTCGCACAGATCAATGTCACGATCTCGGGCCTGCGGGTCCATACGAGTGCCGACGCGGGAACCGGGGATGCAGGCTGGCATGACCTGACACTGACGGAGCCGGTGAGGGTGGACCTGCTATCACTCCAGGACGGGTTTTTTTGGGAACTCGGGCAGTTGCCGCTCGAAGCGGGCCACTACCAGCAGGTCCGGCTTCTCCTGGCCTCCAACAGCACGGAGTCGCCGCTTAACAATTCCGTGGTGCCTGCTTCGGGACCGGACGCGGGCGTTGAGCTGCCGCTGGATACCCGACCCGAGGACAGGAACGGTATCAAAATAGTCCACCAGTTCATAGTGAGTGAAGGGATGACGGCCGACCTTGTCCTCGATTTCGACGGAAAGAACTCGGTTGTCGTAAATGGCAACGGCACCTGCTCGCTGCAACCAGTTATTACCGCGTCGGTGACCCGGCAGCAGGTCCGGTAGGGAGAATTTCAAACCAGTCCCTGCTGCCCTATTCCCCGAACCTTTGTTTTACACAGTATTGGGGCTCCTCGATGCCGAGTTCCCTGCAGAGTGTCCGGATGTCGTCGAAACGGCACCAGTCAGCGGTTTCCAGCTTCAGCAGATTATCGACTGCAATGCCCGTCCGCCGGGCCATCTCCTCCACCGAAATCAGCCCTTCCTCCTGAAGTCACCTTTCGCCCATTGGGCGATGCGTACGGCGCGGTACCGGAAGATATCGGTGAGCTGCCGGCGTATGATGAGGCGGTGGAGGAAAATGCCTGAATGTCCGAAGGGGAGCCGGTAGGTCACGTCGTCCTTCATCTGCGTTGAACCGCCTTGTTCCTCGAAGGTATGCAGGTGGCTCCAGAAGGGGTATGGGCCTTTGATCTGGATGTCAGTGAAGGACTCGGGAGGACGGTAGGCCGTGATCCTGGACCGCCATAAGAACCTTAAGGTAAGCCACCGGATGGTGTAGTCGAACTCCGCACCCTCGAAGACCTCGGCATTCGATCTGTCGAGCATCCTGAAGTCGAGCCAGTCCGGGGTTATCTCGAAGAGGTTGCGCGGGTCCTCGAAGAAGCTGAAAGCTTTTTTCCGCGGCACAGGCAAGACCTGGAAGGCGGAAAGCCGGAAGGTCCGGCTGTCCGGCCTGCTGAAGGTTATAGAAAAAATCCCGGGCAGTCCCTCCTTTTCAGCCATGGACATATAATAACAAAGGCCCTGAATGGTGAAACGTGAGACGAACGACAGTGAGCGAAGACTGCAAGCCGGACAAGTGGAAAGGAACTCAAAAAATGGCATAATGAAAACATGCAGGGCAAAATGACATGAGGAAAAAGTTGACCATGGATTCTTGTGATGTCCCCGACATTTATGTGTACAGAATCGACCGAAACGACAGGATCGTATTTATCAGCGACAACTGGCTTGCGTTTGCCGAAGCGAATGAGGGCGCCGACAGCTGTCATCCCTCTCTCGTGCTCGACAAAAGCCTCTGGGACTTCATTGCGGGGCCTGAAACCAGACATCTTTATGATGTGATAATCGGGAATGTCCGCACCAGGAAGAGGGCGGTGATCATCCACTACCGGTGTGACTCCCCGGCCTACCGCAGGTTCATGGAAATGACGGTCAACCCCCTCGACGGTGGCGGCGTCGAATTCAGGAGCAGGATCGTGAGGATCGAAGAAAGGGATATAGTCGCACTTTTGGAGGACTGTGGAACCCATTCCGAAGAGATGGTCACGATGTGCAGTTTCTGCAAGAAGGTCCGCCTGTCGGGGGATGAATGGGTCGAGGCGGAGGAGGCGGTGGAGCGCCTCGACCTCTTCGGGGCCTCCCGTCTGCCCCAGATAAGTCACGGGGTCTGTCAGCCGTGCTACGACATGGTCTTCGGGGAACTGCCGGAAGACCCTTCACACTCTTCAGAATAGGATGAAAGGGGAAAACAACATGAGAGCCTTTCTTGTGTCCATCCTTGTGCTCTGTGCGGCAGTGACTGTTCATGCGGGCTTCGAAGATATACTGCGGTCGTTGGGCCCTGCCCGGAAGAGCTCTGCCAACGAGGCCACGACAGCCGCGGGGCTGAGGGAGGCGCTCGCTGCCGGTGCTCAAAATGCGGTCCAGAGCCTCTCCAGACCCGACGGGTACTTCGGCAATGAGATGGTGAAGATCCTGATGCCGGAAAAACTCAGGAATGTGGCGGAAGTGCTGAGGCGGTTCGGATTTCAAAAGCAGGTTGACGAGTTTGTCCTGAGCATGAACCGGGCGGCCGAAAAGGCCGTGCCCAGGGCCGCCCCGATATTCGGAGACGCGATCAGGGGGCTGACATTCGACGACGCGAAAAAGATCCTTGAAGGCGGAGACACCTCGGCAACGGATTACTTCAGGGAAAAGACCCATGACGGTCTCTACAATGCATTCAAACCGGTCATCTCATCGAGCATGGACGAGGCCGGAACGACCAAAGCCTACAAGGACATGATAGGGAAGTACGAGACCCTGCCTTTTATGGGTTCCCGGTCGTTCGATCTCGACCACTACGTGACGAACAAGGCACTGGACGGTCTCTTTATAAAGGTCGGTCAGGAGGAAAAGAAGATCCGGACGGACCCGGCGGCCCGCACAACGGACCTCCTTAAGACAGTCTTCGGGGGCAAGACGAACTAGAATCTATCTCAAAATTGATTATTTAACATTATGAGTTCATTTGCGTCATTCCGCGAAGTTTACCGGCTGTGAGTCGGGCGGGTAAACTTCGCGAGGGTGACGGATTTTCCTGAAAGTCGATTTTTTGAAACAGGTTCTGGAAAGAGGGCCGAAGCCGTGCAGGAAAAATGATGGACAAGACGGTCATAGATTTCAATGACGCCGGGGAAAAGGAAAGGTGGGAGGCCATAAACGACGTCGTCATGGGCGGGCTGTCGGAAGGCCACATGTCCGTGATCGACGGCGCAGGAGTTTTCCAGGGCGGGGTGTCGCTCGAAAACTTCGGAGGGTTCGCATCGGTGAGGTCCCTTCCGCGAGAACTCGGGCTGGAAGGCTACGACGGCCTGATTGTCAGAGTCAGGGGCGACGGCAGGCGCTACCGCCTGCGCCTGAAGACCGACGATGAATTCGAGGGCATCGCATACCAGGCCACTTTTTTCACCAGGCCTGCCATGCCTGGCGAATGGACAGATGCCGGCCTCTCCTTTGACGAATTCGTCCCTGTATTCCGCGGCCACGTGGTGGGAGACGCGCCCGGACTTGACCCGGCAAGAGTCAGGAGGGTCGGCTTCATGATCGCCGACAGGCAGGAAGGGCCTTTCAGACTTGAGATACGGGAAGTCAGGGCGTACCGGGAAGAACGTGATAGATGAGAAGAGCAAAGAGCGAAGGAAACAAGCTGACAAGCTCGCCAGCAACCATGCTGTCCGGCCTTCAAGCCGCAAGCGCAGCTAAAAAAGGCTGCCGGCAACATGTCGGAGAGTCCTGGCCGCCCTTTTCCGACAGCGGCCTGAACTCCAGTGAAGCAGAAAAATCAACCGGAATGTCACCCGGAACGGTTCGAAACTCTCAGCTGAAAGCCTGGAAGCCGGCAAAACGGCGAAAAAAAGGGGGGTTACTAAAAAATAGACAATTTTCATTGACATCAGTCGAATCTTCGGTTATAAAATAGCTGTCTACTTGTATGAAAACCGAAATAAATATATCTTCCGGCCGCCGGGATGAGTTTTTGAGCAGATTCAGGCTTGACGATGAGACGTATGAATGCGGAACAGAAAACCTGGCCGGAAAATGCAAGCTTGTCACCAGGATATATTTGAAAGGGGAGGTCCTCTCAACCTCGACCTCAGATTACGGGCATATGGCCGGGGCCCCGGACTTTCAGGAGAAACTGTGGAACATGATGGAAGAGCAGCATAACGCGGCCATGGAATCTTTTCTGAAGGAGAACGGTAGACCGCAAAAAACAATGGCCCATTATGCGGACGAGATAAGGCTGAGTTTGAAAGGCGGAGATCGTGCGGCAGCACTTAAGGTTGCAAGAATTGCCCTGGAACGCTTCCCCTCGGACCCTTTTTTCCTTTCTTATTGCGGTTATCTGGTCGCAGTTGTCGAGAAAAAGCCGAAGGAGGGGACGATGATGTGCGAGAATGCCATAAATATCCTGAAAAGGTCGAGGTCCACTGATTCGGTCTTCTTCATGCCCCTTTTTTATCTTCATCTCGGCAGGGCCTATTTGAAAGGCGACAGAAAAAAGGCCGCGCTGAAAGCCCTCCAGCAGGGGCTGAAATACGATCGGAGAGATGGAGATCTGCTTTCAGAAATAAAGGCCTTCGGGATCAGGAAAAGGCCCGTGGTCCCTTTCCTCGAACGAGGCCATCCGGTAAACAAGTACCTGGGGAAGATCCGGCACCGGCTGCAGACCGGGAAGTGACGAAGGCTGGCTCCGGTCCGCAAGCTAACAAGCCGGCAACCCCGCAACCGACGAACTTTGAGAGTCAGGCGGCCCGCCTGTGGCGGGCCCTGACCTTCACGTGTTTCCTGTCTTCAACGACCCTGACGCCGAGAAGTTCCAGGCGCTCCAGAAACCGCTCCGTTTCATCAAGCGGACAATAATCCGCCGGGAAGGTATCGTTCAACTCGTCAAAGCTAATTACGCCCTTTTTTCTGCCGAGTTCCAGGAGTGCATTCTTAAGGTCCTTTTCTTTCATTGCAGTCACCTCCTTCGATCGTGGACAGGAGTAATTCTCTTCTTCTCACTTACATTCTATCCCCGAATGCAATGCGGCGCCATGATTTAAATCAGAAAGGCGGGCCTCAGAAATCCCGAGGCGTGAACAGAAGGCAAGAAAGCGGTAAGCCGACAAGCTTTCATGCTGTCAAGTCCCCCGGGCCTCCGCTGGAGTCGCTCCGGCCGGCGAGCCTGCTATAATTTGACTAAGAGAAAGGCCTTGCAGGAAAAAATATTATTGCCATGAAAGATGCGAATGCGGTGGTCAACCTGAATGCGCGCGGTTTGAAGCAGGCAGTCCGCGTGCTTGGAGTCTTCGGGCCGATCAGGAAGACCGGATTCTTCAACGTCCTCCTTCTGAAGGCAGACGACGTTCCCGGGATGCTCGAATCCCTGAAGGAGATTATGGCCAGAGACCCCGGCTCCCTCGCCTTCCTTGCCAGGATCATCCCCGTTTCTCATACCTTTACTTTCCAGACGCCGGAGGAGTTCGAGAAAAAAGCGATAGAGATGGTCATTGAGTGGGTGGACGCGCTGGAGGGCAAATCGTTTCATGTGAGGATGCGGCGCCGGGGGTTTAAGGGTAAGATGTCCGGCATGGACGAAGAGCAATTCCTGGACCGGCTCCTGCTTGATGCCCTGGAGGAAAAAGGGTCCCCCGGCAGGATTACCTTCCACAATCCCGACGCTATCATAGCAATAGAAACGGTCGGTCAGTGGGCCGGCCTGTCGCTCTGGCTGCGCGAGGACCTGGAGCGGTATCCCTTCGTAAAACTGGACTGAGACAGGACCGCAAGCTAACAAGCGGGCAAACTGGAAAGACGGAAGGCAGGAAAGAAGGGCCTGTTTATCACAGACCCTTCTCTATCTAATAAAGGCCGGCCTATTTCTTCTTTTTCCCGGTTGATTTTTTCTTTGGCGGTTGCTTCTGCTGGCTCGCCGGCCAGTTATTAAGATCGTGCGCTATGTTGTGACAGTCGCCGCATTTCGGGAACTTCCTCATGATGCCCTCAGGATGGGGTGAGCCGTGGCAGCCCTGGCAGCTGGGTACCATCTTGTGTTTCTGTTGATGACAGAATGCGCAAGCGAAAGACTTGTGTTTGGTTTTGCCGGAGAGGAGAAGGTCGAATGCCTTCGTGTGGCAGGAGGCGCAGTCCTTCGAAGGTATGTCGTCGGCGTAGGTCACAGCCTTGGGCATATGCGCCTTATGGCATTTTTTACATTCGGAGACGGGCATCTCCGGGGAGTGCGGCTTGTGGCACTGGGTGCACTGCGGTTTCTTGCCGTGCACGTCGTGGCAGGAGGAGCAGGCAAGTGCGGTATGCTTGCTCTTGTTGTCCCTGAGCTGTTTGATTTGCGAAGTATGGCAGGTGACGCAGGCGTCCGTTACATTTCCGGCAAAGGAAATATTCAGCGGCTTATGCGGGTTCTTGTGACAGCCCAGACATCCCTTGAGTTCGAAATGCGCTTTGCCCATATGGCAGTCGCTGCATTGCGGAATGGGTTTCTTTACCGTCGGCGGATGGCCGATGTGGCAGCCGGTGCACTCCCCCCCTCGGCCGCCAGATCGGCAGGCGGCGCCTGGTGGCACTTTGCACAGTCATCATTTGTAAGGGCCGGTTTTGCCTGGGCGGCTGCCGTAACAGGATAAAAGGCGGTCAGCGAGATCAATACAATAAATAATGATACGAACAGAAGACTACTACTTCTCCAGGTTTTCATTTCCCCTCCTTCGTTCTTAATCTGACGGAATTTTTTGTTTTCTCGGACCGTGCTTCTTTCTGAGAGCCGACCGGTCCGGTCTCGGGCCAGTTATTGAGATCATGAGCGATTTTGTGACAATCATCGCAGACAGGGAACTTTGCCATGATGCCTTCCGGGTGGGGTGAGCCGTGGCAGTCCCGGCAGCTGGGCACCATTTTGTGCTTCTGGTGATGGCAGAATGCGCACGCGAAAGACTTGTGCCTGGTCTTGCCGGAGACAAGAAGATCGAACGCCTTCCTGTGGCAGGAGGCGCAGTCCTTCGATGGTGTATCGTCGGCATAGGTCACAGCCCTGGGCTTGTGGGCGTTGTGGCACTTCCTGCATTCGGATGCCGCCATTTCAGCAGAGTGCGGCCTGTGGCACCGGGTGCACTGCGGGACCTTGCCGTGGACATCATGGCAGGTCGAGCAGGCAAGCGCGGTATGTTTGCTCTTGTTTTCCCTTAGCTGCTCCACCTGTTCCGCGTGACAGTTGACGCAAACACCTTTTATGTCCCCGAAGGAAATGTTAAGAGGTGTGTGCGGGTTTCTGTGGCAGCCGCGGCAGTTCTCAAGCCGGAAGTGCGCCCTCTTTGTCTTTCGATGGCACCTGTTGCACTTCTGCAGACGTTGCGTGGCTGTCCCATGGCGGCCGAGATGACAGCCCACGCACGGGACGTTTCTGTGCCTTCCGCCCGAGGCCTTTATGTCGTTGGCCGCACCGGCATGGCAGTCCGCACATTTGCCCTTCACATTTACGGGAGTTCCTGTGCCGGACGATGCGGCGTGAGCCGGAGACACGGGAATTCCCAGGGCTAATACAAGTAAAAACGAAAGAATGCTGCTCCTTGTTGCTTCCATCTCCCCCCTCCTTGATAAATGACTCCTGAAACAGCTCCCTTCCCGGACGGTCCGCGGGCCGGCCGTCTCGTCAAATGATATCACCTCACGGACTTTACCTAAAAGGATATTCATGACCATGGAAACTGTCAAGACCGGGGCAAAATGGAGAGCCCGCAAGCGGCGTGAATCGTAAGACATGAGAGGAACAGAACAGCTGACAGGTCCGCAAGCCTGAAGGCTCACAGATAGAGGAAGCCAGCGCAAGGCCGGAATCCTGCAAGTCCGAAGAGGGCCTCCGAGGCCACTCGCCCGCCCTGGATTCAGAAGGACCGCATGGGCGGTTGACACCTCTGGGGGGTCTGCTATGATTTAACTAAGGAGCCAAGGACATAAAACCCTCAGAAAGGAGGTGTGGTTATGCCGGACTATTCGGATTATGTCTTCATCTATGACAAGGAAGGCAATGAATACGCCTGCCCTTTGAAAAACATCAAAGGCCAGGTGGTCAAGACGGACAAGCTCACGGAAGAAGAGAAAAAGAAATGCCTCAACATGGGTGAAGTAGTCGGTACGGAGCGGATATAGGCTCCGCAATACTGACAAATGCTGATGCGGAAAAGGAGAGGCCGGAAAATGCGTTCCGGCCTCTATGCATTTCGGCAGGCAGAAGTGCGCAAATAATAAAAAAATCCGCTAAGCCTGCAAACCGGCAAGCCGGAAACGAGCTGTCAAATTGGCCTGGAAACGAGGAGGCTGATGGTTCTTGATCATGTGGGTGTCGTAAACGGAGACGGAAACGGCGCTGTCCGTTTCTACAGGGACCTGCTTGGCCTCGAGCTGATAAAGGAATCCTCTGTCTCTCCCGAACTCGCCAAAAAACTTTTTTCCATCGACAGGGAGATAAAGATGCTGGTCTACGGGAAGGACGACCTCAAGGTGGAGGTCTTCATCCTTCCCGGCTTCACCCCTCCTTTGCCCACCGTGCCTCACTTCTGCCTGCAGTTGCCCGATCTTTCCGCTTTCATTCAAAGAGCAAAGGCGGAGGGAGTGAAGGTTGTATCGGCCCAAAGGGGAGGGCGGACGGTTCACTTTGTCGAGGACTTCTCGGGGAACCGTTTAGAGATCAAGCAAGCTTCCTCCTGATTCTCTCCACAACGGCGTCGATGAATTCCTCGGTGAGGGCGTATTTTTCAGGTCTGGGTTCTGCTATCATCATCAGGTCTTTTGTCATGACGCCGCTTTCGACCGTCTCGGTTACCGCCGCCTCTACGGTATTGGCGAAGTCCACTACGCGGGGCGTGCCGTCTATTTCTCCCCTTTTGGCGAGCGCCCCCGTCCAGGCGAAGATGGAGGCGATCGAATTGGTCGAGGTGGGATTTCCCTTCAGGTGCTCATAATAGTGACGCACGACCGTGCCGTGTGCTGCCTCGAATTCATACTTCCCGTCGGGGGAGACGAGCACCGACGTCATGAGACCGAGACTGCCGAACCCTGTGGCTACCATATCCGACATTACGTCGCCGTCGTAGTTCATGCAGGCCCAGAGCATCCCGCCCTCGGACTTTATAACCTGTGCAATGGCATCGTCGATGAGCAGATACCTGTAGTTGATCCCGGCCTTTTGGAAGTCGTTCTCCGCCTTTTTGATTTCCTCCGCAAAGACATCCCTGAAAAAACCGTGATATTGTTTTGAGATGGTGTCTTTTGCCCCGAACCAGAGGTCGACTTTTTCGTCCAGCGCATAATTGATGCACGCCTTTGCAAAGCTCCTTATCGACGTTTCCGTATTGTGCATACCCATAATCACACCCGGACCCTTGAAGTCATGGATCGTGACGGACATCTTCTCTCCGCCGTCTTCGGGGGTAAACACGATCTCGGCCCGGCCGGGCTTCTCTACCACCAGTTCGGCATTCTTGTAAATGTCGCCGTAGGCATGACGCCCGATCATCACAGGCTTCTTCCAGTTGCGCACTGCCGGCGGGATATTCTTCATGATGATCGGTTTTCTGAATACGGTCCCGTCCAGAATCGCCCGGATTGTGCCGTTGGGGCTCTTCCACTGTTCCTTGAGTTTGTATTCCTTCACCCTGGCGGCGTTAGGGGTTATCGTGGCGCACTTCACACCCACGCCCGTCTCCTTGATCGCATTGGCGGCCTCGACAGTAATACGGTCGTCCGTTTCGTCCCTGCGGGCTATGCTCAGATCGTAATAGCGGATATCCGCCTCCAGGAAAGGATCAATCAGCTTTTTCCTTATGAAATGCCATATGACACGGGCCATCTCGTCGCCGTCTATCTCTACTATGGGATTGGTTACCCTAATCTTCTGCAATACCGCCTCCGGTGAACGAATGAGTTTTTAAGTGCGTAATTTTAATTCTATTCCATATCCATGTCAAATCAGCCTGAGTCAGGAACCCCAAATGCTGGCTCCCGGTCGCCGTTCCCGCGAAGGCGGGAGTCCAATCTTCTTATATTGGCAAGCCATCATACAAATCGTTTAATCGGAGTTTCGAGCCCCGTTTCTCCCATTCAATTGCTTTTCCGGTTTTGTCACCGATTTTGGGAACTCACGGTTTATCCGGCCGAAACTCCGGTGTTCCGGCTCCGTCTTCTGCATTCTCGCTTCTGACTTCAGTTGCGGTTCATTTCGACCGGTTTTTTATGATTGGTACGACGGCCTGCCCGACGACGCTTTCAAGACCGAAACCGACAAGGTTTACGAGAAGGCCCTGGCCACAGTCAGAAAAGGACTGGAGAAAGGCCTTGATTTCAACGCGGCCTGCGAGGCCCTGGAAATCGAGGACGAGAAGCTGAAGGCCGGCTTCATCGACGACATGCTGAAGGTACTGATAGCCGAGGAGCACTTCGGCAAGGGTGTTTCGCTTCCGGACCTTGTGAAGAAATTAGGGGTGTCATTGGAGCGTCTTGAAGCAGCCAAGAAAGACATGCTCGAGGATGTCCAGGAAACTTCCATCAAGGCATTTTACAAGGGACTCGGGACGGGAAGCGCATAAGCTGTGTACGATGGCGTCCCCTGCATCGAAGACACGATCGTAACCTTCCCGGGGGGCGCGGCCCTCAGGTCATGCACCCTCTCGGCTGACACCATTATACAGGGGGTGAGTTTCAGGGCGGGCTCTGTCATAGGGTTCGATGAGAAGGGGGAGCTCTGGAGGTGCAACATCTCGCGCGATACCGTCATAGACGGCATTCCCTGCAAGGCAAAGACCGAGGTCGAGTTCCGCCCGGCAGGCGGACTTCTTATGTGCACGCTCTCTGCCGAAACCGGGATCCAGGACATCGCCGCTGCGGGCGGCACTCTTGTCATGTTTCACGAAGACGGCAGTCTCTTCAAGTGCGCCACTGCGAGGGAGATGTTTGTGGAGGGATTTCCGGTGGCCGGTGGTACTGATATTTGTTTTTTTCAGGACGGCGGCCTGTCGGCTTTCACTCTTTCCCGGGAAGCGATGGTCTGCAGCATACCCTGCATGGCCGGAACGAGGGTATGGCTGCGGCGGGACGGGGCCATCGCGGGATGCACGGCGGGCCGACCGGTGGAGATAGAAGGGCAGAATTACGAAAAGGGTGCGCTGATAGTCTTCAACGAGAAGGGCTGCCCGATAAAGTTGTGCAAAAGGTGAAGATCGGAGGAATTTTCATTGCCCGGGACGGCTGATTCAGGTTCCATTTCTTTCCGTATGACAGGGATTTCCGTGGAAGCCTCGAAACTTGAGAAAGTCCTCTATTACGGCTCCGGCCGCCTGCGGGGCGGCGTGCTCAGGTCGGAAGAGGAGATCAACGGGGTTTTCTGCCGCAAGGGCTCCTGGGTCTGGCTCCATTCAAACGGCGTGACATCGAGCATTGAGGCCGTCCAGGACACCCGCATCGACGGGGTCGTCTGCCGTGGAGGGATGCGCATCTACTTCCACGAAAACGGGGGGTTGATGAAATGCAACATCCCGGCGGACTGTAATGTAAAGGGGGTGCCCCTGAGGTGTGACACGTTCCTGCTCTTTCATGCAAACGGAGTGCTCTATGCCGGCAGGCTGGCGAAGGACATCGCGTATCAGGGGATACCCTGCAAAGAGGGGAAATGGATAGGCTTTTACGACGATAATTCCCTCAAGAGATGTTTTCTTGCAGAAGACATTATCAGGGACAGTGTTCCCCTTGCAGGCGGATGCTGGGTATGTTTCCACAGGAGCGGGGCCATTGACAGTTACAAGGTCCCGGCAGAAACCGTTGTCCATGGTGTGGCCTGTGGAAAAGGGGATATTCTCCTCTTCGATGAAAACGGACGACTGTCGGAAAAGGTCCGTCCCCCGGACAAGGCAGTACAAAATGGCTTAATAAATTCACAGCAGAGGCGCAGAGTATAATTATACTTTTCGCTGAGAGGGCAGAAATATATAAACTGCCAAGGTTGGTCCCCTCGTGGCCGGATCAGGAGTAGCCGAAAAACTTCATCATCTCGCCGGCGATTGCGTCAAACTCGCGGCTCATGGCCTCCGTCCACTCCTGCCACGAGGGCAGAGACAGAACCGGATTGGCGTTGAATCTATTTGCAGCCAGACTTCTGTCCGGGATCTTTAGCCCTGAGAAAGATTCAAGGCCGTCGAGCGTCTCCTGTTTGCCGATGTCTTCGATCCGCAGAATAAACTTTTGTTCCCGGGGGACGACGGCCAGTCCCTCCAGCGCCTTACTGTTTCTGTATGTCCATATCCATGCCACCCTCTCAAGCGGCGTCATTTCGGACCACTTTTTGTAATACGGGTCGTTCCGCTGAGGTACGGACCCGAAGAAAGTGTGGCAGTGCCATCCGCGGCTGAAGGCGGACCTCGCGAAGTCCTTCCCGTTCCGGACGGAGAGGATGAATCTGGCCGAAGGATTGAGTGTGTATACCGCATCGATGAAATGGATGTAGAGGTTGGATGAGTCGATGAAATCTTCGGGGTCGATTCCCTGATGCAGGTCGAGCACCGCCATCAAACGTTTTTCCATGGAATCGAAAAGGTCGGCATGAGGGTCGGCGGCGAGGAAATATTTGTCCAGGATATAATGCACCCTGTATTCGTGCCTTCCCCCAAGAAGCCTGGCCAGAGTTTTCGTCCCCGACCTTCCCGTCCCTGTTATGATCACCATTAGACTCTCCGATAACGTAAATCTGACATTTTTAACTCTAACGCGAAATAAGTGTTTCCGTAAAGTCCGGTCGCCCCCGTTTATTAATAACCTGCTCAAACTGCCGGACATGTCGCCTTTTTTGAAAAAGTTTAAAATACTCTGCTCTTTTCTTTATAATTCAGGGAGAACGCAATGGACCGAAGCGAAGCATCGAAAAGGAGTTATCGATGAACTTTTTCAGCAAAATCAAGAGGGACAAGGATTCCGGCGAACCGGTCAAGAAAATCACTATGCAAGATGTGCTCGACAATCTTCCGCTTCTGGAAGGGGCTGAAAAGAGTGTCTCGGAATTCTATCTGCTGTGTGCCGAGGCATTCCCCGAAGACAGGGACTCCTGGCTTTCTATGGCGTCGAGCGAATTGCGCCATGCCGAAAATATAAGGAAGATGTCGGCACTTATTAAGGAACAGCCCAGGAAATACCGTTCGGGGTATCCTTTCCAACCGGCGGCCATCAGGGCCTTCGTATTGTACCTGGAAGGGCTGGTGGAAAAGATGAAGAACGGGGAGATACCCCGGGACCAGGTGCTTCCCATTGCTGCCGCGATCGAGGAATCGGCGGCTGAACTGCATTACGCGGACATAGTCGAGACGAGTGTGGATGAGTTTAACCGGCTTGCCCGTGAAATAGACGGGGAGACTGCCGCCCACAGGAGTGCGCTCGACCTGATGATCAGGGATACGCAGGGCGACTGAAATGATACTGAATTAAAGGGATTTTCCTGCGGTCTTTGACAGCCGCCGGAAATCGCGCTACTATATCATCTTGCTTCATCTTATCGTCTCATATTTGTTAGTCATAACCACAGGAATTTCCCGATTCGTCCTGAGGGATATTCACCCCTTCGAAAGGGAAGCCTTGGCCTGAAAGTACCGCAGGCCGATTCGTTCGGAAGAGCAGACCGCAGAATAATTATGGGAAAATGTCCGTCGCCAGAGAGATAGCAAGGCTGAATCCGCGCCAGAGGGAAGCCGTAATTCATACCGAGGGTCCGTTGCTTATCCTGGCCGGCGCCGGCTCCGGAAAGACAAGGGTCATTACCATGAGAGCGGCACATCTCCTCCGCAAAGGAGTTGCACCCCCATCGGTCCTTGCCGTGACCTTTACGAACAAGGCCGCCCGGGAGATGAAGGAGAGGGTGCTTGCCATGTGGAAAGGAGGGAGCACTTTTATCTCGACCTTCCACTCCCTGTGCCTCCACATACTCCGGAGGGAGATAGGGCATCTCGGCTACCGGAAAAACTTTACGATCTACGATACCTCCGAGCAGCTTTCTCTCCTGAGAAACATCCTCTCTGACATAAGGTTCTACGAAAAGAGCTTCAGGATAGAAGCGGTCCTGGAGAGGATAAGCAGGACCAAGAACGACTCTTCTCCCCAGTCCTCGCCCGCGGTGTCCGGCGATGACAGGCTCTCCGAGGTCATGGAAAGCCTTTACCCGAAATACCATGAGGCGCTGAAGACACTGAACGCACTCGACTTCGACGACCTCCTGCTTCTTACAGTCAGGCTCTTCAGGGAGCATCCCGCCGTGCTCGGGAGGTATAGGGAGAAGTTCGAATACGTCATGGTCGACGAGTACCAGGACACCAACCGTGTTCAGTATGAGCTTATAAAACTTCTCGCCGGGGAGAGGAAAAACATCTGCGTAGTAGGGGATGACGACCAGTCTATTTACGGCTGGAGGGGCGCACATATCGGGAACGTCCTCGATTTCGGCAAGGATTTCCCCGGAACGGCCATAATAAGACTCGAACAGAACTACCGCTCCACAGGGCATATCCTTCAGGCCGCCAACTCCGTGATCAGTAACAACAGAAAGAGAATGGAAAAGAAGCTCTGGACCGCGGGGAAGGCCGGTCCGAAGGTCCATATCTTCAGGTCGGCCGACGGTGAAGAGGAGGCAAAATGGGTAGCGGACAGGATCTCCATGCTCAGGTTCGACAGGAATATCCCTTACGAAGACTTCGCGGTTATATACCGGGCAAACCTTTTTTCGAAGCCCTTCGAAGAGGCGCTCCGCAGGCTGAGAATTCCCTATTCCGTGGTGGGCGGTACAAGTTATTTCGAGCACAGGGAGATCAGAGACCTGGCCGCTTACCTGAAGATTATCGCAAATCCCGCGGACGACCTCAGCCTTTTGAGGGCGTCGAATGTGCCCAGGAGAGGACTCGGAACGGCCGCACTCGCCAGGCTTTCGGAGTTTGCCAGGGAGAGATCAGTCAGGCTGAGTGAGGCGTTTGCCAGGGCCGGGGAGGCCGAAGGGCTGGAGGAGAGGGCCGCGCGTTCGGCCAGGGAACTCGCCGGACTGATGGGCCGTTACAGGTCTGCTTTCGGTAAAAAAAGGGGCATGGGGGATGCCTTCAGATCCCTGGCAAGCGAGATACAGTACCGCGAGTTTGTCCGCGAGTCTTACAAAACGCCCGAAGCGGCGATGAGAAAGATAGAAAACGTCGAAGCCTTTATCGAATCTCTTTCCCGCTATGAGGCGGAAGACGCGGAGGCTTCACTCCACGGATTTCTTGAGATGCTCGCACTGACCGACCTCCTTCAGGAGAAGAGCGAAAGGACTGCAGGAGGGGTGACCCTCATCTCATTTCACTCCGCCAAAGGGCTGGAGTTCCCGGTCGTTTTTATCGTGGGTGTGGAGGAGGACATCCTGCCCCACAGGAAGTCCGTGACTGATGAGGCTTCAACTGAAGAGGAGAGACGGCTTTTCTACGTCGGAATGACGAGGGCGATGAAGGAATTATACATTACCCATGCCGGTCACCGGATCAAGTACGGCAAAAAGATTGCGGTTAATCCTTCCAGGTTTCTCGATGAGCTCCCCGGGGAGGCGGTGGAAAGTCTTGACGGGAGCGTGGAGCCGGACCCTGAAGAAGAAGAGAGGTTCGCAAGAAAGTCAATCGCACATATAAAGGCGATACTCGGAGACTGACAAGGCCGGGGTTGTTATCGCCTTGCATTTATGCACACACCGAAGAAAGATTCCGGACAAGTTTACCCGACTCCGGCGGCCCCGAAGGCCCCGGAAGTCTTTTTTCTGCCGTTCTCGCAAGCCCCCAACAAGCCGGGACAGGCTCGAGCCTGCCTGTGGCAGGCAGGTCCGGAATCCTTCTTCAGGAGGATAGCCGGGAGGGTTGTCCTACCCGTTGCGGGGGCCCGCTTTAAGTGTTAGCATGGAAAAGCAGGTAGTACAAAAAGGGATGACAGGATGGCGAATCAAATGTCCCTGCGAATACTGACTGTAAACAGCGGCTCTTCGAGTCTGAAACTTGCACTCTACTCTATGGGTGCATCCGAAGAAATGTTACTCCTGGGCCGTATGGAGAGGATCGGCCTCAGGGACGGCTCATTCCGCATGTCAGACGGTTCCGGCAATATTCTTGTCGATGAGCGCTCTGACTTTCCCGACCACGACTCCGCGCTGAAGATGTTTTTTGACTGGCTGGGGGCCAGGGAAGAGGGAAAGGGACTGGACGCTGTCGGCCATCGGATAGTCCACGGAGGCGCCGATTACGTCGAACCCCATCGGGTCGGGCCGGACCTTATGTCGTCGCTGAGGGACCTCGTCCCGCTGGCACCCGATCATCTGCCCCACGAGATCAAGGCAATAGACGCGGTGGGCCGGTTTTCTCCGCATCTCAAGCAGGTCGCCTGTTTTGACACCGCCTTTCACCGGACCATGCCCGGGATGGCCCAGTTGTATCCCCTGCCCCGGCGTATCCTGAACAGGGGTGTCATCCGATATGGCTTCCACGGTCTGTCCTATGAATATATAATGGGGGAGTTGCGACAGGCGGCGGGTGAGGAGGCAGCCCATAGCCGGACCATCATCGCCCACCTGGGCAACGGGGCGAGCATGGCCGCGGTAAAAGGCGGAACCGGGCTCGATACCACCATGGGCTTTACGCCCGCCGGAGGACTCATGATGAGCAGTCGCTCCGGAGATCTTGACCCCGGGGTTATCCTTTACTTGCTCAAGGAACTCGGATATGACTCCTCTACACTGAATGACCTCATAAACAAGCAGGCCGGGCTGTCCGGTCTGTCGGGTTCAAGTTCTGACATGAAGGACCTCCTGGAAAGGGAGAATGACGACCACGATGCCGCGGAGGCCGTAGGTCTTTTCTGTTACCAGGCAAGGAAGTTTCTCGGTGCGCTCTCCGCAGTTCTCGGCGGGCTCGATACCCTGGTCTTCACGGCCGGCATCGGTGAGAATTCTCCGCAGGTGAGGTGGAGAATCTGCGAAAACATGGGATATCTGGGCATCGATCTGGATGAGGAGAGGAACGATTCCCACGCGACGGTCATATCCAAAGACGACGCCCCCGTAACCGTCAGGGTCATGAAGACAAACGAAGGATTGATGATCGCCCGCCACACCCGCGACGTCATCCGGACGAAGAAATAACGGAAGCGAAGCCCGATCACATAAGGCACATAAATTGACTTTCTGTTACTTTTGTACCTTTTTGCGGCCGTATCGCCTTCTGAGTCTGTTCCGCCAGCTTATCTCCGTTTCCTATCTGAGCGTGAATTCGACCCGGCTTTCTTTCAAGTCTTCCTTTTTTTCAGGTTTGAGAGACTTCGGTTCGACCAGAAAGACCCTGTCGGGATTTACCTTCGCATTAAGGATGTAGTTTCTGGCCTCCCTTGCCCGTTCATGTGCAAGCTGCCGCAGATCGTCGTCGGTTATCACTATATGTGTGAGTATGAGTTTTTCCATCTCCTCCGGGAGCAGTTTCTTCACGAAGCCCAGGACGTTTTTAGGTCTCGGAAACTTCTCCTTTCGGTAGACCTCCCACAGGATCCTGTCGCGTTCGTCAGGCCTTATCTCCACCTCATCCAGAGGGACAGGTTTCTTTCCTTCGGCCTTCATGTCTGCCAGCGCCTGCCTTTTCAGTTTTCTCTGAAATCTGATCTCCCTCAGCGAATCCCTGTCTTTCCGGGGATCAACATAGCCAGCGATATCCAGCTCGAGGTTCGGCCGGTCGTAGAGTGCCTTCATCAGGGTGCCGAGCTTGCTTACATTTTCCGGGCTCAGGGATGAGCTGCCGTAAGCGAATTCGAGGTAAGACAGCTTTTCACCTCCGCCCCCGCCGAAAAGGGACGCTATCAGCCTGAAAGGCGAGGTAATAATCCTCGTGATGAATTTACCGATGGCCTTCATGATCACATGTCCCAGACTGAACTTCGGATCGTCTATCCTGCCGGAGACCGGCACGTTGAGGTTGATCCTGCCTTCCCTGTCCTTAAGCAGGGAGATTGCGAATTTTATCGGCAGCCTGACGGCATCAGGACTCTCCACTTTCTCGCCGAGTGTAAGCTGATCGAGCGACACGACGTTTTCCGCAGTGAGCGTCTTCTTTACTATGCGGTATTTCAGGTTGAGGGCTAGCTTGCCTTTCTCTATTGAATATCCTATGTATTTGTTCGAAAAAGGCGTAAGGGGAGTGAGGTCCATGTCCTTGAAGTCCAGCTTTAGGTCAACAAAAAGGTCTTCTCCGAAAGGGTTCACTTTCCCCGTAATCTCAAGCGGGGCGTAGCCGTTCCACTTGCCGATCAGGTCCACGTCTGCCGGCGAAGGATTTGTTGATGAGAGTTCGGACACCCTTCCCGTTATGTCTGTTAATTTCGCAGAATAGCGCGGCTTGATATGCCTGTCCGTAAAATCTATAGTGCCTCCCTCGAGTGTGGAAGAACCTATAATTATCTTTCTTCCACCGGCAGGTTCTTCCCCCGGCTGTCCGGTACTTTCTGCCCCTGTCCCGCCTGCGACAGCGTTGGAAGACGCCTTCTTCTTCAGTATGTCCATTATGTTGATCGTTCCTCCCGGCTGTACGATCAGGCGGACATAAAACTTTGACAGCGAAAATCCCTTTACCGAGATCTGCCGGAAATTTTCACCGCTATCAATTCCCTCTATCCGAAGAGACGACCACTTCAGAAAACGCCGGCCGCTTAAACTGTCTACAGAGGAGAAGTCCGAAATCTCGGCGTCCCCCTTGAAAGAGACATCGTATTTCCCCTGCTTCCCGGCCTTCAGGGATATGGCTCCGGATGTCGATGCTGCTCCGCCTGTGATACCTATCTTTATCCTGTCGGGCATATAAGGCTGAAACGGGGAAAGGCCCAGCTTCTTCACGTCTATCCTGAGGCGGGACATGAGGGGTTTGAGGGAAGCGGTACCTGATATGTCGATCCGTCCTTTCCCTATATTTCCCGAAAGTGTCAGTCCGGCCTTCCTGTTCTCTTCGGTCGAGATATTTTTGGCACTGATTGAGACATTATCAGCGGAGATTCTCACAGGCTTTGCCGGCGCCGGCTTTCCTTCATGTCTGAGGGCGTCGGAAAAGTCGATCTTTCCCCCTGTCAGGCTTAACTTTGCTATATTGAATGACATCGGGGCCTTCTTCTTTCCCGTAGGGGCGGGAGTCTTCTCACTGCCCGTCGTGGCAGGAACGAGACCTGAGAGGTTCAAGGTTCCCTTCGAGTCTCTCTTAATGAAGATATGAGGCGACCGAACCGTTATGTCGGCTATATTAATTTTTTTCGAAAAAAGCTCGGCATCTCCTATATCAATGGCCGAACGGGGCACATCGACCATCGGTATCCCATCAGTGCCCAGCAGGTCGATATCGCTTAATTCGATGGTTCCCTTTAGGGAGAGAGACGGCCCCTTTTTTTATACTGGATATAGGAGAGACGAAGTTTGGTGGTTGCCTGTCCGGACCTTAAGGTAATCCCCGGCTGTAAGGGCAGATAGGAAAAATAATAAGGAATATTGAAATCCTTGATGTCTATATCAAGAGACGTCTCGCGTGACTGAGAAAAAGGTTGTGTTTTCCCGGTGAAATGGAAGGGGGATCCATCGAATTTCCCGGATAATTCAGGCTGCACGAAGGTTGCAGCATAGTGGGGGCGGTCTGAGACAAAGGGGACAGCCAGCATGATATCGGTCATCCGGTGTTTCTTTCCCATCGGCAGGTCTTCAAATTCCAGGGTGCCCCCTGAGATGCGGACGGCGCTGACCGAAAACTGGAACGGCTGTTTCTTGGCAGGCCCTTTCCCGGAGATGAGGTCGGATATGTTATAAGTGTGTCCGGTCTTGCGAACAAGGTGCAGATAAGGGTTTTCGATGACCGCTTCCTTTATGATGACCCCCTTTTCAAACAGTGAAACAGCCTGGATGTTGATGGACAGTCTCTTGAAGGACGCGAAGGTCTCTGTTCCCTTTTTCTCGTTGACGGACAAGCCTTTCAGCGTTACATGGAGTGTATAAGGATTCATGAACACTTTCTGGAGAGTAGTTTGCCGGTGGAGCGACTCGCCCAGCTTCTTTTCGATGACGGATCTCGCTATAGGAGGCAGGATGACGAAGCCAAGCAGGGTATAAAGTGCAAAAAAGATCGCGACCGCAATCAGTATTTTTCTGAGCCTATCCGGAATTCTTAACATCACATCACCTCTTCTGGAAGGTCATAGTCAGTCCGCAAACGATCAGATTCTGGTGCAAACTTTACGCTTCAGAGGCGAAAAAAGCTGGCTCATGACAGATTATGCTCCTATGTTCAATTATTCAAAGGCATCCAGGGGATCGTCCCTTTTCTCTAAATTGTATCAACATGTGAGGCGGATTACGAATGTCCCGGAGCCTCTGCCGGGGCCCACCGGGGCCGAGGATTTCCGGCGGAATCACGTGGGGATGACAGTCAGGCGGCCGGAGAGATCCTACTCTTTCCCCTTCACCCACCAGTCGCTCTTGTCAGAAAACCACCAGAGGGAGGAGTCTGTTTCGAGGACCGTTTCCGCCAGACCGCGGGCGATGTCCGTTCTAAGTCTCTTCATGGCGAAGTCGAGCCACTCATCGGCATAAGTATTGCCGAGGTCCTTATACTCCTTGAGTGCCAGGATCAGCTCGATCTGGTCTGCATCATGGGCAAGACGTGCCTCGACGCTCTTTTCACTTTCGAATTCGAGAATAAGTTTCCTGATCTCATCACCGAAGGGCACCGTGGAAGCCAGGTCGCTTACAGCCTTGCCGACATCCGCTGTTACATATTTTTTGTTCACATAATTCAGGTCCCCTGTCCGGGCCTCCGGCAGGTCATGAAAAAGGCACATCTTGATAATCTTGTCGGTGTCAACATTTTCAGCCAGACGGCCCAGCGTATATCCGATATAGACGGTCCTGAATATATGTTCGGCTACTGACTCGGCCCCCGAACCGAGGAACTGGAAACCGGTCCGGGGGGTGCGCTTGAGCATTCCCGCCTCGAACAGGAAATTGGCAATATTTTTCATGGCTCCTCCATCATCCGTCTGCTTTTTCCGTCTCAATAAAGGCGTCTTTTAGCAGCAGCTCTGTCTTTCAAATGAGTGTCGCGGGTTTTCCGAATCCTTCATGAGCGACGGTATTTTAACACAATGGCGGCACCCGCCCCGAAACTGAGAACCGTGAGATGGCCGAAAAAGACATCATTTCCGGCGGCTTCCCTCATTTCCCCCTGTTCTGGTATCATTGTCTCACGCTTTATGACCGGATTTGGCCGGCAATCAGATGTTTGCGGAGAAGTTCCCAAAAACTACATCAGGAATTAAGGAGATACGCCATGTCTGAACTGAAAAAGATGTACAGGACCATGATGGATGACGATTTCCCCGGTGAGATGACGATAAAGTTCGGGGAACAGACCCTGGTATACAGGAAGAGAACATGGAAGATCCCGGATGAAAAGACTGGCGAGATAATCGAAAAGGGGTTGCGTTATGGAGAAAACCCCGACCAGCAGGCCGCCCTTTTTGAGCTTGTAAACGGGAATCTCGTCCTCGGAGACTGCAGGTATGTCGAGCCCGGGAACGGGCTTGTGAGCAGTATCAGCGAGGAAGACATGATCCAGGCGGGAAAACATCCCGGAAAGACGAACCTGACCGACCTGGATAACGCACTCAATATCATAAAGTTCCTTTCCGACCGACCGGCTGCAGCCATAATGAAGCACAACAATCCCTGCGGTGTATCCTATGGCGGGACTGTGGCGGAAGCCTATGACCGTGCGAACATGGCCGACAGGATAGCAGCTTTCGGCGGTTGTCTTGTCGTCAACAGGGCGATGGACAGGGAGACGGCGGAGATGGTCGGCGCCAATTATCTGGAGGTTGTCGGGGCACCTGATTTCGAAGAGGGAGTAGTGGAGATACTGGCCGGGAGAAAGAATCTGAGGATCGTCAGGATCGACAAAATAGACCGGCTCGAACAGTACAGGTCCTCCCGTTTTGTCGATTTCAAATGTCTGATAGACGGGGGCATAATCGTGCAGCAGTCTCCCGTCAACAGAATACGGACCAAGGAGGATTTTCTGCCGGCCAGGACTGACTACAAAGGCAAAGAATACGCCATAAAGAGGCAGCCGACAGAAAAAGACTTTGACGACATGCTTTTCGGGTGGAACGTCGAACAGGGGATTACGTCAAACTCCGTAATTTACGTGAAGGACGGCGTTACTGTCGGAATAGGCACGGGCGAACAGGACCGTGTAGGAGTTGCAGAGATAGCGGTTTTCAAGGCATATACGAAGTATGCCGATGCGCTGTGTTTCAGAAGGCACGGTGTCCCGTATAAGACCCTCGAACTGGAGGCAAAGCAGGGCGGGAAAGACCCGGCGGCACTGCGTGAGATCGATGAGGAGACAAAAAAGAACAAGGGAGGGCTTATAGGTTCGACGATGGTTTCTGATGCCTTTTTCCCTTTCAGGGACGGGGTGGACGTCGGGTTAAAAGCGGAAATTGCGGCGGTGGTCCAGCCGGGGGGCTCCCAGCGGGACTTCGAGGTGATCGAGGCATGCAACGAGGCCGGCGTCACAATGGTCTTCACGGGGCAGAGGGCATTCAGGCACTGAGCGCCGTGTACGGGGAATCTTTCTTTCTATCGGCTCCGATGACTGAATTGTCGCTGACAAGGCTAAAAAATGGTATACAAAAAAGGGTTCGATATGGTAACATGTTTACTTTAAGGTTTTTCTCAGAGAAAAGTAATTTAAATGATTTCTAATTTTTTGGAGGAAAAGTGCCCACGATAGCACAATTAGTAAGGAACGGCCGTGAGAGCGCGGTGAGGAAGACGAAGAGCCCCGCTTTGAAGTCATGCCCCCAGAAACGGGGAGTATGCGTCAGGGTTTATACCACTACGCCGAAAAAGCCGAACTCCGCTCTGAGGAAGGTGGCGAGGGTCAGGTTGACGAATGCGTTGGAAGTGACGGCCTACATCCCGGGAATCGGGCATAACCTTCAGGAGCACTCGATAGTTATGATAAGGGGCGGCAGGATAAAGGACCTCCCGGGGGTGAGATACCATATTATAAGAGGGAGCCTCGATTCCACCGGCGTGAACGACAGAAGGCGTGGAAGGTCGAAATACGGGACAAAGAAGCCTAAATAAACGGAGTAGATAATGCCGAGAAGAAGAGTTGCTGAAAAAAGGGAAGTACTGCCGGACCCCAAATACAACAGCAAGGTTGTCAGTAAGTTCATGGCTGCCATAATGCAGGACGGCAAGAAGGCCACTGCGGAATCCATCTGTTACGGAGCGTTTGATATAATCAGGGAGAAGACGGGCAACGATCCGCTCAAGGTCTTCAAGGCGGCCCTGGAAAATGTCAAGCCTGTGGTAGAGGTCAAGCCGAGAAGGGTAGGTGGAGCGACTTACCAGGTGCCGGTGGAGATAAGGCCGCAGCGCCGGATGGCCCTTGCATCGAGATGGCTCATAACCTATGCCAGGGGGCGGGGTGAAAAGACGATGAAGGAGCGGCTGGCCGGTGAGCTGCTTGATGCATTTAACAATACAGGATCTTCCTTCAAAAAGAAGGAAGATACCCACAGAATGGCCGAGGCTAACAAGGCTTTTGCCCATTATAGATGGTAGAGAGAATAGAGGAGAAAAGACTTGTCAAGATTTCCGCTGGAAAAAACCCGAAATATTGGAATCATGGCTCACATAGACGCCGGGAAGACTACCACCACGGAGAGGATCCTCTATTACACCGGAGTGACATACAAGATAGGCGAGGTCCATGACGGCACGGCGGTGATGGACTGGATGGTGCAGGAGCAGGAGAGGGGGATTACCATAACCTCGGCTGCCACCACCTGCTTCTGGAAGGACCACCGGATAAATATAATAGACACCCCGGGACATGTTGATTTTACGATCGAGGTTGAGAGGTCATTGAGAGTGCTGGACGGAGCAGTAGCGGTATTCGATGCGGTATCTGGAGTGGAACCCCAGTCTGAGACGGTCTGGAGGCAGGCAGACAAGTACAGGGTGCCCAGAATCGCGTTCATGAACAAAATGGACAGGATGGGCGCCGATTTTTTCATGAGCGTCGGAAGCATGGTGGAGAGGTTGGGGGCGCGTCCGGTGCCGGTGCAGCTCCCGATGGGCGCGGAGGAGAATTTCAGGGGCCCTGTGGATCTTATCGATATGCGGGCCCTTTACTATGACGATGAAACTCTGGGCGCAAAATATGTGGAAGGCGATATCCCCGATGACCTTCTGGCGCAAGCGAAGGAATACAGAGAAAGGATGATCGAAGCCTTGTCTGACATAGACGACAGGGTGATGGAAAAATACCTGGACGGCAAAGAGATAACCGGCGACGAGATAAAGTCGGCGTTAAGGAAGGGTACGCTGGAAATGAAGATAACTCCCGTCTTCTGCGGAACGGCTTTCAAGAACAAAGGCGTTCAGCAGCTCCTGGACGCCATTGTCGATTACCTTCCCGCTCCGGGAGATGTGCCGCCGGTGATGGGAAAAAACCCCGGAACGGAAGAGCCGGAGACCAGAAGGGCCGATGCAGACGGACCGTTCGCCGCGTTGGCCTTCAAGGTAATGACCGACCCGTTTGTGGGCCAGCTCACGTTCTTGAGAGTGTATTCCGGTGTAATGGCCGCAGGTTCTTATGTGTATAACTCGACGAAAGGGACCAAGGAAAGAGTCGGCAGGCTTCTGAAGATGCACTCAAACAAGAGAGAAGACGTCAAGGAGGTTTCAGCCGGAGACATAGCTGCTGCAGTCGGGCTCAAAAGCACCCTTACGGGAGATACCCTTTGCGATGACAAGAACCCGGTGATACTGGAAGCGATGGAATTTCCGGAGCCCGTTATCTCCGTGGCCATAGAACCCAAGACAAAGGCTGACCAGGAGAAGCTGGGACAGTCACTTGCAAAGCTTACGCAGGAAGATCCCTCGTTCCGGGTTGCAACCAACGAGGAAACGGGCCAGACGCTCATTTCGGGAATGGGAGAGTTGCACCTGGAAATAATCGTGGACAGACTGCTCAGGGAATTCAAGGTGGGAGCGAACGTAGGCAAGCCCCAGGTTGCATACAGGGAGACCGTGAGAGCCGCATCGAAGGCTGAAGGCAAGTTTGTCAGGCAGAGCGGGGGGCGCGGCCAGTATGGTCATGTTTACATAGAACTCGAACCCATGGAGGCCGGAAAGGGCTTTGAGTTTGAGAGCAAGATAGTCGGGGGGGCCGTTCCCAAAGAGTATTTCAACGCAATTGAAAAAGGTATAAGGGAGGCTGGAGAAAACGGGATATTGGCCGGCTACCCGGTAGTGGACGTGAAGGCAACGCTCTATGACGGTTCTTACCACGAGGTTGACTCTTCCGAGATGGCGTTCAAGATAGCGGGCTCCATGGCGTTCAAGGAAGCGGCCAAAAAGGCTAAACCGGTTCTGCTGGAGCCGATAATGAATGTCGAGGTTGTCACGCCCGAAGAACATATGGGTGACGTTATTGGTGATCTGAATTCCCGCAGGGGACGAATACAGAACATGGAAAAGAGGGGAAAGGCGCAGGTCATCAGGGCGCAGGTACCCCTTTCAGAGATGTTCGGATATGCCACGGACCTGAGGTCCAGGACGCAGGGCAGGGCGACTTATACGATGCAGTTTGCAAATTATGACGAAGTTCCGAAGGGGATTTCCGAAGGAATCATAGCTAAAGTAAAGGGTGAATAAACCCGGGGGCAGGTAACCTGCCGCCCTCACAGCAAAGGAAGGTGATAAAATGGCAAAGGCAAAATTTGAAAGGACGAAGCCTCATTGCAACGTAGGGACGATAGGTCATGTAGACCACGGGAAGACGACATTGACGGCGGCGATGACGAAGGTACTGGCGATGAGGGG
>JARRRI010000051.1:68754-88183 GCA_037380845.1 Candidatus Sulfobium sp. | reverse complement strand
GGGTATTACGCTCGACTCCACCGAAAGGGTTATGAAAAACCAGAAAATACCGAAGGAAATCAGGCGAAAGTAAGGAGTGAGGGGTGAGGAGTAAGGGGGGGACTGGACGTCGGGCTTGCAGGCTTGTCGGCTTGTCGCCTTATCAGCTTGCCTGCTCTTGTATATCAGGTACACAGCTATCCCGAAGAGCGAAAGCAGGAAAAGTGAGGACAGGATTACCGGCGGTTCCGACAGTGAATGGTATATGGGGTAATCGTAATCGAGGTTCTGGTTCACGGGGAAGAATATAAGCCGGATGTAGGTGACTATTACCCTCATCTGAGTCATGAGGTAATCCCAACGAGGGATATTGGTCTGAACGCGCGTCCGGGTGCTCAGGTCCGAGAGTAACTCGCCCAGGGGTCTGTGCGTTCCCAGTACGCTTATGGGTATGACCACGAGAGTAAGGAGAACAGGCAGCAGGAAAAGGAGCTTCTTCTTTACGGTCGCTTTAAAAAAGATAAACTCGTAGAGGACTATTGTGAGAGGAAGGGTAAAAGCTATTTCCTTTGTCAGCATGGCAAGGACAGCAGACAGTAGGGATAAAAAATAATAGACGATAGGCAATAGGCGATAGGCAATAGGCAACTGAATCGTGAATGTTGAATCGGTGGAATCCTGATGTCCGGCTGGCAAGCTGGCAGGCTGGCAAGCTGGCAAGCTTTTTTGCCCATCGCCCATTGCCCCGAGCCGTCCATTTATATAAAATACCACCGACAACAGATAGAACATTGCAGCCAGAGAGGTAAACCTCTGGACAATGTAGGTCACCGCCTGGGTCTGGACAGGGTGGACGACGAACAGAAGAGCGGCAAAAAAGGCGATGAGAGAGTGAGAACCGTGAGTCGTGAACCGTGAGTCGGGGAAGCGTAACCCCCCTTCATCCCCCCTTAACCTAAGGGGGGACAATCGGCTCTCTGCAACCCTTTTTAAACTGACGGGGGAAAATCGTTTCTCTGCATCCCCCCCTGAGGTAAGGGGGGGCGATCCTTTCTCTTCATCCCCCCTTGAGGTAAGGGGGGAAAGAGGGGGGTTATTACGCTTGCCAGCTTGCCAGCTTGCAGGCTTGCAGGCTTTTGTTGCCTCTTGCCCGTTGCTTTTGAAGTACGGCGTCCTGAAAGTCAGCATTACCAGAAAATATACGAGAATGCCGTTGATCAAGTGTATGGCGAGGTTCACTATGTGATAACCCGCCACATCAAATCCTCCGAAACGGTAATTCAGGGCCAAAGTCAGATAACCGACAACACGCCTGCTGTTGTATTCCGAACCCGCAGGTGGATGAAGGTATTGACCTTCAAGGACGGGCGTAAAATTGTCCAGGCTCCGTATCATCGGGTTATCAGTAACCTGCTTCAGACCGTCGAACTGGAAGGGAACGCTGAACGAATTGGAATAAGCCAGAAGGCCTGCGACCACCAGAATCGCCAAGGCAAAAAAGGTCTTTCTCATACAAAAAAATACTAAAACGCGCTCCTCTTAGAAGTCAAACGGCGCCGGCTTGAACATTTCTGTTATCATTCCCGAGAGCTTGCCCTCGAAGTTCTCAGCCGGGGGCAGTAGTCGGAATCCATTCCCCGGGCCGTCATTCCCGAGTCAGTAGTCGGGAATCCATTCCCCCGGCCGTCATTCCCGAGTCAGTAATCGGGAATCCATTCCTCCGGCCGTCATTCCCGAGTCAGTAATCGGGAATCCATTTTCCTCTATAATAGACTCCACATGAAAGAAAACTTTTATGTTTATATCATGGCTTCGCAAAAAAGAGGCACCTTGTACATAGGGATAACCTCGAATCTAACCAAAAGAGTTTATGAGCACAGAAACGGCATAGTTGAGGGCTTTTCGAAAAGATACGCAATCCATCGTCTCGTTTATTACGAAGTTGCACGGGATGCCGAGACAGCGTTGTCAAGGGAAAGGCAGATGAAGAAATGGAACAGGACCTGGAAGTTAAGACTTATTGAGGCGCAAAACCCTGAATGGAGAGATTTGTACGACGATTTGATTAAATGAAAAACTTGGATTCCCGACTACTACCTCGGGAATGACTTTAGAAGGACTTCTTTAAGAGAGGTCAGGGCCTCATAAGGCTGGCGACGTTCGGATAGAAGAAAAGGGCATCTCACGGTTCACGTCTCACGATACGCAACTGTTCGATTTGGTGATATGGCCAGATATTGGTTGGTCAAATCCCCAAATAACCAACTCCGCTCTTGTTTTCAGAGAGGTTTCTCATGTTATAATTCCACATGTTAAGTCTACCGGGGGCTATCTGTTGCCGCCTGATTTTTCTCGCAGGTTCTTTCCGCTTGACCGGTATCAACGGTCAAGCAATAATCTCTTGCCGGCACGCGTTGTTAATTCCGGTCAAAACCGGCCTCCCGCGGCACACGGAAGACTGATATGAAAAAGAAAATCCTGATAAGCATGGGGCTTTTCTCCTTCATATTTCTTGTTGGCGGCGTTTACCTGATCATAAGCATCGAGACCGCTACTTCCACACTCGACAATATTATAAAGCTCCACCAGATAGAGATCATCAGGGAACACTTACTTCTGCAGATCAGGCAGGTACAGTCTGACCTCTACCTGAGGAATACGCGCCATGCGCGCGGGACCGCCACAATCAGGACAAATATGAAAAACCTGTCGGAGATGTCGAACGTCTGCTTTAAATGCCACCACCCCGAAGCGCTTGAGAGAGAACTTCTCGGCGTAAAGAACAATATAGAGAAATACAACGAGAAACTGAGCAGTATCATAGCGATGAGCAGTGATGACAGTGCGCTTGCCCAGGAGGAGGAAGCTGCAGCCCAGCTGGGCGAGAACCTCATAAAAAAGGTCAACAGCATGGTGCGCTTTTCCAACATGAGGCTTCAGCAGAAGACCCGTGTTTCTTATCAGAAGATAGGACGCATGAAGCTCATACTTTATATTCTCGTCCCCCTTGGGCCGTTGCTGGCGCTGGGGATCGGGTTTTTCTTCATAAGGGGGATAACGAAACCTATCAACTCCGTTCTGGATGCGACAAGGAGCCTCAAGGCGGGCAACCTCGATTATCGTATAGAAGGACTGAAGGATGAATTCGGGGAACTGGAAGCATCTTTTAACGAAATGGCCCATTCTCTGAATGAACAGATGAACCAGATGCAGAGGGCCGAACAGATGACCGTGGTGGGTGAGATGGCAGCATCGATAGCCCATGAACTCAAGAACCCGCTGACCGGAATAAAGATCGCCCTCCAGATGCTCCTGGAAAACAAAAACCTCACCGAATCCGAGAGTGAGATAGCGTACGCCTCTTTCTCACAGATCAAGCGGATGGAGTCACTGATCAAGGAAGTGCTGGATTTTGCCCGGCCCAAGGAGCCTGAATACAGCAAAACAGACATCAATGCCCTGGTGGAAAAGACGGTTTCCTTTATCGGTGCCGTGTCGTCTCAGTCAAACGGCCATTCTTCAGTAGAGGTAGTAAAATCGCTGGGGGCTGCCGTTCCCGAAATTATGGTCGACCCGATGCAAATACAGCAGGCCGTTATGAACGTAGTGCTTAACGCCTATGACGCCATGCCGGAGGGGGGAACTCTCGGTGTCAGCACCTCGCTGAACGATTCTTCGGTCATAATCTCGGTCTCGGACACCGGCCAGGGCATCCCGGGAAAAGACATGGCAAAAATGTTCAAACCTTTTTTTACAACGAAGGTTAAAGGGACGGGTCTCGGACTTCCGATCATCAAGGGGATAATAGAACGACACGGCGGCCGGATAGAACTCGAAAGCTGCTTTGGGGAAGGTACAACAGTCACTCTGGCCCTTCCCCTGACATATGCCGGTCCGCAGGGGAATATCATTAACGCCGACGCCGTGGAGGAGCAGTTATAAATGGCGGTCCGCAAGAAAGATAAGGTATTTATTGTAGAAGACGACGAACTCATGCTCACCGCTGATGACACGGCGGAGACAGCGGTAAATGCCCTCAAACTCGGGGCCTACGATTACATAACCAAACCTTTCGAAATAGAGAAGCTGAAGATAATCGTCAGGAACGCCCTTGAATCGGTGAGGCTGAAACGGACCATCGAACAATACCGCGACGATACCGTCAGCAATACACTCATAGGCAAATCATCTTCCGTGAAGCATCTGATCGATGACATCAAGAAAATCGCCGAACAGAGGGTACAGAATCTTCTCGTAACCGGAGAAAGCGGCACGGGGAAGGAACTCGTCTCGCGGGCAATACATAACGCCAGCCCGGCATACTCAAACCCTTTCATTGCGATCAACTGCGCGGCTCTGCCCCAGGGACTGCTCGAAAGTGAGCTCTTCGGTCATGAGAAAGGTTCTTTCACGGATGCCAAGGGCACCAAGAAAGGTCTCTTTGAGGAGGCCGACGGCGGGACCCTTGTGCTGGATGAAATCGGAGACATGGACGTATCCCTCCAGGCAAAACTATTGAGGGTCCTCGAAAACAGGACTATCCGGCGAATAGGGGGCACGAAAGAGATCCCCTTCGATGTCATGGTCATAGCCACCACAAACAGGGACCTCAACAGGCTTCAGCAGGAAGGCAAGTTCAGGCGGGACCTTTTTTACAGGCTGAACATGTTCAGTCTCCGCGTGGCTCCGCTCAGGGAGAGGAAAGAAGACATCCCCCTGCTCGCCGAACACTTCTTCGCCACATCGAAAAAAGAATTCGGACGCGAGAATATGCAGATATCGCCTGAGGCCATGGAAGTCCTTACAAAGCATTCCTGGCCGGGAAATGTGAGAGAACTGAAGAGCCTCTTTGCCAAGGTCTGTCTCCTCGAAAAATCTGATGTCATACAGCCCGAACACATTTATCAGAGGCTCGAATTCGTCCCCGAAAAACAGACGTCGTTGTCGGCTGTCCCCGATTCAGGCCTATGTCTCTACGATGTCGAGAAGAAGCTCATTCAGGAAACATTGCACAAGGCAAGGGGCAATATGAGAAAGGCGGCACGTCTTCTCAACATTAGCTACGACACGCTTCGCTACCGGATGAAGAAATTCCAGATCAGATAGTCTGTTCCCGGCATTGATCTGTCTGCGAGTCGGACATGCAGGAGTTGATTACCTTCTTAATCTCCGGCACACTGAATGGTTTCCCCATAAAATGAAAAGACCCTTCATCCATGGCACGCTGCCTGTTTGAGACCGTATCATCGGCACTGATAACGATAACCTTCGTCGCGGGCGAGAGTTTCCTGATCTCCTTAAGAACATCAAAGCCGTTTATGTCCGGAAGATTTATATCGAGGAATACGGAGTTGAAAGGCCGGCTTACGACTTCTGATATGGCGTCCCTGCCGTTGTTCACCGAGGTGATGAGCAAGTTATGGGTAGACATTATTTTTTCAAGTCCCCAGCAGGTTAATTTGTCGTCATCTACTATAAGGACGCTCCTGTTCATTCTCCCTCGTTGCCACCTTTTTTCTATAGTCTTGGAGCAATTTATATGCCACAGGTCATGGGCGGTTCTGGTGCGGTCATGACAACTGACACGCCCTGCAAATTCCGGGCGCGGTCCCTGAAGCGTTTTCGCAAAATATGCTTATCATCCGGTTGACACAGAATTCGCCTGATCTGTAAAAAAGAAGGCGGTAAGAAAACCGCCTTCCTACTATCATTCCACCACCCGCCACTAATCCTTTCAACGGGAAGCGTTGGAAACTATTGGCGCACGATATCTATACTGCCACAGACTGACGCCGAAGGATTGTATGTTCCGTTTACATCCCTGTCGAGACAGAGATGGAGCGTGTATGTACCGGGCAGCACCACGCTGGAATCATTGAGAAACGTCAGGTTCAGGTTATTGACTGCCGGAACACCGGCCTGCACCGATGCCAGCGGTTTCATCTCCGTTGGCAAACTGAACACCACCAAATCGAGCGGAAGACCGGCCCAATAAGCCTTCACACCAAAGGCCTCAAGCCAAAGATAGAGCTCAAACTCAGGCGCATTCTGCCAATAGACATCGGGGACAATACTGAAAACCGCGCCAAAGGGGTCATTTCCCGTTATGACCTTGCTCGATGAGCCATTTTCGAACACCACGACATCCGGGGTAAAAACCGCGACCCTGTTATTATCGCTGTCAGCTACATACACATTACCACCCTGATCCACTGCGAGACCTTCCGGAGTTGAAACGGTCCCGTCATCGACCTCTGAGATAGAGCCGTCGCCCAGAGAAAATTTCAAAATTCTGTTATTGCCGGTGTCGGAAATATAAAGATTCCCATCAGGACCCACGGCAACGCCGTCTGGCGAATTGAACTCACCCGCTCCCAACGAACCTGCGGCCGCCAAAAAATTCCCGTCCATATCAAATACTTGCAGCCTGTTGTTACTCGTGTCTGCCACTATCAGATAGTTGGTACCGCCGAAAGGAAGGACTGCCAGCCCCTTAGGAAAATAGAACTGGGCGTCGCAGAATTCCGTCATGCCGCTTTGACATAAATCGGGATCCGGGACGGCATTTCCAAGTGTCCCCCACGCCTTGACAAAGTTGCCGGCTGGATCGAATTTCTCTATCCTGTTGTTGTAGCTGTCCGAAACAAAGAAGCTGCCGTCGGGAGCGACAGCAATTCCAAAAGGGGCGATAAGCTGTGTCGGTGTGCCGATTTCGGTGGAATCAAGACAGCTGTGAAGAGAATTGAACCTGATAATATCGCCCTGCGTTCCGCTGAACCTCGTTGCATAATATACTCCTCCGCCAGGATCCACTGCTAAGGCAAGCGGGAAAACAGACTGACCAAACAGACATTGGTTTGCAAAATTGTCGTATTCGTCGACCTGCAGTATGCGGAAGTTTGACTGATCCGCAATATATGCTCTGCCGTCACGCCCAACAGCCACATCAAGGGGCGCGCTCAGTCCGTGATCTATCTGGTTTCGAAACGAATAGGTCTCGGCACTGGCGCTGATGGACAGAAACGTGAGAAGCAATCCAATGCCGGCTATGGCACTCCCTTTTAAAAGTCTGTTCAAAAACATCTTCTCCTCCTTAACTGGGCTTTTTGTCCTTGTGTGTTCGACAGTTTATCAATAAAGGGTAGCAGTGATTCTGTATCAGCAATAATCATACCATATTCTCTAGCTGATAGGCCAGGGTTGTCGTCAAACAATTCTTACGTCTTTAAATATGTCGAATCTCTTAGTCCTCATTCCCACCGGGAATTCAGATTTTCTTCCTTCATCTGGGCGACGGATGCCCGATTACTGCCGCCGTTTCAGGCAAAGGCCGATGGGGCAGGCCTGCCGGGCTCACGGCAGTAGCCGGTAACAGTGCCATGATAAGTGTCGCGACGGCTTCCGGTAGCAAAATTGTTTTCCGCGCGGTTATACTACAAATACTTTTTGTGAATCAAAGTTACGATTAAGGAGATGCAGAATGAAGAAAAGTTTTCTCATATTGGCGGCGGCTCTCTTGGTAATCTTCAGTCTCGGTTCATGCAGCAGGAAGGAGCAGCCGAAAGCAGGAAAAAGCGTTCCTCCGGACCACGAAAAGATGGTTGAAGGGATGAAGAAAGATCTTGCGAAATCAGAAAAAGTAATCGTGGCCAGGGTAGACAAAGACACTATTACCATGAACGACCTCATTCGCGAGATGAACATGATCGGTCCTAAATACGTGAAGCCGGGCGGGCATTCGACTCCCGAAATAAACGCCGCGGTAAGAAAAGAGGCCCTCGACATTCTGATATTTCGAAAACTGGCCGTACAGGAAGCAAAAAGGCAAGGCATGAAAGTAAGTCAGCAGGTAGTGGATGACGCGGTCAGGAAATTTAAAGCCAGGGCCGGCTCGGATAAGGCCTACGAGGCGTATCTGGTATCACAGGCGCTCACCGAAGCCCAGTTCAAAAAGTTGATCGCTGAAGACAATCTGTTCCGGCAGATCACCAAAAAGGAGATCTTCCGGAAGGCAGAGGATGTCAAGCCTGATGAGAAGCAGCTGAAGGAAATTTATACGAGGGAGAAGAAATCCTTTGTGATGCCGGAAGCTTACAATGCAGAAGACCTGTTCTTTGCCGGCGGCAAAAAAGACGAAAAGACAATGGAAAAAGCGAAGAAGGTCCTTGCCGGTATAAAAGCCGGTGGTAATGACTTTTCCAGACTGGCTTCGGACGGTAGCTTTGTAATAAGAAAAATCCCTGTGACCAGGAATATGTTCCCCAATATATACGACAGTCTCTCCGGCATGAAATCAGGTGACGTGAGCGGGATAATCCAGGAAAGGGACGGCCTTCATATCGTAAAAGCAGGGAGCAAAAGCCCCGCGAGAATCATGACCTTCAAAGAGGCGAAACATATCATCGGGCAGAGGCTGATGAACCAGGCGATCGAAAAGAGAAAGGAAGAATGGGAGAAGGGGTTGAAGAAAAGCGCAAAGATAGAGGTTACGTTGAAGAAGGGAGAAGGGATCAAGGCACTTTTCTGAGTACAGCGCAGAGAGCATGACAGGGAGGCCGGAAAGTCTGAAGCGGCTCCTCGAGGAGTCGCTCCGGCCGGCAAGCCGGCGAGAAGTACGTCTGGCGTCCTACGTCTCACGTTTTACGGCCATCGACGGTAATCGTTCTGAAATAACGGGCATGATTCCAGAGGATATGCCGACAAAGCAGAGAATCGTGCTTGTGGCAACGCCGGCCGGGGTCGCAAAAAAATTAACCCGCTTTATTCGCAAATCTTCCTGCATGGCGAAAGGACATAGCGTTTGAGTGCCTGCCTGCCGGCAGGCAGGGTTTTACTTGCCCGATATTCAGACATTGTGTATCCCGAAATAAAGAGGGCAAGTTCCTCGGAGGTCGTAACGACCGAGAATGAGCGAAAATACTGTGTCCTTTCGCGTCTACCACATTTTATGAATAATCTGGGGTAAGTCTTTTTCAGTACCTTGCGGAAATACGGATCAAAAAGCGGGAATAAAGGGCACAGGAACAGTTATCATCGTCCGGTTCCCTTTTTCTTATAAAGCATTTCCAGATTCCTGCGTGCCCCGCGATTGTCGGGTTCGAGCCTTAACGCAGTCTGAAATTCCCTGAGCGCCTTGTCAAGCCGGCCCTGTCTGTAATAGATGGTCCCCAGGTTGTTGTGCGAGTCGGCGGAACCAGGGTCCAGCTTTAATGCCGTCTCATATTCCTTCAGGGCCTTTTCAAGGTCTCCCTGAAGGCCATAAACATTGCCGAGCATGTTATGAGCATCGGCGAAATCAGGAATGAGACTGACTGCGGCCTGGAATTCCTTGAGGGCCTCATCCAGGCGGCCCTGCCTGCCGTATATCTTGCCGAGATTGTTATGCACTTCAGCAGAACCCGGGCGGAGTCTTAATGCAGTCCGATATTCAGCCAGGGCCTTATCGAGAAGACCCTGCTTGTAATAGATGTTCCCGAGGTTGTTGTGAGCTTCAACGGAATCGGGGTTCAGCTTCAGGAAGTCCCCATATTCCTTAACGGCCTCATCCAGGCGGCCCTGTCTGTAATAAATGTTTGCAAGATTGATGTGGTCTTGAGCGGGGCCGGTATCCGGCTTAACGCCGGTGCCCCGGTCTTTTCCGGCAGTTTCATCCAGACGGCCCTGTTTCCGATAGGCGGTCATAAGGTTCTTACGCGTCCGGTCGGCGCCGGGATTGAGTTTCAGAGCTGTCTGATATTCCTCGATGGCCTGGTCCAGCCGGCCCTGCATGAAATAAAGATTACCGAGATTATTATGTGCCTGAAAATCGTCCGGGCTAAGCCTCAACGCAGTCTTATACTCGCGGAGGGCCTCGTCTTTGCGGCCTTTCATAAGGTAGACATTTCCGAGACTGATATGAGCCTCCACATGGTCCGGATTGCGTTTGAGGACAGCCTCATATTGCCCGAGGGCCTTATCCAGACTGCCTTCAGCAGAATACAGGTTTCCAAGATCTATGTGCGCCTCCGTATAGCCCGGATTCAGCTTTAAGGCAGTCTGCAGTTCCCTGAGTGCGTCATCTCTCTTTCCCTGCAAGAAATAGACATTCCCGAGGCTGGTGTGCGCTTCCACATATCCGGGGTTGATTCTCAAGGCAGCCAGCAACTCTTTATGTGCCTTATCCAGGAGCCCCTCTCCCATGTAAAAATATCCGAGGTTGCTGTGGGGACGAGCCTTGTCGGGACTCTTGCGCACCACGTCCTCCCACAGGCTGGTTTCATTCTTCCATACTGAATTCCTTGCATAGGTGATACCTGAAAATAGCGCCAGCACGAGGACCAGGGCCGCCACAAGGACCTTCTCCTTCTTAAACCTGCCCGCCACGACGAACACACCCGTCGTTATCGCGATAAAAAGGCCCACCGACGGGAGGTAGACGCGATGCTCAAATATCACGTCCACGATGGGGATGATGCTCGACTCGACCGACAGCGCTATGAAGAACCAGAAGATGCCGAAAGAGATGAGACGATAAAGGTTTGAGGTTGGAGGTCGGAGGGAAGGACTTCCGTGCTCAGGCATCAAACCTCCATCCTCCAGACTGCTTTCCTTCTCCTCTTCTTGACGGCTTGCCGGCTCACCGGCCTGCCGGCTCTTGTAAAACAGGTACACCGCGAGTCCGAAGACCGCCAGAAGGGACAGGAGCGAGAGGAATACGCGCGGCGCGAATAATGAATGGTAAAGCGGATAGTCGTAATCCAGATTCTGGTTGACCGGGAAAAAAATGAGTCTCAGATAAGTTGTTATCACACCCGCCTGAGTCATCAGGTAATCCCACCGCGACATGCTTGTCTGGACCCTTGTCTGTTGTGTCACATCGGACAGTATCTCTCCGAGGGGCTTGCCGCTGTGCAGAACGCTCAAAGGAATTATCAACAATGTGAGCACCACAGGCAGAAGCAGAAGCAGCTTCTTCTTCGGCGATGACTTGAAGAAAGCGAATTCATATAAAACTATAATTACAGGAAGGGTGAAGGCTATCTCCTTGGTCTTCATGGCGAGAACAGCGGAAATTAGCGACAAAGAATAAAATACGTATTTGGTATGAGGTATGGGGTGCGAGGATTTAACGGATTCGCCTTCCGATCCTCTTCCTCCAACCTCCAGCCTCCCTTTTATATAGAGCACCAGAGACAGGAGATAAAACAGCGTGGCGAGTGATGCGAGTCTCTGGACAATATAGGTCACAGCCTCGGTCTGCAGCGGATGCGAGACAAAAAGCAGCGCCGAAAAAAGGGCTATAAACGGCCGTTGATCGTGAATCGTGAATCGCGAATCGGGGAAGTTTAACCCCCCTTCATCCCCCCTTAACTTAGGGGGGGACAGAGGGGGGTTATTGCGCGGTACCGCCTGCCTATCGCCGGTCGCTGACTGCTGATTGCTGAAGTACGGGGTTTTAAATGTCAACATCACAAGAAAGTAGACAAGGAAGGCATTGATCAGGTGGATGACGAAATTCACTATGTGGTAGCCGGTCACCGATCCGCCCCCCAGGTAATAATTCAGGGCAAAACTGAAATAACCTGCGAAACGCCGGGGATTGAAGTCATATCCCTTCGTGTTCGAAGTAAAGTTCCGGATGTCTTTTATTACAGTATTATGAGATATCTGAGGTGAATCATCCCAATGAAAAGAAGAATAGAAAGTATTGGAGTAAACTAAAAAACCAAGTGCCGCAATAAACAAAATATGAATAAGCGGCGTACGCAGCAGCAAAGTGATATCAGTCTTCTTCCGCGTGGCAGTCATCTTCTTTTTTCCGATGCCGGCTGTCTTCTTTTCTGGCGACCGATCCACAAATCTAATATAACACAGACTTTTTCAGAGGATGACTAATCCCGGACTTCATATAACAAAAACTCCGGGCAGACTATATATGGGCAACGTGGAAAGTTCTCCAAAGAAACCGAAAGAGAGCAAGATCTCCTGAACCTGACAGATTGCTACTTCGTCTCTGCCGGCATCCTTATGGTCCCGGCGGGGTGCGTAGGGTTCTTTCGGTCATAAGTCTGAGTCTTGTGGCATCCCGGAGTGCAGCTTCCCCCGGTCTCGGTTTTCTTGTACTGCAATGAAAAAGACCACTGGCCGAACGTGATCCTTTCGGCAAGCATTTTCGGCAGCGTGGTTCCGTGGGGAGTATGGCACGCTATACAACTCCTCCCCTTGAACTTGCGGTTGACGTGCAAATAATGCAGATTCACATCGCCGTCTCTGAAGTTAGTGGCATATGACGTGTCGGGAAAGCGGAGCAGGTCCCTGTTATGGCAGGTGAAACACAACTCGAACTCCTTGTCATTGTAAGAGACATAAAAGTCAGAGGGGAATTCCTCCTTCAGCAGTTTGAAGTAAACAGAACCGTGAGGATTGTGGCAAGAGGTACAACCGCCCGCCTTGATGGCCCCGTGGATGTCAGTCATCGACTTCGTGATGATCTTCGTATGACAGCTGAGGCACAGGTTTTCTCCGGGCTTCAACAGAAGCTTCTCCGAGTCACTCGCATGCGGTGAATGACAGGTAATACACCCCTTCTCGGACATTACGGGAGGATGCTTCACCTTCGCCTTTTCCACCGTCTCCTGGATTTGAGGATGGCACTGGAAACAGACCTTTGCTCCCTCAGCCGGCAGCATCTTCGGGTACGAAGACCCGTGAGGGTCATGACATGACGTACATCCCATGGAAAGGGCCGGATGCACGTCCTTCTTTTTCAACATGTCCTGCATGTCCACATGGCAGGTGAGACACAAATCAGGTTCTTTTTTCACAAGAAGCTTGTCGTTCACCGATTCATGCGGATTATGACAAACCGTGCAGTCGCCGGCCGAGGTCGGACCATGGACAACCTTATGGTCGACCTTGTCCGGATGACACATAAGACAAAGGTCCTTCAGCGGCTGAACAAGAAGTTTCGCCTGATTGGAAGAGTGCGGATTGTGGCAGGTTGTGCACATCCCGTCCTTCACCGGCGGGTGGACATGAGGCTGCTTTCCAAAAGGGGAGTGGCACATAAAACACAACGACGGCACTTTCTGCATTAACTTGAAGGTCTTCTTGCCTTTCTGGGGATGGGGTTTCGCTATCTCCTGGTGACAGGTGTCACAGCCCTCGGCAACAGGATGTACGTCTTTTCCCTTTAAAAGGTCGGAATGGCACTGGCCTGTAACGCAGCCTTCCGCCGGCTCTGCCTTTGTACTGCTACCAATGACAACTGCTGAAACGATGAAAACTAATACAAACAGAAGAAACAGACTCTTTTTACTCATTGTCGAATAGTATAACAGAAAGCCGAAAGATTTTTGAAAACTTGCAGTATCGTCTCTCTCTGTATTTTGTTACTTTGTCCAAAATATTTCCGGTACCGCTTTGCTGCGCCTACTTCCCGGCAGAAATAAAATCGTCTATCGTGAGGATATCGTAAACAGGGTAACCCAGGGCTGCTATATTCTGTTTTCCGTTTTGTTCGCACCGGTCGACAAGGACAATTACGGCGTCTATGGTGAGACCGTTTTCTTCAGCGACATTTATGGCCTTTATAGTGGATCCCCCTGTCGTCACCACATCGTCAACCACAATCACGTGGTCTCCGGATTTCACATTACCTTCCATGGGGAGCTTCAACCCGTGTCCCTTCGGTTCCTTTCTTATTACAAACGCCTCGATCGGTTCGCCGGCACCATAGGAATACATGGCAACTGCGCAAGCAATAGGGTCTGCACCCAGCGTAAGCCCCCCTATGGCGTCGGGACGAATCCCGAGTTCCTTTATCTTTTCGAAAATTATTTTCCCCACAAGGTGCATGCCTTCAGGCGACTGGGTGGTCTTCTTCATGTTGAAATAAAAATTACTAACAGCGCCTGACGCAAGCTTGAACTTCGGCTCGTGGCTGTACTGATAGGACCTTTCCCTTATGATTTCAATGAGTCGTTCTTTTGTATGCATAAACAAAAATTTTCAAAAAAAGTATGTCTTGATCATTTCAAAAAAGGAATGGTGGACGGTAGGGGATTCGAACCCCCGACTTCCACGTTGCGAACGTGGCGCTCTCCCAGCTGAGCTAACCGCCCATCTGTTTTCCAGAAGGATAGTAAAACAAAATTCGTGCAACCCAGTCAATGTTTCTGCGCTCATGATCCGGAAGTCGGCGGGATTGTGACCGGACTTCTTTCGCCTCCTTTCTCCTGACATGTGTCGCAAGTGAGAGTTGACAGGGTTTCTTATAACCTCTTATAATGAATTTCCGGGCAATTCACAGGACTCCGACATTGCGCCTGTAGCTCAGCTGGATAGAGCAACTGCCTTCTAAGCAGTGGGCCAGGGGTTCGAATCCCTTCAGGCGCGCCAACCCGATCCGGCTCGGGAAGATCGGCGAAGCAAGTTGACTGAATCATCATTTTTTGTTTTACTATTCACTATTCACTATAACCGGCAGTTAATGGTGGGCGTAGTTCAATGGTTAGAGCACTGGACTGTGGCTCCAGGTGTTGGGGGTTCGAATCCCCTCGCCCACCCCATATAAATTGCGCAAACAAAGTTTGCAGCTTTTTAGCCTTAAGCTGTCTCTGTGCGCCTGTAGCTCAGTGGATAGAGCATCGGCCTCCGGAGCCGAGGGTCGGAGGTTCGAATCCTCTCAGGCGCGCCAACCGATCCTACGGGACAGGCTGATCGGCATCGGTGAGTTGACTGAAGCTCCGTTTTTTTGTTTTACTATTCACTGCTCACTTTTTGCTGATCACTGACTTTGATATGGGCCGTTAGCTCAGCTGGTAGAGCAGCTGACTCTTAATCAGCGGGTCGCAGGTTCGATCCCTGCACGGCTCACCATTTTTCTCCTTCTTTCGGGGAGTTGCGGAAGTCTCGCGGCTCCCTGATTTCCTTTTTCAGTGGCAGTTGAGACCACACGTGACCGCCTTCGAATGTTGCCTATCGCTGGTTATTTTATCATGCTGTCATGATAACTCACATTAACTAGAAAGAACTGATGTAACCACTACCATCAGGATTCAAGGTCCAAGAATCCCAATAGAGACCAATATTATTAACTTCAAATGTCTTCGCAAAATCAAACCACTGTGGTAAATCGGTGATCTTTATTCCGACTTCCTCATTGTAATAAAGAGTCCCGCACACGTTCCACTCGCTTGTCGAAGACAAAGCAGAGACGAATGCTTTCGAGCTATTCACTTGCGAACTATTCGTCGTCAAACCAAAGTAAAAGCTGTTTCCCTGGAAAAACGATAAACCCAACTGGCAACCGGGGGTCACGCTGGAGACAGCGTCAAAATCGCACACTGGACCAATACACTTGAAGTAAATCGTCAGCGATCTTTCCGCAGGATCTGCCGCAATCGCAGCTTGATATGTTGAGCTACTTAAATTCCATGTCAGACCAGTTGGCTGCGGTTCCGCGCCGGCATTCACCGGAATCATGGCCAGATTCGCCGGATCCCACTGAAAATCTATCCAGTAGGATCCTTCGGCCCATGGAGCTGACACATGGTGAATCCTGATAGTATCGATTGCGGTCACGTCTACTTTTGATGCTGAGAAATTCAAGGGGAACTGATCAGCCCCTGCCACTGATACAATAAAAAAGATGCTAAACACTAGCCCCGCAAAAATTCTCATAACTCCCTCCTCGCTTCAATGTTAGACATCTGTTTTCGGCGTCTATAGATTAGCCCCGTAAAATCCTACCACTCTTCGAAACAAAAAGAAAAGGCCCCTTTATTAAGAGGTCGAAAAAGAAGTGAGCGGGCCTTCCCTGTCCACCAGGTAAGGTGCGGCGAGTTCGTGTTCTTCAGCCAGGTGAGAAAAAAATTTAGGGGCTTTCACTTCATTTTTCCCTTTCCCGTTCGGTAGGTCCAAAAAAGAAGGGTATGTATGGTATTATTAACAATGATGACCACGTGGACACTTTTTGAGCCTGTAACCCATTGTTTTTTAATCCGTTTTTCGCTTGCTCTTCTTACTCTTAATCAGCGGATCGCAGGTTCGATCCCGGCACGGCTCACCATTTGGAAACAGGGGGCCGCCGGGAGCCACTGTCGTTGATTCTTTCTTCGGAGTTGAGGTGTTCTATTGCTGCATTGTGGGATAAAGTAGCGTGAAACCGATTCTTGTGTGGATGCTGATTTTCTCAGGGCTTTTTCTTTCATCCGTCGTTTTTGCCGAAAATCATTGGTCTCCCTGTAAAGAATTTGTGGATAAAATGGAATACCGCGCGGCTATCCGCGCCTGCAACAGCACGATCCAAAAGAGTCACGACAATCATATCCTTGCCGCTGCCCACTTCAACCGGGGCATCGCATACCAGGCAACAGGAAGACTCGACCAAGCCATTCAGGATTACAGCAAGGCCATAGCTCTGGACCCGAAGAACGACAAGGCCTTTTATCGCCGCGGCTTAGTCCATCATCTTAAAAGAGACTTCACACTTGCCGTTGTGGATTACAACAAGGCCGTTGAGATCAACCCCGGCTCTGAAATATATTATTATTACCGGGGTCTTGCCTGCCAGGCAACAGGAAATATTAGCCAGGCCGTCTCGGATTACAGCAAGGCCATCGAATTGTCCCCCGGGGACGACAAGGCTTATTACAACCGTGGTACGGCGCATCAGGCGAACGGAGAAACCGGCCTGGCCATTTCAGATTATACGAAAGCCCTTGAGATAAACCCCCGGGGCGAGGATGCGTATTTCGGCCGGGCATTCGCTTATCAGACAAAAGGAGATCTCGATAAGGCCATCTCGGATTACGGCAAGGCCGCCGAACTGAACCCTCGAAACAGTCAGGCCTATTTCAACCGGGGTATTTTGTATCAATCACAGGGGAATCTTGAGAAGGCCCTTTCCGACTACAGCAAGGCCGCTGGGCTGGACCCCCAAAATGACAAAATCTATTACAACCGCGGCACAGCATATCAGTTGAAGGGGGATCTCGATCGCGCCCTTTCCGATTACAATAAGGCCGCCAAGCTAAACCCCCAGTCCAGATTGGCATATTACGGTATGGCGGCCGCTTATTCCCTCAAAAACAAAAAGAAAGAAGCGTGCAAATGGTTCACAAAGAGTCTGGAACTCGGCCTGAAAAAAGGAGATGTTGACTGGGGGTTCATTGCAAAAGATCCCTCACTTAAAAACATTCGGCAGACCCCCTGCTACGAGAGAATGATGCCACAAAAATGATTCTCGGCAAGAAACTTGTCGTAATAATGCCTGCTTATAATGCAGAGACGACTCTCCGCAGAACTTATGCTGAAATCCCGCATGAATATGTCGACGAGGTGCTTCTTGTTGATGACGCTTCCAGAGACGGTACTCCGGAACTGGCCCGTCAACTGGGCATAAGGACGATACTTCATATGGAGAACAAAGGATATGGTGGAAACCAGAAAACTTGTTACTTGGAGGCGCTGAAGTGCAATGCCGACATCGTCGTTATGGTACATCCGGACTACCAGTATTCACCGCGTCTTGTGACCGCCATGGCGTCCATGATTGCGTCCGGGCATTATGACCTCGTTCTCGGCTCCCGGATACTGGGAGGCACGGCGCTTAAGGGCGGCATGCCTTTATATAAGTATATTGCAAACCGAATTCTGACTTTCATCGAGAACATGGTTCTTGGCGCCAAACTTTCAGAATATCACACCGGTTTCAGGGCATTTACGCGTGAGGTCCTGGAAACTCTGCCCCTCGAAGAGAACTCCGACGATTTTATTTTTGATAACGAGATGCTTGTCCAGGCGGTCTTCTTTGGTTTCAGGATAGGCGAACTGAGCTGCCCGACAAAATATTTTGCAGAGGCGTCCTCTATAAGTTTCCGGAAAAGCGTCAAGTACGGGGTCGGCATCATTGTTACCATGTTGAAATATGTATTAAGCGGGTGGAAGGTAAAGAAATTCCCAATTTTCAGCGACACCGGCAGAAAGCTCGGAACTTGAGGCGTCGCAACTTCAAGAATTATCTCATCTTATTTACTGAAGCTCTCCAATTACCGCTGGCTTTAGTTTTTTCGGTACATGTGTAGCTTTCAGCCTGCGGGCAGGCAGGTTTCCCTGCTCGAATCTTAATCCCAAAACGACAGACTGAAGCTCTCGTCTCCTCGCTCTACCATCGACATAACAACCTTTTATGCCAATATGACAGAGCTATTACAGAAATTATGAACGCCACCGGCCATAAAGCCGCGCTCAAAAAAGGTGACATACCAAAGATAAGCGTTGGAAGGCTGTCGGGATTAAAGCGTCCAGCCAGGAATTCCGGGAGGAGAATGTCGAGAAGAGTATTTGAATGTTGTGCGCCGTGAAGAAAGCGGCCGGGCACCATAAACACCAGCGTTGATTTGGCAATCCATGCGCCGGCTAACCCATAGGCGGTGAGAGCCAGAAATAACACCAGGTAAAGAAGGAAGCAATGACGACGAAAAATATAAGGCCGAACGCAAAAAGATAATTTGTGGGGAGCCTGGTCAGATAGTCTTTCTTTCTGCACAGTTTCAGCATATAGAAGCCAGCCATCATCAGCACAGGGGCGAATACGAACAGTCCTGCGGAGCCGCTGAATGAAAGGCCCCATAGGGATGTCAGCGAAGGGGAGCCGAACCCATAATCATGGCTCAATTCTTTACCGTAAGCATAATGAAAGGCGTTCACCATTACGAAAGGAGTACCCGTGATCAAATAATTATATATGCCGATGAAAACCACGGCTGGCAAGGTCCCTCCGACAAATAAGAGAGACTTTTTAATCCGTTTTTCATTAATCAGAATAAGCAGGGTCCAGAGGGGTAATACCAGTCCCACAGTATATTCTGAAAGGAAACTTAACCCGGCAAACAGTCCCGAGAGGGCAAACTTCCGGTCTTTAAGACATATGTAGCTGAGTAGCAGCAGAAAGCCGGCAAAGATATGATTGAAGTAAGTACCTGAGAATACAAGCAGTAATGACCCGTAAAAGGCCATCATTACCATTACAACCGGTGAAAGAGGAAGACTCCTGTCCCGGATCCTCAAAAAACTGAGCACGACAATTAACGCAAACGGTAGAGATCCACAGAGAAAACTTCCGAGCCAGAGGACAGGCACTATTTTGTCGAAAGAAAGTTCCCGCCCGTCCGCGACCCCGTGCGTCCTCCAGATATAAATGGGAAACCTCTGAGACGCCTTTATTCCGATTCTATCGAGACCCAGAGCCTTAAGCACCTCGTAAAACGGGATAACAACCAGTGTCGGCAAAGGGGCCTTATCCGAATAGAAGTGAGTTTCAACCTTGCTCTTGTCTTCAACCTGCTCGGCATATCTGTCTATCTGCAAAGTCCCATTTTCGGAAAAAGTCAGCACCGGCAATGCCCTTGATACCGGATTCGGCGTGTTCCACAGGTCGATAAAATAAGTTGACAATAACAGGTTT